>CP127384.1:0-600000 GCA_030285985.1 Aquidulcibacter paucihalophilus
AGCCCCAGCGCTCATAGACTTCGGACACGCGCTGGACGAGCCGGCGCTCGGCGATCAGGTCACGGCCGCGGCGGTCGGCAAACCCCCGCGGATTACGGGCTTCGGGGCGGGCGGGAGCGGCGGCGTCGGTGGTCATGCCGCGTCTTTAGAGGGAGTAGGGATTAGGGACCAGAGGTTAGGGCGGAGGCGGCGCAAGCCCGACCCAATTCAGGCCCTTCCCCAAGCCCTAAGCCCTAAGCCCCAAGCCCTAGGCCCCAAGCCCTAGGCCCTGCGCAGCGGCACCATCCGCTTGTACGTCAGGCAGCGCCAGCCCCACTCCAGCGGACCCATCTGGAACACCGACAGCCACAGCGGCGACCAGATCAGTTGCGCCGCCCAGACGCCGCCGATGATCATCCACATCTCGGGCCAGCCGATCTGGCCGTACCAACCCAGTCCCCGCCCGCCGTAGAAGATGGTGGTCATGATCAGGGTCTGGGTGAGGTAGTTGGTGAAGGCCATCCGCCCGGCGCAGGCCAGCGGCGTCAGGATCAGCTTCAGCCCGAACCGCGCCAGCAGGATCAGCAGGCTGGCGTAGCCGAGCGAAATGAACGGCGCGAGGAAGCTGTTGTAGGGCTTGGTCATCGTCTCGACGAAGGGGAAGCCCGCGCCCACGAAGGCCGAGGTTTCCTGCCAGACCAGCCACAGCGACCCGGCCCCGGCGGCGATGAACAGGCCATAGAGCCAGGCCGGCGAACGGCCGGCCAGGAAGCCCGACTTGAACAGGCCCATGCCGATCATCATCAGGGCCGCCGTCGCCGGCAGGAAGAAGATGAGCATGGCGGGGGCGGACTGAAGCCAGGTGTTCACCTGGGCCAGGCTGACTGAAAGGGCGTCGCCCTGGAAGGCGGCGATCGACGCGGTCAGCTTGGCCGGATCACCGCCCCAGCCGGAGCCCTCCATCGCGCCGGCCAGGGCCTCCGGCGGCGCGAAGGCCAGCAGGGACATCATGCCCACATACAGGGCCGTGCAGATCAGGTTCAGGCTGACGCCCGCGATCAGAAGGCTGCGCGCGCTCCACGACCGGACCAGCATCACGAACAGCCCGGTCCAGGCGTAGAGCAGCAGGATGTCGCCGAACCAGAAGGCCAGTCCATGGATCAGGCCGAAGACGGCCAGCCAGAACAGGCGGCCGCGCAACAGCTTGCCCCGCGCCTTGTCCGCGCGTTCGCCACCGATCAGGAAGATCGAGGCCCCGAACAGCATCGAGAACAGGGTGCGCATCTTGTCCTGGAAGAAGACGTGCATGATCTGCCAGGCCTGGGCGGCCTCGGCGTCGAAGCCTGTCTGCAGGGGCGGATTGGACACGACCGCCCAGGGCCAGGCGAAGGTCATGGCGTTGACGGCCAGGATCCCCAGCACGGCCAGCCCGCGGACCATGTCCAGGCTGAACAACCGCTCCCCGCTGGCGACCGGCCCCAGCTTGGTGAGCGGCGCGGGCGCACCGGCGTCGTTGATTTCAGCAGCGGCCATGACATTTCCCCCCATCTGGCGAGGGCCAGCTTGGCGGAAGCGATGCCGTTCCGAAACTGAATTCTGTGTAACGGGCGGGGCCCGCGGCGGTCAGGCCTGGTCGCGGTCGCCCATCAGGCCGAGCCGGTCGCGAACCTCAGGCTGGGGCCTGAAGGCGATGAAGGCGGCGCACAGGCCGGCCCACAGGGCGTAGCTGATGCCGACCAGAACAGCGACCGCCAGCCCGCCGACGCCGTAGATCAGCAGCGAGGTCTCGCTGCCCCCCACCGCCTCGCCGACATTGGCGGCGTTGAACCACTGCAGCACCGCCTGGAACACGGCGAACAGGGCCCCCAGGGCCGCCGACAGCAGGCCGCCGTAGAACATGAAGCGCCAGATCACCCCGAGACGGGACACGGGCCGCCCGTTCTGCATCCGCTCCTTGTCCAGCAGCCAGAGCCCGCCGGGCACGGCCAGCAGGCCGAGCGCCAGCACCTTGAGCCGCCAGTCCATCTCGAGGCCGAACCAGCTGGCGGGCGGCCAGATCGGCAGGGTCAGGATCAACGGCGGCCACATCGCGCCGAGCAGCGAGGCCAGCACGATACGGTACGGTTCACGCCGCCAGGTCACCCGCTCCTGACCGGGAAAATCTTCGGGCCTTTCGGGGATCGTGATCATCGCGCCGGACTCACCGCGTCGGTGCCGGCGTGTCGCCGGAATAGTCGTAGAAGCCGCGCCCGGACTTGCGACCCAGCCAGCCGGCCTCGACATATTTCACCAACAGGGGGCAGGGCCGGTATTTGGTGTCGGCCAGGCCTTCATGCAGCACGTTCATGATCGCCAGGACGACGTCCAACCCCATGAAGTCCGCCAGTTCCAGCGGGCCCATCGGATGGTTGGCGCCCAGCTTCAGCGCCTTGTCGATCGAGGCGACGTTCCCGACGCCCTCGTACAGGGTGTAGATCGCCTCATTGATCATCGGCACCAGGATGCGGTTGACGATGAAGGCGGGGAAGTCCTCGGCATTGGTCGTGGTCTTGCCCAGCGACTCGGCGAAGGCGACGGCCGTTTCATAGGTGGCGGCCGAGGTGGCGATGCCGCGCACGATCTCGACCAGCTTCATCACCGGTGCCGGCTTCATGAAATGCAGGCCGATGAACCGGTCAGGCCGGTCCGTGACCGAGGCCAGCCGGGTGATCGAGATCGAGGAGGTGTTGGAGGCCAGCAGGGTGTCCGGACCCAGATGCGGGACGAGATCGACCAGGATCGCCTTCTTGACGGCCTCGTCCTCGACCGCGGCCTCGATTACCAGGTCCGCCTTGGCGGCGGCGGCCAGCGAGGCTGTCGCCGTGATGCGCGAAAGGGTGGCGTCGGCCGCGCCCTGGTCGGTCAGGCCGCGACCCACTTGCCGGGCCAGGCTGGCCGCGATGGCGGCCTGGGCCTGGGGCACGCGGTCGGCGGCGGCGTCGTAAAGCAACACCTGATAGCCGCCCGCGGCCACGGCCTGGGCGATGCCTGCGCCCATCTGGCCTGCGCCGACGATGGCGACGGATCGGATCGTGGTCATGGAGTCCGGATAGCTGGCAGGCGGAAAGCCCGGTCGGAGCGGCACCTTAGGACCCCTGCCGGACGGTGCAAGGCCGGAACGCGACCTGTGCCCCGAACCCGGCCCGCCGTGGCGCCGCGGTCGCGCATGCTCATCAGCCCAGGATCGAGATCAGATAGGGCGCGCTCATCCGGTTGAAGAGAATGCGCGCGAAATTGATCAGCAGCAGGACCACGATCGGCGAGATGTCCATGCCGCCCAGCGGCGGAATGATCCGGCGGAACGGCTCCAGCAGGGGCGCGGTGAGCCGGTCCAGAAAATCGGCGATCTGGTTCACGAACCGGTTGCGGCGGTTGATGACGTCGAAGGCGAACAGCCAGCTGATGATGGCCGACAGGATGATCGACCAGGTCATGATCGACAGGATCGTATTGACCAGCCAGACGATGGCGTAACCCATGAAGGGGCTCCAGAAGCAGAATCTGTCCCGCTTCTACCGTGACCGCGCCGTCCGTCCAACGATTCCGGCGTCGCAGGCCGGTGCCGGTGCCATGGCCGTTGACACCCCCGCCCCGCCCCTCGTATGTCGCGCCCTCGCCTGCACCCTGAAACGGGGCCGTAGCTCAGTTGGTAGAGCGCGTCGTTCGCAATGACGAGGTCAGGGGTTCGACTCCCCTCGGCTCCACCAGGCACCCGCACCGCCGACATGACCCAGTCCGCCGATCCAGCCGAAGCGCGCTCCACCGGGCCGGTGAGGGTCGCCGCCCTCTACCGGTTCGCGACCATCACCGACTGCGCGGCCGTGCGCGATCACCTCGACGCCCTTTGCCGCCCGGACGTCCGCGGCACCCTGCTGGTTGCGCATGAGGGACTGAACGGCACGATCGCCGGCCCTGCGGCCGCCATCGACCGCGTGCTGGCGGGCATCCGCGCCCTGCCCGGGTTCGCTGACCTGGACGTCAAATTCGCCGAGGCCGCGGCCATGCCGTTCCACCGGCTGAAGGTGCGGATCAAGCCCGAGATCGTGACCATGGGCCAGCCGGACCTCGATCCGGCCGTCAACGCCGGGACCTATGTCGCCCCCGCCGACTGGAACGCCCTGATCCGGCAGCCCGACGTGATCGTGATCGACACACGCAACGACTATGAGGCGGCCGTCGGTGCCTTTGAGGGCGCGGTCCAGCCCAACACCCGCGGCTTTCGCGACTTCCCCGACTGGTTCCGCACCGAGGGCCGCGCCCTGCTGGACGGGCCGACCCCGCCGAAGGTGGCCATGTACTGCACTGGCGGCATCCGCTGCGAAAAGGCCACCGCCTTCCTCAAGGCCGAGGGCGTGCAGGACGTCTTCCATCTGGAAGGCGGCATCCTGCGCTATCTCGAGACGACGCCGGAGGTCGACAGCCTTTGGCAGGGCGAGTGTTTCGTCTTCGACGAACGGGTCGCCGTCGGCCACGGCCTCGTGCCGGGCAGCCACAGCCTTTGCCGGGGTTGCCGCATGCCGGTCAGCCCCGAAGGGCGGACCTCGCCCCGCTACATCGAGGGCGTCTGCTGCGACCGTTGCGCGGATGACCGGACCGAGGCGGACCGCGCCCGCTATCTGGAGCGGGCAAAACAGGTGGAGATCGCTGCCCGGCGCGGCCTCGCCCACATCGGGGCCGTCCAGACGCCGTCCGAAGACTGACTACTGGTCCTCGTCGAACTTCCGGTCCACCAGATCGACCAGACCGGCCACGGCGGCCTCGGCCTCCGCGCCCTCGGCGGAGATGTCGATGGTGCAGCCGTTGCCGGCGCCCAGCATCAGCAGGCCCATGATCGACAGGGCGTTCACGGTCACGCCGTCCCGGGTGACATGGATCTCGGCGTCGAAGGTCGAGGCCAGTTTGACGAATTTGGCAGAGGCGCGGGCGTGCAGGCCCCGGGTGTTGCAGATGTTCGCGGTCGCGGTCGCGGTCATTTCTCGCCCTGAAGCACCCAGCTGGCGACGGAGATATATTTGCGCCCGGCGTCCTGGGCATGGGCCACGCAGGCTTCCAGCGGCTCGCGGCCGCGCACGCTGGCCAGTTTGATCAGCATGGGCAGGTTCAGCCCGGCGATCACCTCGGCGCGCGTCTCTTCCATCACCGAAATCGCGAGGTTGGAGGGCGTGCCGCCGAACATGTCGGTCAGCAGGATCACGCCGTCGCCGTCGTTGACGGCCGAGGCAGCGTCGACGATGTCGCGGCGGCGCCGCTCCATGTCGTCCTCGGGCCCGATGCAGATGGCCGCGACCCCGCGCTGGGGCCCCACCACATGCTCCATGGCCGCAAGAAATTCCGAGGCCAGACCCCCGTGGGTGACAATCACCAGCCCGATCATGAAGGCTTCACCAAGACTTTCGCCCCCGCGTCCGGCCGCCCTTCAGCGCGCCGCAAGCCGGGCGGAATAGCCCAAGTCCGCGCCGGGTTAAAGCGGGGCAATGGCCGCCGCGACCTTTTCGACCGCCGAGGCCTCGAATCCGGCCAGCCGGAGCCGCGGCACGGACCGGCCATGGAGGTTGCGCGTCTCCGGGTCGGGCAACCGCTCCGGGGTCGATTCGACCAGATCCACGGCCAGAACCAGCCGCACGACGCCCTGCACGCAGGCCCCGATGATGCCGAGGCCGCGCGCCTCGATCCGCCCCCGGATCGTCTCCGGCGCGGTGACATACAGCCCCTCGCCCGAGGCGAAGACATGGACATAGTCGTCGGACACCAGCCGCCAGCCCCGCCCGAGCAGCCTCAGGGCCAGATCGCTCTTGCCCGCGCCCGACGGTCCGCTGATCAGGATGGCGCGCCAGCCGGCCCCCGGCGTCCACTGCGCCACCGCGGTGGCGTGCAGCGGCTGGGCGATGCTCACGCCCGCCGGCCCGCACCCGGCGCGGCGGGCAGGGCGACCTCGAAGCGGGCCCCGGCGACGCCGCCGGCCGCGTCCGGACGGTTGGCGGCCCGGACATGGCCGCCATGCGCCTCAACGATCTGCCGCACGATCGACAGGCCCAGACCGGAGTTGGCCCCGAACGCCGTACCTCGCGGACGGGCGGTGTAGAACCGCTCGAACACCGTCTCGAGGTTCTCGGACGGAATGCCGGGGCCGTCGTCGTCGATACGCACGCGGACCGGCCTATCGGGATCGATATCGTCGCGATCGAGCGACAGCCGCACCGTCCCGCCCGGCGGGCTGAACGAGCGGGCATTGTCGATCAGGTTGCGGAACACCTGCCCCAGCGGCCCGTCGCGACCCATGATCTGGACGTGATCCCCGGCTGGAACCTCGAAGATCACATGCGCCTCGCCCGGCTTCAGCCCGGCCTCATAGACGCCGACGATCTCGGTCAGCAGCTGGGTCAGGTCGATGGCCCGCGGCCGGTCGCGGTTCAACTCGGCATCCAGCCGCGAGGCGTTGGAGATGTCGGTGATCAGCCGGTCCAGCCGGCGCACGTCCTGCTGCAATAGACTGGTCAGTTTCTCGCGCTGCGCCGGGGTCTTGACCAGCGGCAGGGTCTCCAGCGCCGACCGGATCGAGGTCAGGGGGTTCTTGATCTCGTGCGAGACATCGGCGGCGAAGGCCTCGATGGCGTCCATCCGGTCCGACAGGGTCTCGGTCATGGTCTCCAGCGACCGGGCCAGATCGCCGATCTCGTCCTTGCGGCTCTCCAGGTCAGGCAGGGAGATGGCCCGCGCCCTTTGCAGCCGCACCTCATCCGCCGCCGCCGACAGCCGCATGACGGGCCGCGCCACGAACAGATGCATCAGCAGCGACCCGAGCAGGTTCACCGCCAGCGCGACGAGGGCGAAGGGCATCAGCGCCCGGCGCTGCGCGGACAGGGTTTCGTCCACATCGCCCGCCTCAAGCGTCAGCACGCCCAGAACCTGGCGGACGTGGCGGACCGGGATCGAGACGGACACGACACGATCGCCGCTCTCGGAACGCCGCACGCCGGCCTGGGGCTCACCGTCCAGCGCCTGCTCGACCTCCGCCGCGAGGGCGGAGCGGGCTTCTTCCAGATGGGCGGCGTTGCGGGTTTCGACCTTGGGCGCAGGCGGCTGGACGGGGGTGCCGGCGGGCCGGGCGGGCGGCAGGGCCTGTCCGGGAATCGCTTCACTGACCGCATAGCTGTCCGCGACCAGCAGGCCGTCGAGGTCGAACAGCCGCGCCCTCTGGCCCTCCGGAATGAAATCGTCGACCAGTTGCCGCGACGCCTCCACCGGATCGAAGGCCGGCGCGGGCTCGCCCGTCGTGATGCTCAACTTGCTGAGCACATTGGACAGAAGTTCGGCCTGGGCTGTCAGCGTCTCCTGGCGCGACTCGATCAGCCCCCGCTGCCATTCATTGAGCAGCAGGGCCCCGACAAACAGGATCAGCAGGCTGAGCAGGTTCAGCGCGAGAATCAGCCCGCCCAGCCGCGACCCGCTGAAGCGTTTCAGGCGACGGCGGGGCGCGGCCTCTCCCGGCGGGAGCGGCGGTTCAGCTTTCGCGATAGCGGTATCCAACGCCATACAGGGTCTCGATGGCGTCGAACTCGGGGTCGACCACCCGGAATTTCTTCCGCATGCGTTTGACGTGGCTGTCGATGGTGCGGTCGTCGACATAGACCTGATCGTCGTAGGCGGCGTCCATCAGGTTGTCGCGGCTCTTCACGAAGCCGGGCCGCTGGGCCAGGGCCTGCAGCAGCAGGAACTCGGTCACCGTCAGCTTGACCGGCTTGCCTTCCCAGGTGCTCTCGTGACGGGCCGGGTCCATCGACAGCTTGCCGCGCTTGATCGCCTTGGTGGAGCCTTCGCCCGAGGGCTCGGGCTCGCCGCCGTCGGCACCGGTCCGGCGCAGCAGGGCCTTGACCCGTTCGATCAGCAGACGCTGGCTGAACGGCTTGTGGATATAGTCGTCGGCACCGAGGTTGAAGCCGAGGATCTCGTCGATCTCCTCGTCCTTGGACGTCAGCATGATGACCGGGATCTGCGAGGTCTGGCGCAGGCGGCGCAGCACCTCCATCCCGTCCATGCGCGGCATCTTCACATCGAGGATGGCCAGATCGGGCGGGCTGGCCTCCAGCGCCTCGAGTCCCGAGGCGCCGTCGTGCCAGGCCGTGACCTTGTGGCCATGGCTTTCCAGCGCCAGCGAGACGGAAGCGACGATGTTCTCGTCGTCGTCGACCAGGGTGATGTTCGCCAAGTCAGGCTCCTTGCAGACGGTTCGTTCGCCATCACAACGCGCGGCAAGCGGTACCGTTCTAAAACATCGTGGAGAGATTACGGCGTAAAACATGGGCTGCGCCGCCTTAATGCGCAACGAAACCTGACCTTAAAGCCTTGGTGCCATGGTGGGACGGCAATTTACGAGCGTTTCATGGCCGGGCCCGTCCACTACGAAGTCTATATCCGCAAGACCGCGCCGGCCCCCTGGACCCTCCAGATGGCGACGGAGGATCGCACCCAGGCGGTCCAGAGCGCCGAAGACCTTCTTGCCGACAACCGCGCCGCCGCCGTGCGCGTGACCAAGGAGACGCTCGACCCGGACACGATGGAGTTCAACAGCGTCACCGTGCTCACCCGCGGCGCGCCCGAGGTCCAGCGCAAGCGCGTCGTGCCCGAAGACCAGGCCGGACCGCGCTGCTCGGCACCACAGGATCTCTACACGCCGCACGCCCGTGAGACGATCGGCCGGGTGCTTGAGGACTGGCTGGGCCGCAATGGCGTCACCGCGTTCGAACTGCTGCACCGCCCCGACCTGGCCGAAAAGCTGGAAGCCTCGGGCGTCGAACTCCAGCACGCCATCCAGAAGATCGCCGTGCCCGAGAGTCAGGATGTGGGCCAGCCGGTCCACGACCTGATGCGGCACTATCAGAAACTGTCGGACCAGACCGTGGAGCGCGTCGTCACGGCCGGACGGCGCAACCTCTTCCCCGGCCTCGAAGACTGTTCGATCGCCGACATCGCCCATCGCATGGCCGGCCAGCCCGATCGCGCCTTCATCATGGGTGGCGTTGTGTGCGGTGCCCTGAAGGGCCTGCGCGGCGGACGACCGCGTCTTGACCGGCTGATGGATCTCGCCGAGCGCGCGCCCGCCGACGGCGCCCCCCACGCCATGGTCATGGTGCCGATCGAACAGCTGCTGTGCGAAATGCTCGGCTCCCGGACCAGCCTGGCCGACATTCTCGGGCCCTCGCTGGACCAGGGTGCCTCGCTCGCCGCCGTGGTTCGCATGGTGGCACCCCGCGAGATCAACGCCCTGATCGCCCAGGACCCCAAACTGGCCATACAGGTGCCGGCCGTCGACGGCCCGGCGGCCCGGCTCGGCGCGCGGCTCGAGGCGGGCCAGTTCCCCCTGCTTTCGGCCGCCCTTGCCCGGATGGTCCTGCGCGAGCTGATGAGCCCGCGCCGCCTGCGCCCCAGCGACGCCGCCGGCGAGATCGACATCCTCCGCACCCTGGCCATGGCCCTGACGGTCACGGCCGGGCGACTGCTGACCCTCGATGAGGTCCAGACCGCGTTCAACGAACGGTCCAGGGCCATCGTCACCGCCGACTTCGTGGCCGCCTACGTAAAGGGCAGCGAAACCGTCGTGTGCGAGGCCGAGTCCCTGGCCCGGCTGTGCGAAAACGTCACCGGTACGGCCAACAAGCGGTCCGCGGCCCGCTGGCTGGCGGCCTGCGTCAGCTCACTGCGCTTCGAGAGCGAGATGCGCGCCCCGTCGGCCACCCAGACGGCGGCCCAGAAGCTGGGCGTTCTGGCCGGCCTGCAACGCTCCGTCCGCGTTTGCGGCCTGTCCGAACGGGACGATGCCGAGATCAACGCCGCCATCGGCACGGTGGGCGGGACGGTCGAGGCCGAGGCCCGGATCGTCATGATGGTGGCCCGCTCACAGGCCCCCCTGCTGCAGAAGCTTTCCGTGCTGCTACGCCTCGCCGCGGGCGAGACGGCACCGCTGGGGCCCGCCGCCGACCGCGCCAAGGCCGAGGCCGTCAAACTCTTCCGCGCGCCCGAATCCCGCGGCGTCCTTTCGGCCGCGCCGGAAGCCCTCGCCCCGCTCAAGGGGCTGATGAAGGCCGCCGGCCTGGCTGCCTGATCAGTCGAAAATGTCGAAGATGCTGTCGCGCTTCTTCTTCTTGTAGCGGTAGTCGTCGTCGTCGCGGCTGCGATAGCGCTCGTCGCGATAGGCGGGCTGACCGCCCCAGGGCTGCTGCGGCGGCTGTTGCGGCGGATAGGGCTGGGCCTGCGGCTGCGGTGCCGGCGCGGCCTGGGGCGCGGAGGCCCGGCCGTCCTGCATCGCCGAATCCATCAGCTTCTCCAGCTCGCCCCGGTCCAGCCAGACGCCGCGGCAGGTCGGGCACATGTCGAACTGCACGCCACCCCGTTCCAGCGTCTGCATGGCGGCGTTGTCATTGGGGCACATCAGCAAGGGCATCGGTGTCTCCTGTTCAGTCCAGAGGTACAGCTAGGGGGCCGCACCGGTTCCGCCAACGCGGCGATCCGCCGCGCGGTCGCGCGGCCCTCAGCCCGGCGAACCGCCGCCGGCCGCGATCCAGGCGTCGACCTGGTCCTCCAGCACATCCAGCGGCACCGACCCCGAACCCAGCACCACCGCGTGGAAGTCCCGGATATCGAACCGGTCTCCGAGCGCCGCCTGCGCCCGCGCCCGCAGCTCCATGATCTTCAGCTCGCCGATCTTGTAGCTGGTCGCCTGTCCCGGATTGGTCAGATAGCGCTCGACCTCCTTGACGATGTCGCGCTCGCTCAGCAGCGAGTTCTGGCGGAAATAGTCGATCGCCTGTTCACGGCTCCAGCGTTTGGCGTGCAGCCCCGTATCGGTCACCAGCCGCACCGCCCGCCACAGCTCGGTCGAGAGACGGCCGAAGTCGGAATACGGGTCCTCATAGAAGCCCATCTCCTTGCCCAGCCGCTCGGCGTACAGCCCCCAGCCCTCGGCATAGGCCCCGTAGCCGCCGAACCGGCGGAAGCGCGGCAGCCCCTCCATCTCCTGGGCATAGGCGATCTGGAAATGGTGGCCCGGCGCGCCCTCGTGATAGCTGATGCCCTCGATCTGGGGCTTCAGCACCTGGGTCATGTCCGACAGATTGACGTAGTAGATGCCCGGCCGCGACCCGTCCGGGGCGGGCGAGTTGTAGAAGGCGATGGACGCCGTCGCCTCGCGCCAGGGCTCGACCGCCCGCACCTCCAGCGCCGATTCCGGCAGGTCGCTGAAATACCGCGGGGCCGCCGCCATCACCTGGGCGATGAAGGCACGGGCGTCCGTCAGATACGCCTCCTTGCCCTCCGGCGTGTTCGGATACTGGAACCGCGGATCGGTCTTCAGATAGGCGAACATGTCCTGCAGCGAACCGGTGAAGCCGACCCGGGTCATGATCGTCTGCATCTCGCCCTGCAGCCGCGCCACCTCGGCCAGGCCGATCTCGTGGATCTGGTCCGCGGTCAGGTCGGTGGTGGTCGAGAGCTGCAGGCGGGCGTTGTAGAAGGCCTCGCCCTCGGGCAGCCGCCACACCCCGCCCGCATTGTCCGGCATGGCCTCGGCCTGCGCCCCGACCTCGGTCAGGGCCACCAGAACGCCCTGATAGCCGCGCCGCCACGGGCCGGTCAGCGCCGCCCGCCCCTCGGCCAGCAGCCGTTCCTTCGTCGCGGCGTCCGCGTCCAGGGCCCCGACCTTGCGCTGGAAATCGGCCCAGACCGGATTGTCGGCCCCGTCATCGAACGGCGCCCCCGCGATGATCGCACCCGTATTGGCGATCGTCGGCGCGAACACGAACGCCGGCGAGATCACCCCCGCCGCCGCACGGCTGCGCAGCGTCGCCGAAATCTCGCCCATCACCCGCTCGGCCTCGACCAGCCGCGCCACATAGGCCTCGGCGTCCGACACGCTGGTGACGCGGTGGTTGTTGATCATGAACACCGGCAGGCCCGTGGTCGGATTGCCGTTGGCCGCAAACTGATAGCCCCAGTCCCGCCAGCGGTTCGACAGGCGCGCCTGCTCCACCCCGTATTCGAACAGCCGCCACGACAGCCGGCTCTCGTCGCTCAGGGTCCGCGGATTGAACTGGTCGTTCAGCTGCAACAGCTGCCGCTCGGCCAGGGCCAGCGACCGCGCCGCCGCCGCCTCGGTGTTGTCGTCCAGTTTGTCGTAATCGGTCTTGAGCCCCAACGACGTCATCTGCTGCGGCGACAGGGCGATCCGCTCCTGGAAGGCCTGCTCAAAGAAGGCGGCCAGCCGGGCATCCTCGCTCTGCGCGGCGGCGGCGGGTGCCGCATGGCCCGCATGTCCGGCGTGAGGATCCTGCGCCGCCGCAGCGGAAGCCCCCGCCGTCAGGGCAAGGACGGCGACGGACGAGACGAGCAGACGACGCATGGGAACCCCCGGAAACACTGAGGCCGCGACCATCCCCGAGCGAGGGCCGGGGCGCAAGGGATCGAAACATCAGAGCCCCTATCTTCCCGCCCCGTATAATCTCGCCCCGCCCGACCCTGTTTTCGCCCTTCCCGACCCGCGTCGCCGGAAATCAGCCAGCGCCCTTCCCGACGGCGGTAAAATGATCCCGTCGTCCTTCCGAAAGGGCGGCACGGGTCTTTGACAACAGGGTTTCACGGCGGCTCCGGCGCAGGAGCGGTCGACAGGCAAGGTCAGCGGAATCGGGCTGGGCCCGCGCAACTCCGGAGCAGCGTCACGGCTTTCCGGGACACGGTGTCTTCTCGCCCCCTGGGCCTAGAATTCCCGCCAGCTGTCGCCCGGGTCGCGCTGGCCGGGGTCGATGCGCTGCTGGCCCCAGGCCACGATCATCAGCAGCTTGTGGCTGCGGATGCGGAATTCGCCGGTCATGGGCAGGACGGCACCGAGGGGCGCACCGGTCTTCGGGTCGTAGAGGAAGCCCGAGAACTCCGCCACGCCGACCCGGTCGCGGCGGCTGTAGATCGAAAGCTCGGGGATGGAGACCACGTTGAAGCTGTCGTTGATGGGCACCCGCATGTCGGGCAGGCCAAAGACGCGGCGCATCTGCTCCAGCGACAGGGCCCCGGCGCGCAGCTCGAACACGGCGTCGGCCTCGGCCTTCGATGAGGCGAGGGCGTAGCCGGCGTCGGACAGGGCGTTGCGGATCGCGCTGACGGCATAGGCCGCGTTCTCGGCCCGGAACCAGGTGTCGTCGACGAAGACGCGCGACCCGGCCGGGATCGGCAGGGTCAGGCCCTCGACGGCGCGATCGGCGGCGCGGGCCACCAGCAGCTGTTCCGTGGCGGTGCGCGCCGGATAGGTCTCGGAGGTCGAGGCGCAGGCCCCGAGCGACGTCAGGCCCAGCAGGGCCAATGCCACGATCGGAAACGCTTTCAAGGTCACCAGCTCCCGGTGTTGGGCATGGAGACCCAGGGCTCGGCGGGTGCCAGAGGGGCACCCTCCTGCAGCAGTTCGATGGAGATCCCGTCCGGCGACCGGACAAAGGCCATGCGGCCGTCGCGCGGCGGGCGGTTGATGACCACGCCGCCATCCATCAGCCTTTGGCAGGCGGCATGGATGTCGCCGACCTTGTAGGCCAGGTGGCCGAAATTGCGGCCGCCCTGATAGGGCTGGGGGTCCGGATCCCAGTTGAAGGTCAGCTCGACCTCGGGTGACCGGTCCGCATCCGATCGATCCCGGTCCGCGGGCGCGGCGAGGAAGACCAGGGTGAAGCGTCCGGCCTCATTCTCCATGCGCCGCATCTCCTCGAGACCCAGCAGGTCGCAGTAGAAACGCAGCGAGGCGTCGAGGTCGGTCACACGGACCATGGTGTGCAGATAGCGCATGAGGAATTCCGTCCTGGGGAGAGGCGGGAGGCGGCCTCTATAGCGACCCTTCGCCGCGACCGCGACTCACGGAGGGTTTCTGCGGGTGCGCGCGCCGCTCCGGCCTGCTAGACGCGACGTTCGGCCTTTCCGGGACATCCATGCTTCGCAAGCTCTACGACTGGGTCTTCGCCCTCGCCCGCAGCAAACACGCCACGCCCGCTCTGGCCGTGGTGTCCTTCACCGAAAGCTCCTTCTTCCCCATCCCGCCCGACGTCATGCTCGGGCCGATGATCCTGGCGCGGCCGGACCGCGCCTATTTCTACGCCGGGGTCTGCACGGTCGCCTCGGTCCTGGGTGCCATGCTGGGCTACGCCATCGGCTATTTCCTGACCGACGTCGGGATGATGATCCTGGCCTGGCTGGGCAAGGCCGACACCTTCGAGGCGTCCAAGGCCCTGTTCCAGCAGCACGGGGCCTGGGTGATCCTGATCAAGGGTCTGACGCCGATCCCGTTCAAGCTGATCACCATCGCCTCGGGCATCTTCCAGTTCAACTTCCCGCTCTTCGTGGCCCTCTGCGCCGTGACCCGCGGCGGCCGCTTCTTCGCCGAGGCCTTCGTGCTCAAGCGCTGGGGTCCGGCCATGCTGGAAATGGTCGAGAAGCGGCTGGCGATGTGGAGCATCATCGGTATCGTGGTGCTCGTCGCCGCCTTTGCCGCGGTGAAGCTGCTCTGATCGGGCGAGCCTCATCGACGCGGCGCTCCGGCCCCGCTATGAACGTCGTCCGATGGTAGGCCTGTATCGACTCCTGACGCGGTGGTGGACCGCCTTTGCCCTGGCGGCCTCGCTGGCCCTGCTGGGCGCAGCGCATGCGTTCGAGCGCTTCGGCGGCCTCGCGCCCTGCAACCTCTGCCTCAAGCAGCGCGAGGTCTACTGGGGTGCCGTCGCCATCGCCCTGGTCGCCACGCTCTGGCACGTGATCAGCCGGGGCAGCCGCGGCACGCCGCGCATCGCCGCCTTCCTGCTGGCCGTCGTCTTCGCCACCGGCACGATCACCGCCGTCTTCCACATGGGCGGCGAGATGAAATGGTGGGACCTGCCCGCGACCTGTTCCGGCGGCGGCGACATCAACCTCGAAAGCCTCGCGGCCCTCGCCCTGGGCACCGGCCCGGTCGAGAAGGTCGTCATGTGCGACGCGGTGACGTGGCGCTTCCTCGGCCTGTCCATGGCAGGGTGGAACGCCCTGATCTCGGCCGCCTTGGCCGTGTTCAGCCTTCTCGCCGCCAAGAGGCCCAAGGATGCCAGAGCCCCTCGCAACTGAGGCCCCGGAAACGGACACGGCGGACAACCGCCGTATTCCGCTGCCCCGGCCCGGCCGCGGCGCCAGCCAGCGCCGCAGGGCGGAAATCCTGCGCGTCGATCACGCCGGTGAGTACGCCGCGGTCCACATCTACCGCGCCCAGCGCGCCGTCTTCGAGGGTCGCGCCGGCCACGAGGCCGTCGCCTCTGACATGGGCGAGATGCAGGCCCAGGAGGCCGTCCACCTCGCCCGCTTCGACGCCCTGCTGAACGCCGAGCGGGTGCGTCCCACGGTGATGACCCCGGTCTGGCGACTGGCCGCCCTCGCCCTGGGCACCGGTACGGCCCTGATGGGCGAGAAGGCCGCCCACGCCTGCACCGAGGCGGTCGAGAGCGTGATCGAGGAACATTACGCCGACCAGATCGCCGAGCTGAAAGACCGCGACCCGGCCCTGGCCGCCGAACTGTCGGCCTTCCGCGATGAGGAACTGGCCCACCACGACCACGCCGTCGCCCACGGCAGCCGGGAGGCCCCGGGCTACGACCTGCTCAGTGCGGTGATCAAGGCAGGCTGCCGGGCCGCCATCCGGATCAGCGAGCGCGTCTGATCTCGCGCCGGGGTTGCGACTTCAGCCCCGTCCGGCATTATGCGGCCAAAGCCCCCAGGAGTTCCCGGTGTTGTTTCCCGCTGTTCTGATCGCTTCCGTCGCCTTGCTCCAGCAGGCCCCCGCCGCTGCGCCGGCCCAGCCCGCGACGGGACCCACGGTCGCGGCCGCCCCCGCATCCGGTGCCGCCCGACCGGCTGCAGAGACCGCCCAGGTCTGCCGGACCGAGGCGGTCACCGGCTCGCGCTTCGGCCGCCGCGTCTGCCGCAGCGCGGTCCAGACTGATGAAGATCGCGCCGCCAGCCGCGAGATGCTGCGCCAGATGCAGGGCGCGCGGGTCCCGCCTTCGGGCTGACTCCGGAAGGAACTCCGCCCTAGGCGGCCTTTCGTCTCCGCCCGGGCGCCGCCTTGGGTTCGCCTTCGAACAGCTCGGCCAGCTTCTCGGTCATCACCCCGGCCAGTTGCTCCACATCGACGATGGTGACCGCCCGGCGGTACCAGCGCGTCACGTCGTGGCCGATGCCGATGGCGATCAGCTCGACCGGTGAACGCTCCTCGATCCCGGCGATCACCTGCCTGAGGTGCTTGTCCAGGTAGAGGGCGGCATTGGCCGACTGGGTCGAGTCATCGACCGGAGAGCCGTCGGAAATGACCATCAGGATGCGCCGCGCCTCGGTCCGGCCCAGCAGGCGCTCATGCGCCCAGGTCAGGGCCTCGCCGTCGATGTTCTCCTTGAGCAGGCCCTCGCGCATCATCAGGCCGAGGCTCTTCTTGGCCCGCCGCCAGGGCGAGTCCGCCGCCTTGTAGATGATGTGCCGCAGGTCGTTCAGCCGACCCGGATTGGCCGGCTTTCCGGCGCTGATCCAGGCCTCGCGCGCCTGCCCGCCCTTCCAGGCCCGGGTGGTGAAGCCGAGGATCTCGACCTTGACCCCGCACCGCTCCAGCGTCCGTGCCAGGATGTCGGCGCAGACCGCAGCGACCATGATCGGCCGCCCGCGCATCGAGCCGGAGTTGTCCAGCAGCAGGGTCACCACCGTGTCGCGGAACGGGCTCTCGCTCTCGGCCTTGAAGCTCAGCGGACTGGTCGGGTCGGTGATGACCCGGGTCAGGCGGGCGGTGTCCAGCACCCCCTCCTCCAGATCGAAATGCCAGCTGCGGTTCTGCTGCGCCATGAGCCGGCGCTGCAGCTTGTTGGCCAGCCGCGACACCACCGACGACAGCGCCGTCAGCTGCTGGTCCAGCAGGGCGCGCAGCCGCTCCAGCTCGTTGGGATCGCACAGGTCGGCGGCGTCCACGACCTCGTCATAGGCGGTGGTGAAGACGTGGTAGGCGTCGATGGTCCGGCCGTCGTCGGCGGTCTGCTGGCGGTTGGGCAAGGCGCCTTCGTTGACGTCAGGGCCTTCGTCCGACGCCTCGCCGTCGGGATCGCCTGCCGAGCCGTCCGGCCGGGCTTCGCGCTCGTCGCCCTGGCTCTCGTCGTCGGCCGAGCCGTCCATGGTCTGGCCTTCGCCGCCGCCGGCGTCGTCTTCCTCGTCCTGATCATCAGCCGCATCGGGCGACTGGGGATCGGCCTCGTCCTCGCCCTGTTCGTCCGAGGCGTCGTCGCCGCGGCCGTCGCCTGGATCGAGGTCCAGCGCGCGCAACACGTCCTTCAGCCGGTCGGCGAACATCGCCTGGTCATCGGCGGCCTCGGCGAGGGCGTTGAGTTTGGCCCCGGCCTTGTCCTCCATCGCCGTGCGGACGAGGTCCAGCATGGCGGCGGCCCCGTCCGGCGCGCGCTGTCCGGTCAGCCGCTCGCGCACCAGCAGGGCCACGGCCTCGGCGACCGGCACGCGCTCCGCCTCGGTCGCGCGCAGGGCGCCCATCTTCTCCAGCCGCGTCAGCAGGGCCGCGCCCATATTGGCCCGTACCCCGGCCAGCGACTGCGAGCCGACGGCCTCGACCCGCGCCTGCTCCACAGCCTCGAACACCTCGGCGGCGCGGCTGTCGATGGGGCGAAGGCGGGCATGCAGGGTCTCGTCGTGATTGGCCAGACGCAGCGCCAGCCGGTCGGCCTGACCACGCAGGGTCGCACTCTCCGGACTGCCGGGATCGCGCGGCGGATGCGGCAGGGTCAGGACGCCGTTGGACAGTTTCGGCCCGTCGGAGCCGAACACGACCTCAAGCTCGGACTGCTCCGCCAGCGCCCGCGCCGCATGGGCGAGGGCGCGTTTGAAAACGTCTGCAGGAGTCTCGGCGGCGGCCATGGGTTTCCCTAGCCGGTCGCTATCGGTCGCGAAAGGCTCAGGCCGCGTTGGCGGCTTTGGAGGCGGCGGCCTTCAGCTTTTCCTGATGTGCGCGCATGCCGGTGGCGATCAGTTCGGCGGCTTCGCCGGCGTCGCCCCAGCCCTTCACCGTGACCGACTTGTTCTTCTCCAGATCCTTGTAGCGGGTGAAGAAATGCTCGATCTGCTCGACCATGATGGTCGGCAGCTGCCGGTAGCTGGCGATGTCAGTATAGTAGGGGTTCAGCTTGTCGACCGGCACGGCGAGGATCTTTTCGTCGCCGCCCGCCTCGTCTTCCATCTTCAGCACACCGATCGGGCGCGAGCGGATGATGCAGCCGGGCACGACCGGGGTCGGGTTCAGCACGATCACGTCGCAGGGGTCGCCGTCGTCCGACAGGGTGTGCGGAATGAAGCCGTAGTTGCCCGGATAGTACATGGCCGTGTGCAGGAAGCGGTCGACGAACAGGGCACCCGACGCCTTGTCCATTTCGTATTTCACCGGCAGGCCGCCCTGCGGGATCTCGATGATGACATTGACGTCCCAGGGCGGATTGGGGCCGACGGGAATGGCATCGATATTCATGGCGCGCTCGATTATTGTGCAGTGCGATACGAAGTGGCGGGCGTGATAGGCTCGCACGGCGCCCGAAGCAAGGCAGGATGGTTTGCGCTATCGCTTGCGACGCGGTCGCTCGCTGCTTGAGCGCGCGCACCCGGCGCGTCACGGTGTACCGGTGAAGAGGAGACGGCGATGACCCTGTTCGACTGGCTGGCCCTGGCCCTCTTCATCCTGTGCTGGCTCGGCTATGGCCCGCTTCTGGCCCTGCTGGCGCGGCGCAGCGGCACGCTCAACGACGACATGCTGGTCATTCGCCGCGTCTGGATGACGGCCATGACCCATCGGGAAACCCGGCTCGTCGACAGCAATCTGATGGGCCACACCATCAATTCCGGCGGTTTCTTCGCCTCGACCAATCTGCTGCTGATCGCGGCCGTGGCCAGCGTGCTGTTCGGCGGGGAACAGGCCATGCAGGGGTTCGCCTCGGTCGGTGCCGAGGACGTGCCGATGAAGTTGCTGGAGGCCAAGCTGGCGCTGGTGCTGGTCTGCCTGGCCCGCGGCCTGCTGGATTTCATCTGGTCGATCAGACAGTTGAACTATGCCCTCGCCCTGATCGGGGCCGCGCCCGAAGTGCATACAGAGGCGGATCGGGTGGCCTTGGGCGACGCGGCGGCCAATCTGTTGAATCCCGCCCTCAGTGCCTTCAGCCAGGGCGTGCGGGGCTATTATTTTGCCTTGGCGGCAGCGGCCTGGCTGTTCGGGCCGCTGTGGCTGTCGATCGGCGTGACGGCCGCATTCTGCCTGATGGTCTGGCGCCAGGCCGGGTCGCCGGCCGCCCGCGCCATCCGCAACGCCCGCCGGCTCCTGGAGCGCGTCTGACAGGCTGAAAGCGGTTACACTGCGTGAACGCAGTTGCGAGATAGCCGCTTGACGATTTGTGCGCTGCAACCTAGCTTGATCTTCGACGCCTCCGGGCGTCGTGCCCTTCTGGGCGTTTCCTCCCTATAGACTTCATGCCGCGCCCTCGGGCGCGGCTTTTTTTATGTCCCGTCCAGCAGGGCGGCGATGGCGCGGGCCACGCCCTTTTCGGTCCGCGACCAGCCGGGCCCCGGCATCCGGGCGGCTTCGTCGAAATACAGCGCCCGGTTCAGCTCGACCTGGATGGCGTGAAACCCCTCCGACGGTCGGCCCCAGCTCTGGGTGGTCCAGCCGCCTGCATAGGGCTGGTTCAAGGCGACCCGCCAGCCCAGCGCCTCGAACGCCCGCCGCAGCCGCCGGGTCAGCGCCGCCGAACAGGAGGAGCCATGCCGGTCGCCGAGCACCACGTCCGGCCCTCGTGCGCCGCCCGCGCCCTGCGTCGCCCGCGCCGGCATCGAATGCCAGTCCACCAGCACGGCCTCGCCGTGCCGCGCACGCGCGGCCTGCATCTGTGCCGCCAGAGCCGCGTGATAGGGCGCGTGGGTCGCCGCAATCCGGTCCCTCGCCTCTTCCAGCGTCAGGCGACGGTCGTAGAGGGCCCGCCCGTCCCCGGTCAGCCGCGGAATCACGCCGTATCCCGCCGCCGTCCGCGCCGAAACCGACCCGTCGGCGGCCCCCTCGATCAGCTGGGGGTCGAGATCGGCCGGACCGCGGTTCAGATCGACCCAGGCCCGGCCGAGCTGCGCCAGAACCACCGTGGCGCCCAGATCGACGCCCGGCGCGATCAGCCGGTCGACGAGGGCGTCCTCGGCGCTGCGCAGACTGGCTTCCGGCAGGGCCCGGTCCGCGCCCATGCCAGGAGGATAGACCGTGCCTGAATGGGGCGAGGCGAAGACGAAGCGACCGGGCGTTTGAGGCCGCAGAACGACGAAGACGTCGTCATCGCTACTCCCAGCCCCGGCACCGTCCTGATCCATGCCGGCAGCCATAACCTGTTTCGGCCAACCATCCACAAGCGAGCGCTGGCGAGGGCCCTCTGATTTTCATGGCCAGTTTACCAGTCGCGGCGTAGCGTTTCGGAAAGACGACCGGGGCGGACAACGACATGGCGCGCATTCTACTGGCGGAAGACGATCACTCGCTTCGCGGCTTCCTGACCCGGGCGCTCGAGCGTGCGGGCCATTCCGTGGTCGATTGCGAGAATGGCGACGACGCCATCGACGCCCTCGATCAGGGCCCGTGGGACCTGCTTCTCACCGACATCGTCATGCCCGGTGCCGACGGCATCGAGGTGGCGCGCGTCGCCGCCGCCCGCCAGCCCGGCATCCGCATCATGTTCATCACCGGCTTCGCCGCCGTGGCCCTGTCGGCCGCCCAGGCCAGCCCCCAGGCCAAGGTTCTGGCCAAGCCTGTCCACCTGCGCGACCTCGTCGGCGAGGTTGAGCGGATGGTCGCCGCCTGAATATTTTGGCGCTGATGCTCGGGACGCAGTCGCTCACGGTTTGAGCACAGGGCGTGATTTGACACAGACTTGCCCCGGTTTCGCCCTTGCGGTCGGCGGCCCCTAGGGGTTATAGACCGCTCCTTCCCGTTCCGGGGCTTCCTCGGAACCGTCTTGGCGGATGCGTAGCTCAGCGGGAGAGCACCTCGTTGACATCGAGGGGGTCACAGGTTCAATCCCTGTCGCGTCCACCATTCCTTCCCTTCAGTCTGGATCAGTATCCCGTCCTCGCGGGTTCGCGCGGCTGCGCCCGCCGTCGCCCCGCCTTGGCTACCCGCGCGCAGGCAGCTCCAGTCCACGCTGGACCGCCGGCCGCGCCAGCCCACGCTCCAGCCAGGCCGGGACGTTTTTCAGGCTGTCGAACCCGACCAGATCGCGGGCCTCGTAGAAGCCGATCAGGTTGCGCACCCAGCCCAGGGTCGCGACATCGGCGATCGAATAGTCGCCCATGATCCAGTCGCGGCCTTCCAGCCGGTTTTCCAGCACACCCAGGAGCCGTTTCGATTCCGCGACATAGCGTTCCAGCGGGCGCTTGTCCTCGAACGCCCTGCCCGCGAACTTATGGAAGAAGCCGAGCTGGCCGAACATCGGGCCGACTGCGGCCATCTGGAACATCACCCACTGCAGGGTCTCGTAGCGGGCGGCGGGATCCGTCGGGATCAGCTGGCCCGTCTTCTCGGCCAGATAGACCAGGATGGCGCCGGATTCGAACAAGGCCAGCGACTTGCCGCCCGGCCCGTCGGGATCGAGGATGGCGGGGATCTTGCCGTTCGGGTTCAGCGACAGGAATTCCGGCGTCCAGGTTTCATTCTTCCCGATGTCGATGAAATGCCCCTCATAGGGCAGGCCGGTCTCCTCCAGCATGATCGAGACCTTCACCCCGTTGGGCGTGTTCAGCGAATAGAGCTGCAACCGGTCGGGATGCTGCGCGGGCCAGCGGTGCGTGATGGGAAAGGCAGAAAGGTCGGCCATCGGGAGGGCTCCGGTTGCGTTCGGCATGAATGTAGGCGGGCCGGGCCCATCCGCAACCGCACTGGTGGCGTATCCGTCCCCTGGTTCCGTCCTGACTGGACCCGAGGCCTTGGGGCGGGCAATGGAGACGCATGACATTCCCGATCCCGTCCCCCGCAGACTGGCGCGTCCTGGCCCAAAAGGCGCTCAAGGATCGGCCGCTCGAAAGCCTGGTTCACCTCGACGCCGACGGCCTCGCGATCCGGCCGCTGTATGCGGCGGCGACCGGCGGCCAGCCGGTCTCCGCGCCGCGTCCGTCCGACGCCGAGGGTCGGGCCTGGGATGTGCGCACCCTGGTCGAGGGCGACGACCCGGCCGCCGTCAACGCCGCCGTCCTGGCTGACCTCGAGGGCGGGGCGGCCTCGGTACTGGTCAGGGGCGCGGTGCTCGCGGATTCCGAACCGCTGGCCCGCGCCCTGGACGGCGTGGCGCTGGAACTGGCACCGGTCGGGCTCGACGCCGGGCTGGACGGGCCGGATGCGGCCAATGCGCTGGCGGTGGCGGCCAAGGGCTCGCCGCGCGCCCGGCTGATGTTCCACATGGATCCGCTCTCGGCGTTCGCCGAAGCCGGCACCGCGCCGCGCGCGATCGACGAGCATCTGATGCTGGCGGCGAATACGGCGGCGCGCCATGCGGGGGCCTATCCCGAGGCGTCCTTCTTCATGGCGAGCGGCCGGGTCGTGCACGAGGCGGGCGGTTCGATCGCCCAGGAGCTGGGCTTCGCGGCGGCCAATGCGGTGGCGCTGGTCAAGGCGGCGGTCGCGGCGGGGATGACGGCCGAGGCGGCGCTGAAGGGGACCGTGCTGGGGGTCTCGCTGGACCAGGAATATTTCGACGGCCTCGCCAAGGTCCGGGCTCTGCGCCTGATGTGGCGCACCCTGGGCCGGGCCTTCGGTTTCGAGACGCCCGCCCTGATCGAGGCCCGCTCCTCGCGGCGGATGCTGGCGGCGCGCGATCCCTGGCCCAATCTGCTGCGGCTGACAGCGGCGGGCTATGCCGGCGCGGTCGGCGGGGCCGATGCCGTGGTGCTGGACGGCCTGTCACGCGCCAACGGCCGCTCCGACGCCTTCGCGCGGCGACAGGCGCGCAATACGCAGGCGGTGCTGATGGAAGAAGCCCACCTCGGTCGCGTCGACGATCCGGCGGCCGGCTCCTGGTTCCTCGACGCCCGCACCCGCGATCTGGCCGAGGCCGGCTGGGCCGAGTTCCAGCGCATCGAGGGCGAAGGCGGCCTCGTCGTCGCCCTGCGCACCGGCGACATCCAGGATCGCGTCGCCGCCGCCCGTGCCGAGCGCGAGGCGGCTCTGGCCAGCGGTGCTTCACACCTGGTCGGGGTGACGAAATTCGTCGACCCGGATCCCCGCGCCGCGCCGTTTGAGGCCGAGCCCGCCCATCCGGCGCAAACCGGTGGCGATGCCTGCGATCCGCTGACCCCGATCCGGTTCGCCGCCCCCTTCGAGACGCAAGCCTGGGAGGCGGCCCGATGAGCGCGCCCGACTTCACCAAGGTCGCCCTCGACTTCGGCCCCACCGGCGCGGGCCCGGCCCGCGACGTCTGGAACACGCCCGAAGGCCTGACCGTCCAGACCGCCTATGGCACGGACGCGGTTCAGGGACTCGACTTCATCCACGGCCTGCCCGGCATCGCCCCCTATGTCCGGGGCCCCTATCCGACCATGTACGCCGGCAACCCCTGGACCATCCGCCAGTACGCCGGCTTCTCGACCGCCGAGGCCTCCAACGCCTTCTATCGCCGAAACCTCGCCGCCGGTCAGAAGGGGCTGTCGATCGCCTTCGATCTGGCCACTCACCGCGGCTACGATTCCGACCACCCGCGGGTGAAGGGCGACGTCGGCATGGCCGGCGTGGCCATCGACAGCATCTACGACATGCGGACCCTGTTCGACGGCATCCCGCTCGACCAGATGTCGGTGTCGATGACCATGAACGGTGCCGTCCTGCCGATCCTGGCCCTCTATGTCGTGGCGGCCGAGGAGCAGGGCGTGCCGCATGCAGCCCTGACCGGGACCATCCAGAACGACATCCTCAAGGAGTTCATGGTCCGCAACACCTACATCTATCCGCCCGAGCCCTCGATGCGGATCGTGTCGGACATCTTCGCCTGGACCGCGGAGCACACGCCGAAATTCAACTCCATCTCAATCAGCGGCTACCACATGCAGGAGGCCGGAGCCTCGGCCGATCTGGAGCTGGCCTACACCCTCGCGGACGGGGTCGAATATCTGAAGGCGGGCGTCGCGGCAGGCATGGACGTCGACCGGTTCGCGCCGCGCCTCAGCTTCTTCTGGGCCATCGGAATGAACTATTTCATGGAGGTGGCCAAGCTGCGCGCCGGCCGTCTGTTGTGGGCCGAAGCCGTCTCGAAATTCGGCGCCAAGGACCCCCGCTCCCTCTCCCTGCGCGCCCACTGCCAGACCTCCGGCTGGTCGCTGGCGGCGCAGGATGTGTTCAACAATGTGCCCCGCACCATGGTCGAGGCCATGGCCGCGGCCGGCGGCCAGACCCAGAGCCTACACACCAATGCGCTGGACGAAGCCCTGGCCCTGCCGACCGATTTCTCGGCCCGGATCGCGCGCAATACCCAGCTGCTGCTGCAGATGGAGACCGGCCTGACGAAGGTCATCGATCCCTGGGGCGGCAGCTACTATGTCGAACGCCTGACCCACGAACTGGCGAACAAGGCCCGCGTCCTGATGGCCGAGGTCGAGGCCCTGGGCGGTATGGCGAAGGCCATCGAGGCCGGCGTGCCCAAGATGCGGATCGAGGAAGCCTCGGCCCGCACCCAGGCCCGGATCGACACCGGCCAGCAGACCGTCGTCGGGGTGAACCGCTACCTGTCCGACGCGGTCGACGACATTCCGATGCTGAAGGTCGACAACGCTGCCGTGCTGACGGCCCAGATCGACAAGCTGAAACGGCTGCGCGCCGAACGCGACGAGGCGAAGACCCAGGCCGCCCTCGACGCCCTGACCGAGGGCGCGCGCGGGAACGCCAATCTGCTGGAACTATCGGTCCAGGCGGCGCGCGCCTTTGCCACCGTCGGCGAGATCTCTGATGCGCTGGAAGCCGCCTTCGGCCGGCATGTGGCGACGGTGAAGACCGCCCGCGGCGTCTATGCCCGCGAGGCCGGAAACGACCCGAAGATCGCCCGCGCCCGCGACGTGGTCGCCGCCTTCGTCGACAATGACGGCGGCCCGCCACGGATCCTGATCGCCAAGCTCGGCCAGGACGGCCACGACCGCGGCCAGAAGGTCATCGCCACCGCCTATGGCGACCTCGGCCTCGAGGCCACCGCCGGTTCGCTGTTCCAGACCCCGGCCGAGGCCGCCCGCGACGCCGTGGCCGGCAATGTCCACGCCGTCGGTGCTTCATCCCTGGCGGCGGGCCACCTGACGCTGGTGCCCGAACTGAAGGCCGAGCTGGAGAAGCTCGGCCGTCCGGACATCATGATCGTGGTCGGCGGCGTGATCCCGCCCTCGGACGTCCAGACCCTCATCGACATGGGCGCCGCCGCCGTCTATCCGCCCGGCTCGGTCATCGCCGACACGGCGATCGATCTGATCGACAAGCTGAACCAGCGCCTCGGCTACGCCCAGAAAACCTGAGCCGGGAAGATCAGGGCCTGTGGTTCGCCGGCAGGGCCTCGATCTCTTCGGCGGTCAGCTTGCGGCTGACCCTGACGCGGCAGACCGAGGTCTGGGACGTGGACCCCGGCACCACGATCCGGGCCCAGTCGTCGGTGCACAGGCGCGAGCCGACCATGCCGCCGTCGGGGATCAGGGCCATCTGGATGGCGAAGTCCATGTCCGGGCATCCGCCGGCGGCGTTGAGCTCATACACGTCGCTGCGGCCGACCCGCAGGAAGACCTGATCGGGGCGGCCCTGTTCGAAATTATTGACCTGGCGGACGCTGAAACACTGACGGGCACGGGCCGGCGGGTCGCCCGCCATGCCGGCGCCCTCGACGGGCGCGCAGGAGGCCAGAAAGGTCAGGGCGCCGAGAGCGGCAAAGGCGAGGGTGCGCATGGGGGAGTCTCCTCGTGGAACCGGAACCTCAACCGTCCGCCTTGCTGATCGGTTGCACAAGGGGCCTGACGGTAGCGTTTCGTAACGGATCGACCCGCGCCGCCAGGTCCGCCGGCAGCGGCGACGGTGCCCCGAGGGCCAAAGCCGCGACGTGTTCCGCCAGGAGCGGCGCGACGCAGAAGCCGCGCGAACCCAGTCCGCCGAGCACGAACAGGTCTGCGCGCCCCGGCACGGCACCGGCCAGGGGCAGCCGGTCCGGCATCGTGGCCCGGACGGCCGTCCGGGCCGAGGCTTCCCCCGCCGCCGCGATCCGCGCGGCCAGCTGCGGTAGCCGGGCCGCGACCGTCGCCAGATTGCGGGCCCCGGCCTCTTCCGAGGGTCCACCATCGGTCTCGCCCCGATCATGGATCGCGCCGAACAGCAGGCCGGAGCCTGTCGGCACGGCATAGCCGCCCCAGGCGACGGGCCGGGCCTCGACGCCCTCTATCCAGTCCGCCTGCCCCCGGACCGGCGACAGCGCCAGATCGGGGACCAGTCCCGCCGTTCCCCAGCCACCCGCGACCACGACGATGTCGGCCTCGACAATCAGACCGCCGGCCTCGTCCAGCAAACGCCAGCCGGCGTCCGCCGGTTCGATATGCGCCACCCGCGCCGCGACCCGGACCGCCTCCGCCAGCCAGACGTCGAGCACGGCGCGCGGCCGGATCGCCATGGCGTCACGCATCCACAGTCCGCCGCAGCCGACGGGCTCGCCCGGTTCCACGGCACAGCGCCCGGCGTCCCGAACCTCCATCGCGCCCTCGTTCCAGAAGGGCTGGGCCGCGACCTTGGCGAACCGTCCAGCATCACGCGGCGTCTGTTCGAGCTGAAGCACGCCCGTCTCGATCACGGCGTCGGGTATGGCAGCGTAGAGGGCCGCCGCCCGGGTCAGGGCCTGGGCGTGAAGACCCGCGATCTCCGCGTCTCCGGCGTCGAACCGGGGCGTCACAAGGGCGGCCGGAAAGCCGGAGCCGCCCGCGCCGGCGTGCGCCGCCTCGACGACCGTCGATCGCACGCCCAGCGCCGCAAAGGCGCGCGCCAGCGCCGCCCCCGCGATCCCGGCGCCGACCACTGCCACGGAAGGCGTCTGCGCTGGTGCGACAGGGGAGCCTGGCAGCCGCGCTTCCAGACGTTCGCGCTTGCGCCCGTGACCCGGCCGCTTCTCCACGGCGAAGTTTCGCTCCGCCAGCCCCCGCCGCACAGCCCCGGCTACAGTGAAGGTCGCAACCCGCGCGCCCGGCGCGGAGCGGGCGGCGATGCCGTCCATGACCGCGTCCGACCACATCCCGGGATTGGTCGAGGGCGCGAAGCCGTCGAGGAACCAGGCGTCCGCCTGTCCGGACCACTGCGACAGGGCCCAGCCGACGTCGCCGACCGCAAGATCGAGCGTCGCATTGAACCCGGGCAGGTCGAGACGATGAAATCCCGGCGTCGGCTCCGGCCAGACATCCAGCAGCGCCTGTGTCGCCTCCGCCAGGTCCGGCCAGGCCTCCAGCGCCCGCATCGCCTCTTCGCGACTCAACGGAAAGCCCTCGACCGAGAACAGGCTCAACCGGCCGTCAGCCGGCCCCTCGCGGCGCCAGAGATCCAGCAGGGCGGCGATATTCAGACCGGTGCCGAACCCCAGTTCGGCGACGCAGAAACGGGACCGTCCCTGCCAGGCCCCGGGCAGACCGCAGCCGGCGAGAAAGACCGCCCGGCTCTCGGCGAGCCCGTCCTGCTGCGAGAAATAGACATCGCCGAACCGTCCCGAACGCGGCGAGCCGTCGTCGGTCCAGATCAGGCGGGGGGCACGGTCTTCAGTCATTCGCCACGGCCTATACCGCCCGGGCCGTCGCGCAACGAAAAAGGGCCGCCCCCGGGGGGCGACCCTCCATTCTCGGGCTTGTCCGGCGGCAAGCGCGCCGGATCTCCGGGCCTAGTGGGCCGCGGCGGCCGGTGCGGCGGGAGCCGCGGCGGCCGGTGCCGGGGCGGCGGCGTCAGCGGCGGCCGGGGCCAGTTCAGCGGCGGCGGCGGCGTCAGCAGCTGCCTGGGCGTCAGCGGCGGCCTGGTCGATGGTGGTGTTGGCGGCGGCCGGGTCGGCGACGCCGGCGGCTTCGACGGCTTCGGTCGCGGCACCGTCGGCCTTTTCCTCGGCCTTCTGGCAGGCGGTCAGGGCAAGCGCGGCGGAGGCTGCCACGATCAGGGCTGTGATGCGCATCGGAGGGCTCCTTGGATTTGGTGGACGGGGGCGTCCCGGGAAACTGGATACCGACCGTCGGCGAGCCCCCGCAAGTTAAATAGCGCCCACGTTCGGCGGCGCGCAGCGGACAGGACAACGAAAAAGGGCCGCCCCTTCCGGGACGGCCCTTCCTTCATCAGACCCGAAGGCCCGAATGATGTCGCTCGTATTAGTGAGCGGCGGCCGGGGCAGCGGCGTCGGCAGCCGGAGCGGCAGCGGCGTCGGCGGCCGGGGCGGCAGCGGCGTCGGCAGCCGGAGCAGCGGCGTCGGCAGCCGGGGCCATGGCGGCGTCGGCGGCCGGGGCTTCGGCAGCGGCGTCAGCGGCCGGAGCTTCTTCAGCCTTGTCGGCGGCGGGGGTGCAGGCGGCCAGGGCCAGAGCGGCGACCGAAGCGGCGACCAGAGCGGTGATGCGCATAATTTTATTCCTTCAGAAGGGTCAAACGAGGTCATGAACTCCTCGCAGTTCCGGAGATAACGGGAACGTGAGCGAAAGCCAAGCCTAATTCTCACGCATTCGTGAACCGGCGTGACCTCAAGGCCGGAATTCAGCGTGAACCGGCTCGCCAGGCGGCACCGACCGGGCCGGAGCGGTCGCCAGGGCGACCGTTTCGGCGGTGGCACCGGGCCGAATCGGCACCGGCTTCGATGACGCAGGGCGAGAGGTTACAGGCCGGCCAGTCGTGATCAGGCTTCGGTCGGGGCGGCCGACAGGGACTCTTCCATCTCGATGAACGACGGCTGGGCCGCCGACGGAATGTCTCCGCGGCCGATCTCGACGGAGATCTGGGCGGCGTTGCCGTGCAGGTGGGCGACCAGCACCGACTGGATGATCTTGTAGTAGGCGGCTTCCTCGTCGACGATCCCCTTCAGCCGGGCCGCGATCGGGCCGACCAGGCCATAGGCCATGAACACCCCCATGAAGGTGCCGACCAGGGCGCCGCCGATCATGCCGCCGAGGATCTCCGGCGGCTCGGTGATCGAGCCCATGGTCTTGATGACACCCAGAACGGCGGCGACGATGCCGAGCGCCGGCAGGGCGTCAGCCAGATTCTGCAGGGCATGGGCCGGCTCGAGCGCCTCGTGGTGGTGCTTCTCGAGCTGCTTTTCCATGACGTCCTCGATCTGGTGGGGATCCTCGAGGTTCATGGTCATCATCCGCAGGGTGTCGCAGATGAAGTCGGTGGCGAAATGGTCCTTCAGAACCTTGGGATATTTCTGGAAGATCGTGCTCTCGGCGGGCTTTTCGATATGGCTTTCCAGGGCGATGACGCCCTTGGACTTCATCGTCTTGGTCAGCTGGAACAGCAGGGACAGCAGGTCCTTGTAGTCCTGCTTCTTCCATTTGACCCCCCCGAACGCCTTGCCCAGGCCGCCCAGGGTGGCCTTCATCGTGGTGACGCTGTTCGAGATCAGGAAGGCGGCGATGCCGGCCCCGCCGATGGCCATCAGCTCATGCGGTGCCGCATGGGTGATGACGTCGAACTTGCCGCCCGAGATGGCGTAGCTGCCGAACACCATGCCGAACAGCAGGACAATGCCGATAATCTGGAACATGGGAGGGCGAACGATCCTGCGCGCGAGAGACGCCGACCTTCGCCGTTAATGATTAAGGGGCGGTTGCGAACCGGCAACCTCTAGAACCGTGTTTCGCCATCCATGATGGCCGCCCGCGCCGCCTCGCTGAATTTCGCATAGCCGTTCTTGCCGCCGCGGACATAGAGCGGGCCGTCGACCTTGTCGGGATCGAAGCCGTCGGCCACCAGATCGATCTTCTTGTATTTGAAGGTTCCGGTGGTGTCGGCGGACTTGATCAGGCGGACAAATGCCGGCCGGGCGTAGGTCGGCAGTTCCTGATCGACCCAGTCGGCGAATGGACGGGCGGAGAACCGGCCCTCTACGACGAGGGCCACCATCCCGGCCTTGCCCTCATGGCCGGGCACAGGAACGCCATAGGCGATGACTTCCTTCACGCCGGGCGCGTCGGCCAGCCGTTGCTCGACCTCGGCGGTCGAAACGTTCTCACCCTTCCAGCGGTAGGTGTCGCCGATCCGGTCGATGAAATAGACGTAGCCTTCGCTGTCCTGCTTCATCAGGTCGCCGGTGCGGAACCAGCGATCGCCGCGCACGAACACGTCGCGCAGGATCTTCTTCTCGGAGGCCGCCCGGTCGGCATAGCCCGAGAAGGCATGACGAATATCGTCGCCGATCATGCCCAGCGCCTCGCCGACCTCACCGGCCTTCACCAGCTGGCACAGGCCGTCCGCGCCCCGAACAGGCTCCTCGGTGTCCATATCGAACCGGACCAGCCGGAAATTGATCTGCTTTTTGAGGAAGCCGGGCACACGCCCGATGGCACCGGGCTTGCCGTCGAAATTGAACACCGAGACATTCCCCTCGGTCGAACCATAGAATTCGAGGATGTTCGGAATCGCGAACCGTCTCTGGAAGTCGGTCCAGACATCGGGCCGCAGGCCGTTCCCGAAGGCCAGCCGCAGCGTGTGGGACTTCTCGTGCTCGGCTTCGGGGCAGTTGACCAGATAGCGGCACAGCTCGCCGATATAGACGAACAGGGTCGCGCCCGAGGCCTTCACGTCCGGCCAGAAATTCGTCGCCGAGAACCGCTTGCGCAGCACCAGCTGGCCGCCGTTCAGCAAGGCGGGCCCGACCCCGACCAGCCCGCCGGTCGAGTGATAGAGGGGCAGAACGTTGAAGGTGACGTCCTTTTCGGTGGCAGCCGTCGCCCCGGCGAAGGCGCGCATATAGGTCCGGGCCCGGGCGTGGGTGATCTTGGCTGCCTTGGGCAGGCCGGTGGTCCCCGAGGTGTAGATGTACAGCGCCGTGTCGCGGTTGGTCAGGCCAAGCCGCGCCGACCGCGCGGGCCGCACGGACGAACCGCTGCGCACCGGCTTGTCCAGTCCGCGCCGCTCGTCGGCCTCGTCCTCGTCGCGCAGGCCCAGCACCCAGAGCATCAGGTTGCGGCCGGACAGGTCCCGCGCGTCCTCGACACGTTTCCAGCAATCCTCGTCCGTCACGACCTGGGACGCGTTGGAGATGGACAGGCAGTGGGCCAGGGCGTGGCCGGTCAGATTGGTGTTGATCAGGGCGGTGGCCACGCCGATCTTGGAGAAGCCGATCCAGGCGGCGATGTATTCGGCCCGGTTCAGCATCACCAGGGCGATGGTGTCGCCCCGCTTGAGCCGGCGGCTCTGGGCCCAGTGGCCGAACCGGTTGGCCATGGCGTCGAGCTCGCGATAGGTCACCGTCCGCCGGTCATCGACAATCGCGACCCGGTCACCGAACCGGTCAACGGCCTCTTCCCAGTCGTCGCAGACCAGATCGGCGCTATCCAGCTCGATCGGCTTGATGCGCTTGAGCAGACGGCGCAGCCCCTTGGCGAAACGCATGTTGCGCTTGATGTCCGCCACCAGACCCATCGTCTTCATCACTCCATGGAAAGCCGCCCGCGCCTTGGTGATGGACAAGCCGCCGGTCGCGGTCAACCGGCAGGGGAATCACAGAAGCGAATAGAGGCAAAAGACCGCCGGTTTACGCCGCGGCGTGGCGCCGATGCGGCGGTGGCGCGGGGTGAACCTGTCGAAGTCTGACAGCCGCTTGAAGAACGGCGTGCGGCGGGTCTTAATCACCAGACGCGGATTGGCGGCGTGGGGCCGGAATGATCCTCGGGGGAATACACGATGAAATACCTTCTGACCGCCGTTTGCGCCCTCGCGCTGGCCGGGCCCGTCGCGGCCCAGGATTACAATGCCGAGCCCAACTACGGCAGCATCACCCTGGCGCCGGGCTTCCAGCCCGATCCGCACCTCGTCAGCCTGCGCGCCGGGGGCGACATCAGCGCCTCCAACGCCGGAAGCGGCTGCGCCGGCTTCATCACCAATTCGCCTGACTTCCGCTTCCAGTGGAACGGCAACGGCTCGCTGAACATCAAGATCTCGGTCCTGTCCAAGGCTGACACGACGCTGGTGGTCAACGGCCCGAACGGCGAATGGTACTGCGACGACGACACCGGCGAGGACAACAACCCGCTGGTCACCCTGGGCTCCGTGTCCGGCCGCTATGAAATCTGGGTCGGCACCTATGCCAGCGGCGACCCCCAGCCGGCCGTGCTGTCGATTTCGGAATTGACCAACTTCTAAGTATTGATTGAGCTCAAAGCCGCACCGTTGCCGCCCCGAATGTGGCGGCAACGGTGTTTCTTCAAGGCCAAACAGAAATCGCGGAACCGCGATCTCACAGACCTGTTTCTTCCATGAGTTTTCTGGAGGAACCACAATGTCCGTGACCTATCCCGACCAAACGCAACCGCTGAACGATCGCCTCGAAGCGCCGCACGCCGAGGTGACCCAGGACGCGCCCTTCGTCCCCGTCTATGCCCGTCGCGGCAAGGCTCGCGGCGGCCAGGGCAAGATCAGGACCTGGATGATCCTGACCCCCGTCGCCGTCGTGGCGCTCGGCGGCCTCGGTGCCATGATGCTGATGCAGGGCCCGGAAGAGGCGACCGTGCCCCTGGCCGAACCGGCCCTGACCGCGCCGGTTCTGTCGGCCTCGCCGACGGATAGCGCCTTGGCTCCGCTGACCACCGCCGCGACGCCCGCGCCCGTCGTCCGGGAGGCCGCACCGCTTCGCCGGGCCACGCCCGCGCCGGCACCCCGTCAAGCCGCCCCGGCCGCCACGCCCCGGGCGGTAACGCCGGCCCCGGCGGTCGCCACCGGACCGCAGGCCTATACGCCAGCCCCGGCCGCGCCTTCGACCACGACCCTGAACACCGCCCCGGTGACCGCGGCCCCGGCGACGCCGGCACCCGCGCCGACGCCTCCGGTGATCATCGTCGAACCGGTTGGCTGATCGCGCCTATCAAGTCTGAAAACAGGGCCCCGACGGAGCGATCCGCCGGGGCCCTTGTCTGTTTGGGTCAGGCCGCCGGCGAAACGCGCCAGATCACATTGCCGACGTCGTCCGCCACCAGCAGGGCTCCCGTGCGGTCGAACTGCACCCCGACGGGCCGGCCCATCGCCTGGTCCGCCTCGTTGAGGAAGCCGGTCAGGATGTCTTCCGGCGGACCCGCCGGAACGCCGCCCGTGAATGGCACAAAGATGACGCGGTAGCCGTTGCGCGGCGTCCGGTTCCAGGATCCGTGCTGGCCCACGAAGGCGCCGCCGCGATAGCGGAGGGGAAACAGGCCGGCCTCGCCGAACGTCAGCCCCAGCGACGCCGTATGGGCACCGAGGGCGTAGTCCGGCCGCAGGGCCCGCGCGACCATCCCGGGATTGGCCGGTTCGACCCGCGTGTCGACGGTCTGGCCATAGTAGCTCCACGGCCAGCCGTAGAAGCCGCCGGGCGTCACCGACGTCATGTAGTCAGGCACCAGATCGTTGCCGAGCTCATCGCGCTCATTGACCGCGACCCAGAGTTTGCCGCTGTCCGGCTGCCACGCCAGTCCGACCGGATTGCGCAGGCCCGAGGCGAAGATGCGGTCGGCTCCCGTCGCGATATCGATCTCATGGATGGCGGCGCGGCCCTCCTCCTCGGCCAGGCCGTTCTCCCCCACGTTGGAGTTCGAGCCGACCCCGACATACAGCCGGGTTCCGTCCGCGCTGGCGACCAGACTCTTGGTCCAGTGATGGTTGCGCCCCGCCGGCAGGGCCGCCAGCCGGGTCGCGGCCGCCGTGATCCGGGTCTGGCCGGCCTGGTAGGGGAAGGCGACCACGGCGTCGGCATTGGCGACGTAGAGGGTGTTCCCGACCAGGGCCATGCCGAAGGGCGAGGTCAGGTTTTCGAGAAACACCGTCCGGGTCTCGGCCGCCCCGTCGCCGTCGGCGTCACGCAGCAGGGTGATCCGGTCGGCGCTGGGTGCCCGCGCTCCGGCCTTCTTCATGACGAGGCCCTGCACCCACCCGCGCAGCCCGCCCGACTTGCCCTCGGGCTTGGGCGGGGCATTGCTCTCGGCGACCAGGATGTCGCCATTCGGCAGACGATAAAGCCAGCGCGGATGGTCGAGGCCCGATGCAAAGGCCTGAACCCGGAAACCGCGCGCCGCCACCGGCGTGCGGCCCTCGGGCCAGCCGACCGCCTCGGCGATATTGACCCGCGGGAACAGCGCCCCCTGCGGCCGCGGCAAGGTCGGGTCAGGTCCGAATCCCGCGGACGGGTCCAGCGCCTCATTGCCTCCACAGGCTGCGAGCGTAAGCACAAGGGCGGAAGCCGCGAGCAAGGTCGGACGGATCATGGGGTAGCCTTTGGATGGGCGGATCAGAACGCGGGGAACTCCAGACGGCTGACGTCATAGCCCAGCGCCGCGGCACGCGCGACGAGCGCCGCGCGTTCGGCGGCGTCCGGAACCTCGCGGGTGTAGATCCACAGCTTGTCGAAGGTCGGATCGGCGGAGATGAACCAGCTGTAGTCCTCGGCATGGTCCAGCACCCAGTAGTCCCAGGTGATCAGGCCGCCGACGTAGCGGACCCTCAGCTTGGCGTTGGTGCCCGGATCCATGATCTCGCCCCGCCCGCCGATCGCCTTCTCCCGGCCCTGCGGCGTATCCACCTGACAGGTGTCGCGCACATCGACCCGCGTCGGATTGACCACGACATAGTTCGTCGCCCCGGCCACGCAGCCGTCGGTGATGCTCATGGGCAGGCGGGCGATCTCCAGCCAGCGCCCGCTGTAGAAGCGATCCAGATCAACGGCCCTCACCGGTGCCGGCGCGCGCACCTCATCGGGTCCCGGCGCGGTCACGCAGGCCGACAGGGACAGTGCGCCCGTCAGGGCGAGGGCGGCAGCGAGGCTTCGCTTCAACATGGGTCGGTCTCCGGCGAGGATTGAACTGACAGGTACGGCAACGGTTCCGTGCGGACGCGTCAAGCCATCGGATTCAGATCCCGCGGCGGACGGATGCGACGAAAGCGCGCTTCAATGAAGGAAAACGCACCAAAAGCGATAAAGCCCAAGGCTACGGCGACCAGGATCCACGGCCCGGCCGGCTGACGTTCCACCGCTTCCAGCGCCGCGCCGAGGCTGGTCACGTCGGACGCGCTCGATCCCAGACCGGCAAGCACGACCAGCACGGCCAGCGGCAGATAGGCCAGCCCCCGCGCAACGTGACCGATCCGGGCCAGCGGCGCGACCCGGCGGCAGGTCTTCGCAGAGCAGGCCAGGTATTCCGTGAAATCCTCCCGCCACGCCTTGACGATATTGGCCACTCCGATCCCGGAGATCGCCAGACCGACCCCTGTCAGCAGCCATTTTCCGAACGGCAGCGACAGCACGGTGGCCGCCTGTTCGCGGCTGCGGATCACCCCCTGTAAAGCGGGATCGCCCTCCGGCGCATGGATCAGCAGGCCGAAGGCCGCAAACGACAGGGCCGCGTAGCTGAAGCCGCTGAACGCCTGGCTCATGCGGGTGCTCAGGCCGTGGCGAGAGGTGCCCTCATGGTCGGCGTCGAAGACCGACTGCAACACACGCCACATCACGAAGGCCGCCAGCCCCAGTCCGACCAGCAACACCCAGACCCGCCCCAGCGGACGCATGGCCAGCCAGTCGAGCGACCCCTTCACGCCGACCGTGTCGCCGACGAGACCCATCGCTGCCAGAAGGATCAGCAGTCCCGCCGACAGATAGACGAACCCCCGCGCGCCGTAGCCGAGCCGCGCCGCCCACTCGAGCAAGACATGCAGGGGCGGCACGCGCCGAAGCAGCGACGAGCGGCGGCGGCCCCGCTCTCCCAGGTCGGCCAGACGGGTGCGGACGAGGGCGATGAGATCGGGCACGGCGACGGTAACCCGCAGCCGGGAATATGGCTCCCGCGCCCCGCCAACCCTTGAGGTGCGACAGGCGGACGCATATCTGCCTGCGTCTCGGGAGGGCGCGTATGCAGCCGGTGATTTCCATCCAGGGTCTGACCAAGACCTACAAATCGGGGCTGCAGGCCCTGAAGACCACGGACCTGAGCATCGGCAAGGGCGAGATCTTCGCCCTGCTGGGACCCAATGGCGCGGGCAAGACGACCCTGATTTCGATCGTCTGCGGCATCGTCACCCCGACCACGGGGACGGTCATCGCCGACGGTCACGACATCCAGAAGGACTATCGGGCGGCGCGGGCGAAGATCGGCCTGGTGCCGCAGGAGCTGACCACCGATGCCTTCGAGACGGTGCTGGCCACCGTCACCTTCAGCCGCGGCCTGTTCGGCAAGGCGCCGAACCCCGGCCACATCGAGAAGGTGCTGCGCGAACTGTCACTGTGGGAGAAGCGCAACGACAAGATCATGACCCTGTCCGGCGGCATGAAGCGCCGGGTGATGATCGCCAAGGCCCTGAGCCACGAACCCGACATCCTGTTCCTCGACGAACCGACCGCGGGCGTCGACGTCGAACTGCGCCGCGACATGTGGAACCTCGTCCGCGGCCTGCGCGACAAGGGCGTCACCATCATCCTGACCACCCACTATATCGAGGAGGCCGAGGAGATGGCCGACCGCGTCGGGGTGATCCTCAAGGGCGAACTGATCCTCGTTGAACAGACCGCCACCCTGATGAAGAAGCTGGGCAAGAAGACCCTGACGCTGAACCTGCAGGAACCCCTCGCCGCCGTGCCGGCTGAGCTGGCCGAATGGTCGCCGACGCTCAAGGCCGACGGCAACGAGCTGGAATACGTCTTCGATTCCAACCTGGAGAAGACCGGGGTGCCCTCGCTGCTGCGCAAGCTCTCGGACCTCGGCATCGCCTTCAAGGACCTGCACACCAGCCAGAGTTCGCTGGAGGATATCTTCGTCAGCCTGGTCCACAGGGACAAGACGGGAGCCGCCGCGTGAGCAGCCTGACCTTCAACGGCTACGGCGTCTGGGCCATCTACCGGTTCGAGATGGCGCGCGCCCTGCGCACCGTCTGGCAGTCGATCGTCACCCCGGTGATCACGACCGCCCTCTATTTCGTGGTCTTCGGCTCGGCCATCGGCAGCCGCATGACCGAGATCGACGGCGTCCCCTACGGCGCCTTCATCGTGCCCGGCCTGATCATGTTGAGCCTGTTCACCCAGTCGATCTTCAACGCCTCCTTCGGCATCTATTTCCCGAAATTCACCGGCACCATCTACGAGATCCTCTCGGCGCCCGTGTCTCCGCTGGAGATCGTCATCGCCTATGTCGGCGCGGCCGCGACCAAGTCGGCGGTGCTGGGTCTGATCATCCTGGCGACAGCGGCCCTGTTCGTGCCCCTGAAGATCCTGCACCCGATCGAGATGCTGGCCTTCCTGATCCTGATCTCGACGACCTTCAGCCTGTTCGGCTTCATCATCGGCATCTGGGCCAACGGCTTCGAACAGCTGCAGATGATCCCCATGCTGGTGGTCACGCCCCTGACCTTCCTCGGCGGGTCCTTCTATTCGATCGACATGTTGCCGCCGGTCTGGCGGAGCATCACCCTGTTCAACCCGGTGGTCTATCTGATCTCCGGCTTCCGCTGGACCTTCTACGGGTCGGGGGACGTCGGCATCGTGGCCAGTCTGGCGGCCACGCTGGGCTTCCTCCTGGTCTGTCTGACGGTCGTCTTCTGGATGTTCCACACCGGATACCGTTTGAAGAACTGAGGTCGTACGCCGGGGTCACGAAACGGGCCAGATCGGCGGACACCTTGGCCCCTCTCCGCATTTGATGTAGCGCGCCGGTTCCTGCGCGGGAGTTTTGATGCCCACCGATACCGACAAGAAGCTCAACGGCACGCCTGAGCCCTTCCGCCGCTCCGTGGTCTGGGGCCGGCCGCCCGCAACCGTCTTCCGCACCGGCCCGCTGCCGAAGGCCGGCGGTCTACCGCCCCGGCCCGAAGCCCCGGCCATGCAATTCACGCCGGGCATTCTGAGCGGCTCGATGATCCCCCGCGCCGCCCCGTCGCGCGCTCCGGCTCCCGCGCCTGCTGCGCCTGCGCCGGTCGCCCGCGCGCCTGAGCCGCGCGAGGAAGTGGCACCGCCCCCGGCGGCGGCCGCCGCCAGGCCTGACCTGACCGTCCGCACCTTGCCGACGCCCGAACCGGAGCCCGCCCGGTCGCCCGTTCCCACGCCCGCGCCGGTCCAACCCGTCATTTTCGCCGCGGAACCCGCGGCCGAACCGGCACCCGCCGCCGGCGAAGGCCGCAGGCCCGCCAGCCGGGTCCCGCTCTATGCCGGGATCGCGCTCGCCGCTGTGACCGTGCTCGCGCTCGGAGGCTGGATCTGGTCCCGCACGCCCGCTGAGGCCCCCGCCCCGGCCGCCATCGCCGCGCCGGAACCGGTACCGGCGGTCCCGGCCGCCGAAACAGTCACGCCGGAAAGCCCGCCGGCTCCCGCACCCGTGACCGAAGCCGTGGTCGAAACGCCCGCGCCCGTCGTCGCGGCACCCGCTGCCAGGCCGGCCGCAACCGTGGCCGTTCCGGCGCGCACGACGCCGCCGCCCGCGGCCCGTCCCGCTTCGCCCGCGGCGGTCGCCCCGTCGCCGACGGTCACGCCCCCGCCCGTGATTGTGATCGCGCCCGAGCCGGTGCCGACCGCAGCCGAGCGGCCGTCCACCGACCCCGATTCGCCGATCGCGACCCGGCCGCAGCCTATCGGCTAGCGGAGGGAGGCGTAGCCGCGCTCGACCATGCGGCGCAGGCCCTCATAGGCCTCGGCCAGTTCCTCATAGGCAGTGCGCGCGGAGGCGAGGCGCGCGATCTGGTCGGGTGTCGAGGGCGCGCCGGATTCGGACTGCCGGAGGCTCTCGGCCACCCATTTTGCCCGGGCCGTTGCCGTCAGCACGGCCAGTTTCTGGAACATCGACGCGTCGAGTTTCGGCAACATCTGGCCGATCACCTCGCGATTGGCGATGAAGGCCGAATAGTCGATCTGTTCGAGCAGGCCCCGCAGCCGCCGCTGTTCGTGCGGATCGGTGTCCTGCGGCTCGAAATGGTCGCGCTGGCGACGATAGCTTGTGGTCTGGATGGTCGACATCGAACCGCTCCGTAAGGACGTTGGGGAGAGCCTGCGCCCTGTCGATTAACGGGGGGTTGCGTCCCGCCTCCGGAAGTTGAGACTTGCGGCGGGCCCCACAGGCAGGGCGGCCAGGGAAAGCCCGTGATGACCGGCAAGGTGCGTGTGAATTGCTTCGCCGTTTCGGCCGACGGATTCGGTGCCGGACCCGACCAAAGCCTCGACCAGCCCCTCGGCCGGCGGGCCGTCGACTCAAAGGCCTGATCCATGTCCCTGACCCTCTGGTCCCACCCCTATTCCGCCTACGGCCAGAAGGCCTCCGTGGCCCTCTACGAACTCGGCCTGCCCTTCGACCAGAGGCTGGTCGAGGCCGGAAACGAGGCGGTCATGGCCGAATTCCGCGCCCTGTCGCCCTTCGGCAAGATGCCGGCGCTGGTCGATACGGCGGCCGGCAGGACCCTCTACGAATCCAGCATCGTCATCGAATATCTGGACCGGCTGGCCGGCGGCGGGCGACTGATCCCAGCCGATCCCGAAGCGGCGCTGGAGGCGCGGCTCGTCGACCGGATGGTCGACACCTACGCCGGCGGCCCGATGAACCGCATCATTCCGCGCAAATTCCGTCCCGCCGGCCATGAGGACCCCTTCGGCGACGCACAGGACGCAGACGTCCTCGCCGGGGTGTGGGACTGGCTGGAAGGCCGGCTGGCCGACGGCCGGACCTGGGGCGCGGGCGAGCGCTTCACCCTGGCGGACTGCGGCGCGGCACCGATCCTGACCTACGCCCGCCGCCTGGTCCCGTTCGGCCACCGGCCACGGCTGAGGGCCTGGCACGGGCGGCTGATGGCACGACCCTCCTTAATCCGGGCGCTGGAGGACGCGGCACCGTTCGGGGACCTGATGCCGGCGCCGCCCGCCGTGGACTGACGGCCGATAGACCTCCCCCCACTCTGGCTTCCGGCGCAATCCTCCCCATCTGTGCTCCCGGAGGAGACAGTCATGACCAAGGCGAGCTGGAACGGCGAGGTGATCGCCGAAAGCGACAACACCGTCATCGTGGAGGGGAACCACTACTTCCCCCTTGAGGCCGTGAAGCCGGGCGTCCTGACCCCGTCCTCGACCACCAGTGTCTGTCCGTGGAAGGGCAAGGCGGAATACTATTCCGTAACCGTCGGCGGGGCCGAGAACCGGGATGCGGCCTGGTACTACGCCGACCCAAAGTCCGCGGCCTCCGAAATCAGGGGACGCGTCGCCTTCTGGAAGGGTGTCGAGGTCCGCTGACGGTCTGCGGGACCTCCCTGACCGTCGTCAGTGCGCCTCAGGCGGCCGCGCGGCGGGGCTGAGGTATTCGTTTTCGGTCCTGGGATGGGCGTCCAGCACGAAGCGGCGGTCGCAATAGCCGCATTCGACGAAGTCCTCGCCGCCCATGTCCATATAGACCAGCGGATGACCGAGCGCGCCGCCGCCCCCGTCGCAGGCCACACGTTTGGTAGAGACCACGATGGCTTCCGGCGGCGGAATGATCGCATCGGCGTGGCGCGGCGGCATGGGCGACCCTGACTGGTGGCGGCGAATAACGGCCGACTCCCTAGAAGCCCCGGCGCACGGCGTCAAACCGTCTGCGATTTCCGGCGGAAGACCCGGTCGAAGAAGGCCTTGCGCTTGCGGAACAGCGACCAGCCCAGGCAGCCCGCGGCGACCCACAGTCCGATCTCGCCGATCACCGCGGCCGGACCACCGATCAGCAGGGTCTCGCGCCGGGGGATCTCGCCCATCAGGTTCAGAACCACGACGGCGGTGAAGACGCCGTAGCCGAGCAGGCAGAATGAAAACGCCGTCCAGCCGATCATCTTCGTGCGGGTCATAGGTCGGTCTCCGTCAAGCAAACTGTTCATAATGACAAGTGTGCTAGACATCAAAGCTCCGACTGTCAAGCGTCGTTGACACATCGAAGCGGACGTCGACGCCTCTGGCCTTGGCGACGACGGACCGGGGGCCTACCTAGGCCCGTCACCGACTGAAAGCCGCCGCATGTCCGACTCCGCCGCCCTGCCCGTGAACGCCATTGAGGTCCGCGGGCTGGAAAAGACCTATGCCGGCTCGAAGAAGGCCCCGCCCAAGGTCGCCCTGCGCGGTGTTGATCTGGTCATTCCGCGCGGCTCGATGTTCGGCCTGCTGGGCCCCAACGGCGCCGGCAAGTCGACCCTGATCAACATCCTCGCCGGTGTGGTCAACAAGACCGGCGGCACGGCCGAGATCTGGGGCCGCGACATTGACAAACAGCCGCGCGACGCCCGGGCCGCCCTCGGCGTGGTGCCGCAGGAGATCGTCGCCGACGTCTTCTTCACCCCGCGCGAGGCGCTGGAGGTCCAGGCCGGCTTTTACGGCGTCCCCGCCAGCGAGCGCCGCTCCGACGAACTGCTCGCCGCCCTCGGTCTGAGCGACAAGGCCCACGCCTATGTCCGCGCCCTGTCCGGCGGCATGAAACGCCGGCTGATGGTGGCCAAGGCGCTTGTCCACAATCCGCCCATCCTGATCCTCGACGAGCCCACGGCCGGCGTCGACGTCGAGCTGCGCCGCCAGCTGTGGGAATACGTCCGCCGCCTCAACGCCGAGGGCGTGACCATCCTGCTGACCACCCACTATCTGGAAGAGGCGCAGGAGCTCTGCGACACCATCGCCATCATGAACCGAGGCGAGGTGGTCGCCTGCGAGCCCACGCCCCAGCTGCTGCGCCGTCTGGACACCCGGAACGTAGTCGTGACCCCCGAGGCCGCCCTCAAGGCCCTGCCGAAGCTGAAGGGTTTCGAGGCCGTCGCCCGCCCCAACGGCGCCTTCGCCGTCACCTACAAGAAGGGCCAGTCATCGGTGGAGCATGTGCTGGCCGCCGTCCGCGCCGCGGGCGTCACCATCGCCGACATCGTCACCGAGGACCCCGATCTGGAGGACGTCTTCCTCGCGCTGACCTATGGCGATGAGAGCCAGGTCAGTCCGACGAAGGACTAAGGCAGTAGGCAGTAGGCAGTAGGCAGCGCCGGCTTTGCGGCTACTGCCTGATGCCTGACCCCTAGACGACCATCACTGTCCCGATGAGCAGCCGCGCGCCGGCGCGACCCATGACCGTATTGGTGGCCGCCTGGAGCTGGGCCACCAGCCGCTCGACGTCCGGCGGCGTGCCCGGCAGCATCATGTTAGCCGACTGCTGGACCACCGCCGCATAGGCCGCCCGCAGGCGCGGCGCCGACTGGGCCACCCGGGTGCGCAGGGCGGCGTCGGGGGTATCGACCCCGGTCTCGACCGTCATCACGCCCGGCCGTCCGCCCGGCCGCCGCACATTGGCGGTGATGGTCGGCAGCCGGAGATAGGTGGCTTGCGCGCCACCGCCGCCGCCGCTGGTCTTGAGCGGTTGGGTCTTCAGTCCGAGGAGAGCGCGACGATCCATACGCCGAGGTTAGCGCCGGTCGCTTAAAGCACCGTTACGCCGCCGCCCCGACCGCCGCCGGCTCCATGGCCTTCAGGTCCAGCAGGGCGAACAGGGCCGCGTCCTCGTCCTGTTCGGGGTTCGGCGTGGTCAGCAGCTTGCCGCCGACGAAGATGGAATTGGCCCCGGCGAGGAAGCACAGGGCCTGCATCTCGGCGCTCATCGTCTCGCGCCCGGCCGACAGCCGGACCATGGCCTTCGGACAGACGATCCGCGCCACGGCGACGGTGCGGACGAATTCGATCGGGTCGATCTCACCCTCCCTCATCACCCGCTCGCCCAGCGGCGTGCCGGTGACGGGCACCAGCGCATTGACCGGCAGGCTGTCGGGATGGACGGGCAGGGTGGCCAGCGCATGCAGCAGACTGGCCCGGTCGCGCCGGGCCTCGCCCATGCCGACGATGCCGCCGCAGCAGGTGCTCATGCCCGCGTCGCGGACGTGCTGCAGCGTATCCAGCCGGTCCTGATAGGTCCGCGTGGTCACGACCTGGGCGTAGTATTCGGGCCCGGTGTCGAGGTTGTGATTGTAGTAGTCGAGGCCCGCCGCCTTCAGCTGCTGCGCCTGATCCGCCGTCAGCATGCCCAGGGTCGCGCAGGTCTCCAGCCCCAGCGCCTTCACCCCAGCGATCATGGTCGCCAGTTTCGGCGTGTCCCGATCCTTCAGCTCGCGCCAGGCCGCGCCCATGCAGAACCGGCTGGCCCCGCCCGCCTTTGCCGCCATGGCCTCGGCGATGACCGCCGTGGCGTCCATCAGCTTCTCGGCCTTCAGCCCGGTGTCGAAACTGGCCGATTGCGAGCAGTAGCCGCAGTTCTCGGCGCAGCCGCCCGTCTTGATCGACAGCAGCTGGCTCTTCTGCACCTCCGACGGATCGAACCACGCCCGGTGCACGGTCGCCGCGTCGAACACCAGTTCAATGAAGGGCCGGGCGAACAGGGCCTCGACCTCGTCCAGGGTCCAGTCATGGCGGGGGGCGGCAAGGTCACGGGTCATGGCCGCCTGCTTACCGTCGCCGCCGCCGCCCGCCAAGCCGCCTATTCCTCGTCGCGATAGACCCGGCCGTCTCGCATCACGAAGTCCATGGAAGTCAGCACGGACACGTCCGTCAGCGGATCGCCGTCCACCGCGATGATGTCGGCGCGCTTTCCGGCTTCCAGCGTGCCGATCTCCGCTGACAGACCCAGCAGGTCGGCGGCGTTGACCGTCGCCGCCTGGATCGCGCTCATCGGCGTCATGCCATTGGCGACCATCAGGGCGAATTCATCGGCGTTGCGGCCGTGCTTCGACACGCCCGCGTCGGTGCCGAAGGCGATCCGCACGCCGGCCGGAACCGCCCGCCGCAGCGACTGTCCGGTGATCGAGATGCGCCACTGGATCTTGGGCAGGACTTCCGGCGGATAGGCGTTCGGATCGGCGGCCAGCCGCTCGATATAGCCGTTCACCGTCGACAGGGTCGGGACATAATAGGCCCCCGACTGACGGAACAGGCGCAGCGTCTCGTCGTCGAAGATGGTGCCATGCTCGATCGAGTCCGCCCCCAGCCGCAGCGCCATATTGACGCCGTCAGCCCCGTGGGCGTGGACCGCGACCCTGAGGCCGTAGAGATGCGCCGTCTCGATCAGGGCTCGGGCCTCATCCTCGAACATCTGGGCGCCCAGACCGGCGCCGATGCGGCTGTTGACCCCGCCGGTGGTGGCGATCTTGATCACCCGGGCGCCGCGGCCGACCTGGATGCGCACCGCCTCGCGGCAGCTTTCCACGCCGTTGCAGACGTTGTCGTGCGGCATGACCTCGCGCAGGTCGTCGTTGAACCCCAGCCGCCCGTCCATATGGCCCGAGGTGGTCGAGATGCTGTTGCCGGAATCGATGATACGCGGTCCGGGCAGGCGGTGCGCGGCGGTGGCATCGGCCAGCGCCAGGGTCACCCCGCCCTCGTCGCCGAGATTCCGCACCGTGGTGAAGCCGGCCATCAGCGTCTTCTCGGCGTTCTCCGCCGCGCGATAGGCGTGGGCCGGCAGGTTCTCGGTGACGCCGGACAGGAAGCCCGCCTGACCGCCGAGGTCGGAGACCAGATGCACATGGCTGTCGATCAGGCCAGGCAGGACGAAGCGGTCGCGCTGGTCGATCACGGTCGCGCCGGGGAAGGCGGCGGCATCCACGAAGCCGTCGCGGATCTCCACGATCCGGCCGTCGCGCACGACGACGGTCGAGGGGCCGCGCGGTGCCTGACCCGGACGATCCAGCAGCCGCCCCGCCTGGATCAGGGTGACCGGACTCGCGGTTGACGGTGCCGCAGGCGCCTGAGCCATCACCGGGGCCGCCAGCGCCAGAACCGCCGCAACCCCCACGCTCGCCATCAGTCTGTACATGGTCCACCCTCCAAACAGTCGCCCATGTTGAGCGCACCCGCGCCCCGCGCGCCAGAGGTCGCTCGAACTCAATCACATAAAGACATCCTTATGTGTTTCTTGCCCCCGCGACGGGTCCGGTCTATAGGCCGCGCGAACAGTTCCCCGGAAAGCTCCGCCCCCATGACCGACTACATCGTCCGCGACATCTCGCTTGCCCCGTTCGGCAACAAGGAAATCGCCATCGCCGAAACCGAAATGCCGGGCCTGATGGCGCTGCGCGAGGAGTTCGGCCCGCAACAGATCCTCAAGGGCGCCCGCATCGCCGGCTCGCTGCACATGACGATCCAGACCGCCGTGCTGATCCAGACGCTGGAAGCCCTCGGCGCCGAGGTCCGCTGGGCCTCCTGCAACATCTTCTCGACCCAGGACCACGCCGCCGCCGCGATCGCCGCCAACGGCACGCCGGTCTTCGCCACCAAGGGCGAGACTCTGGAAGAGTACTGGGACTACGCCCACAAGATCTTCGAATGGGCCGACGGCGGCTATCCGAACCTGATCCTCGACGACGGCGGCGACGCCACCCTGCTGTGCGTGCTCGGTCCCAAGGCCGAGAAGGACCTCTCCCTGCTGGCCAATCCGCAGAACGAGGAAGAGGAGGCCCTCTTCAAGGTCATGAAGCGCTACATCGCCGAGAAGCCCGGCTTCTATTCGGCGATCCGCGACGCCATCGGCGGCGTGTCCGAAGAGACCACCACCGGCGTCCACCGCCTGTACGAAATGGCCAAGAAGGGCGACCTGCCGTTCCCCGCCATCAACGTCAACGACAGCGTCACCAAGTCCAAGTTCGACAACCTCTACGGCTGCCGTGAATCGCTGGTCGACGCGATCCGCCGCGGCACCGACGTCATGCTGTCCGGCAAGGTCGCCGTGGTCTGCGGCTACGGCGACGTGGGCAAGGGCTCGGCCGCCTCGCTGCGCCAGGGCGGCGCGCGGGTGAAGGTCACCGAAGTCGATCCGATCTGCGCCCTGCAGGCGGCGATGGAAGGCTATGAGGTCGTCACCGTCGAGGACGTGGCCGGTGAGGCCGACATCTTCGTCACCGCCACCGGCAACAAGGACGTCCTGACCGTCGACCACATGCGCGCGATGAAGAACAACGCCATCGTCTGCAACATCGGCCACTTCGACTCGGAGATTCAGGTCGCCGGCCTGAAGAATTTCAAGTGGGACGAGATCAAGCCGCAGGTCCACCACGTCGAGTTCCCGGACGGCAAGAAGATCATCCTGCTGTCGGAAGGCCGCCTGGTGAACCTTGGCAATGCCACGGGTCACCCGTCCTTCGTGATGTCGGCGTCCTTCACCAACCAGACGCTGGCGCAGATCGAACTGTGGACCAACGCCAAATCCTACGAGAACCAGGTCTACGTCCTGCCGAAACACCTCGATGAAAAGGTCGCGACGCTCCACCTCGCCAAACTGGGTGCCAAGCTGACGACCCTGTCGAAGGAACAGGCCGACTACATCTCGGTCCCGACCAGCGGCCCGTTCAAGCCGGACCACTACCGCTACTAGGCCGCGGCCTGTTAGCCTCCCCCGGCAAGGCCCGGGAGAGAGAATGACCACGATCGGAAAGCTCCGGCCGACCGTCCTCGCCGCGCTCGCCGTCGCCCTCCTGGCGCCGGTCGCGCCGGCGGGGGCAGGCGTGATCCAGCGCAGCACCGGTCTTTGGCCCGAGGGGCAGGTTCGCTACAGCTTCGGACCCGGCATCACCGCCGCGGACCGGACCGCGGTGCGGCTGGCCATGGACTCCTGGACGGAGGCCGGCGCGCCGGTTCGCTTTATCGCCGCGACCTCGGGCCCCCGGCTGATCATCCTGCGCCATCAGTCTGTCGACGGTGCCAACCGTTGCCGCGCGACGGTCGGACGCGGCGGCGTCGACCGACCCCCGCCGACACGAAGCGCCTTCGAGCAGCCGACCGGAACCGGTGCCCCGCCGACGGCCCGAAGCTTCCTCATCCTGAGCGGAGCGTGCCGCCACCGGGTCATGGTGCATGAACTCGGACATGTGCTCGGGCTGGACCATGAGCATGAGCGCAGCGACCGCTCCGGCTGGCTCTCGGTTCGTCGCCTCCCCCCGCCGGCCGGCGCGGGTGCCGCGACGCTCGCCGAGCGGGACGACCTGTGGCGGCTGAACTATTCGATCCAGCTGGACGTCCCGGCCCCGACCGCCCGCGCGGCGACCGGCCAGGTCGGGGCGACTCCGCGGCTTCTGTTCACGCGCCAGTACGACCCCTGTTCGGTCATGCACTATCTCGAGGACCCGACCCATCGACGGCGCGGCGTCGACCTGGCCTTCACCGCCGCTGCCCGTGCAGAAGCGGCGCAACGGCGCTGTCCACTTGGCGGGTCGGGCGGCCGGATATCCTCCCTGGACATCGCCGTTCTGGCAGAAGCCTACGCCGCCGCCCGCTGAACCGTTACGCTCAGGCCGCGATCCTGGACCGGGCATCCCCGGACTTGCGGGCCGCCAGGCCGGTTTCGAAGTCCATGAAGATGTCGATCAGCTCCTCGACCCCGACCGGCGAGGAGCCGCGGCTGAAGCGGAAACGCCAGAAGCTGACCACGTGCTGGATCGCGCCCAGCTGATCGCCGAGGCGGGCGAACAGGCGGGGCGCGTTGAGCAGGAAATCACGGAAGTCGACCGACCTGCCGTCCTGCGTCAGCCCGGCGTAGGCCCTGTCATAGACGGCCAGGGTGCTGCCCGCTTCGTAGCAGGTCTCGATGATCCGGTCCCGCAACACCGCCCGGCCGCGATCCAGCCAGATCTTTGCCTCGCGGTCGACCTTGCCCATCGGCCGGACGGACTGGACCTCGTCGGCGACGCTGGCGGCCTCGGCCCTGAGGCTGGTCAGCATCCATTTGTAGTAGAGGAAGCCCTTCCAGCAGAAGACGCCCTCCTGATAGTCGTCGGACTCCAGCCGCAGCGCCTCGCGCAACGCCTCCATGCGGTCGCGCGGATCATTGGACATGATCTTGCCGGCCAGCCGCTGGCTGGAACCCACGGCTTCGAGATCGGTCCCGATGCAAAGGGTGACCAGCGGCCGGACCTCGTCCTCGACAAACCGCGCCATGCGCTGGAGGTCGGACTCGCTGATAGAGAAATAGCAGGGCGCTGGTTCCAGCCCGGCCCGCTTGAGCTGCTCCCGCAACAGGAAGGGATCGAGCGACGGCAGGCTGTCGAGCAGACCGAGGGTGATGAGATCCCGGTGACCCTTCGGAATGCCGAAGGCCTCCTGCATCATCCGATCAAAGCCGCGCTGTCCGACAAAGACGAAGCGCCCGCCCGTCTTGAGCTCGTTGGGGTCAAGCGGGATGACCACCTTGGTCGCCACCTGACGGCGCGTGTAGAAAGAGTCCGTCTCGTCCCGACGCAGCCGGTGTTTGATGATCAGCGCCCGGTTCAGCGCGTGCGTCTGAAACAGCGGTCGCTCTTTCCATTCGGCCTCATGACCGTGGTCGAGGAAGATTTTCAGCAGGTTCAGCACGCGCGCCGTCGAGGCCGAGCGGCGCAGGTGGGCCAGATTGCGGATCGCGCGGTCGGTCATGCCCACCCCTTTCACCGGTCAACAGACCACGAAAGGATGACCATCCGCTTCGCTGGAATGGTTAAGCTGGTGCGACCCTGCCGCACTGGTCTCCGGCCGCGGGCGCGCCTAGATTGCCGCCATGGGCGACATCATCAACATCCTTATCCTCCTCGCGATCCTGGCGGTGACCGTCACCCTTGGGTTCGGTCTCTGGTCCCTGCACAGGGGCGGCGACGCGGACCGGTCGCGTTCCAACAAGCTGATGCGGCTGCGCGTGGGGCTTCAGGCCGTGGCGATCGTGCTGCTGTGCGTCGGCATGTGGTGGAAATCCACGCACGGGAGCTGACCCCGTGGTCGTCCTGAACCGCATCTATACGAAGACGGGCGACGGCGGGCAGACGCGGCTGGCTTCCGGCGCGACCGTGTCCAAAAGCGACCGCCGCGTCGAGGCCTACGGGGCAGTCGACGAGTTGAACAGCGTCCTCGGCGTCGCCCGCCTGCATTCCGGCCAGAACGACCGGATCGACGCCATGCTGGGCCGTATCCAGAACGAGCTCTTCGACCTCGGCGCCGACCTGGCCACCCCGCTCGACCCGGCTCCGAAATGGGAGGCCCTGCGCATCCTCGACAGCCAGGTCGACCGGCTCGAGGCCGAGATCGACTGGATGAACGAGAGCCTGAAAGAGCTGGACAGCTTCATCCTGCCGGGCGGTTCCGCCCTGTCGGCCCACCTGCACCTGGCCCGCACCGTGGCCCGGCGGGCCGAGCGCGAGGCCGTGCGGCTGATCGAAGCGGGCCAGGCCGTGACCCCGGCGGCGATCCGCTACCTCAACCGGCTGTCGGACCACCTGTTCGTGGCCGCCCGCCGCGCCAACGCCAACGGCGCCGACGATGTGAAATGGAAGCCGGGCGCGACGCGCTAGGTCGGGAAATCAGTCCCGCTTGCCCTTGAACAGGGCGAAGATCGCCATGGCGTGGCCGTGGCCGAGTTCGAAGTCAGTCTTGAGCCACTCGACGATCTGGCCCGCCTTCACGTCGGGCTTCAGGCGGCCGCTCTCGACAAAGCCCCTGGCTTCGCCGAGCGCAAGGAAATCGTCCGGTGTCCTGCCTGTCTTGCCCTCGATATTGTCGAGGTAGGCCTGGAACGACATCGCCGTCGCCTATTGCGCCGCCAAGGCCACGCGCTGGCGTTCGGCGTCGGCATCGCGGGCGCGCTGCCGGGCCGCAAGGGAATCCTCGATCGCCACCAGTTCGCGGTTCTTTTCCGCCGAGGCCGCGGCGCGTTCACCGGGGTTGGGCCGTCCGGTGATTTCGGCGATCGAGATCGGCCGGCCGCATTCCTTGCCCTCGGGGTCCCACCAGCCGCCGCCCGCCTCGCAGCGATCGCCCGGGGCCACGACCAGCCGCTCATAGGCGAACATCCCGGCCATCAGCACAGCGAAGATCGACAGGAACAGGACGCTGAGCCGTTTCATGGTCAGGAGGCGATGCATGGGGGCGTTCCGAAGGTGTGAGGGGCGGACGTTTCTGTCCGTTGACGCGGCGTTACGTTGACAGGCCGGGTGAGGCGTACCATTCCCTCACCCAACATTCCGGCGCTTTCGTGGATATCAATATGAAGGTTCTCGTCCCCGTCAAACGGGTGATCGACTACAACGTCAAGGCTCGCGTCAAGGCGGACCAGACCGGCGTCGATCTCGCCAACGTCAAGATGAGCATGAATCCGTTCGACGAGATCGCCGTCGAGGAAGCCGTGCGCATGAAGGAGGGCAAGGAGCACCATGCCGCCGGAACCGCCACCGAGATCGTGGTCGTCTCCATCGGCGTGACCCAGGCCCAGGAAACCATCCGCACCGCCCTGGCCATGGGCGCGGACCGCGGCCTTCTGATCCAGTCCGACGCCGACCTCGAGCCGCTGGCCGTCGCCAAACTGCTCAAGGCCGTGGTCGACGAGGAGAAGCCGGACCTCGTCCTGCTCGGCAAACAGTCGATCGACGGCGACAACAATGCTGTCGGCCAGATGCTGGCCGCCCTGCTGGACTGGCCGCAGGCCACCTTCGCCGGCAAGATCGTCATCGGCGGCGGCAAGGCGACCGTGACCCGCGAGGTCGACGGCGGCCTGCAGACCCTGTCGGCGGCCCTGCCCGCCGTGATCTCGGTCGACCTGCGCCTGAACACCCCGCGCTACGCCTCCCTGCCCAACATCATGAAGGCCAAGAAGAAGGAGATCGCGGTCAAGGCGGTCGCCGACTACGGCGTCGACACGGCACCGCGCCTGACGGTGAAGAAGGTCACGGCCCCGCCGACGCGCTCGGCCGGGATCAAGGTGGCCGACGCCGCCGAACTGGTTTCCAAGCTCAAGACCGCGGGGGTCCTCTAATGGCCGTTCTCGTTATCGCCGACCGCGACGGCGACACCGTCCGCGACACCACCCACAAGACCGTCACCGCCGCCCTGAAGCTGTCGGGCGACGTCGACATCCTGGTCATCGGCCAGGGCTCGAAGGCCGCCGCCGATGCCGCCGCGAAGATCGCCGGCGTGCGCAAGGTCCTGCTGGCCGAGAGCGCCGGCCTGGGCCACCAGCTGGCCGAGGCCGTCGAGGCGACCGTGAGCGGCCTCGCCGCCGGCTATGACGCCATCCTTTCGCCGGCCACCACCGACGGCAAGAATTTCATGCCGCGTATCGCCGCGAAACTGGATGTCGCCCCGATCTCGGACATCATCGAGGTCGTGTCCAGCGACACCTTCGTACGGCCGATCTACGCCGGCAACGCGCTGGAGACCGTCCAGTCGTCGGACGGCAAGAAGGTCATCACCGTCCGTCCGACCAGCTTCGACGCCGCCGCTGAAGGCGGCTCGGCCAAGGTCGAGACCGTCGCGGGCGCCGACGCCGGCAAGGCCGCCTTCGTCAGCGAGGAAATGGTCAAGTCGGACCGTCCGGAACTGGGCGCGGCGAAGATCGTCGTCTCGGGCGGCCGGGCTCTCGGTTCGGCCGAGGAGTTCCAGGCCGTCATGGACCCTCTCGCTGACCGGCTGGGCGCCGCCGTGGGTGCCTCGCGCGCCGCCGTCGACGCCGGCTACGCCCCCAATGACTACCAGGTCGGCCAGACCGGCAAGGTCGTGGCCCCGGCCCTCTACATCGCCATCGGCATCTCGGGTGCCATCCAGCACCTCGCCGGGATGAAGGACTCCAAGGTCATCGTCGCCATCAACAAGGACGCCGACGCCCCGATCTTCCAGGTCGCGGACTATGGCATCGTCGGCGACTACAAGACCGTGGTGCCGGAGCTGATGACGGCGCTGGGCTGAGTCCAGCCGTTCTGATCAAGACAGGGGCGCGGTGCCGCAAGGCCCGCGCCCTTTTCGTATCCGGCTGCGATCAAGGCCAGGCGATCGCCGCTTGACTCATTTCGACGATTAGCTAAACGTCACATCATGAGTCAGGTTTTCAAGGCCCTCTCCGATCCCACCCGCCGGCGCGTGCTGCAGCTGCTGCAGAACGGGCCGATGAGCGCGGGTGAGCTCAGCGATCAGTTCGACGTCTCCAAACCGACCATGTCGGCGCATTTCACCGTGCTGAAGGAGGCCGACCTGGTCCACGCCGAAAAGGCCGGAAAGTCCGTCATCTATCATCTCAAGCTCTCGGTGCTTGAAGAAGCGCTGCTGGGCTTCGTCGATTCATTCAGCCCCGGCGTGGGAGCGCCCGGGCCCAAAAAGGAACCTGCAAAATGAACAGGGACGTTATCGGAAGCCTCGCCTGGGGCGTCGGCATTGTCGTTCTGGCGCTGGCCGCGACCTTCGCGCGCCGGGAAGGCTATATCGACGGCGACGTGGTCAACCGGATCGTCATGGGCGCGACGGGTCTTATGGTGGCCTGGTTTGGCAACCGGATGCCCAAGGCCGTCGTCCCCAGCGCCTGGGGCCGCCAGGCCAACCGGATCGGCGGCTGGTCCATGGCCCTGAGCGGTCTGGTCTATGCCGGCCTCTGGGCCTTCGCCCCGACCGATGTTGCGGTCATCGGCGGCAGCGGTGCGGTCATCCTGGGGATCGCGGTGACGCTCGGCTATTGCCTGTCGCTCCGGGGCAAGGCGAAAGCCGCCTGAGTCCGGTCCGCGCCATGGCCCGCCTCGCCGTCAAACTGACCCCCGGTGCCTCCGCCGACCGGCTTGACGGCTGGGACGTGGATGCCGGGGGGCGACCCGTCCTCAAGGTCCGCGTGCGCGCGCGGCCGGTCGAGGGCGAGGCGAACGAGGCGCTCGTAAAATTTCTGGCCAGGGCCCTCGGCGTGGCGAAATCCGCCGTCTCGGTCCAGCGCGGCGGCCAGTCCCGGACCAAGATTCTCGACATCGTCGGCCTGTCCGAAGACGAAGCGAAAAGTCGCCTTACCGATCTGTAATGTTTCCGGCTTTGACGGATCACGCCGGACCCTTTTGTAATCCGCCTCGACGTACGCCCCCCATTCGCGGGTCCGGGCGTCTCAGGGGAGCGTCCGATGAGATTCCACGCCTTGCGGGGCTCCAGCCTCGCCACCCTCGCCTGCGTGCTGGCGGGTTCACTGGTCCTGTCGGCCTGCGCCACCATGGGCGGCGAGGATGAGACGCCGGCCGCAGCCGATTCGTCCGGCGCCGAGGCGCGACAGCCGCTGGCCCGGGGCCTCGACTCCGCAGCCAACCCGGATCCCTTCCCCTCGACCTATCGCGGCCTGCCGCGCGAGAACATGGCCATCGTGGGCGGCACCGTCTTCACCGGTGCCGGCCAGAAGATCGAGAACGGCGTGGTCATCGTCACCGACGGCAAGGTCGCCGCGGTCGGCGACGCCTCCACCCCGGTGCCCGCCGGCTATCGCGTGGTCGACGCCCGCGGCCGCTTCGTGACCCCCGGCATCATCGACGTGCACAGCCACCTCGGCGTCTATCCCTCGCCCGGCGTCTCCGGGATGAGCGACGGCAATGAGGCGACCAACCCGAACACCGCCCAGGTCTGGGCCGAGCACTCGCTCTGGCCGCAGGACCCCGGCTTCAACGCCGCCCGCGCCGGCGGCGTGACCACCCTCCAGATCCTGCCCGGCTCGGCCAATCTGTTCGGCGGCCGCGGCGTCACCGTGCGCAACATCCCTTCGGTGACCATGCAGGGCATGAAGATGCCCGGGGCCCCCTACGGCCTGAAGATGGCCTGCGGCGAGAACCCGTCGCGCGTATACGGCGGCCGCAACTCCTCGCCGGCCACCGGTATGGGCAATGTCGCAGGCTACCGCGCCGCCTTCATCGCCGCGCGCGAATACAAGGCCAAATGGGACAAGTGGCGCGCGGACGGCGAGGGCTCGCCCCCGACCCGCAACCTGCAGCTCGAGACCCTGGCCGGCGTGCTGGACGGTTCGGTCCTGATCCAGAACCACTGCTATCGCGCCGACGAAATGGCGGTGATGATCGATATCGCCAATGAGTTTGGCTATGAGATCACCGCCTTCCACCACGCCATCGAGGCCTACAAGATCGCGCCGCTGCTGGCCCGCGAGGGCATCTGCGCCGACATGTGGACCGGCTGGTGGGGCTTCAAGATGGAGGCCCTCGACGCGGTCGAGGCCAACGCCGCCCTCGTGGACGCGCCTGCGGGCTCCTGCGCCGTCATCCACTCCGACGACGCCGAACTGACCCAGCGCCTCAACCAGGAGGCCGCCGCCGCCCTCGCCGCCGGTCGCCGTATCGGCATGAACATCTCCGAGGAGCGGGCGATCAGCTGGATCACCCTCAACCCGGCCCGGTCGCTCGGCATCGCCGACCAGACCGGCTCGCTTGAAGCCGGCAAGCGCGCCGACGTCGTGATCTGGAGCGCCAATCCGTTCAGCGTCTACGCCCGCGCCGACCAGGTCTTCATCGACGGCGGCCTGGCCTTCGACCGCATGAACCCGGCCTACCAGCCCCTGTCCGACTTCGAACTGGGCCAGCCGGGCTTCGGCCTGCCGGCCGCCAACGTCCTGCAGGGAGCCCGCTGATGCGCCTCAAGAGCCTCATCCTCGGCGCGGTCTGCATGGCCGCCGTCGCCACCCCCGCCCTCGCCCAGACTCTGACCGCCATCACCGGCGGCCGGGTGCTGACCGGAACCTCGGTGATCGAGAACGGCACCGTGGTCATCCAGAACGGCCGGGTCGTCTCGGTCGGGACCGGCGCCGCACCCACGGGTGCCCGCATCATCGACGCCCGCGGCAAGGTCGTGTCTCCCGGCTTCGTCGCGGTCGACAGCGGCCTCGGCGGATCGGAAATCTCCTCGGTCGCCGGCTCGGATGACCTGACCAACGGCGCCAACACCATCAGCGCCTCGTTCGACGTCAGCTACGGCCTTGACCCCTGGTCCTTCACCTTGCCGGTCGCGCGCCTCGGCGGCATCACCCGCGCCATCGTCGTCCCCAGCCATCCCGGCGGCGGCGGCGGCGGTCACGCCCACGATGACAGCGATTTCGCCGGCGTCGGGGCTGGCGGTCTGCAATCGCCGGGCCTGTTCGCAGGTCAGGCGGCCATCATCCATCTGGCGGCCGGGACCGACATCCTGGTCAAGGCGCGCGTCGCCATGGTCGCGCCCTTCGGCGAGGCCGGGGCCGGCATCGCCGGCGGCGCTCGCGGGGCCCAGTTCACCCAGTTCAAGGAAACCCTGGCCGAGGTCCGCCTCTACGCCCGCAACCGCGCCGCCTATGACCGCGCCGGCCTGCGCGACCTCAGCCTGTCGCGCGCCGATCTGGAGGCCCTGATCCCGGTCGCCAACGGCACCATGCCCCTGATCGTCACGGTGCGCCGCGCGGCCGACATCCAGCAGGTCCTGCGCCTCGCCCGCGAGGAAGGGGTGAAGATCATCCTCGACGGCGCCGAGGAAGGCTGGCTGGTCGCCGCCCAGATCGCGGCCGCCAACGTCCCGGTCCTGCTCAATCCGATCTCCAACCTGCCTGGTAATCTCGAGACCCGCGCCAGCCGGATGCAGAACGCCGCGGCCCTGGACGCGGCGGGCGTGGTCATCGCCATCAAGGGCAATGACGGCTCCCACCGGGTCCGCGAGACCCGCTACAACGCCGGCAATGCTGTCTCGCATGGCCTGCCCTATGACGCCGCCATCGAGGCCATCACCGTCAATCCGGCCCGCATCTTCGGCATGGCCGGCCAGTTCGGTGAGCTTCGCGCCGGTGCGGCCGCCGATGTGGTGATCTGGTCCGGCGATCCGCTGGAGCCGCTCAGCAACGCCGAGACCATCTTCATCGGCGGCGCCGAACAGGCCCCGACCAGCCGTCAGTTCCTGCTCCGCGACCGCTACCGCGACGGCGGCGAAGGCGCGATGCCGCCGGCTTACACGAGGTAGGGCGCTAACGCTCGTGACGCGGTCACTCGCTGCTTGAGCGCGATTCGCGCTAGGTTCGTGAGATGACCGCGTCCCCCCTCCCCCGCCTCTTCATCGACGCCGACGCCTGTCCGGTGAAGGACGAGGTCTATCGCGTGGGCGCGCGCTACGGCCTGCATGTGTTCGTGGTCTCGAACAGCTGGATCAACACCCCGCGCGAAAAGTGGATCGAGCAGGTCGTCGTCGACGCCGGGCCGGACATCGCCGACGACTGGATCGCGGAGCGGGCGGGGCCGGGCGACATCGTCATCACCGCCGACATCCCGCTGGCCGACCGTTGTCTGAAAGCCGGGGCGCAGGCCCTGAAGGCCAACGGCCAGCCCTTCACGCCGGACTCGATCGGCTCGGCCCTGGCCGGGCGGATGGTCGGCGAGCACCTGCGTTCCATGGGCGTCGCCACCTCGGGCCCGCCGCCGTTCGGACCGAAGGACCGCTCGGCCTTCCTGCAGGCGCTCGACCAGGCCGTGGTCCGCGCCAAACGGGTAGTCCGGTGACCGTCATTCCCGAAGGCGAACTGGAATTCCGCTTCTTCCGCGCCGGCGGGCCGGGCGGTCAGAACGTCAACAAGGTCTCGACCGCGGTGCAGATGCGCTTCGACGCTCGCAACTCGCCGTCCCTGACCGACCCGGTGCGGGCACGGCTGATGAAGCTGGCCGGCAGCCGGCTGACGCTGGACGGGGTCATCCTGATCACCGCCGTCCGCTACCGCACCCAGGAGCGCAACCGCGCCGACGCCATCGAACGGCTGCAGGGCCTGGTCGACAAGGCCTCGATCGCCCCGGTCTATCGCGTCCCGACAAAACCCACCCGCGCCTCGAAGGAGCGGCGGCTGGAGGGCAAGGCCAAACGGTCGACGATCAAGAGCGGCCGCGGCCGCCCCGGGTCCGACGACTAGCGCCTATTCCGCCGGGCGGAACAGCAGGGCGGCGACCTTGTCCGTTTCGTTGAAGGCGATCACCCACTGGGTCGCGGCGTTGGAGAAGGTCACGGCGAACAGGTCGGCGCCGTCCTGGCTGCCGACGAAATCAACCGCCTGCACCGGCCCGAAGCCCGCGATCAGCGGGCGGATGGCGGTTTCCTGGGCGCGGATCCGGGCGGCCAGGTCATCGGTCATCAGGGCATAGTTGATCGTGCCCGCCTGGGCACCGGCGATGATCTCGCGCAGCACGTCCTCGGACCGGGCGTTGACCGGCGTCGGGGGAGCGGCGACCGGGGCCGCTGCGGGGGCGGCACGGGCGGCTCCCGGAGCGTCGAAACTGTTGGGCATCGACCCGGCGGCGACCTGCGCCTGCGCTGCGGCGGGAAGCAACAGAAGGGCTGCGGCGATCAAAAGCGGCTTCATGCGGTCGTCTCCGGATACTGAAGTCAGACGATGGCGGGCCAAAGCGACAGAACAAGGGCGGCGGCGGCCGCGGACATTGCAAGCGTGACACAGACAATTACCCACGCCGGGGTGTGCAATTCGCGAATGATCACCGTCTGCGGCTGCGGCGGGTTCTGCGCCAGCCGGGACAGCGCCTTCAGGGTGGCGCGGACTTCCTCGATGGCGTCGCGGACCTGGGCCTGGGGGCCGAGCTCGCGACGGATCCAGCGCTCGACCACAGGCGCGGCCGCAGCCCACAGGTCGTGATCCGGGTTCAGCCGCCGCGCCACACCCTCGACCGAGACCATGGTCTTCTGCAGCAGGATCAGTTCGGGCCGCAGATGCATGTCGAACAGGTCGGTGATCTCGAACAGCTGGCCCAGCAGACGGCCCATCGAGACCTTGGAGGCCGCCTTGCCGATGACAGGCTCACCCACAGCCCGCAGGGCCTGGGCGAAGGCCTCGACCGAGTGTTCGGGCGGCACATAGCCGGCCTCGAAATGCACGCGGCTGATGCGGTCATAGTCGCGGCTCAGGAAGCCCCAGAGAATCTCCGCCAGATAGCGCCGCTCAGCCGGCCCGATCCGCCCGACGATGCCGAAATCGATCGCCGTCAGCTCCGCCGGCGCATGGCAGAACAGATTCCCCTCATGCAGGTCGGCGTGGAAGGTCCCGTGATCCAGCGCCTGGGTCAGGAAGGCGCGCACGACATTGTCGGCCAGGGCGTTCTTGTCCAGCCCCGGCTGGTCGGCGGCGGCCGGGTCCGTCATGGCCATGCCCGGTGCCCATTCCAGCGTCAGCACCCGCTTGCCGACCCCGTCCCAGATCACCGCCGGCGCCGTCATATGGCCGCCGGCCGCGACGTCCCGGTCCATGATGTCCTTGAGCTCGGAGGCCGCGGCCGCCTCCAGCCGCATGTCCAGCTCCAGCTGCAATGCCCGGGCAATGGTCTCGACAAAGGCCGAGGGCTCCAGCCGGCGCGCCAGCGGCACGAAGCGGACCGCGAGCCGCGCCGCCAGCCGCATCGAATCCAGCCCCTGCAACACGCGCCGCTCCACGCCAGGGCGCAGCACCTTGACCGCCACCTTGCGGCCGTCGGCCAGCCAGGCCGGATGAGCCTGGGCCAGGGAGGCCGCCGCGACCGGCGCTCCGAAATCGGTGAACAGGGCCTCGACCGGACGACCCAGTGACCGCTCGACCTCGCGCCGGGCCTCTTCCAGCGGGAAGGGTGCCAGGGCGTCCTTCAGCCGGCCCAGATCGCGCGCGAACTCGATGCCGAAGATGTCCGCCCGCGTGGCCAGCACCTGCCCCAGTTTGATCGCCACCGGCCCCAGATGTTCGAACGCCTTGCCCAGCCGCTGACCGGGACGGCCCTCGCGGCCCTCCTTGCCGGCGAAGGCGTGCAGCAGATGGGCCAGCCAGCGGATCCACACCGGCAGCAGGGGCGTGATCTCGCGCGGCGCGAGGGCGTCATGGCGCACCAGCACCCAGGCCCAGCCGAGCAGCCGCAAGGTCGCCTCGACCGGGCGGCGCACCGGTTCGGTCGGCGGCGGCGGCGGTGCCGTCTTGTAGTCAGCAGGAAGGGTCAGATCGCCCACCCGTGATGGATGGCGGCCACGCCGCCCGACAGATTGGTCACCGTCACCCGGCTGAAGCCGGCGTCCTCGATCATGCCCTTGAAGGTCGTCTGGTCCGGGAAGCGGCGGATGCTCTCGACCAGATACTGGTAGCTGTCCCGGTCCCCCGCGACCCAGCCGCCGATGCGCGGAATGGCGTGGAAGGACCAGGCGTCATAGGCCTTGCGCACCGCCGCCGCGGTCGGTCGCGAAAACTCCAGGCACAGGAACCGCCCGCCCGGCTTCAGCACCCGCCGCGCCTCGCGCAGGGCCTGCGGAATATCGGCCACATTGCGGATGCCGAAACTGATCGAATAGGCGTCGACCGAGGCGTCCGGCAGCGGCAGGGCCATGGCGTCCCCGACCGACCACTGCATCTCGGGCTCGCCGCCCTTCTGCACGCCGGCCATGATCATCTCGGCGTTGTAGTCGAGCACGATGATGGAGGCGTCCTCGCCGCCGCGCCGCTCCTGCGCCGCCCGCGCCATCTTCGCATAGCGCCGCGCCATGTCGCCGGTGCCGCCGGCCACATCGAGGATGGTCTCGCCCGGCCGCGGGTTCAGCTTGGCCGCCGCCGCATCCTTCCAGAGCCGGTGCACGCCCCCGCTCATCAGGTCGTTCATCAGGTCGTAGCTGGACGCCACGCTGTCGAACACGCCGCGGACAAGCTGCACCTTCTCCTTCGCGTCGACGTCGCGAAAGCCGAAGGATGAGGTCTTGCCGGTCGAGGTGGAGGCGTCGGTCATGGGCGCGGTCTAGCGCGTCGTCGCCCGTCCGTCACCGGGCTGCGTGGTCGCGGTCGCCGCCTCAGTGAACCCCGGCTTTCGGGCGCGGCACGCCGAGGTCCTTCATCAGGCCGCGGATCGCGCCGTAGCAACCGCAGGCAGCGGCTTCCAGCGCCTTGCGGTCGGTGACCTCGACCCAGCCGCGGCCCCGGCGGATCAGGCCCTTGTCGACCAGCAGGGTGCCCACTTCCGATACCGTGGCGCGGCGCACGCCCAGCATGCCGGCGATATCGGCCTGGGTCAGGACGAAGCGATCGCTTTCGGCCCGGTCATGGATGGTCAGCAGCCAGCGCGCCAGCCGCTCGTCCAGCCGGTGCCGGGCGTTGCAGGCCGCGGTCTGCTGCACCTGGGCGAACAGGCTTTCGGTGAATTTGGCCAGCGCCATCCGCATCGGCTCGCTGTCCTGCAGGGCGTCGGCGAAGACGTCCGCGGGACAGCAGGCCGAGACGCCCTCGACCTGGGCAATGGCGCGACTGGCGGCGCGGGCGTTCATCGGCCCGCAGGTGACCCCGACCAGACCCTCCCGGCCGATGGCGGCCGTCTCGATCATCCGGTCGTCGTCGAGGATGGTCATCAGGGAGACCACCCCGCTCATCGGGAACCAGACCTCCTCGACCGCCTCTCCGGCGTCGTACAGCATCTGGCCCTGTTCAAACGGCCGTTCGTGCAGATGAGGCTCGATCCGCCGCCGGTCAGCGGCGGGAAGGGCGGCGATCCACATATTGTCCAAGGTCGACTCCCGTCGTGAAGGCTTACGCCGGGTAACGCCAAAGCTTCACCGCGTGTTCCGTATCGCTTGTGGACGCCCGGCGGGCGCGATACGGCGAGGGGGACAGGAGGACGCCATGGCCGACCGGATTGACGTTGCGGAAGCTCTGAAAGGCCTGCCGCTGTGGCGCGCGCATGACGGCGACCGCCCGGCGATCGCCCGCAGCCTGGCCTTCGCCGACTTCAATGCCGCCTTCGGTTTCATGACCCGCGTCGCCCTGCTGGCGGACAAGGTCGATCATCATCCCGAGTGGTCGAACGTCTACAATCGCGTCGAGGTCCTGCTGACCACCCACGACGCCGACGGCGTGACCGACAGGGATGTAAACATGGCCCGCTTCATCGATGAGGCGGCCGGCGCGATGGGAGCGAAATGATGACGGGCAAGGCAGGACGGGTTGCGGGCAAACAGGCCCTGATCACAGGCGCGGCCGGCGGACTGGGCGAGTCCATGGCCTGGATGCTGGCGCGCGAGGGCGCCAAGGTCGCCGTGACCGACGTCAATCTGCCGGGCGCCCGGGCGCTCGCCGATGCCATCAATACCGAGATCCCCGGCTCGGCCTTCGCCTTCCAGCATGACGTCGCGAAAGAGGACCAGTGGGCCTCGGTCATCGACGGGGCCGTCGAGGCGATGGGCGGCCTGTCCATCCTCGTCAACAACGCGGGCGTCGGCGACGGCCTGACCTTCGTCGAACAGGATACGGTCGCGTCCTGGCAGCGTCAGTTCGAGATCAACCTGCTGTCGATCATGCTGGGCTGCAAACACGCCATGCCCCACCTGCGCGCTACCGCGCCGGCCTCGATCATCAACATCTCCTCGATCGCCGGCCTCGCCGCCGCCCCGGGCATGGGCGCCTACAACGCCACCAAGGCAGGGGTGTGGATGTACACCAAGACCGTCGCGCTCGAGGCGGCCAAGATGGAGTGGAACGTCCGCTGCAACTCGGTCCATCCGGTCTTCATCAAGACCCCGATCCTCGACCCCTTCATCGCCCTGGCCGGCGGCGACGAGGCCAAGGCCCACGAACGCCTCAGCCGCGGCATCCCGCTGAAGCGGATCGGCGAGCCTGACGACGTGGCGTACTGCGTCCTCTACCTCGCCTCGGACGAGTCGAAATTCGTCACCGGAACCGAGTTCAAGATCGACGGCGGCATGCTGGCGCAATGAAGTGTGCCGTCTCCTCCCCATCTCTGATGGGGAGGGGGACCGCGAAGCGGTGGAGGGGGGCCGCGCCGCCATCTACCCCTCCGTCACGGCGCAAAGATGCGCCGCGCCACCTCCCCATCGCTTCGCGACAGGGAGGAGACATTTCAGTCCAGGTCCACCGGCAGGATCTGGCTCGAAAGCAGGGTCTCCATCCCCTGCCAGTGATCCGGACCCTGGCGCTCGACCCAGGCCTGGACCACGTCGCGGCCGAGCCCGTAGTTGATGATGTAGCTGCGGTTGACGTCGATGAACCGGACCCTCTGGGACGCCCGCGCCTCGCTGAACAGGATGTAGTGCATCAGCAGGCGGGTCGCCTCGGCCCGGTCGATCCGCCCGGCCAGATAGGCGTCGGCGATCGTATATTCCGCCCGTGCCAGCTTCCGCATCAGCGCCCCGAGCCGCGCCTTGCGTTCGGTCGTGGCCGGGTCGAGACCGGCCAGCGGGAACAGCACGTCCCGCTCATAGGCCAGACCCTCGTCGCCCGGGAAGGCCAGGTCGATGCCGTAGTTGGCGCTGCCCTCAGCGACGAAGGACATGGGCGAGAACAGCGGATAGACGCTCATCTCGACCCAGCCGCGCTCGCGCACAAAGGTCTGTTCCAGCAGGGCGTTGTAGACGTGGTGGCCCGGATAGCCCTCGTGGCAGCCCAGATCGATGGCCCGTTCGGTATAGATCGGCAGGTCGGAATTGATCTCGATCCGGCTGGCGGCGTCACCGAGATAGTAGTTGTAGCCCGACCAGACCTTGTCGCCGACGAAACTGAGGGTGAACCGCTCATGCGCCGGCAGTTCGATATGCAGGGCGGTGCGACGGCGGCACTCGGCGATGGCGGCATCCATCACCGGCTGCAGCCGGTCCTTCGGAATGACGAAATCGGCCCGGAAGGCGATGACCCGGTCGGTCAGCGAACCCTCGCCCGGCAGCAGGGCGTCGATCTCCGCCAGGACCGGATCGAAGCTTTCAAGCGGCGGCAGGTCCGGCCGGATGCCGAACAGGGCTTCGGCCTCATCGGCGAAACCCATTTTCTCGCCCGAGATCATCCGCAACCGCGCCGCGGCCGCAGAGACGTGGGCGACCAGATATTTGCGCCGCTGGACCTCCGCCGGAGCTGCGCTCGCCATGCCGCCGTTGCGGTCGAGGTTCGCCAGCCGGTCGGTCAGGGCACCGGCGCGCTGGATCAGCTGGGCCGGAGTCTCGGTCTCGGCCCGGGCGGCCACCTGCCACGCGGCCGGCCCGTAATAGGCGTCCACATAGCCCGGCTCGAGCTCGCCGATGTCCAGGATCAGCATGACATAGGATTCGGCGATGGCATCAAGGCTGTCCGGCGCAACGCCGGGATGGCCGGTGGTCGCATCGTCCGGCACCGTGGCGCAGGCTCCCACAAGCATCAGCAGGCTGAACAGAACGGCACGCATCGGGACCTCCATCATCGAAGCGAGTACAGGCTAGACCGGGACGCGTCGTCCCGCACCCCGCAAATCGACCGGTCCGGCCGGGCTTCGCCTCGGAAGCGGGCAGGTCGCATTCGGTGTTGAGGGCGGGGCGGTCCTGCTGTAAGGCCCTTCGTCCGGCGTTTAGCCGTCAGACGCACCCGTAGCTCAGCTGGATAGAGTACTGCCCTCCGAAGGCAGGGGTCAGAGGTTCGAATCCTCTCGGGTGCGCCATTTTCCTTCCCGACCGGAGCCGCGCGTGACCGACGCCCTTCCGACCGCGCCAGCCGGCCAGCCCGTCGGGCGCGTCATCGCCATGCCCGCCGACACCAATCCCGAGGGCGACATCTTCGGCGGCTGGCTGCTGGCCCACATGGACCTCGCCGGTGCCACCCCGGCCTTCGAACTGGCGCAAGGGCGCTGCGTGACCATCGCCCTGGACGGCATGGTCTTCCACCAGCCGGTTTCGGTGGGCGATGAGGTCTCGATCTACGCCCGCGTACTCAAGACCGGCCGCACCTCGATCCGCGTCCATGTCGAGGCCTGGAAACGCCCCCGCAACCACGCCCAGGCCGCCTCGGTGCGCGTGACCGAGGGCGTCTTCACCTATGTCGCCATCGACGAGGACCGCAAGCCGAGGACGCTGCCGACCGCCGTCGGATAACCCACTGCGACAGTGGGAAATCTTGACCTTTGGCCTCCGCGCCCCTACCTCGCGGGCATGTCCATTCGTCGCATCCTCACCATCGACAACGCCGCCGACCTGGCGGTGCTGAAGCAGATCTCCACCCCCGTAGAAGGGCCGGTGACCGATGAGCTGCGCCGTCTGATGGATGACATGCTCGACACCATGTACGACGCGCCCGGCATCGGCCTGGCCGCCGTCCAGATCGGCGACACGCGCCGGGTCATCGTCATGGACCTGAACGATCGCGACGGCGTCGCCGACGATCAGGACCCCGCCGAACTGTCCGACGAGGACCGGGCCAGGTGGGAGCTCGCGCGTCGCAACCCGCGCTACTACGTCAATCCCGAGATCGTCTGGGCCTCCGACGAGCTGTTCGCCTATGAGGAGGGCTGCCTGTCGGTCCCCGAATATTACGACAGCGTCGAACGCCCCGCCCGCGTCCGCCTGCGCTACATCAACTACGCCGGCGAGACGGTGGAGGAAGAGGCCGAGGGCCTCTACGCCGTCTGCATCCAGCACGAGATGGACCACCTCGAGGGCGTCCTGTTCATCGACCATCTGTCCCGGTTGAAGCGCGAGCGCGCCGTGGCCAAGGTCAAGAAGAACGCAAGGCTGGCCGCCTGATGCCCCGGCTCAAGCGCGGCCGCGACCGCATCATCGACACCCAGGGCCGTCGCCGCCTGACCCGCAATGAAAAGGTCGGCATCGGCAGCCTCGCCGTCCTGCTCGGCGTCGCCGCGGCCGGCGTGATCGCCGGTGTCCTCCTCGACCGCCTGCTCGATTTCGACGACATCCTCGACGCCGGCGGCGAATGGGACGAGGGCGGCGGCGTCCACACCCGCTGGGAGTAGGCCCGTCAGGCCGCTACCACCGCACGTGTGTGTTCGTTGAACCACTCAAGCGTCCGCGCCCAGGCCTGGGCCGCTGTCGTTGGATTGTACCGCTCGGGCGTGGCGTCGTTGAAGAACCCGTGGACGGAGTCGGGCCACAGATGGCCCTCGTGGCGGACATTGTGGCGCGCCAGCTCGGCCACCTGCGCCGGATAGTCGGCGGCCAGCCGGGTATCGAGCGCCCCGTGATGGATCAGGATGGCGGCACGGATATTCGCCACAGCGGCCGCGGGCGTCGCACCGCCGTAAAAGGGCGCCGCTGCCGCCAGCTCAGGTCCCAGAATTCCGGCCAGCGCATTGGCCTGGCCTCCGCCGAAACAGAAGCCGGTCGCCGCGATCTTGCCGTTGCAGTCGGGGCGCGCCTTCAGCCAGCGGGCGGCGGCGACCAGATCCTGGGTCATCTTCGCGCGGTCCAGCGACGCGAAGAGCTGCCCACCCCGGTAGTCGTCGCCGGGGTAGCCGCCCACCGTCGTCAGGGTGTCCGGAGCGAAGGCCATGAAATTCGCCAAAGCGAAGCGACGCGCCACATCCTCGGTATGGGGGTTCAGCCCCCGGTTCTCGTGAATGACGATGACGCCCGGCAGCAGGGCGGGCGTGGCGCTGCGCGAGTCCGCGCTGAAGGGGCGGACCAGATAACCCCGGATCGAGCCGTGGCCGTCCGGCGACGGCACGGTGACATAGGAGGCGCGTATCCGTTCGTCGTCCTTCTGCACCTGCTGACCCAGGGCATAGTTCGGCATCAGGGCCTCGACGATCGCCGTCGCGGTCAGCCCGCCGACGGCATAGCGACCGACCCCGCGCATGAAGGCACGGCGCCCGATCTCGCCATGGATGAAGCGCGTGTAGAGGTCGATCGCCGGTGCCGGGATCTTCCCGGGATCATCAGTCATGGTGTGCGCTCCTGTTCCACGGCCCCCGCGACCGGGGCACGGGCAATGTGCACCACGGTTCACGGAACGACCACTGCGGCGAGACGGATCGGGCCACCCGCAGGATGGGACGGCGAGACCGCGATTGACGATCGATCATCCCGCCTGACAAACATCGGGCCGGCGTTCGACAGGAGGCACCAGATGTCACGGCGGCTGATCACCCTGCCTGCCCTCCTGCTCGTCCTGGGTCTCGGCCTCGCCGCCTGTGGTCAGGCAGATGACCCCGGGACCGGGACGGCCCCTGTCGAGGCCCCGGCCGCGGCCCGCGAGGCTTCGACCGCAAGAGTCGAGGTGCCCAAGGTGGAGCGGGAGGGCGTCTGGCAGCCCGGCCCCGACGGCACCCAGGTGCCACTCTGGCCCGCCACGGTCCCGCTCGCCAAACCCGACAGCGGCGATCGTCCCGAGGCGACCGGCAATGGGTCGCCAACGGTCGGGGGCCGGCCATGGCACTGGGCGACCTATGTCACCCGGCCGACCATGACGGTCTACCGGCCGAGGGGGCGCAACACCGGGGCCGCGATGCTGGTCCTGCCGGGCGGCGGATTCCACGCCGTGGCCATGGACCTCGAAGGCACCGAGATCTGCGACTGGGTGGTCCGGCAGGGGATGACATGCGTCGTACTCAAATACCGGACCCCGCAGGTGTGGCCGACGGTGAATGGCCGGCAGCAACGACCGGAGGTGTTGCTGGGTCTCGAAGACGCCCAACGCGCCATGGCCCTGCTGCGGCAGGACGCCACCACCTGGGGCATCGATCCACGGAAGATCGGCGTGATCGGCTTTTCGGCCGGTGCCTATCTCGTCGCCAATATGAGCAATACGGATGAGCGGACCTATCCGCCGACCGACGCCGCCGACCGCCAGTCCTCACGGCCTGACTTCGCGATCGTCGCCTATACCGCCCGCATGCTGGACAACCGCGAAGGCCGGAACAACCTGCAGCTTCAGCCCTGGGTGACGATCAGCGAAACGGCGCCGCCGACCCTCATCATTCACGCCATGGACGACTCCGTCGACGATATCCGCCAGCCCATGGCCTATGCGCTGGCGCTCAATGACGCCGGCGTGCCGGTGGACATGCGTCTGTATGCCAAGGGCGGCCATGCCTTTGGAATGCGACCGACGACCGATCCGATCACGACCGACTGGCCCGAACAGGTCAGGACCTGGCTGATCGGCCTGGGGGTGTTGTGACCCTGCGGCCCTGACACCGGTCTTCCCCTCGCCTTGTCCCCGCCCCGCGCATAGGGCAAAGCGCGCGGATGCGCCTCGCCTTCATGGGTACCCCCGAATTCGCCGTGCCGTCCCTGGCCGAGCTCATCGCCTCGGGCCATGAGATCGTGGCCGTCTATTCCCAGCCGCCGAAGCCGCGCGGCCGCGGCCAGAAGCTGACGCCGTCGCCGGTGCAGGCCTTCGCCGAGACCATGGGCCTGCCGGTCTTCACCCCCGCCTCGATGAAATCCCCCGAGGCGATCGAGACCTTCCAGAGCCTCGAGGTCGACGCCGCCTGCGTCGTCGCCTACGGCCAGATCCTCAAGACCGAAGTGCTCGACGCGCCCCGCCTCGGCTGTTTCAACCTGCACGGCTCGCTCCTGCCCCGCTGGCGCGGTGCCGCCCCGATCCAGCGCGCCATCATGGCCGGCGACCGCCAGACCGGCGTCCAGATCATGCGCATGTCCGAAGGCCTCGACGAGGGCGCGATCCTGCTCTCGGAAATCCTCGACATCCGCCCGGACGACACCGCCGCCACGCTCGGCGAACGCATGTCCCACACCGGCGCCAGCCTGTGGCCCCGGGCGCTGGCCGCCATCGAGCGGGGCGGCGTCGAGGGCACGGAACAGGTCGGCGAGCCGACCTATGCGAAGAAGATCACCCCCACCGAGGCCCGCATCGACTGGTCCCGCCCGGCGGCCGGGGTCGACGCCCATATCCGCGGCCTGTCGCCCTTCCCCGGCGCCTGGTTCGAGGTTCCGGGCGAGGACGGGCCGGTGCGGATCAAGGTCCTGATGTCGCGCGTATCGACCGGCTCGGGCGCGGCGGGTCAGGTGCTGGACGGCGCCCTGCGTATCGCCTGCGGCGACGGCGCGGTCGACCTGCTCCGGGTCCAGCGCGCGGGCAAGGCGGCCCAGACGGCCGAAGAGATGTTGCGCGGCTTCCCGCTGCCGGCCGGAACGGTGCTGGGCTGATGCCGCGCTACCGGCTCACGCTGGAGTATGACGGCTCGGCCTACAACGGCTTCCAGGCCCAGACCGACCAGCCGACCGTGCAGGGCTCCGTCGAGACGGCGATCACCGCCTTCTGCGGCGAGACCGTGCGGCTCGCCGCCGCCGGCCGCACCGACACCGGCGTCCACGCCACCGGCCAGGTCATCAGCCTCGATCTGGAAAAGGACTGGCCGGCGAAGACGGTGATGAACGCCCTCAACGCCCATCTGGTCGGCGAGGCGATCTCGGTGCTCGATTGCGTCGGCGTTGATGACGACTGGCACGCCCGCTTCTCGGCGACCGGCCGGCGCTACCTCTACCGCATCCTCAACCGCCCCGGTCCGCCCGCGCTGGACGCCGGCCGGGTCTGGCACATGCGCAAATCCCTGGACGCAGACGCCATGCACCAGGCGGCGCAGAGCCTCGTCGGCCTGCACGACTTCACCACCTTCCGCGATGTGAACTGTCAGTCGAAATCGCCGGAGAAGACGCTCGATGTCGCGCGCGTTTCACGCGTCGGCGATGAGGTGCATCTGGTCTTCGAGGCGCGCAGCTTCCTGCATCGTCAGGTCCGGTCGATGACCGGCACCCTGGCCGAGGTCGGGCTGGGCCGGTGGGCGATCGAGGACGTCGCCGCGGCCCTCGACGCCCGCGACCGCGCCGCCTGCGGCCCCGTGGCACCGTCCACGGGGCTCTATCTGACGGGCGTGGTCTACTAGTTCCTGGCGCCTTCAGCGCCCGCAGCGACGGCGCTGCCCACGGCGGACACGTCACGGCCGACGCCCGAGATGGTGTTGCAGCCCGACACAACCAGCGAGGCGGCGACGAGGGTCAGGGCGATGATCTTTTTCATGGAGAAATTCCTTGGGAGGATTGAACCTTGGCCATGAACGCGAAGCGTGGCCGTGGGGTTGCATGGCCAAGCCGGGGTCTGATCTGCTAACCCCCGCCTCATGAGCCAGCCCGCCAACACCGCCGCCCGCCGCATCGTCGACACCCTCGTCATGAACGGCATCGATCGCGTCTTCTGCGTCCCGGGCGAGAGCTATCTCGCCGTCCTCGACGCCCTCGCGGACGTGCGCGACAGGATCCAGGTCATCGCCTGCCGTCATGAGGCCGGTGCCGCCAACATGGCGGAAGCGTACGGCAAGCTGACCGGCAAGCCCGGCGTCTGCATGGTCACGCGCGGGCCCGGTGCGACCCACGCCTCCATCGGCGTGCATACAGCGCATCAGGACTCCACCCCGATGATCCTGTTCGTCGGCCAGATCGCCCTGACCGACCGCGGCCGCGGCGCCTTCCAGGAGGTCGACTATCGCGAGGTCTTCGGCGGCCTGGCCAAATGGGCCACCGAGATCGAGAGCCCCGAACGCACCGTCGAGGTCGTCGAACGCGCCTTCGCCACCGCCCTGCAGGGCCGGATGGGGCCCGTGGTCATCGCCCTGCCCGAGGACATCCTCCACGCCGACGGCGGCCCGGCCCCGATCCGGCCGGTGACCCCCGCGAAGGCGGCGCTGGACCCGGCCTTCGTCGAACAGGTCCGCGAGCGGCTGGCCAGGGCCGAACGTCCCCTGCTCGTGCTGGGCGGCTCCGGCTGGACCGAGGACGCTGCCGCCGCCATCGGCGACTGGGCCGAGCGCATCGGCCTGCCGGTTACCCTGTCCTTCCGGCGCAAGGACATCCTGTCCAACGACCGTCCCAACTACGCCGGCGACCTCGGCCTCGGCTGCAATCCGAAGCTGACGGCCCGGGCGAAGGCCGCCGACCTGGTCATCGCTGTCGGCGCCCGCCTCGGTGAGAACCCGACCCAGGGCTACACCCTGTTCACCCGCGAACAGACCGCCGACCGCCTGATCCACATCCATCCGGGCGCGGAAGAGCTGGGCCGCGTATGGACCCCGCTGATCAGCGCCACGGCCGACAATTCCCTCGCCGCCCACGCCCTGTCCACGATCGGTCCGGGCCGGACCTGGCACGATGAGGCCACCGCCGCCCACGCCGACTACCAGGCCTTCTCAACGCCTGTGCCGGTCACCGGCGCGGTGAACATGAGCGAGTGCATGGCCCATGTCGGCGAGAGCCTGCCGCCGACGGCCATCATCACCAACGGCGCGGGCAATTTCGCCGCCTGGCTGCACCGCTTCTACCGCCATCGCGCCTGCCGCACCCAACTGGCCCCGACCTCGGGCGCCATGGGCTACGGCTATCCCGCCGCCCTCGCCGCCAAGTCCGTCCATCCCGACCGCGAGGTCATCTGCATCGCCGGTGACGGCGACTATCTGATGACCGGTCAGGAGATCGCCACGGCCGTCCAGTACGGCATCAATGTCGTGGTCGTGGTCGTCGACAACGGCACCTACGGCACCATCCGCATGCACCAGGAGACCCACTATCCCGGCGCGACGCGGACCATCGCCACCGACCTGGTGAACCCCGATTTCGTCAAATATGCCGAGGCCTTCGGCGCCTTCGGCATCCGCTGCGAGACCACCGCCGGCTTCCCCGCAGCCCTCAAGGCCGCACGGAACGCAGGCCGCCCCGCGCTCGTTCACCTGATCACCTCGGCCGAGGATATCGCCCCGACCCGCACCATCACCGGCCTGCGCGCGAAGTAAGGGCCGGTGACGGCGGCGGCGCGCCCGCCTATGTTCGCCGCATGACCGACGCCGCGCCCGACTCGCCCTCCCCCGACGCCTCCCAGGACGGCCAGCCCGTCCGGCTGTGGATGATCGACGCCTCGGCCTATATCTTCCGCGCCTATCACGCCCTGCCGCCCCTGACGCGCAAGTCCGACGGCCTGCCCGTCGGCGCCGTCCAGGGCTACTGCAACATGCTGTGGAAGCTGATCCGCGACATGAAGGGCGCGGACGGCCCGACCCATCTCGTGGCCATCTTCGACCATTCGGAGAAGACCTTCCGCAATGAGATGTACGACCTCTACAAGGCCAACCGCTCGGCCCCGCCCGAGGACCTGATCCCCCAGTTCCCGCTGGTCCGCGAGGCCACCGCCGCCTTCGGCGTCCATTGCGTCGAACTGCCCGGCTATGAGGCCGACGACCTGATCGCCACCTATGCCTGCAAGGCGCGCGACGCCGGCGGCGAGGCGGTGATCGTCTCCTCCGACAAGGACCTGATGCAGCTGATCGGCCCCTCGGTCGTCATGTGGGACCCGATGAAGGAGCGCCGCCTCGCCGAGGAGGCCGTGTTCGAAAAATTCGGCGTCACCCCCGACAAGGTCGTCGAGGTCCAGGCCCTGATCGGCGACAGCGTCGACAACGTCCCCGGTGCCCCCGGCATCGGCCCCAAGACCGCCGCCCAGCTGATCGAGGAATACGGCGACCTCGACACGCTTCTGGCCCGCGCCCATGAGATCAAACAGCCCAAACGCCGCGAGACCCTGATCGAATTCGCCGACCAGATCCGCCTGTCGCGCCGCCTCGTCACCCTCGACTGCGAGGCCCCCGCGCCCGAGCCCATCTCCGACTTCGCCGTCCGCGACCCGGACCCCGAGACCCTGGCCGCCTTCCTCGACAAGATGGAGTTCCGCTCCCTGCGCAACCGCGTCGGCGACGGCAAGGCCCCCGCGAAAGACGGCACCGCCTTCGTCGCCCGGCCAAAGGTCCCCTCCGCCCCCGTCGCCACGCCCCGCTACGGCCAGGTCGCCACCGGCCCCGCCGAGGCCCAGGGCTTCGACACCGAGGCCTACACCTGCGTCCAGACCCTCGAAGAGCTCGACGCCTGGATCGCCCGCGCGACAGAAGCCGGGGTCGTCGGCTTCGACACCGAGACCGACGCCCTGTCCGCCACCCACGCGGGCCTGTGCGGCGTCTCCCTGGCCATCGGCCCCAACGACGCCTGCTACATCCCCCTGACGCACGAGCACCCGCCCGCCGCCAACGCCGGCGGCCTCGACTTCGGTGGCGAGACCGAGCAGCGCGAAGCCCTCACCCAGATCGACAAGCCTGTGGCCCTCGCCCGCCTGAAGGCCCTGCTCGAGAACCCCGCCGTCCTCAAGGTCACCCAGAACGGCAAATACGACCTCGCCGTCATGGCGCAGCGCGGCATCCGCGTCGCCCCGATCGACGACACCATGCTGATCTCCTACGTCCTCGAGGGCGGCCTGCACGCCCACGGCATGGACGAGCTGGCCCGGCTCCACCTCGGCCACGACCCCATCACCTTCAAGACCGTCGCCGGCACCGGCAAGGCCCAGAAATCCTTCAAACACGTCGAGCTGAAACCGGCCACCGCCTACGCCGCCGAGGACGCCGACGTCACCCTGCGCCTCTGGCACATCCTCAAGCCCCGCCTGGCCGAAGACCACCTCGTCACCGTCTATGAGACGCTCGAGCGCGGCATGCCTGCCGTCCTGGCCGACATGGAGCGGGCCGGCATCCGCGTCGACCCCGACCGCCTCAAGCGGCTGTCCTCCGAGTTCGGCCTGCGCATGGCCGAGCTGGAGCAGCAGGCGCACGAGCTCGCCGGCCGCCCGTTCAATGTCGGCTCCCCGCGCCAGATCGGCGACATCCTGTTCGGCGAGATGGCCCTGACCGGCGGCAAGAAGACTGCCAGCGGCCAGTGGGAAACCGGCGCCGCCACGCTCGAGGCCCTGGCCCTCACCCACGACCTGCCGCGCGTCCTGCTGGACTGGCGTCAGCTCTCCAAGCTCAAGGGCACCTATACCGACGCCCTGATCGAGGCCGCCGACAAGACCACCGACCGCGTCCACACCAGCTACCAGCTGGCCGCCGCCACCACCGGCCGCCTCGCCTCCTCCGACCCCAATCTGCAGAACATCCCGATCCGCACCGAGACCGGCCGCCAGATCCGCCAGGCCTTCATCGCCGCCCCCGGCCATGTCCTGATCAGCGCCGACTACAGCCAGATCGAGCTGCGTCTGCTGGCCCATATCGGCGACATCCCCGAGCTCAAGCGCGCCTTCGCCGCCGGCATCGACATCCACACCGCCACGGCCAGCGAGATGTTCGGCGTCCCCGTCGACCAGATGGACCCCGAGACCCGCCGCCGCGCCAAGGCGATCAATTTCGGCATCGTCTACGGCATCAGCGCCTTCGGCCTGGCCGCCCAGCTGAACATCGACCAGGGCGAGGCCGGCGCCTACATCAAGACCTATTTCGAGCGCTTCCCCGGCATCCGCACATACATGGACGCCACCAAGACCCAGGTGCGCGAGACCGGCATGGTCTCGACCGTCTTCGGCCGCCGCATCCACATCCCCGCCATCCATTCGAAATCCGGGGCCGAGCGCCAGTTCGGCGAACGCGCCGCCATCAACGCCCCCATCCAGGGCGCCGCCGCCGACATCATCCGCCGCGCCATGATGCGGATGCCGGGGGCGCTGGTCGACGCCGGCCTGTCAACGAAGATGCTGCTCCAGGTCCACGACGAACTGGTCTTCGAGGCCCCGGAGTCCGAGGCCGAGCGCGCCATCGCCGTGATCAAGCGGACGATGGAAGGGGCGGCGGAACCGGCCGTGGCGCTGACGGTGCCGCTCGTGGTGGAGGCTCGGGCGGCGGGCAATTGGGACGAGGCGCACTGAAGGCCGTTTAGCCGGTAAAGCCGTCGCCGGTTTCACCGATATTGGACACCAACCGCCCGCCCTCCAGGGTCACCTGGCGGCTGCACCGTCCGGCCACGCCTTCATCGTGGGTGCACATCAGGAAGGTTGTGCCGTCATCCCGGTTAACCTCACGCATCAGACCCAGCACAAGATCGGCCGACTCCCGGTCGAGGTTTCCGGTCGGTTCGTCGGCGATTATGAGGTCCGGCCGGTTCATCAGGGCACGGGCGATGGCGACGCGCTGCTTCTGCCCGCCTGAAAGGCGGGTGGCCGGGAAGTCGATACGGTCCTTCAGCCCCACCCGCGTGAGCAGGTCCCGCGCACGTTCGCGCATCGCCGGTGAAATCCCGCCGGCCGGGGCGGCGGCGGGGAAGGCCACATTCTCCATCGCCGTGAAGTCCGGCAGGAGGTGATGGAACTGGAACACAAAGCCGAGGCGGCGGTTTCGAAACTGCGCCCGCATCCGCTCCGACAGGCCGTCCACCCGTTCGCCGCTGATGGTCAGGCTTCCGGCCGTCGGGGCCAACAACAGCCCGATGATCGACAACAGCGTCGACTTTCCCGACCCGGACGCACCCAGCAATGCGACCAGCTCGCCCTTGTCGAGGGTCAGGTCGATACCCTTCAGCACGAGGGTTTCCTCGTCGCCGTTGCGGAACGTCTTCTCGATCCCCAGCGCTTCCAGGACTCTCGTCATTGCTGGATCGCCTCCAGTGGATCGACCCTGGACGCCGAGCGCGCAGGAAGGATGGAGGCCACCACCGCGCCGAGGGTGGTGAGGACCAGAGCCCAGACATAGCCGCCCTGTTCCGGCGCGATCGGCAGGATGGACGTGCCGTCGGGCCTTGTGATGCCCTCGATCCAGACACAGAGGCCATAGCCCGTGGCGCAGCCGATCAGGGCGCCGATCAGGCCGATCAAAAGTCCCTGAAGGACGAAAACCCATAGAATAAAGCCACTCGGCACGCCGAAGGCCCGCATGATCCCCACCTCGCTCCGGCGCCGGTAGGCCGAAAGAACAAGGGCGCTGGCGACGCCGATGATGATCGAGATCAACGAAAAAGCCTGGATCATGGTGCCGGTCCGCGCCTGGGCCTGCAGGGCATCCTCCAGTCCGAGGTTCTTCTCCTGCCAGGGTGTGGCGCGCAGGCCGGTCGCCTCGCCCAGGAATTGGGCCTTGGCGCGGGCGGCCTCCGGATCGTTCAGCTTGACCTCGATGTTCGTCACGCCCTCGGGCAGGACGAAAAGCGGCCGGGCGGTCTGCAAGGAGACGAAGGCGATGCGCTCGTCCAGGCTCTGGACGCCCGTGCGGAACACACCCTTGACCGTCAACTGTCGCTCGACGCCACGTTCGGTCCGCAGCAGGACAGACTGGCCGGCGCCGAGTCCCAGTTGCTCGGCCGTCCGCACGCCGATCAACAGGCCGTCCGCCCCCAGGTCGCCATCGCCCTCAATGATATTCGGGGTGATCTCGGAGATGGCGTCGATGCCCTGCGGCTCCAGCCCGATGATCGATACGGGCCTCACGGCCTCGGCCTTGACGAGAAAGGCGCTGCCGGAAATCCGGGCGCTGATGGCGGTCACGGCCGGATCGGAACGCAGGAGCTCGACCACCATCGGCCAGTTTCGGATCTGCTCCCGCTGGAAGGTGGAAACCAGCGCCACGGATTCGACCGGCAGGTCCGGCCCGGCCAATACCCGCGCAACCCGCGTCGGCGGCTCAAGACTGATGTGTGCGCTGTCGCCCGTCACCTGGTCGGTCAGAAGCGTGGCAAGGCCGGCGATCAGGGCGGTGATGAAGACGAAGACCGTGACCCCAAGCGCAACGCCCGTAATCAGCAGCAGGGTCTGGGACGGGCTGGAAAAAAGATACCGACGCGCGACCAGGAGGACGAACATGGGTCATCCACCCGACATCGGCGCCACGGGACGAACACGTGCGCCGGGGCTTGTCGAAGCAGGGTCCAGAACCACGCGGTCGCCGGCCTTCAACCCCGTCTCGACAATCGCGTTGACCGAAGGCCAACGCGCCATGGTGATCGGTCGCAGTCGAACAATATCGTCGGCATCCACCACATAGACCTTTGCCGCGACCGTCGCGTCCACCACGGCGCTGCGCGGTACAACGGTCGCACCCTGACGCTGATCCACAATAATGGTCACGTCTACGGACCGGCCCGGCGGAAGATCCGGCGCGCCGTCCGACGACAGCCGGACCATGCGTCCACCGGTGCTGGAGTCGACCCTCGGCGAAACCTCGGTGACGCGAGCCGAAAAGATGACGGAGGATCCTGACAGTGCGGCACGGGCCATCTGGCCGGGCCTCAGGGCGTCGGCATAGGCCTCCTCGACCTCGGCGCGTATCTCGACACCGCTTGTCGAGCCCAGCTCAAACAGGGTTTCGCCGGCCGCCACCACCTGACCGTTGTCGATCGGACGAACCAGCACCATACCGGCCATCGGGGCCAGGATGGTGAAGGCCCGCGCCCGCTCGGCCGACGCGCGCACGGCGGCGGAAGCGGCCGCGACATTGGCCTCCGCCGTGTCGAGCGCTGCACGCGCGGCGTCGAGCGCCGCCCTGGCGGCAAAGCCTCGCTCGTGCAGGGTCCGGGTTCGTTGATGGCTGAGCCGCGCTTCCCTCGCCTCAGCCTCGGCGGCGCGCAGCCGGGCCACATCCGCCTCCGTCTGCGCCTGTTCGACCGCCGCGAGAATGACCGCCAGGGGGGCTCCCGCCGCGACCTGGTCTCCCTCATCCTGAAACAGACGGGTGACCTGGCCCGGGTTGGGCGATGAGACCTGCACCAGCTCCGCCGAGCGGGCGCGCCCGACCACGGACAGGGCCTGCTCGATCGTCCGGGGTCTGATCTCGAGGACGGCGACCTCGGCCGGACGTCGGGACAGGGCGACCACGGCCGCGACCACAATCACCAGCACCAGGCCAATCGCGAACAAGACCGGTCTGGAGATTGCCCGCATGTCGTGATCTTCCCGGCCGCGGCGCGACGCGACGCCCTGTTCCTGCGCGACTGACCGCCGCTATGCAAGTTCTCAGAGCCGTCGCGAGGCTTCAGACGCCCGGCAAGAACGCCGATCTTCCCGCACAGGGCTCAACGTCGACGATCGGAACCAATCTGGAAGGGGGTCTCCAGCCTACCGACCGCAGCTCGATCCGCGCCGCCTGTTGCAGGATGGCGCCGGGGCAGGCGCGCTCGATCTCGGACAGCAGGGTACCGATGCCGGCGCGGCCGTCGGCGCTGGTCAGGTCGAGGCCCTCCAGGGCCTGCAGCAGGCGGGCGGCGATGCGATCTTCGGCACGCATGATCTGTGTCCTCTTTCTGTAACGCCGACCCGGGGTGATCCAGCCGAACGGAGGGGGCGGAGTCAATCAGAACGTTCGTGATTTGTTCTTTTCGTGTGGGCTACCCCCAAAGCTATCGTCATTCCGGGCGGAGAGGCGCGCAGCGGCTCGCAGACCCGGAACCCAGCGGCGCCGCGACGGCGGCGAAACACTGGCGTTCGCAAGAGGCCCTCACCCGTAAACACCGCGCTCCCGACAGGTTCGCGCTATCGCGCGCCGCTGGGTTCCGGGTCTCCGCTGCGCTTCGCCCGGAATGACGAAAGCAAGAGGGGATGGGGCGCCGCCAACAGTGTCTTCTCGCCCCCGATAAACACGCCCCTTCCAGCCCCGAAAGGTGCCCTTACAGTCCCCGAACAGCCGCCGCGCACCACCACCAACCCCCCATCACTCCGCACCGGCGTATAATGCGACTCGAGGCGGCCAAAGGGCCGCCCCGCTTGAACGGTCTTTGACATCACCACCCTCAAACCCCGCCCGACCGCCCCAGGCCGACGCGGATTGTCAGCAGATTGACGCTGCCCGGACCCGCGCCCGAAACCGCCCCAACTTTTTCCGCGCCTCACAGTGTACTCCCGCCCCTCGCGCCGCCCGTGCTAAGGCCCCGCCATGACCCCTCAGACCACAGATGTCCTGATCGTCGGCGCCGGCGCGGCCGGGATGATGTGCGCCATCGAGGCCGGGCGGCGCGGGCGCTCGGTCCGCATCCTCGACCACGCCCGGGCGCCGGGCGAGAAGATCCGCATCTCCGGCGGCGGGCGCTGCAACTTCACCAACACCGGGACCAGCCCCGCCAATTTCCTCGGCGAGAACCCCCGGTTCGCCACCTCGGCCCTGAAACGGTTCAGCCAGCATGACTTCGTCAAACGCGTCGACCGCGCCGGCATCGCCTGGCACGAAAAGACCCTCGGCCAGCTGTTCTGCGATGACTCGGCCAAACAGATCATCCGCATGCTGACCGACGACATGCGGGCGGCGGGCGTGGTCCTGTCGCTGGGCGTCTCGGTCGATCGCGTCGACCGGGTCGCCGATGGCTATGAGGCCGCCCTGTCGGACGGCTCCGTGGTCCGCAGCCGCTCACTGGTGCTGGCCACCGGCGGCAAGTCGATCCCCAAGATGGGGGCCACCGGCTGGGCCTGGGACGCCGCCCGCCAGTTCGGCCTGCGCGTCACCGACACCCGCCCGGCCCTGGTCCCCCTGACCTTCGAGGCCGGCCTGCTGGAGACGCTGACGCCCCTCGCCGGCGTCGCCGTCGACGCCGTGGTCAAGGGCGGCGGCACCAGCTTCGCCGAGGCCATGCTGTTCACCCACCGCGGCCTGTCGGGCCCCGCCATCCTCCAGATCAGCTCCTACTGGCGCGAAGGGGAGCCCATCACCGTCGCCATGGCCCCCGGCGAGGATCTCTACGCCCGCCTCAAGGCCGCCAAGGAGGAGAACGGCAAACAGATGGTCCACACGGCGCTCGGCCACCTCATCCCCCGCCGCCTCGCCGAAAGCGTCTGCGAGCGCGAGGACGTCAAGGGCAAGCTGGCCGAGGTCGGCGACAAGACCCTGCGCCGCCTCGACGCCGCCGTGAACGGCTGGACCGTCAAGCCCGTCGGCTCCGAAGGCTACCGCACCGCCGAGGTCACCCTGGGCGGCGTCGCAACCGACCAGCTGGACCAGCAGACCATGGCCGCGACCTCCGTCCCCGGCCTCTACGTCATCGGCGAGGCCGCCGACGTCACCGGCTGGCTCGGCGGCTACAATTTCCAGTGGGCCTGGTCGTCGGGTTGGGCGGCAGGGCAGGCTTGCTGAGCACGCTCAGGGACAGACCTGAGGTCGGGAGACGGCCACCGGCGGAGCGGAGGCGACCACCAGCATCTGTGTCTCGCGCGGCGCCGAAGCGGGCTGGGCGGCGAAGAGCCGGTTCCTTTCCGTCAGCGTGAGCGTCTCGATGGCGACGGCGTTCCAGCGCTGACCCTCGTCGTCCTCCACAGCGAGAATGAAGCGGCCGCCCTGAGTGGCTGCTTCCAGAAGCCCCGGAGTCGCAGGCCCACCGTAGGCGTCCGCTCCGTGTCCACCGCTGGACCAATACTGGCGGTGGTCCGGCCCTGCGGGAACGAACACGCGATAGCCCCGCCAAACCTGTCCCGAAGGACCCTCGACCACGGACTGAACCCAGCTGTCGCGGTTGCGGCAGTAGTTCTGGAAACCGATCGACCATGACACCGAGTTCGGCGTCGAAAGATCGACGGCCTCGTTCTCGAAACCGATCGCGAACTGGAAGCCCGAGGCGTCGACATAGTCTCCCGCCTTGAGCGAAAGCTCTCCTGTCGGTTCAAGCCTGACGGTCTCCGTCCGCATCGGCCGTCCGGACGGGTCGGACGAAGTCGCGCAGGACGAGATAACGAGCGCCGCAAAGGCACAAAGCAAGGTTCGCATCTGGCTTCCTGTTTTCCCGTCACAGTGGTGGCACCGGCCAGATCAAGTCAAGCCAGCCCGGCGGGTCGATCCGTCAGGTCTTCGCGGGCCTGCGTTTCGCCGCTACATCCCCCCCATGCCCTTCACCGCCACCGTCCTGACCATGTTCCCCGAGGCCTTTCCCGGCCCGCTCGGCGTCTCGCTGATCGGCACCGCGTGGCGCGAGCGCGGGCTCTGGAGCCTTGATACGGTTGACATTCGGGCCTTTTCCACAGATACGCGCGGCTTCCTGGACGACACCCCCGCGGGTGGCGGCCCGGGAGCCGTGCTGAAAGCGGACGTGGTGGCCAGGGCGCTCGACAGCGTATCCGGGTCAGGACGGCCGCTTTTGTACATGAGCGCCCGGGGTCGGCCCCTGACCCAGGCGCGCGTCAAGGAATGGGCGAAGGCGGACGGGATTACCGTCCTCTGCGGCCGGTTCGAGGGGGTGGACCAGCGCGTGCTCGACGCGCGCGGGTTCGAGGAGGTCTCCGTCGGGGACGCGGTGCTTGCCGGTGGCGAGGCGGCGGCCATGGTGGTCATCGAGGCGTGCGTACGACTGATCCCCGGAGTGCTGGGCCAGGCGATGAGCCTGAGTTCGGAGAGCTTCGAGGACGGCCTTCTGGAGCATCCGCAGTACACGCGACCGCGAACGTTCGAGGGGCTGGAGATACCCGAGGTGCTTCTGTCGGGCGACCACAAGAAGGTCGCACAATGGCGCGAAGAGCAGCGGCGAGAGACGACCCGGGAACGACGGCCAGACCTCTGGGCGGCTTATCCGGACAAGACCAATGCGGGACCAGGGCCCGCCAAATCACAGCTAAAGAGCGCAAAAGCTCGAGGAGAATAGAATGAACATCCTTCAGACGATCGAAGCCGAAGAAAAAGCCCGCCTGATCGCCACGCGCGCGATCCCCGACTTCCAGCCCGGCGACACGCTGCGGGTCATGGTCAAGATCAAGGAAGGCGAGCGCGAACGCATCCAGGCCTTCGAGGGCGTCTGCATCGCCCGCGCCGGCGGCGGCGTGAACGAGAATTTCACCGTGCGGAAGATTTCCTTCGGCGAAGGCGTGGAGCGGGTCTTCCCGATCCTGTCGCCGAACATCGACGCCATCGAGGTCAAGCGCCGCGGCGTCGTCCGGCGCGCCAAGCTCTATTACCTGCGTGACCGTCGCGGCAAGTCCGCCCGGATCGCCGAAAAGCAGACGATCCGCCCGGTCAAGGGCGTCGTGGTCCCGGAAACCGGCACCGCACAGAAGGCCGACGAAACCGAAGCATAAACCGCTTCCTTTCGTTGAAATTGCAAAGGCCCCGGCGAAACCGCCGGGGCCTTTTCTATTGCGGCTGGTCGTCGGCCTAGTTCGGGTAGAGCCGCCCGTCCGCGTCCTTCTGGCCTTCCAGGCTGTGCTTGAGATCGCGCATCTGGTCGTGCCCGTCCTTCACCGTGGTGTAGGCCCGGCGGATGGTCTCGCGGGTCGTGGCCGAGACCTTCGAGTCATCAAGAGCGGTTTCGAACTTGCCCTTGATGAAGTCCTCGCCGTTCTCGACCGAGTTCACCACGGCCTGTTCGTCGCGCAGCAGGGCGTGTTTGACGTCGAGAAAGGCGCGATGGGCCTTGGCCAGGATCGAGCCGTCGTCTTCGGGCTCCCCGCCCAGGTTGCGGACCGTGCCCTGCAGGTCAACCGCCACCTGCTGGCGCTCGAAGCTCCGGGCCTCGAACAGGGAGCGGTAGCCGGGCTTGTCGGTTTCCTTGGCGGCTTCGCGATAGCCGTCGGCACTGTCGATCGTGGTCTCGATCAGGCTGTTGAGAACGTGGATGTCGTGGTCGTTGGAGGTGGTCATATTCAGGCCTTTCACAGCTTCCGGGAGGAGACGTGAAAGCGCTGTCGGGCCTGAAAAGGTTTCAGCTTCGCCGTTCTACAATTTCGTGCGCAGCGACCAGAGCTCGGGGAAACAGCGGCGTTGCAGCGTCTCGGTCAGGTAGGCGACACCCTCGGTTCCGCCGGTGCCGCGCCGCCGGCCGATGATGCGCTCGACCGTTACGACGTGCTTGTGTCGCCAGGTCAGCAGGGCATCGTCGAGATCCACCAGCTTCTCGGCGAGTTGATAGAAGGGCCACCAGCGGGCGGTGTCGCGATAGACCTCCAGCCAGGCGGCCTCGACCTCCTCGGAGGGCTCATAGGGCTGACTGACATCCCGGTTCAGAACCGCGGCCGGGATCGGCAGGCCCGCGACAGCCAGCTGGGACAGGGCGTCGTCGTACAGGCTCGGTGCGACGAGGGCGGCCTGAAGCGCGGCATGGGCCGCCGGACGTTCGACATGGAAGCGCAGGAAGCGATCGTCCTTCAGCCCCAGCATGAACTCGAACCGCCGGAACTGGTCGCTCTGGAATCCCGAGGACGAGCCGAGGACGCCGCGGAAACGCAGATAATCGGCCGGCGTCATGGTCGCCAGAATGTCCCAGCTCATCGTCATCACCGCCTGGATGCGGCTGACGCGGGCGAGGCATTTGTAGGCGGGGACCAGATCACCGCTGCGGACCAGGGCCTGGGCCAGGGTCACCTCATGCAGGATCTGTTTGAGCCAGAGTTCCTTGGTCTGGTGGATGATGACGAAAAGCATCTCGTCATGCTCGTCCGACAGCGGGTGCTGGGCGATGAGCAGCTCGTCGAGGCTGAGATAGCCGGCGTAGGTGATGTCGGAGGGTTTGGCGGCGTCGGTCATTCCCGACCTATCGCGCGGGAGACGCGGAGGCTCAAGGCTTGTCGGGATCGCCCGGCCGGTCGTCCCAGCCTTCACGGCTGGACTTGAACGCCAGCGCCATCAGGATCCAGGTCAGCGCGACAGTGCCCAGTACGCCGAGCGAGAGGGCGATCAGGCCATGCAGACCCAGTGGCCCGCCGCCGATCGCAATCCATGCGAAGCGGACGCCGACCGTCGCAATCAGGGCGACGCCAAGGACGGTGAGGCCCCTCAGCAGCAGACGACGCGCGGTCAGCGCTGGACCCATTGGCCCTGGGCGTTGCGGTACCACTGGCCGGTGCTGATCCGGGGCAGAAGCTGCGTCTGGAACATCCGGGCTGCGGCGGTTTCGGTCGTCGCGCCGTCGCCGGCGGCCTGGGCGCTGCGGGCGTAGGCCTCGCGGCGTGCGACGTTTGTCGCCTGGACGGCTTCGGTCAGGGCGGCGTCGGAGGCCGGGACGCGGAAGCCCAGGTAGCCGTCAGCCTGTTCGCCGACCGTACCCTGCACCTTGGCGGCGTCGATCATCGACTTCTGGGCCGACGTCTGGGCGAAAGCCGCGCCCGCGGCGACGCCGAGAGCCGCGATGGCCGCAGCGACGACGAAGAACTTGCGGAAAGACATCTGGGTCAACTTTCGCGTCAGAACAGGTTGGGGTTTTCGACGAGGAGGTCCTGCAGCTCCTTGTCGAGTCGCACGCGAACATCGGCGTCGAGTTTCGCGTAGATCTGGATCGGATCCACCTGCAGCCGGACCGTGGGCGTGCAGGCACCGAGGCCAACTGCGGCGATGATGCCGAGCAGGGCGAGGTGGGTGCGCGTCCGGGTCTGGGGCCGAGTCATGAGCGGTGGTCTCCGGTCTTCAATCCACGACGATCTAACGCGATTGAGCGTGAATGGGTTCTGAACGAGGAAAATGTTCCGATCACGGCGTGCCCGGAGGCTCAGCCGGCGACGGCGACGAAGGACGGCCGTCGCGGGCGCGATTGAGCTCGAGAAGATCGCCGATCAACTGGTTGAGGTTGAGGGTGGTGTCGAGAGTCAGGTCGATCCCTGTGCCCGACGGCAGGGGCAGGGTCCGGTTGAGGAACTCACGGCTGATGAATTCGGCGAGTGGGATGCGCAGTTCCTGTCGCACCGGCGGGTCGTGACGACCGCGGATGCGGAACAGCACGCCGATCCGGCCCTGGTCGAGGCTGTTGACCTCGGCGGACAGGATGTCGAACGAGAGGTTCTCCATGGCCTGGTAGGCCAGATCCTGAACTGTGTTGGGCGGCACCCCCTCGCCGCCACCGCCGGCCTCGAGGCCGCTGAGCGCCTCACGCGCGATGGACAGGCGGCCCGGCTGGACCGCTGCGAGCGACCCACCGGCGATACGGACGCCGTTCACCCGATCGGAGGTGAAGGGCAACCGACCCGAGACCACGGCATCAAGGTTGACCTTGTCGCCGAACCCGGAGCCGGCGATCACCTGACCCAGCTGAACGTTCTCGAACACGATGACGCCGCTGATCGGCTGCGCGGGGTCCAGTGGCACGGCGAAGGGCTCGACCCGGATGTATCCGCCGGCCACCGCGAGATCGCCGCCCTCGATGGTCACCGCCGCCTTGTCGAGACCGAACGTCAGCTCAATGTCCGTGAGCGGGACGACCGACTCCAGAAGGTCGGCGGAAAGGCGTTGGCCCGGCGCCGCGGTCAGAGGGGCCAGATTGATGAAGTCGATGGTCCCGCGCAGGCCCTTCACCGGGCCGGCGGGGCTGGTGAAGTCGAGGCCGGGGATGGTCAGGCGGCCCGCGCTGGTCCCCTCGGCATCCGCTCGCCAGTCGATGCGGCCGCTGAAGGCCGCCGAACCGGTCGCCGGCGAGCCGACGAATGCGGCCAGGGGACTGAGGTCGGCCGGTTGAAGCCCGCCCTCAGAGAACACGATGGAGGGGGCGTCGATGGTCAGGCCGCCGACCCCCGACTGGCCATCGTGCGCCAGGGTCAGGCGGCCGAGCGAAACGCCCTGGCGCGCAAGATCGAAGGCGCCCGTCCAGTCCTCGCCGGACAGGCGGGCCGATCCGCTGGCGGTCAGGGGGTTGAAACGCAGGGGCGTGGTGGCGTCCTCGACCGCCGCGCGCGCAATACGGACCTCAAGGCCGACACCGCCCGGACCGCCGGTCGCCGTGAAGCCGCCCTCTGCTTCGCGGAAATTCAGTGCCAGGAAAGGCGCGGAAGCGATCAGCCCGCGCAGGGCACCCTCCGACCGCCAGCGGCCATCGGCCACGCTGACCAGCGGGCGGGCGACGGGGCAGATGTCGCCTGCGATGTCGGCCACATCGCTCTCATCGAGTTCGAGCCGGTCGACGGTCAGCGGTATGCAGCGCGCGGCGACATAGGCGAGGCGGCTGCCCGAAGAAGTCAGTTCGCCGCGGGTCTGAAGGGTGATCCCCCGGGCGAGACCGAAATCCAGAGCGGCGCGCCCATCCAGGGTGGCGGTGAACCCCGACGGCGTCAGCCGCCAGGCCGGAATGGCGAAGGCGGCCTCGGGCAGGCCCTGACCGCGCGTTGTCGTCAGCGACAGGGCACCGCCGCCGGCCTGGCCGGCGGCGGCGAGGAATATCGGCGTCGCAGCGGGGCGAAGGGTGAGCACGCCTCCGTTCGTCGGCCGCAGGGTCGCCGGACGGGTCAGGGTCAGGCGGGTCCCCGAGTGCCCCGTACTCAGATCGAAGCCGGGGACATCGAGCGCAAAGGCCGAGAGTGCGCGCTTCATACCCGCCAGTTCCGGGACGTCATCGTTCGAGGGCGTACCGAACAGGGGCCAGGCCCCCCGGGCCGACCGGAGCGCGCCCGTGGCCATAACCCGCAGCCCGCCGTCAGAGACCAGATCGAAATCGGTCCTGCCCCGGACACCGGTCAGGGTCAGTTCGTCCCGGGCCAGCCGCGCCGCGGACAGGGCGACGGTGCCGCCCGCTTCCACCGCTGCGCCGTGACCGCCCATGGTCAACCAGCGGGCTGTCAGCGTCAGCCCGGCGCCGTCCAGCCCGGCTCCGGATGCGCGGGCGGCGCTCGCGACCGCGCCACCCGCCAGGCTCCAGCCGAGACCGCGAGGATCGCGCGCCACGGTGGACCGGGCGTCGGTCAAGAGCAGACGGGCAGTCGCCGCCGACGCCGCGGGACCCTCGATCCGGCTGGCCCGAAGATCGACGGCGCTGGTCCCCTCTATGCGGAAGGCGTCGATCCAGCCGCTTGTCTGGCCGTCGAAGGTCAGGCGCAGGTCGGTGTCGCGCGCCGATGCGTCACCGGCGGCGAGCCGTGCAACCGCGACATGCAGGTTGACCCGCGCGCGCCCGTCGCCGCGCCGGACCTTGAGGTCGGGATACGGCAGATCAGCGACGACGGTCGCCGCGACCGCCGTGCCGGAAAAGCCGGGCAGGCTGGCGCGGTCCGCCGCGGCGGAGAGGCGCAGGGCGACGCGATCACCCGTGGTCGTCAGGTCAACCATGGTCTGCAGCCCCCGCGCCTCGACGTCGCCGCTCTTGAACGCCGTCGGGGGCATGCGGGCGGTCAGCCGCATCAGCTTGCCGTCATCAATCCGGGCGTCGCCGAGGATGCGGGTCGTGCCGTAGTCGGTGTCCAGCCGGACCTGGGCGCCTTCGACCAGAACCAGTGGGCCCCGGCTATCGGGACGGGGTGGCTGGCCGGTGAACCGCTCGATCAGCGGGTCCAGCGAACCGAGGGTCAGTTTGCCGTTGCGGACGCTGGCGCGCACCACCGGGCGGATCAGGCGAATTCGGGTGGGCGTCAGACCGATCCCTCCCGTCGACCATGGTGCGCCGATCGCATAGTCGACCTCGACCCGTTCGACGGTGACGTCCGGGTCGGCGGCGTCGCCGATACGGACCCGGGCCACCAGACCGTCCAGTTCGAGCCGGTCGACCTGCATGTCGGCCTCAATGCCCTGCTGCTCCAGCCAGCCGATCAGGACCTGCCGGGTCGCGGCGCGCCGGTTGAGGTAGAGCAGGCTCGTCAGGACCAGGAGCACGCCGAACACCACGCCCGTGGCCAGCACAGCGCGGCGACCCCGGTTGCGCACAGGCCGCGCGGGAGGCGGAGCGGGATCAGTCGCAGCGGTCATGGACTGGTCATAACGGGACAGGCGCGCCGGAAGAAAGGCCGCTGAGCAAAGGAATTCTCCGGTTCAGCAATATGGGCGTGTCCGCGGAAACACAGGTGAGTGGCGCATGCGCCACTTTGAATGTCTCGCGCGTCAGTTCGGGACATGTTGCCGCAGGAATGAGTCAATTCGCCGCCAGAACGCAGCGAATACACGAGCAGTTTCCGCCGTTAGTCTCATGGTTCACGCAAGCTTTACCCATGACTACGGCTCCGGTTAACGCGCTGTAACGAACCGCCTTCCCATGATGGGACGGACGGGCTATACGCCCTGTCTCGCGGCGGGGGCTCCTTCGGCGCGAACCTTGCTACCAGTGGCTTTGGCGCCGTCCGGCGTCGTCGTTTCTCGGGGACCGATGGCTCAGTTCGATCCACGTCGCCAACCGATGCGCATTGCGCCGCACGCCTTGACGGCGGTGGCCGCGATCTCGGTGGCGCTGCTTGCAGGTCGTGTGTACCAACCCGCGAAAGCGGAAGAGGCTCCGCCTCTTACCCAGAATCAGATCGCTGTCCTGGCCGATCAGGCCTTCGCTGCCGCGGGCATGCCCGCCGGCCTCACGACGCCCGAAGCGATTCCCGTCCAGATCCGCCGCGGCGAGACCTTCGAGCAGGCCGTGCGCCGCACGGGCATCGCACCGGAAGAAGCGTCGGCCGTGGCCGCCACCCTGTCGAACGCCATGGACGTGAACGCCATGCGCGCCGGCCAGCGTTTCGAGACTGCTATTTCCCAGCCGCGCGGCGGCCGGGGCGAGGCCCGTCTGATCGGCCTCACCATGCGCACCGGTCCCGCGACCCAGCTGACCGTCTCGCGCAGCTTCGACGGTGCCCTGCGTCTTCGGGCGCTGGAGGAGAAGGTCACCCACGAGACCGTTGTTCTGACGGGCAAGGTCGAGGGCTCGCTGACGCGGACCGCCCGTCGCGAAGGTGCGCCTGCCGAGGTGGCCCGCGCCGCCGGCCGTCTGTTCTCGCACCGGTTCGACATGGACCGCGACATCCGCGCCAATGACGAGTTCACCTATGTCTTCGGCCGCACCGTCACGGAAAACGGCCGCACCATCGGCACGGACGGGCTGCTCTACGCCGAACTGAAAGGCGTCGCCTTCTATCGCTTCCAGCCCGACGGGGCCCGCGAGGCCCAGTATTTCGACGCCACCGGCAAGAACACCCGCTCGGCCTTCATGCGTACCCCGCTTGAGCGAGGGTTCCGCGTTTCATCGTCGTTCGGCTTCCGCCGTCACCCGATCGCCGGCTATCGCAAGATGCACCAGGGTATCGATTTCGCGGCCGGCAGCGGCACGCCGGTCGTGGCCCCTGCTGACGGCGTGGTTGTCGAGGCCCGTCGCTGGGGCGGCTATGGCAACTGGCTGCGCATCCGCCATTCCAACGGCCTTGAGACCGGCTACGGCCACCTCTCCCGCTACGCCTCGGGCATGCGCGCCGGACAGCGCGTGCGTCAGGGTCAGATCGTCGCCTATGTCGGTTCGACCGGTGCCTCGACCGGCCCACATCTGCACTATGAAATCTGGCGCGGCGGTCAGCGGATCAATCCGGCCGGCGTTCGCACCACCGAGGGCACGATCCTGGCCGGTGCCGACCTTGCGGCCTTCAAGGCCGAGAAGGCCCGCATCGACCGCATCCGGGCCGCCGGCGGCGAACGTCGCCCGGTCGTTCAACGCGCATCGGTTGAAGGCCTCCGCCCCGCCCAGGGCTGAGCCCTTCTTTCAGCTTCCCGGATTGGCCGCCGCGATCAGGGCGTCGTCCATCTCGCGCGCCCGGATCGCCGCGGGCCGCTGGAACAGCCGGGCCGCATAGGCCTTGAAGGCGTCCCGCTCCGGCAGGCTCCTGAACTGCAGGCCCCAGCCGATCTGGCTGCCCAGATAGACATCCAGTGCGGTGAAGCGGTCGCCCAGCAGCCATGGGCCGCCACTGCTGGTCACCGCATGGTCAAGCGCATCGACCACCTGCTCGAAACTGCCGTAGCCTGCCATTCCGGCCTTGTCCGCCGGGGCCAGCAGGCCCAGCGATTTGGCCGTCACCGCCGCCTCGAGCGGACCGGCCCCGAAGAACATCCAGCGCAGGTAGGCGCCTCGCGCCGGGTCATCCAGCGCCGGGGCCAGACCCGCTTCGGGAAAGGCGTCGGCCAGCCAGGTGCAGATCGCGGCGCATTCCGTCACCGTCACCCCGCGATGCGTGATCGCCGGCACCTTTCCCATCGGATTGATCGCCAGATATTCGGGCGCCTTCATCGTCGTGCCGTAATCCAGAACCACGGTGCAGTACGGCTGGCCGACCTCCTCCAGCATCCAGCGCGCGATGCGGCCGCGCGACATGGGGTTGGTGTAAAGGACGATCTCGTCGGACTGGCTCACTGCGCTCTCCCTCGCGTTCCGACGTGAACGCTAACCCGAAGACGGCATGGAACAAAGACGAAACATTCTGCGGGGTCTGGTCGGCGGAGTTCTGCTTTGGGGTGCCGGGTCCGGGGCTGAAGCGCAGACTGCCTTCAGCTCACGCCGCATTGCAGTGACAACCCGCGGTCGAGGCCCGGACGTGCTGCTGATCCCCGGCCTGGCATCGACCGCCGAGGTCTGGCGTGGCGTGGCGGACCGGCTGGCCGGCAAGCGGCGACTTCACCTTGTCTCGGTCCGCGGGTTCGGCGACTTGCCTGCGGGCGCAAACGCCAGCGGCGGGGTCATGGCGGCGGTCGCCGCCGAGGTTCGGCGCTACATCACGGAGCAACGGCTGGAGCGGCCGGCCATCATCGGCCATTCCATGGGCGGCCAGCTGGGACTGCGCATCGCGGCGGACGCCGGTGCCCGCATTGGCCGTGTCATGGTGGTCGACTCCTCGCCGTTCTTTCCGGCCCTGATCAGCCCCCAGGCGACCGTTGGCGACGTCGAGCCGATCGCCCAGCTGGCCTTTCAGGCGATCCATTTCCTCGGCGACGAGGCCTTGCGTGCGCATGGGCGGCAGATGGGCCTGGAACTGGGCGGTGCCACCGATGCCGTGTTCGGGACGCTGGGCTGGCAGGGCGGCGACCGCCGCGTCCTGGCCCAATCCCTGTACGAGGTAATGACCGTCGACCTGCGTCGCCGCCTGCCCGACATCACGGCCCCGGTGACGGTTGTGTACGGCTGGAGTTCGGACGGAAACTCGCCGCGCAGCCGCACGGACAGCCTGTTCCGCGGTGCCTATGCGCGACTTCGAACTCCGGCGGCCTTCGTGCCGATCGCGGGGGCGGAGCATATGGTGATGATCGATCAGCCGACCCGGTTCATAGCGGCGGTGGACCGGTTCCTCGCCTGAGGCTCAGTCGGCGTCCGGCTGATTGTCCGGATGGGCGGCGATGAAGGCGGGATGAAGCGCTGCCGCCCCGTCGATAGCCAACAGGCGCGGGAAGGCGTCGACCGGCACGTTGAACCGGCGGGCCGAATAGATCTGCGGGATCAGATAGCAGTCGGCCAGGGTCGGGGTGTCGCCGAAACACCAGCCTGCGCCACGGCGGCCGACGAGTGCTTCCAGCGCCTCAAATCCGGGAACGATCCAGCGCGCGGCCCAGGCGTCCACGGCGGCCTGGTCGGCCCCGAAGGTCTCACGCAACGTCTTGCCGACGCGCAGATTGTTCAGCGGGTGAATGTCGCATCCGATCAGGGCGGCCATGGCGCGGACATGGGCCCGATCCACCGGGCCGGCGGGCAAAAGGGCCGGGGCGGGGTGGGTTTCCTCCAGCCATTCCAGAATGGCCGGGCTCTGGGTCAGGACCGCGCCGTCGACCTCCAGCGCGGGCACCATGCCCTGCGGATTGAGCGCAGCGAAGGCCGCCGACCGCTGGGCACCGGTGCGCAGGTCGATCCCCTGTTGCTCATAAGCGAGCCCCTTGAGCGCCAGGGCGATGCGGGTGCGGTAGGCGGCACCCGAACGCCAGTAGCCGTGCAGGATCATCGCGGCCTCACCGTGAAGCGCAGGGTTTGCAGGCCGCCGATCGTCGCCTCCACCCGGTCGCCGGGCTGAAGCGGGCCGACGCCCTCGGGCGTGCCGGTGAAGATCATGTCGCCGGGCCGGACATCCCACAACTCACGCGCCTTGGCGAGGATCTCGGCCGGGTTCCAGACCATGTCGTCGAGCCGGCCCGACTGGCGGGCCTCCCCGTTGACCGACAGGCCGATGGGCGCGGCGGGGTCCGGCAGGGCGCCGAGCGTCAGGGTGCCGCAGGGGGCCGACTGGTCGAACCCCTTGGCGGCGTCCCAAGGGCGGCCCTTTTCCTTGGCCGCCGCCTGGAGGTCGCGGCGGGTCAGGTCACAACCGACGGCCCAGCCGGCGATGCCGCCGTCTGCACCGATGGCGCAGACCAGTTCGACTTCATGGTGCAGATTGGCGGTCGCCGTCGGAAAGACCGGGTCGACGCCGTCGACGACGACGGCGTCCGCGGGTTTGGTGAAGAAGAAGGGCTCGGCACGCGCCTGACCCATCTCGCGGGCATGGGCAGCGTAGTTCTGACCCACGCAGAGAATGCGGCGGATCGGGAAGCGCTCGCTCTGGCCGGAGATCGGCAGCGAGGCAGTCGGCGCGGGGGGAAACAGCCAGTCGGTCATTCGCCCTGTCTATGCCCGGATGCGGCGCTTCGCCACCGTCTGCTGATGCTGCAATGCGGGAACCGTCACCGGACAGTGGCGTTCCGGCTCAGGGTTCTCTATCTAACCGTCAAGCTTGACGAACGGAGCGCGCATCATGGCGACGACCAAAACGGCACGGGCGACCGTGAAAGACGACATCAACACGCTCAAGGACGATCTCAAGGTGCTCGGCACCGAAGAGAAAGCCCGGCTGCGCGAGAAGGCGACGGCGGCGGAAGCCCGTTTGCGCGCCAAGGCGGCGGAAGCAGAAACCCGCCTGCGCGAAGAGGCCGATGTCCTGCGCGATCGGGCCCGCGGCTATTACGACACCGCCCGGGTGCGGGGTCAGGAATATTATGACGAGGCCAGCGAACGCTTCGACGAAGCGCAGCGCTATCTGGTCGAGCGGGTGCAGGAGCGCCCGATGCAGTCGACCGCCATCGCGCTCGGCGTCGGCGTCGTCCTTGGTCTGCTTCTCGCCGGTCGTCGGCGCTGATGCTCGGCAGCGGCATGGCCAGGGGTCTGGTCAAGAAGGCCGTCGCGGCCTCGGTCGCGGCGGGTGCCGCCCTGGTCGCCGTCCTCGCGCTCGGGGCGACGATCTTCTTCGCCCTGCAATTGGTTGTCGTGCCGTTGGCCGCCGCGGCGATCACCTTCCTCCTGTTCGCCGTGATCGCCCTGGCGGTTGCCCTGATCTTCGTCGCGCGCAGCGAGACGGAAGAAGAGGCGGATGAAGAGGACGTCTCGGGCCTCGGCCAGCGCGCCTATATGCTCTTCCGTCAGAGGCCCATCCTCGGCACCGTCGCTGCCCTTGCCGGCGGCTGGATCTTCCTGCGGAACCCGGCCCTGGCCACCATGGTGGCCGCGGCCTTCACCGAAAAATCCCACGGAAGTCGCCGGCGCCGCTGATACGGAACGGCATAGAAACAAACCGAAGAAGGCCGTGGTCGATCAGACCGCGGCCTTTTCCATTTGTCCGGCCTCGTTGGGATCCGGCGCCGTAGCGATCCGCCGGGTGTCCTGTCTGCGCGGCAGCTTCCAGGTCTGGTCGGGCTCGAACCGGTCACCGGTCCAGGCCACGGCAGTAACGGTGATGTGGTGGGCATCCCAGTCGATCTGGTTGAAACTGGGAGGCGCGCCCCTCTCCCGATGCGAAAGCGTCCCGCATCCGACAGCGTAGGAGCAATGATCGCCGAGGCTGATCGGCAGGGCAAACGGGACGTGGACATGGCCGGTGGTGATCAGATCAACCCCGGCCTCGGCGAAGATCAGGGCCGCCGCGTCACCGCGCTTGACGTCGCCGGTCATGGGCGTGCCGATCATCTCGACCAGCGGATGGTGGCAGGCGAGCACCCGCAGCGCGCCGACCGGCGCCTGACGCAGCGCCTCTGCGGCCCTGCGGGTCTGATCCAGATCGATGACGCCCTTGGACCAGTTGGCCCGCGCCTGCCATCCGCGCGCGGTGACAACCCCGCGCACCATCAGATTCGGGCTGAGGAACTGATGATCGTGCGCCGGGTGGCCGGTGGCGCGCTCGAACGCCTTCCAAGGGCTGAAAACACGCGCCAGCAGGCTCCAGTAGGGGACGTCGTGATTGCCGACGATGACGAAGCGCGGGTCCGGCATGGCCGCAATCCAGCGACCCGCCGCCTCGAATTCATCGGGCAATCCCTGCTGGGTGATGTCGCCCGTAATCAGGACAAGGTCATGCGCCGTGCCATGCGCGTAGTCCAGGGCAGCCGCGCAGGCATGCTGATGCTCGCATCCGAAATGAATGTCCGAGAACTGGAGGATGCGCCCCACTAGACGGCACCCTCCGCGGCCGGCGGGTTCGGAGCCAGTGCGCGGAAAGCCGTGCGGATGAAACGCACCTTGGCCTCGTGCCGCAGCAACGCCGGCTCGCCGTCGATCACGGCGGGGATGCGGGACCGGGCGCGGATGGTCGCCTGCTGGATCGCCTTGGTCGTCACGGCCGGATCCTGACGCCAGTCGTCGAACACGGCGTGGGCGGCGAGACGGAAGGCCTGCATCGCATCGGCCGGATTCATGGCAGCGGCCTCCAGCCCCGTATGCTCGTCCATCGCCTTTGAGATCATCGGGCTTATCAGGACAAGCGCCTCGGCGCGGCGATCAGTGCGTCCATCGAGCGAAAAACGCAGACGGCCGGAGAAGGCGCGCTTCAGCGCCCGGCGTCCGTAAGCCCAGGCCAGGCCAAATTTGCCCTCGCGAACCGCCTCGCGGGCAGGTGCCCAGAGGGCCGGCGCGCCCAGGATAGCGGCGCAATAAAAGGCCTGTTTGAAGCGCCCGTCGGTGACCTCGCCACCGGCGACACGCTGCGGCGCGCCTTCTTCAAGCGCGCGCCTCAGGGCGACCTTCCAGTCAGCGGTGCCATACAGGGCGCGAGGCAGCATGTTCATCGTGCCGCCCGGCAGCGGGGCCACCAGGGGGCCGTCGGCTCCGGCCCGGGAGGCTATGGTGCCCGCCGTTCCGTCTCCCGCAAGGACGAACAGTGCATCCGGGCAGGCATCGAGCGCCTGCTGGACCTGGCTGTCGAACTGGCCACCCTCAAGCGCGACGACAGTCGCCTCCAGAGCATAGTCGGCGAGGATCGCGGCAGCCTCGTCCGCGGCATTGGGACCGACCCCCCCGGACAGGGGGTTCACCAGCATGATGACCCGCTCCAGGGCAACATGCGGTGTCAGAACATGCGACTCAGAGACCTCGGTTCCCACCTCGGTCCCGGGATCAGTTTCAGGCGCTGCGGTATCAGTCATGTCGCCCGAACGTCCCGACCGGAACGATGTTCCGACCGGGATCGATCAAGCGTGACTATTGTTTCTTCATCTCGTCAGAAGCCGCTGCCGCTCCGGCCTGGGCGACGTCGCCGGCCTTCTCGGCAGCCGCGCCCGCCGCCGTGGCGGCTTCGTCAGCAACCTCGGGCGCTTCGCCCTTGACCATGGAAACACCCTTGGTGATCCAGCCGTCCATCATCGCGCCGCCCTCAGCGAGCGACTGCTCCTTGACGCCCAGCACGGCGGTCAGAACGCCGAAGAGGGCCAGCAGGGTCACGAGGATCCCTACGATCGGATTGCCCGAACGCCGCTTGGTGCGGGCCCATACCGGGCTGTGCTCGCCGTCGTCCGCCATGCGGACCGGTTCAGAAAAACGCATACGATACCCCCGTCTCAACTCAGAAAATCGAGGCCGCACCCTCCGGACGACGCCGATTGAAGCCTGATGCAGGCTTGGGCTAGAACATAGCGCGGGAACCGCAACGCTTATCCAGCGTTCTCACCCGTGGGGCGAACCTGAGGGATGAAGGAAATATCCATGAACAAGGCAATCATCGCGATCGCCGGCGCCGGACTTCTGGTCAGCGCCTGCGCGACAGACGAATACGGCAATCCCAGCCAGGCGGCCCGTCAGGGTGCCATCGGTGCCGGCATCGGTGCCGTCGCCGGTGCCATCATCGGCAATAACGTCGGCGACGGCAACGCCGGTCGCGGCGCGGCTATCGGTGCCGTTGTCGGCGGCGTCGCCGGCGCGGTGCGTGGTTCGCAACAGGACCGCGCCAACCAGCAACGCTACCGCGACAGCCAGAACCGGTACTACTATTGCTACGACGGTCGTCAGGACGAGTGTTACTGGGAAAACGGTCAGCGTCGCTACTAGGCGCGGGCTGGTTGACTGAAAATCAGGGCGGTTCGTCGAGAGGCGGACCGCCCTTTTCTTGAGCTGTGAGGGGTTGGACATGAAGCGATTGATCGGGGTTGCCGGGCTGGCTGTGGCGGTCGGGCTGTCCGGGTGCGACGTGACGCGGTTCATGGATCGCAGCGCGGTGGTGACCGAGCCGTCGCCCTGCACGGCGAAGCGGTTCGAGGTCTATTTCGCCGACAGCGAGGCGCGGCTGACCGAGCCGGCGCGTCAGGCGATCGGCATGGCGGCGGCGCAGCTGCAGGGCTGTGATATCCGCAAGGTGCAGGTGCTGGGTCTGGCCGACGCGCGCGGCGGGGCGACGGCGAACCTGAGCCTGTCGGAGCGCCGGGCCCAGGCGGTGGCCGAGGCCCTGACCGCGGCCGGCTGGCCCGCCCCGGCGTTCGAGGTGGAAGCCGGCGGCGACGAGGGTGCCGTGACCGACGCGGGGGTGCGCGAGCCCATGCGCCGCCGCACCGAGGTGCTGGTCGACGCCGCGCCACGCTGAAATCTTTCCGGGCGCGACGCCGCACCACTCCAAGCAGGCAGTGACGGAGCCGGGTGCGGACGGCTAAGGTCCGCGCGACCGTCTCCGGAGGCCGCGTGAACCATCTCGTTCGATTGTTGATCCTTGTGGCTGTGAGCCTGTGGCCGATCGCGGCCATGGCCCAGCCGGCGGCGGAGTCCGGCCCGCAGCGCACCGAACGGATCGAGGCCGAACTGGTCCCGATGTCGGCCTGGGCGGCCCCCGGTTCGACGGCCGTGGTGGCGGTGAAACAGACGATCCAGCCCGGCTGGCACACCTACTGGCGCAATCCGGGCGATTCCGGCGGGGCCACCACCCTGACATGGACCCTGCCGCAGGGCGTGCGGGCCGGCGACATTGTCTGGCCCCTGCCCGAGCGCCAGCGCATCGCCGGGCTGATGAACTACGGCTATTCCGGCGAAGTCTGGCTGCCGGTCACCATCGAGGTTCCGGCCTCGGCCCGGGCCGGGTCGGTGCTGCCGCTGACGGTCAAGGCCGCCTTCTTCGTCTGCAGCGCCGAAATGTGCGTGCCCGAGGACCTGACCCTGCGGCTGGACCTGCCGGTCCGGGAGGGGGCCGCGCCGCTGGACCGCCGCCACGGCGCCGCCATCACGACGGTGCTGGAGCAGGCCCCGCGACCGGCCGGGCTGGAAGCGCGGATCGCGCTTCAGGACGGCATCCTGACGCTTTCGGCCGCGGGCGGACCGCTGGCGGGCCGCGACCCGGGCCCGAGCTATTTCTTCCCCTTCACCGGCGGCGTCATCGACCATCCGGCAGCCCAGACGGGCACGTGGGGCCCGCAGGGGCTGACCCTGCGGCTGTCGCCAGGCGGCGAGACCCGGGCGGCCGGGCTGGCCGGTCCGGTCGAGGGCGTGCTGGTCACCACCCACGGGACCTGGGAAATCCGGGCCGAGGCCGGAACGCCTCTTGCCGGAACAAGCGGATCCGGCACCCTGGCCGCCGCGGGGGACGGGCCCACCGACGCGCCCGGGCCCGCGTCGGACACCAGCCCGGCGCTCTTCGTCCAGGCCCTGCTGTTCGCCATCCTCGGCGGCCTGATCCTGAACCTGATGCCCTGCGTCTTCCCGATCCTGGCGATGAAGGCGGCCTCGCTGGCGGCCTCGGCGCATGACCCGCGCCACGCCCGGCGCGACGGCCTGGCCTTCCTCGCCGGCGTCCTGACCACCTTCCTGCTACTGGCCGGGGGACTGCTGGCGCTGCGGGCGACGGGCGAGGCGGTCGGCTGGGGCTTCCAGCTGCAGTCGCCGCCGGTGACGGCCGGGCTGGCCCTGCTGATCCTCGCCGTGGCCCTGAACCTGTCGGGCGTCTTCCATGTCGGCGGCGGCCTGCAGGGTGCCGGAGCGGGACCGCTGTCGCGCCTGCCCGGTGGCCTCGGCGCCTTCTTCACCGGGGCTCTGGCGGTGATCGTGGCCGCGCCCTGCACCGCCCCCTTCATGGCCTTTGCGCTGGGGGCGGCGCTGGTCATGCCCTGGCCGATGGCGCTGCTGGTCTTCCTCGGGCTGGGGCTCGGCCTCGCCCTGCCCTTCGTCGCGGTCAGCCTGTCGCCCGGCCTGCTGGCGAAACTGCCGCGGCCCGGACCCTGGATGGAGCGGCTCAAGAACCTGCTGGCCTTCCCCATGTACGCCACCGCCCTTTGGCTGGCCTGGGTGTTCAGCCGCCAGACGGGAGCCGAGGCCCTCGGCCTGCTGTTCGCCGCGGGCCTGCTGCTGGCGCTGGGGGCCTGGCTGATCGGCTGCGGCCAGACCGAGCGCGGCTTCGGACGGCGCGGGGTGTTCCATCTGACCGCCGGCGTCGCGGCGCTTCTGCTGGCCGGCGCGGCGTTGATCCTCGCGGCCCGCGCCCCCGCCGAGGCCGCAGGTTCGGCCGCGGTGGTCGAGGGTGCGGGACCGACCAGCGCGCCCTGGTCCACGGCGGCGGTCCAGGCCGCCCTGGCCGAAGGACGACCCGTACTGGTCAATTTCACCGCCGACTGGTGCGTGACCTGCAAGATCAATGAACGGACGTCGCTGTCCACGGCGGGCGTGAAGGCGGCGATCGAGGGTTCGAACGCCGTCTATCTGGTCGGGGACTGGACCCGCCGCGACGACGCCATCACCGCCGAACTGCAGCGCCACGGGCGGTCGGGGGTACCGTTGTATCTGCTGTATTCACCGGGCTCGGCCGAGCCGCGCGTGTTGCCGCAGCTGCTCACCGAGGGGGTGGTGGTGGAGGCGTTGAAAGGTGGATGAACCCTCTCCCGTTGGGAGAGGGCTTGAGCGCCCGGGAGCGCAGCGATCGGTTGCGCGAAAGGGTGTGGGTCGGGTGGCGGCATTCGGCGTCAGCCGTGTCGCTGTCGGGAGCGGCGGCTTCGCCGAGGGATAGAGCCGACCCACATCCGGCCCTTCGGGCCACCTTCTCCCAATGGGAGAAGGAAACGAGTTAGAGAGCCAGCCCGCGAGCATGTTCGCGTATCGCAGCGATGATCCGTTCGGGCGAAGAGAGCGCTTCCCCGTTGCTGAATCGCAGGACGGTCCAGCCGAGGCTTTCCAGCTCCACTTGCCTGAGGTGGTCCCTCAGCACGACATCATCCCGTTCGTGAACGCCGCCGTCGATCTCCAGGACGAGCCGAAGGCGGTCGCAGGCGAAGTCGGCGAAGTAGCGGCCGATCGGGTGTTGGCGGCGGAAGCGGTGGCCGTCGATCTTCCCGCCGCGGAGCCGCTGCCATAACCGACGCTCCGCCAGACCGGCGGACTGACGTTGAGCGCGCGCGAAAGCTGTTCTCTGGCCAGCCATCGCACAACTATAGATTAATTCAGTGAATGCGTCAGCATCCCTCTCCCGGTGGGAGAGGGCTTGAGCGCCCAAGAGCGCAGCGATTGGTCGCGCGAAAGGGTGTGGGTTGGGTGGCGGCATTCGGCGTCAGCCGTGTCGCTGTCGGGAGCGGCGGCTTCGCCGACGGATAGAGCCGACCCACATCCGCCCCTTCGGGGCACCTTCTCCCAATGGGAGAAGGATCAGGTTTTCTCAACACGGCCACCCCTCCGCCGCCCCATGAGGAAGGCCGGCGTCCTCGCGCCAGGCGTCGCGGTTGGCCTGCAGGGTCACCTCGTCGAGGTAGGACAAGGGGTGCAGCCAGCCTGACTCGCTCCAGAAGGCCGCGGTCCAGCCGTGCCGGGCCGCCCAGGCCCGGTCGCGGGCCGCCTGATCGGGCGGAAGGTTCTCCGCTCTCCATTCCAGCACGAAACCGAGGTGCCAGACGGGAACCTGCTCCAGCGGGCCGCCCCGCATCGCCTCGGCCAGATTGGCCGCGAGCAGCCGCGTCTCTTCAAGCTGATATTCGAAAGCGGCCTGTTTGCGCCGGGCGTAGTGGTCCCAGCCTTCCGGCGGCTCCGGATCCGGATCGGCGGTCACGCGCCGCTTCCAGCCTTCCGACGCCCGGCGTTTCCACAGATTGGCAAGACCCACGTCATAGCGTTGCGCCAGCGAGGCCGCGGTCTCGCCCGCCTCCCAGGCCCGGCGCACCGCGCGCCAGGTGTCTTCGCACCGGAGTTTTCGGGGGCGACCCTCATACATGAATGCAGGATCAGGCACCGCTGCGTCAGAATCGGTCGTGCTGAATACTGATCCCTCTCCCGGTGGGAGAGGGCTTGAGCGCCCAAGAGCGTAGCGATTGGTCGCGTGAAAGGGTGTGGGTCGAGTGACGGCCTTCGGCGAATGCCGTGTCGCTGTCGGGAGCCGCGGCTTACGCCGAAGGATAGAGCCGACCCACATCCGGCCCTTCGGGCCACCTTCTCCCAATGGGAGAAGGGACCGGATCTACACTTCCGGCTGCGGGGGCGCGGTGATGACTTCGACGTTGTCGTTCAGAAGGTAGTGGAGTTCGTCGAGGGCGACGCGGCGTTCGGCGGGGGTGGTGGCGGCCTCGACGGCGGCGATCTTGACCGGGATGTCCTCGGAAATGCCGCGCAGGATGCATTTCAGGTCGCCGTCCGTGCCCCGGTCCTTGAGGATGACATGACCCTGCATATCGAGGGCGGCCAGTTCGGCGGCGTGGGCGCGGAAGCCGGTGAAGGCCTCGCCCGCCGCGAAGTCGGACTGATCCATCACCCCGGCGTCGATCCAGCCCTGGACCACGCCCTTGAGGGCGCCGGAGCGGGCGACGATGTCAGCGAACAGGGGCTCACCCGCGACCGAAACCGGCGCGTCGGCGGCCGGCGGCGGCAGGGCCGCGGCCAGGGCGATATTGGGATCGGAGAGCAGCAGGGAGACCGCCAGGGCGACGCCGCAGGACATGGCTAACCTCATATAGTTGGCCGAATCGCGGATTCGGCGTTGAACCGGCTTACGCCCGACCCGTAAACGAGGGTTTACCTTTCCGAATTTCGAGCTCGCCCGATGACCGCCCGCACCCAGGCCCTCGACATGCTTCGCGGCGTTGCCCGCAAGGACGCCGACGGACGCATTCTGCACCAGTTCGCGACCGATCCCGGCCGCGTCGACCGCATGGGGGTGGAGGCCGCAGGCCTGTATCTGGACCTGTCGAAACAGGCCTGGAGCGCGGAGGGGTTCGAGGCCGCGCTGGATCTGGCCCGGACCTGTGACGTCGAGGGGCGGCGCAACGCCCTGTTCAGCGGCGAGGCGGTCAACAATACGGAAGGCCGCGCGGTGCTGCATCCGGCGCTGCGGGCCGCCGATGACGCGGATTTCCGCGCGCTCGGCGAACCCGTGTCCGCCGAGGTCGCCGCGGCGCGCAAGGCCATGGCCCGGTTCGCGACCGACATCGGCTCGGGGGCCGAAGGGGGTGGCACCAACCAGCCGTTCACGGCCATCGTCCATATCGGCATCGGCGGGTCGGACCTGGGGCCGCGGCTGTTGTGGGACGCCCTGCGGCCGCTGGAGCCGGTCATCGACCTGAGGTTCGTGGCCAATATCGACCCGCGCGAGATGGGCGAGGCCCTGGCCGGGCTGGACCCCGAGACGACGCTGGTGGTGGTCGTGTCCAAGACCTTCACGACGCAGGAAACCCTGGCCAATGCCGAGCTGGCCAAGGCCTGGCTGGCCGAGAGCCTGTCGCCCAAGCGGATGGTGCATCACCTGATCGGAGTGACGGCGGCACCGGACAAGGCCGCGGCCTGGGGCTGCGGCCGGACCTTCGCCTTCCGCGACTGGGTCGGGGGGCGATACTCGCTGTGGTCGGCGGTCAGCCTGTCGGTGGCGGTGGCCCTGGGCTGGGATGTGTTCGAGCGGCTGCTGAACGGCGCCCGGGCCATGGACGAGCATTTCCTCTCGGCCGATCTGGAGCGGAACGCCCCGGTGTTGCTGGCCCTGGCCCAGATCTACAATGTCGAGGGCCGCGGCCGCATGGCCCGGACCGTCGCCCCCTATGCCCACGGCCTGCGCCGGCTGCCGGCCTTCCTGCAGCAGCTGGAGATGGAGTCGAACGGCAAGCGGGTGAGGCGCGACGGCTCGCCCGTCGACACCGCCACCAGCCCGATCGTCTTCGGCGAGCCGGGCACCAACGGCCAGCACGCCTTCTTCCAGCAGATCCATCAGGGGCCGCAGGTGGTGCCGGCGGAGTTCATCGTCGTGGGCCATACCTCCGAGGGGGCCATGGACGCGCGCGAGGGCGACGCCCCGCTGTGGTCCAATGCCCTGGCCCAGGCCCAGGCGCTGATGGTCGGCAAGACGGAGGCCGAGGCCCGGGCCGAGCTGATCGCGGCGGGGGCGGACGCGGCCGAGGCTGACCGGCTGGCCCCGCACAAGACCTTCCCCGGCGATCGCCCGTCGACGACGATCCTGATGGACGCCCTGAGCCCCGAAGCGGTCGGCGCCCTGATCGCCCTCTATGAGCACAAGACCTTCGTCGAGGGGGTGATCCAGGACATCAACAGCTTCGACCAGTGGGGCGTGGAGCTGGGCAAGGCGCTGGCGAAGGTCGTGCTGAAGGATGTGGCGGCAGGAGAACCGTCAGCGGGGCTGGATCCGTCGACGGCGGAGCTGATGAAGCGGCTGATGGTCTAGGGCGCAGCAGGGAGCGTCCGTTTCGGCGGTCCCGGTTGCCTGACATCCATGAGGGCAAGCCGGGCCGGCCTCCGCCGAACTATTCCGGCTCGCCCGGTTCATCGTCGTTGCTTGCCGGGCCAGGCGCGCGCGTTGCCGTGCCTTCATCCGCGTCGGCCGGCGGCTCTGCAGGAGCGGGCTCCGGGTTGTTCGCAGGCGGGTCCGTGGCCTCATCTTCAGACGCGTCGCGGAGCGAGCCGCCAGCAGGGGTCCCGCAGTTGTTGGTGGACCCTTCGCACCTCATATTGGCCTTGCCACCATTGAGCTCGTCGGCCCTTTGTGCCCAGACCGGGCCGCCGATCGCCAGCGCCGCGACAGCGACCGTGAGGCTCAATGCAAACCTTGAGGATTTCGGCAGACGCGAGGCCATAAGACCGCTCCGTTTTGAATGCGCTCCAGACGCATGGCCCGGCGAGGGGCCGCCCGGGCAAAAGAGGCTGGATGCCGGAAAGGGGCAAGTCAAGTTGACCCGCCCGGTCCTGACCGTCGGCCGACCGGCGGAAGGGATGGAGACTACCAGCGGCGCTCGTAGCGGTAGTCGCGGTCATCGCGGCGGTAGTCGCGGCGATCCCGGCGGTCGTCGCGACGGTCATAGCGGTCGTAGCGATCGCGGCTGTTGATGCCGTGTTCCCGCTCCCAGTGGCCCAGGTTCCGGTAGCAGCGGCCGCCGCGGTAGTAGCCGCAGTCGTCATCGCCCGAGCTCGCGCCCAGCGCCGCGCCGGCGAGGGCGCCGCCGGCGACATAGGAGCCGTCGCCGTCGCCGATCAGGGCCCCGGCCAGGGCACCGATGGCGGCGCCGATCAGGACATCCTCGGTGCGGTCGCTGTCACGGTCGCGGTCCCGGTCGCGATGACGGCTCTGGGCGTCGGCCGGGCTGGCGGCCATCAGGCTCAGGGCCATGGCGCCGATCACGGCCGGCGCAGCGAGAGCGATCTTCGAAAACGTCTTCATGGTCGGGCCCCTTGGTGATTGCTGCGGCGGATGCGCCAAGCTTGACCACAGGTCTAGGACCGGTCGTCTGAACGGGCCGCGAGGTCGTCGTTCATCCGGCGTTCATCCGGAAACGGCCTTGCCAAGGGCGGTTCGCTCAGCCGAACATGGGTATCGAACAGGGGAGACGCCGGTGGCGAGGCTGGTGCGGAGCAGCGTGATCGGACTGGCGCTGGCGGCGACGGCGGCCTGCGCCACGGCCCAGGACCGGCCCGCGCCCCAGCAGCCGCCTCCGGTGACCGCGCCAGCGCCGCCCCCGCCACCTCCACCCCCACCACCGCCGCCTCCGCCGCCCGCCGACGTCCGCATCTCCGCCCCCTCCACGCTCGACGCTGTGGCCGACATCCTGTCGCGCGAGACCGACGCCGAAGCCGCGGCGGCGGCCCTGATCGTCCTGACCAATGAGCGGTTCACGGCCGGCGACCTGCCGGGTGCGGAGGCCGCCATCGCCGCCGCCGTCCAGGTGGTGGAAACGCGGTTCGGCCCGGAAGGGACCCCGGTCGGGCGGCCACTGACGGTACGGGCGCGGCTGAAGCTGGAGCAGGGCGACTATGCCGGGGCCCTGGCGGACATCGACCGCACCCTCGCCCTGCTGGATCGGGAGGCCGCGCCGGACCCGGTGCACCGGGCGACACTGATCTATGATCGCGCCCGGGCCTTTGACTTCATGGGGCGCAATGAGGAGGCGGAGGCGGCGGCCCGGGCCAGCCTGGCCCTGCGCCGTGAACATCTGGGGCCGGTGCATGAGAAGACCGCCGACAGCCTGAACCTGGTCGCCAACGCCCTGACCGCCCAGGGCCGGCACGCCGAGGCCGATCCGCTCTACCGGCAGGTCCTCGGCATGTATGAGGTGCTGTACGGGCCGACGGACTATCACGTGGCCATCGTGCTCTCGAACCTCGGCAACTCCCTTCGGCGCACCGGTCGGGCGCATCAGGCGGCGCCGCTGTATGCGCGGGCGGTGGCGATCGCGGAGCAGGCCGGTGATCCCGTGCTGCTGGCCCAGTGCCTGACCAACCAGGGCTGGTTCCTGCATGTGACGGGGGACGGCGTGGCCGCCGAGCCGGCCTTCCGGCGGGCGCTGGAACTGGCGCTGGAGATCGTCGGGCCGGACCATCCGTTCACCGGCAATGCGCGCGCCAATCTGGGCTTCGCCCTGTCCGACCAGGGCCGCTGGGCCGAGGCCGAGGCGCCGTTCCGCGAGGGGCTGGCGGCCTATGAGGGCGGGGTGGGGGCGGACAGCCCCGACCTGCTGGAGACGATCGAGGGCTATGCCGCCGTGCTGGACCAGCTGGGCCGCGCCGGTGAGGCGGAGGCGCTGTACCAGAGGGCCCTGACCATCGCCTCGACCCGCCTGCCGCCGGCCCATACCGACGCCATGGACGGGGCCCAGAAGCACGCCGGCTTCCTGATCCGGCAGAACCGGCCGGACGAGGCGCTGCGGCTGGTGCGGGCCGAGCTGGGCGATCTGCTGGGGCAGGACGGCCGCGGCCGCGACTGGCGCACCCGCGTGCGCGGGGCCCGGCCGCTGTTCGCGCGTCAGGTCGAGGCCGGCTGGACCCTGGCGGCCGCGGCGGACTGAAACCCCGCTGAAATCCTGCCCTGCCGCGCTTGACGGTGGCGGTGCCTGTCCCTATTTGCCGCTCGCGTTAGCACTCGGACCCGTTGGCTGCCAATCGGCCGCGCCGAGGCTGAATACAAACTTTGGGAGACAGACAAATGGCGTTTCGTCCGCTCGGCGACCGTGTGCTGGTAAAGCGCGTGGAAGAGGAATCCAAAACCAAGGGCGGGATCATCATCCCCGACTCGGCCAAGGAAAAGCCCCAGGAAGGCGAAGTCGTCTCGGTCGGGCCCGGCGCCCGCGATGAGGACGGCAAGCACGTCGCCATGGACCTGAAGGCCGGCGACCGCATCCTGTTCGGCAAATGGTCGGGCACCGAGGTCAAGATCGACGGCGAAGACCTGATCATCATGAAGGAATCCGACGTCCTGGGCGTGCTGTCCTAAGCACCCGCGTCTGATTTCCGTTTCAAAACCAAATATTTAGGAGCTGCCAGATGGCTGCCAAACAGGTTATGTTCTCCACCGACGCGCGCGAAAAGATGCTGCGCGGCGTCAACGTCCTGGCCAATGCGGTCAAGGTCACCCTCGGTCCCAAGGGCCGCAACGTCGTGATCCAGAAGTCCTTCGGCGCCCCGCGCTCGACCAAGGACGGCGTCTCGGTGGCCAAAGAGATCGAGCTGGAAGACGCCTTCGAGAACATGGGCGCCCAGATGATCCGGGAAGTCGCCTCCAAGACCAATGACAAGGCCGGCGACGGCACCACCACCGCCACCGTCCTGGCCCAGTCGATCGTCCAGGAAGGCCTCAAGGCCGTGGCCGCCGGCATGAACCCGATGGATCTGAAGCGCGGCATCGACAAGGCGGTCACCGCCGTCCTCGCCGACATCAAGGCCTCGAGCCGCAAGGTCTCCGCCAACTCCGAAATCGCCCAGGTCGGCACCATCTCGGCCAACGGCGACAGCGAAGTCGGCGACATGATCGCCAAGGCCATGGAAAAGGTCGGCAACGAAGGCGTCATCACGGTTGAGGAAGCCAAGACCGCCGAGACCGAACTCGACGTCGTCGAGGGCATGCAGTTCGACCGCGGCTACCTGTCGCCCTACTTCATCACCAACGCCGACAAGATGGAGGTCCAGCTCGAGGAGCCCCTCATCATGCTGCACGAGAAGAAACTCTCGTCGCTGCAGTCGATGCTGCCGATCCTGGAAGCCGTGGTCCAGTCGGGCCGCCCGCTCCTCATCATCGCCGAGGACATCGAGGGCGAGGCCCTGGCCACGCTCGTCGTCAACAAGCTGCGTGGCGGCCTGCGCGTCGCCGCCGTCAAGGCTCCGGGCTTCGGCGACCGCCGCAAGGCCATGCTGGAGGACATCGCCGTCCTGACCGGCGGCACGGTGATCTCGGAAGACCTCGGCATCAAGCTCGAGAACGTCACGATCGACATGCTCGGCAAGGCCAAGAAGGTCACCATCACCAAGGACGACACCACCATCGTGGACGGCGTCGGTGAGAAGGACGCGATCGAGGCCCGCATCGGCCAGATCAAGGCCCAGATCGAGTCCACCACCTCGGACTACGACAAGGAGAAGCTGCAGGAACGTCTGGCCAAACTGGCCGGCGGCGTCGCAGTCATCCGCGTCGGCGGCTCGACCGAGGTCGAGGTCAAGGAGAAGAAGGACCGCGTCGACGACGCCCTGAACGCCACGCGGGCGGCCGTTGAAGAAGGCATCGTCCCCGGCGGCGGCATCGCCCTGCTGAAGGCGACCAAGGCGCTGGAAGGCCTGAAAGGCGACAACGCCGACCAGACCGCCGGCATCGCCATCATCCGCCGCGCCATCCAGGCCCCGATCCGTCAGATCGTCGAGAACGCGGGCGTCGAAGGCTCCATCGTCGTCGGCAAGGTGCTGGAAAACCCCTCGGCCACCTTCGGCTTCAACGCCCAGACCGAAGAATACGTCGACATGATCAAGGCCGGTGTCATCGACCCCGCCAAGGTCGTGCGCACCGCCCTGCAGGACGCGGCCTCCGTGGCCGGTATCCTGATCACGACGGAAGCGGCGGTTGCCGATGCGCCGAAGAAGGCGGCCGGTGGCGGCGCCGGCGGTGGTGATATGGGCGGCATGGGCGGCATGGGCGGGATGGACTTCTAGTCCGCGCTCAGTCGTTAGGCTGAACGAACAAGAGGGGCGGGGCCGCGAGGCTCCGCCCTTTTTGTTTGTCCGGCGTTGGCAGATCGCAACTTTGGCGCAGCCCGCCCGGATTGAGAGTGCCCGGCCGCTGATGGCGCTATTGCGCTCTTGCGTCATGGGTTGAATATTTGAGCATGGACAACCCTGGCCAGCCCGGTCCCGACCAGCTTCAACTGTTCGACGCCCCCGTCGAGCCGGAGAAAGAACTCGGCACGCCTCCCCGCCCGTTTAGCAACTACATTGTCTACGTAGACGAGAGCGGCGACCACAGCATGGTTTCTATAGACGACAGCTATCCGGTCTTTGTGTTGTCGCTATGCATTTTTAGCAAGAATTACTACGTGAATTCAGTCGTTACGGCGCTGGAGGAGTTCAAGTTCCGCAGTTTTGGCCACGACATCGTGATTTTGCACGAACGAGATATTCGAAAGGAAACCGGGCAGTTCAGGTTTTCTGGCCCCAAGGAAAAGAATCGCTTTCTGGGCGCGCTATCCAGGATCATCGAGGCGAGCAAATTCATCCTGATAACCGCCGTCATCGACAAGAAGCGGATGAGGGATAGAGGCGAGGTTGCCGACAACCCTTACCACGTCGCGCTCCGGTTTTGCCTGGAGCAGCTCCGCGAGTTCCTGGCTGAGAAAGATCAGCTCGCCGCACAAACCCACATTGTCGTCGAGTGCCGTGGAAAGAAAGAAGATGCCGAACTTGAGCTGGAGTTTCGCAGGGTTTGCGACGGCGCGAACAAGTTCGGCGTGCCGCTCCCATTTTCAATAGTCTTCGCCGACAAGAAGGCGAACTCGTCGGGCCTCCAGCTGGCAGACCTGGTGGCCCGACCAATCGGCCTCAGTGTCGTCAGACCCGATCAAGCCAACCGGGCGTTTAACATACTGAAAGAAAAGTTTTTCTGCAGGGGCGGACGAGCGAACGTTGGCAACGACTACCAAGGCGTCGGCTATCTGATCCACCCGGAGGCTTAAAAAGCGAAAGGCCCCGGTGAACCCACCGAGGCCATAGCGCCGACCGGGATCCCCCAATCCACTTGACTCTCAAGATAACTCGTGAATTGGCATCGCGCAATGGAACGTCTCCAGAACCTGGAGATATTTTCCGTGATGTTCCGCTTATGGGCCGGGAGCCGATTCGCGGACAGAACGCCAAGGAGGCCGGGATGATTGGCCGCGACCACACGACTTTCGCCGAGCCCCTGGCCCATCCGGGCGCGCATCTGCGCGAGGATTTCCTGCCCGACTACGGCCTGACGCCCGGCGCCTTGGCCAAGGCCATGGGTCTGAAGGACCGGACGCGGATCGAGCGGGTGGTGCGCGAACAGCAGCCGGTGACCTCGGACACGGCCCTGCGGCTGGCGCGGGTGTTTGGGACCACGGCAGAGTTCTGGATGAACCTGCAGACGCAGCATGACCTGTCGAAGGCGGCGATTGCGGCGCGGGATGAGCTGGCGAAGATTGAGCCGTTGCGGGCGGCGTAGGGGGCCTTGGACTAGCGTAGCTGAGGCGGCGCGGCGAGGTCCCAAGCATCAAGGTGAGCAAGCAAGATTGCCCGTTCCCTTATCTTCTCGGGATGGACCGGCACCCGGGGTTTGGGTGAGCCTTCGAGTTCGACATAGACCTTATTCTCCTTGCGCACGCCGCCGTCCCGCTTGGTCCCCCGATAGTACTGGCCGATATTGGTCTGAGCAGCCTGCTCCGCAGTGGCCACGGGCAGGACAACCGCGTGGTATTTGCTGGGCGAATAGACTCCGACCAAGACGATGACGTCAGCCCTGAGCGCTGCTTCCGTCTTCCCGTTGAACATCGGGACGGTGCCAGCCACGATCTCTTTCGTGCAGTAGCCATACTGAACCGCGCGACGAGCACCCGATTTCAGGCTTGTGCCCTTCACTTGCACGTTGAAGCTCTGGCCGGCCTTCGACGCGATGAAGTCCACGTTGGCGAACGTCTTCGACGTGTAGGCGAGATCGATGATGTGATAGCCGCGCGATTCCAGCTCGTTCATCACGATACGTTCGGCGATCCGTCCGACGTTGACTCTTGCGACCTTCATGTTCACCTCTGGATTGTAGAACGGAAATACTAGAACGAGAATCTGACATGGTATACGGGCCGAAGCCGCGGCACCGGAAACACTAGTTTGTATCTGGACGTGACGGGGGCCCGGTTTTCCTCGGATGAGCAGGGGAGTGTCGGAGCCGTCCGACCCGGCGCGCCTCAAGGACGCTGCGCGCCGCTCGCGCGGCAGGCCGGGACGGCCTGTCCTTGACCCGCACCGGGTCGGGCGACCGGGGCTGGGCGTGTCGGGCGCGCGGGGCGCGCCGAGGTTTGGGAACTGGATCTTTGGATCCGCTCATCCCGGCGAAAGCCGGGACCCAGTTCTGTCCAGCGTGACACCGGTGTTTCAGGACGAGCGGGCGTGTCCGAGGCTCGGGCTGAGGTCACCCAAAGCACTGGGTCCCGGCTTTCGCCGGGATGAGGGGAGAGTGGTGCGGTCGTCGTCGGATCGCATGCGATCCTCCTCCACCCCTCCACCATCCTTCGCCTGCGGCTTCGGATGGTCCCCCTCCCCATCGCAAGCGACGGGGAGGAGACACGGTGGTTCCTACTGCGCCGGGCGGACTTCGACCGGCAGGCCGAGGGCTTCCAGCTGGGGCTGGACGACGGAGGCGTCGCCGACGACGACCCAGACGAACTGGCCCGGGTCGATGGCGGCGCGGGCGGCGGCGTCCATCTGTTCGGCGGTCAGGGCGCGGGTGCGGCTGGCCAGGGTTTCCTGGTAGTTGTCCGGACGGCCGTAGAGGGCGTTCGAGCGCAGGGCGCCGAGGATCTGGCCCGAGGTCTCGAAGCCGCCGGCCAGGCCGCGGGTGTCGCCGTTGACGGTGCGGTCCCGCTCGGCGGCGGTGACGCCGTCGGGGCCGAGGAAGCGCTCGTACTGGGCGATCAGGGCAGCGATGGACTCACCCGTGCGATTGGCCTGGACCGGGGCGTTGACGATGTAGGGGACGCGGTGCTGGAGCGTGTTGATCGAGCCGCGCACGCCGTAGGACCAGCCCTTGGTCTCGCGCAGATCGGCATTGATCCGCGACAGGAAGTCGGTGCCCAGCACGGTGTTGGCGGCCTGCAGGGTCAGCAGGTCGTCGGTGCCGGAGACGCCGAGGACCGCGCCGCCATAGATGATCGATTGCGGCGATTGCGGCCGGTCGATCAGGACGATGCGGGCGGTGGTGGCGGGGATGTCGGTCGGGAAGGCCTTGGTCCCGCGCGGGGCGGCGGGGGCGCGCCAGTCGCCGAAGGCCCGCTCCAGCCGCGGGGTCAGCTCTGACAGCGGCAGGTCGGAGACCACGAAGATGCGGGCATTGTCGGGCCGGACCCATTCGGCGTGTTCGGCGATCAGGTCCTCACGGGTGAGGGCGCTGATGGTCTCGGGCGTGCCGGTGCCGCCGAAGGGACGGCCATAGGGGCTGGCCTCGCCATACATCAGCGGCGGCAGGGCGCGGGCGGCGATGGCCGCCGGCTGGGTCCGCTCATTGGCCAGGCCGGCGAGGCGCTGGGCGCGCAGACGCTCGACCTCGGCCGGGGCGAAGGCGGGGTTGCGCACCATGTCGGAGAGCAGGACCAGCGAGGGATCAAGGTTGGTGGTGACGGCGGTCAGGCTGGCGGCGGTGCGGTCCATGGAGGCGCCGACATTGACCGAGGCGCCGAGCCGTTCCTGGGCCTCGGCCAGGGCGTTGGAGTCGCGGGTGGTGGTGCCTTCGCTCATCAGCGTCAGCATCATCGAATGGACGCCGAGGGCATCCGCGCGATCGGCGGCATAGCCGGCGTCGAACTCGACCGCCACGCGGGTGACGGGGACGGTGGTCGACTGCGCATAGACGATCTCGACGCCGTTCGAGAGGGTGGCGCGCTCGACGTTCGGGAAGTCGAGGTTGGGGACGTCGCCGATGGTCGGCATGGGGTCGCGGGCGACGCGCTGGATCTCGGCGGCGGGGACCGGGGTGGCGCCCGAGGGGGTGGCGGCGGCCTCGACATAGGCCTCGCGCTCGCCGGGCTCGACGATCTGGCTGTAGACCGGGCGGCTCAGCCAGCGCTGCATGGCGTCGCGCACCTGGGCCGGGGTGACGGCGGCGTAGGCGGCCAGTTCATGGCGGTAGAAGTCGGGGTCGCCGGCATAGAGCTGGCCCTCGGCGAGGACCGAGGCCTTGCCGTTGACCTGTTCCAGACCCTGGATGGTGCGGGCGGCATACTGGGTGACGACGCGGTCGATCTCGTCCTGGGTCGGGCCGTTGGCCATCAGCTCGGCGAGGACGGCGTCCATCCGGGCCGAGACGGCGGCGACGTCACCGCCGGGGCGGACATTGGCCGAATAGTTGAAGAAGCCGAGGCGGTGGAAGGCCTGGGCCCCGGCGCTGACCGAGGAGGCGGACTGGTCGCCGCGCACCAGGGCGTTGTCGAGCCGCGAGGACTCCAGACCGCCGAGGATGGAGGCGCCGACGGCGAGGGGCACGGCGTCCGGGTCGAGCATGCCGGGGACGACCCAGGCGCGGCTGACGCGGGTCTGGGCGACGCGGTCGCGCAGGACTTCCTCGACCGGGGCGGCGAGGGTCGGGATGTCGGCGGCGGCGGGGACATTGACCGGGCCGCGGGCGATGGAGCCGAAATAGCGGTCGGCGAGGGTGCGGGCGGTGGCCTCATCGATGTCGCCGGACAGGACCAGCACGGCGTTGTTGGGCCCGTAGTTGTCCCGGAACCAGTTGCGCACGGTCTCGAGGCTGGCGGCGTCAAGGTCGGCCATCGAGCCGATGGTCGAGTGGCGATAGGGGTGGCCGACGGGGAAGAGGGCGTCCTGCTGGGCGTAGGACGACAGGCCGTAGGGCTGGTTGTCGCGCTGGCGCTTCTCGTTCTGGACGACGCCGCGCTGCAGATCGAGCACCTCCTGGCCGACCTGGCCGAGCAGGAAGCCCATGCGGTCGCTCTCGAGGAACAGGGTCTGTTCGAGGGCCGGGGTGGGGACGGTCTGGAAATAGTTGGTGCGGTCGAACCAGGTGGTGCCGTTCAGGCCGGTGGCGCCCGCGGCGCTCATGGCCTGGATGTGGCTGGTCGGGGAGTTCTCGGAGCCGCCGAACATCAGGTGTTCGAACAGGTGGGCGAAGCCGGTGGAGCCGGCGGGCTCGTCCTTGGAGCCGACATTGTACCAGATGGACACCGCGACCACCGGGGCCTTGCGGTCCTCATGGACGATGACGGTCAGGCCGTTGTCGAGCTGGAAGCGCGACCAGGGGATGTCGACGCGGGCGACCAGGTCGGCGACCGGCGCGCCCTGCAGCGGCGCGGCCTGCGGCAGGGCCGGGGCGGAGACGACGGCGGCCGGGGCCGATCCCGTGTCGGGCGACAGCGCCCAGACCGAGGTTGCGGGCGCGATGACCGCGAGAATGGCCGCGAGCGAGACGAGACGACGACGCATGGAGAACACCCCTGATGACTGACGGTCGTGACCATAGCCGGGGCGTTCAGACACGCAATGCCCGGCGCGACCGCCTCAGCGCGCCGCGACCGTTTGTCCGGGGGGCCTCAGTCCTCGAGCGGCGGCAGGCCGGCTTCCTTGCGGGCGGCGGCGGCGGCTTTTTTCTCAGCCTTGGCGGCGGCCTTCTCGGCGGCCTTCTTGGCGTCGGCGCGATCGCGTTCCTGACGCTCGAAACTGTAGTTGGGCTTTCGGGCCATGGGCGGCTCCTTCTTTATTGTTGGCGCTACCGCGCTTCGCGCTGCTGGAGCGCAGGAGGCGCTAGGCCAGCGCCGTGTGGGCACAGGGTGGGGCAAGCGGGTCGCCGGGGCAACCATTGACGGTCAATCGACGGCGATGACCTCGACGACCTGTCCGGCGACGACCGCTTCGTCGCCGACCCGTTTGTTCATCAGGGCGACGGCGAGGGGTGAGACATGGCTGACCGAGCCGGCGGCGGGGTCCGCCTCATCCTCGCCGGTGATGCGCCAGGTCTGGGTGCGGCCGTCGGCGCGTTCGAGGGTCACGGAGCCGCCGAAGCGGACCCGGCCGTCGGGTTCGGTCTCGACCAGCTGGGCGGTGGCGCGGCGGGCGGACCAGTAGCGCAGGTCGCGGGTGGCGCGGGCCATGGCGGTGCGGTCGGCCTCGATGGAGCCGTGGGCCTGGGCGGCCGAGTAGGCCGCGCGGGCCGAGGCCAGGGCGGCCTCGATCAGGGCCAGTCCCGAGGGAGTGACCAGATTGGGATGGGGCGAAATCGGACGGTCGGGAAGGTCGGCGGCCGTGGCCTCCAGATCTTCCTCGCGGGTAAAGGCGACGCTCATGGGGGATGAGCGTATGCGGGTTTGGGGGGTTCCCGGAGCGATATTTCACCCACCCCCGCTTTCGTCATCCTCCGGCGAGCCAGCGAGACCGGGGGACCCAGCGGCGCCGAAGGCGATCTTTGCAGGCAGGCTGGGTGAAGCAGCCGCGCGCTCGACAGCTTCGCGCTCTCGCGCGCCGCTGGGTCCCCCGGTCTCCGCGGCTGCGCCGCTTCGCCGGAGGATGACGAAAGCAAAAAGGGGGCGTCGGAGGCGGGACATGATACTGGCTGCGCGATGACCGACACGAAGACAGTTCACATCATCGGGGCCGGGCCCGCCGGGCTGATGGCGGCCGAAAGGCTGGCGCGAGCGGGCGTGGCGGTGGTGGTGCATGAGGCCATGCCGTCGGTGGCGCGGAAATTCCTGATGGCCGGGCGGGGCGGATTGAACCTGACCCATTCGGAAGACCTGGCACCCTTCACCGGCCGCTATGGCGAGGCGGCGGGCGTGGTCGCGGCCTGGCTGGAGGCCTTCTCGCCGACGCATCTGATCGGCTGGGCCGAAGGGTTGGGGCAGGCGACGTTCACGGGCTCGTCGGGAAGGGTGTTCCCGCGGGCGATGAAGGCCTCGCCCCTGCTGCGCGCCTGGCTGGGACGGCTGGCGGAGCTGGGCGTCGAGGTCCGGACGCGGTCGCGCCTTGTCGGCCGCCGCGACGGCGGCTGGGTGTTCGAGACGCCTGACGGCGAGCGGGTCGAGACGCCCGATGCTGTGGTGCTGGCGCTGGGCGGGGCCAGCTGGCCGCGGCTGGGGTCGGACGGCACCTGGCGGGACTGGCTGCAGGCGGAAGGGGTGGCGGTCGAGCCCTTCCGGCCGTCGAATGTCGGCTTCGACGCGGCCTGGTCGGAGATCTTCGCGGACCGGTTCGCGGGGCAGCCGCTGAAGCCGATCGCCCTGACGCACGGGGACCGGACGGTGCGGGGCGAGGCCATGGTGACGCGCTACGGACTCGAGGGCGGGGCGATCTATGCCCTGTCGGCGGGGCTCAGGGACGCGATCGGGCGGGACGGGTCGGCGGCCCTGACCGTCGACCTGCGGCCCGACCTGACGGTCGAGGCGCTGGCGGGGCGGCTGGCGAAGCCGCGCGGCAAGGACAGCGCGACCAACTGGCTGCGGAAGGTGGCGGGGCTGTCGCCGGCGGCGGTGGGACTCTTGCGCGAGATCCCGGGCGAGTTGCCCGCGGGCGCGGACAAGCTGGCGAAACGGATCAAGGCCGTGCGGCTGACCCTGACCGGGGTGCAGGGGCTGGCGCGGGCGATCTCCTCGGCGGGCGGGGTGCGGCTGGACCAGGTGGATGCGGCGCTGATGCTGACCGCCCTGCCCGGCGTCTTCGTGGCCGGCGAGATGCTGGACTGGGAGGCGCCGACCGGGGGCTATCTGCTGCAGGCCTCGATGGCCTCGGGGGTGGTGGTGGCGGACGGGGTGCTGGGATGGCTGGAGGGGCGGCAGGGTCCGCTTTCGGGCTGAGCCGGCGCGCCTGAGCCCGGGGCGGGTCGGAACGGTCGTCGCCTCATGGCCAAGGCGTTGTGTTGCAGAGTGGACCGCCTGAGCCGACAGCGATAATCAACTGTGTATCTCCAACGAACAGGCTGCGATGGCTCCCCCTGATATGCGAACCCTGGCCGCTGTCGCCGGCCTGCTTATTTGCGCATTCATGTTGGCGTCGCTTGTCAGCACCGACTTCCGGCGGTCGGGCCGCAAGATTGCCGCGCGCGGAACCGTCATGGGCCATATGGCGAGCCTCGAGGACGGGGTCCGTACCTATGCCGCGATTGTCCGCTATGAGATCGACGGCAAGTCCTTCGAGCAGATCGATGACGTCTGGTGGCCGTATCGTACGCCCAGGGAAGGTGCCGCGGTGCGACTGCTGTTTCCTGTCGGACACCCGGAACTCGCCTACCGGCCGCGACCCTGGTTGCGGGTCCTCACCTACGCGTTGGTCGGGACCCTCGGGGCCGTGATGATCGCTATCCTGTCAGGGGGCGTTTGAACGCCATCCAGCCACGGCCATGAAACGAGCGGTGGTCGCGAGGCGAGTCTCACCGACTGACGCGGTCCGCTTTCCGCCTTTGGCCCACCGTCCGCTCCCGACCCGTTGCGCACATTCAGGCCGCTATTCCGCGCCACGCTCAGCGATCTGCTTCTTCATGCGATGTCGTGCCCAGAGGGCGACCGGAACCGTCAACACCAGGAATGTGACCACGGTCGCACCGAGCCCGTCTGCGAACCTCCAAGCGAGGAAAGCGCACCAGCCGATCCAGAGCGGCCAAACGATCCAAGGGCTGACTTTCATGTCCTCGGTCCGTATCGCACGACACGTCCGCTTTCCACCTTTGGGCGACCGTCGGCTCCCGACCCAAAGCGGACCTAGGGGCGCTTGAACCGTGACGGCGTCGAGGTGATGGTGAGTTGGGGGAACTGCCATGTTTCGACGAGACGCTTTTGCACTCATCGCCGCGGCATTGGTCGGGAGCGTCATCGCGGTCTATGCGAGCTTTGCGGGCACCCCGTTCTTTCCGGCGTCTTTGCAGACCACAGTGGGGGAGTGCCCTGAGGACGAGTATTATCCCGCTCATAGGCGGCCGGTCCTCGAACCCGACGAGGCTTCGTGGTTTGGCCATCAGTTGATGGCTCTGCATGAGGAGCCGCTCTTTGGGGGCAGCACACCCCAACGACCGACCCTCCGGTTCACGCTTCTGGCTGACATCTCAACAGCGACGGTCCGGGTGACGGAAGTCGAAGGGGGCCGTCTCCATCTCACCGCCAAGTGGATGCGCCCCTGCAAGGACGCGAGCGGATGCGTCGTACACAAGCTTTTGTCACCCGAGGAGGAGGCGCGACTGGAAGCCGCGGTGGAGCCTCTGCTGCGCACACCGCCCTATGGCTGTTACAGGCCGGTCGACAGCGGCAGCGCCATCCTGGAGGCCCGCGGTCGAGACACCTACCGTCTGTGGCACCAAACGGCATCCGCCAACGGTGATGTCGGCGCGGCTGGTCTGGTTGCTCTCGAAATCGCGGGATGGTCGCTCGATGATGCACTTGGACTGCCTGCTCAAGATCCACGGCGGACTGGTTAAGAAGGCCAAGGGCTTCAGGTCGTTGGAGAGTCGGCTATTCGGCGCTATCCGCGAGACCGCTTCCGACCCGTTGCGGACGTTGGTCCGAGGGCAATGCATAGCTTCACAAGCTGGCGACGTTTGGCCCGTAGGCCGGAAGTGGTGTTAGGTCGCTCCATGATCAGGACTGGCCTTCGAGTGCTACTCGCGCTGGCAGTAATTGCCGCATGGTCGCTGATCGCGTTTCACTACCACTTGCCTGTGTGGTTGTTCGCCGCCGTGCTGGTGGGACTGAACGTCGCCGCGATTGCGTGGTTCGAGATCACAGGCCGGCGGGATAAAGCCAGCGATGCGGATTAACGTCCGCTGTCCACCCTGGACGGCCGTCGAATCCCGGCCCGAAGCGGACTTTACCCATGATCAATCGAAGCGTTCAGTGAAGCTATGGGTGCGGAAATCCAGACCGCATCTGCTGCAATAATCCGGGTTGTAAGAATGGTGCATCCTGCTGCGTCGCTCCCGGCCCTTCCTGTCGGTTCTTACCCGACCGGAAGTGGCCAATCCGCACCTTGGACACTTCAACAAACTTCCAGCAATGGCGTAGCCGAAAAGAGCGATGAACGCCCAAAGCCAACTCATCTGGGCGATAGCGACAAAGCCTATGAAGGCCGGAAGAGCCCCAAAGCTGTAGGCCGTCGTGACTGTCTTGATTGACGGCATGGCAAACTCGCCCCTGAGCCATTTTATCCTAACATCGTCACGTCCGCTTTCCACCCATAGCGGACCCGCGCAACGTCCGCTGAGTCGTACCTCCCGGGCTTCGCGGCTGCGCCGCTTGCCGGAGGATGACGAAAGCCAGGGAAGGGCGCTAGAGTTGGGGATGACCCAGCACCGCATCCTCCTCGCCGCCGTCGCCGCCCTCCTGTCGGCATCCCCCGCCTTCGCCCAGCAGGCCGAAGGGGCGCGGCTGAATGAGCATGTGCGGGTGCTGGCCTCGGACGAATTCGAGGGGCGCGGGGTGGCGACGCCGGGCGAGCAGCGGACGGTCGACTATATCGTCGGCCAGTTCCAGGCGCTGGGGCTGGAGCCGGGCGGACCGGACGGCCAGTGGGTGCAGCGGGCGCAGTTGGGGCGGACGCGGCAGGACGGGCCGGCGACGATCACGGTCAATGCCGGCGGCGCGAGCCGGGCGCTGGCGCGCGGACCCGACATTCTGGTGTCGAGCGATCGGCCCGTGGATCGTATCACCGTCGCCAACGCCGAGGTGGTGTTCGCCGGCTATGGCGTCAGCGCGCCGGAGCGCGGCTGGAACGATTTCAAGGGCATGGACCTGCGCGGCAAGGTGCTGCTGGTCATCGTCAATGACCCGGACTTCGGCGCGCCCGAAGGGCATCCGGTCGCGGGGCGGTTCGACGGCAATGCCATGACCTTCTACGGCCGCTGGACCTACAAATTCCAGGAGGCCGCGCGGCAGGGGGCGGCGGCGGTGCTGGTGATCCACGACACGGCGGGCGCCGGCTATGGCTGGAGCGTGCTGGAGGGATCCTCGACCGCACCGAAATTCGACATCGTGCGGGCCAACCCGGACGCCGAGCGGGTGCCGGCGCAGGGGTGGATCCAGGGACCGGTCGCCGAGCAGCTGTTCGCCGACGCGGGCCTCGACTATGCCGCCCTGCGCGCGGCGGCCCGGACGCCGGAGTTTGCGCCGGTGACCCTGACCGGGGTGACGATGTCGATCGATTTCGGCCAGACCGCCGACCGGATCGAGAGCCGCAATGTGCTGGCCCGCATCCCCGGTGCCGGGCATCCGGAGGAGACGGTTCTGTATGGTGCCCACTGGGACGCCTACGGCCGCGCCACGCCGGTCGGGGACGACGACATCTATAACGGTGCCGTCGACAATGCGACGGGTGTGGCCGGGCTGATCGAGCTGGCGCGGCTGTTCAAGGCGGGCGCGGCGCCCGACCGTTCGGTGGTCTTCGCCGCCTGGACGGCCGAGGAGGCGGGACTGCTGGGGGCCGAATACTACGCCGCCAATCCGGTCTGGCCGCTGGAGACGACGGTGGCCAACATCAATATGGACAGCTTCCTGCCCGGGACCGAGATCTCGCCGCAGATCGTGGTCATGGGCGCGGGCAAGAGCGAGACCGACGCCTGGCTGGAGCGGCGCGCGACCGAACAGGGCCGCACCCTGATCCCCGATCCGGCCCCGCAGGCCGGCGGCTTCTATCGCTCCGACCATTTCCCGCTGGCCAAGATGGGCGTGCCGGCGCTGTTCGGCGCGGCGGGCTTCACCGGGCACAACGCCGCCAGCCGCGACTATGTCGCCAACCGCTATCACAAGCCCTCGGACGAATGGACGAGCGACTGGGTGATGGACGCGGCCGCGGTGGACGTGGACCTGCTGTATCTTGTGGGTCGCGATCTGGCCGACAGTCGCGCGTGGCCGGCGTGGAATGCCGGGGCCGAGTTCGAGGCGGCAAGGCAGGCGTCGGCGGAGCGGCGCCGCTAGCCTCTATCGTCATCCTCCGGCGAGCGCAGCGAGACCGGGGGACCCAGCGGCGTGCGATAGCGCGAACCTGTCGGGAGCGCAGTGTTTGACGCTTCGCGCCGCCCGCTGGGTCGCCGCCGTCGCGGCGCCGCTGGGTCCCCCGATCTGCGCCGCTGCGCGGCTTGTCGGAGGATGACGAAAGGGGGTGGGGTGGTTAGTACGGACACATGACCACCCTCCCCGACATCCAAGGCCTCTGCCCGCCCCGCTTCGCCGCCGTGAAGGACGCCTTCGCCGCCAACTTCACCGACGCGCCCGAAGGACTCAACGAACAGGGCGCGCGGTTCAGCGTCTGTGTCGGCGGCGAGGTCGTGGTCGATCTGTGGGGTGGCTGGGCGGATGCGGCGAGGACCATTGCCTATGGCGAGGACACGCTGACGCCGGTGTTCTCGACCGGCAAGGCGGTGATGATGCTGCTGATCGCGACCTGCGTGGAGCGCGGCCTGCTGGACTATGAGCGGCCGGTCGCCGGCTACTGGCCGGCGTTCGGGCAGGCCGGCAAGGCGCAGGTCACGGTCGGGCAGCTGATGAGCCATCAGGCCGGGCTGCCCGGGTTCGACACCTCTGTGGAGCCGTCGATCTGGTTCGACCGCGAGGCCGCGCTGTCGCGGCTGTGCGAACAGGCGCCGATGTGGGCGCCGGGGACGGCGTCCGGCTATCACCCCATCACCATCGGCCTTCTGGCCGGGGAGCTGTTCCGCCTCGTGGACGGACGCAGCATGGGGACGGCGCTGCGTGAGGACTTCCCCGGTCTGGACCTGTGGATCGGCCTGCCCGAGGCCGAGCATGGCCGCGTGGCGCAGATGAAGAAGCCGACGTCGGCGCCCGACCTGGGAACGATTGATGAGGTCAAGCGCGCCGCCTTCCTCGACACCGGCTCGGCCCCGGGCGGGCGCGGCTCGGCGGAATGGCGCACCATGGAGCTGCCCTCGGCCAATCTGCACGGCACGGCGAAGGACCTGGCGCGGATCATGGCGGTGATCGCCAATGGCGGCGCGCTGGACGGCCGGACCGTGCTGTCGCCGGGCGTGCGGGCCGAAATGCTGCGCGAGCGGATTCATGGCCGCGACAGGGTCCTGCCGTTCGACATCAGCTGGGCGGCGGGGCTGATGCGCAATGAGGGCCTGCACATCTTCGGGCCCAATCCGACGGCGGCGGGCCATTGCGGCTGGGGCGGATCGTGCGCCTTCGCCGATCCGGACGCGCGGGTGTCCGGCGCCTATGTGATGACGCGCCAGTCGCCGCATCTGATCGGCGACCCGCGGGCGGTGCGGTTGGTCGAGGCGGTGTACGGGGGGTTGTGAGGGGGTGATTGGTGGTTGGTGATTGGTGGTTGATGCCGCCGCCATTGGTGCAGGACGACACCGGCAGATCGAACCCGAAACCACCAATCACCAACCACCAATCACGTCTTCAGACCGGCTCCGCCGACCGTTTCAGCGCCTCGCGCGCGGCCCTGTGCCGGAAGAAGGCGGCCGCCGCGAAGACGCCGGCGCCGCCCCAGATGAAGGCGAAGCTGATGATCCGCAGGGGCGTCAGGGCCTCGCCCGTCGCCACCCCGACCGCGAACTGCAGCGTCGGGGCGAGGAACTGGATGAAGCCGATGGTCGACAGCGGCAGACGCCGCGCCGACCAGGCGAACAGGGCCAGGGGCAGGACGGTGGCCGGGCCGTTGGCGAGGGCCCACAGGGTGTTGACCGGGCTGTCGAAGGCGACGCCCGCGCCCGTGTGCTGCAGCCACAACACCCAGGCGAGGCCGAAGGGGACCAGCAGCAGGCATTCGACCAGCAGGCCGGCCTGGGCGTCGATGGGCACGCGTTTGCGGATGACGCCATAGCTGGCGAAGCTGATCGCCAGGACGATGGAGATCCATGGCGGGCGACCGAGGGCGGCGGTCTGGAAGGCCACACCGACGGCGGCCAGGCCGATGGCGACCCAGCCCCATTTGTCTATCTTCTCGCGGAACAGCCACAGGCCCACGACCATGTTGAGCAGCGGGTTGATATAGTAGCCGAGGCTGGCCTCGAGCGTCGCGTGGTGGGTGGTGGCCCAGACGTAGAGGCCCCAGTTGACGCCGATCAGCAGGGTCGAGGCCGTCAGCCAGCCGAGGGTCTTCGGCGAGGCGAAGGCGGCCCGCACCTGGCCGCCCTGTTTCGCCAGGAACACCAGCAGGCCCGCGACCGCCACCGACCAGAGGGCGCGGTGGGCGAGGATCTCGAGCGAGTCGAAGCCGAGCGCGCCCTGCCCCATGAAGAGCAGGGGCATGAAGCCCCACATGATGTAGCAGCCGAAGGCCGAGACCAGGGCGGCGCGGGGCGCGACGGGCGGTGCGGATGGCACGGCCGTCAGACCGTGATGCTGCGATACCCCGAGGACGGTTTGATGGTCCCGGTCTCGTCCAGCAGCTGGGCGATCTGGACGGCGTTCAGAGCGGCACCCTTGCGCAGGTTGTCGGAGACGATCCAGAGCGACAGGCCGTTCTCGACCGTCGGATCCTTGCGGATCCGGCTGACATAGACGGCGTGTTCGCCGGCGGCGTCGACGGGGGTGATGTAGCCGTCGTGCTCCTGCTTATCGATGACCATGACGCCCGGGGCGTCGCGCAACAGGGCGCGGGCCTCGTCGGGGCTGATGGGGCGGTCGAACTCGAGGTTCACGGACTCGGAGTGGCCGACGAAGACCGGCACACGCACGCAAGTGACGGTCAGCTTGATCGACGGGTCCATGATCTTGTGGACCTCGTTCCACATCTTGGCTTCCTCGTCGGTGGAGCCGTCGTCGAGGAAGGTGCCGATGAAGGGGATGACGTTGAAGGCGATCTGTTTGGGGAACAGTTTCGGCCGGGCGTCACCGAGGCCGTAGATGGCCTTGGTCTGGTTCCACAGCTCGTCCATGCCCGCCTTGCCGGCACCCGAGACCGATTGATAGGTCGAGACCACGGCGCGCTTGATCCTGGCCGCGTCATGCAGGGGCTTGAGGGCCACGACCAGCTGGGCGGTCGAGCAGTTGGGGTTGGCGATGATGTTCTTCTTCGTCGCCAGCTTGATGGCGTCCGGGTTCACTTCCGGCACGATCAGGGGCACGTCCGGGTCCATGCGGAAGGCCGAGGAGTTGTCGATGACGATGGGGCCGGCCTTGCCGATCTTCTCGGACCACAGGCGCGAGGCGTCGCCGCCGGCGCTCATCAGCACCAGGTCGACCGACGAGAAATCGAACAGTTCGATGTCCTCGCATTTGATCGTCTTGTCGCCCCAGGACACCTCGACGCCCTTGGACTTGCGCGAGGCGACGGCGTGCATCGCGTCGACGGGGAATTCGAGTTCCTCGAGGATGTTCAGCATTTCCCGGCCGACATTGCCGGTGGCGCCCACGACGGCGACTTTGTAACCCATAGGAGTTGGTCCTTCGGACGCCCTGTGTTCGCGACGCGGTCGCTCGCTGCTTGAGGGCGGAATGCGGGGATGAAACTGGGATGTAGGCTTTCGCGGGCGCGAAGCAATCGCTTTTCAGCGGTCGCGGGCGCCGCTAAGCCCGAGAACGATGCCCTCACGCATACGCACCGCTTATGACCGTCGTTTGGCCGAAGGCCGGCTGACGCCCGATCCGTCGCAGATTCCCGTGGTCGAGGCCCTGACCCGGCTGGAGAAGGACCTGGGCCGGCGCGGCCTGTTCGGGGGCCATCCCGAGGTGCGCGGCGTCTATCTCTGGGGCCCGCCGGGGCGGGGCAAGTCCCTGCTGATGGACATGTTCTGCGCCTCCGTCCCCGAGCCGCGGAAGACCCGCGCCCATTTCCACGCCTTCATGGCCCGGGTCCACGATCTGGTCCGCCAGTGGCGCGAGGGGGATGCGAAGGCGCGGAAACGCGTGTTTGGCCAGTCGAAGGGCGACGACCCGATCAAGCCGGTGGCGGAGCTGATCGCCTCGGAGGCGCGGCTGCTCTGTTTCGATGAGCTGCAGGTCACAGACATCGCCGACGCCATGATCCTGGGCCGGCTGTTCGAGGCCCTGTTCGAGCGCGGCGTGGTGCTGGCGGTGACCTCGAACCGGGCGCCGGACCAGCTGTATCTGAACGGCATCAACCGCCAGCTCTTCCTGCCCTTCATCGCCATGCTGGAGCGCAAATGCGTGGTGGTCAGCGTCTCGGGCGCGCGGGACTGGCGGCTGGACCGGCTGATGGGGACGCGGGTCTGGTACACCGGGACCGACATGGGGCGGCGCATGGGGTTCGAGGGCCTGTGGGAGCAGCTGAAGGGCGAGCAGCAGGAATCGCCGACCCGGCTGACCGTACTGGGGCGCGAGGTGGTCATCACGCGCACCGACGGAGGGCTGGCGCGGGCGACCTTCGCCGAACTCTGCGAGACCGCGCTGGGGCCGCAGGACTATCTGGCCATCGCCGAACGGTTCCACACCCTGTTCCTTGAGGATGTCCCGATCCTGGGGCCCGACAATCATCAGGCGGCGCGGCGGTTCGTGACCCTCGTCGACGCCCTCTACGAAGCCGGGACGCGGCTGGTGGTGCTGGCCGGGGCCGCGCCCGAAGCCCTGTACCGCGAGGGGGTCGGTGCCTTCGAATTCGAGCGCACGGTTTCGCGGCTCAACGAAATGGCCAGCGCGGACTGGCTGGCGCGCGAGAGAACAGCGTAGGCCGGCGCCACAATTCCGCTTGGCCGGATCGATCTAACTTCGGCCGTCCCTGGAGATCGCCCATGCGCCTGCCCGTCCTGTTGTCCGCCCTCGCCCTGTCCGTCGCCCTGCCCGGCGCCGCCCTGGCCCAGACGCCGCCGCCCGCGGCGGCCTCGACCAACGGCGTGTCCATCGCCGAGACCCGGGCCTGGCTGACCAGCCTGGGCGGTTCGGTGGGCGAGCCGGTGGTGAGCGACGGGGTGACCAGCCTGAAGGTCGCCGACGAGCCCCTGCCGTGGAACCTGACCTTCTACGGCTGCGGGCCAAGCCTGTGCGACGACGTCCAGTTCAGCGCCATCTTCACGGGCCCGATCACCCAGGATCAGATCAATGCCTGGAACCGCGAAAACCGCTTCCTCAAGGCCTTCCACATTCCGGCCGCGCCCGGCGGAGACGCGACCGCAGTGGTGCAGTATGACGCCGTGCTGCCGGGCACCGGGACGGCCCAGCTGCAGGAGCCGACGGTGATCTGGCTGCAGATGCTGCGCCAGTTCGCCCAGGGGCTGGCGGCGGCCGCCGCGCCGGCGGCACCCGCGCAATAGTATCGTCATCCTCCGGCAAGCCGCGCCTTCGCGGCGCAGACCGGGGGACCCAGCGGCGCGCGTGAGCGCGACCCTGCCGGGAGCGCCAATGCTGGACACAGTGGTGTTTCGCCGCCGTCGCGGCGCCGCTGGGTCCCCCGGTCTCGCTGCGCTCGCCGGAGGATGACGAAAGCAAAAGGGGCCGCAGATCGCTCTGCGGCCCCTTTCAGACCAGTGTGTCGGGTGCGCTTACGCCAGCGAACCGTCGATGTCCTTGCAGGCCTGGATCAGGCCCTGGACCGACTCCACCGACTTGGCGAACATCGCCTTCTCGTCGTCATTGGTGGTGAACTCGATGACCTTTTCCACGCCGTTCGCGCCGATCAGGGCGGGGACGCCGACGTAGAGGTCTTTCAGGCCGTATTCGCCCGACAGCCAGACGGCGCAGGGCAGGACGCGCTTCTGGTCCAGCAGGTAGGAGCGGGCCATGGCGATGGCGCTCTCGGCCGGGGCGTAGAAGGCCGAGCCGGTCTTGAGCAGGGCGACGATCTCGCCGCCGCCCTTGCGGGTGCGGTCGACGATGGCGTCCAGCTCGGCCTGGCTGAGCATGCCGGCCTTGACGGCGTCGGGCAGGGGCAGGCCGCCGACGGTCGAGTGGCGCACCATGGGCACCATGTCGTCGCCGTGACCGCCGAGCGTCCAGGCGTGGATGTCCTGGATGGAGACACCGGTCTTCTCGGCGAGGAACCAGGCGAAGCGGGCCGAGTCGAGCACGCCGGCCATGCCGACGACCTTCTCCTTGGGCAGGCCCGAGAATTTCTGCAGGGCCCAGACCATGGCGTCGAGCGGGTTGGTGATGCAGATGACGAAGGCGTCGGGGGCGTGCTGGCGGATGCCTTCACCCACCGCTTTCATGACCTTGAGGTTGATGCCGATCAGGTCGTCGCGGCTCATGCCCGGCTTGCGCGGCACGCCGGCGGTGACGATGCAGACGTCGGCGCCCGCAATGTCGGCATAGTCATTGGCGCCCTTGAGGGCGACGTCGGTGCCGATGACGGCGGTGGCCTCGGCGATATCGAGCGCCTTGCCCTGGGGCGTGCCCTCGGCGATGTCGAACAGGATGATGTCGCCCAGCGCTTCGCGCGCCGCCACGTGAGCCAGGGTGCCGCCGATCATGCCGGCCCCGATGAGGGCGATCTTCGCGCGAGCCATGAGTTTCTCCGTTGGCCTGTCGCGCTTCGCGCTAGTTGAGGCCGTGTATGGGTGGGGAGGGAAAGCGTTGGCGGCGGTCTAGACCCGTGCGCTTTCGCCTGCAACCGTAACCCCGCGTCACCCGGAGCCGTCATGGCCAGCCTGCCCGAGATCATCGCCGCCGAGGACACGCCGGCCGACCTGATCACCATCGTCGACGAAACCACTGTTCGAGCGGAAGTGGCGGCCTGGCGGGCGAAGGTGCTGAAGCGGCCCGGCCTTTGGGACAAGGCCACGCGCGGGACCCAGGAGCGGATCAACCGGATCATCCCCGAGCGGGTCCACGCCATCATCACGGCCGGCGTCGAGGCCATGACAAAGGGCATCCTGTTCGGCTCGGACCTGATTCCGAACCGGCCCACGGTCGACGGCTCGCTGGCGGCGCGGGAGCTTCGGGCGCGGGCGAGGATCAAGGCCTACCGCACGACGGCCAGCGTCGAGGGCGGGGTCGCGGGCGCGGGCGGCTTCGTGCTGGCGGCGGCGGACTTCCCGGCCCTGATGGCGATCAAGGTGCGGATGCTGGGCGATGTCGCCGGGGCCTATGGCTGGGGCGGCGATACGGTGCGCGAGCGGCTGTTCCTGCTGCACATCTTCCACCTCGCCTTCGCCAGCGCGAAGCGGCGGCCAGAGGCGCTGGCGGAACTGGAGCGCTGGATCGCGGGCGCGGACCAGCCGGAGGCGATCACCGACTACGACTGGCGGCGGTTCCAGATCGAGTACCGGGACTACATCGACCTGGCCAAGCTGGCGCAGCTGATCCCGGTCGTCGGCGCGCCCATCGGGGCCGTGGTCAACTGGCGGCTGGTCGACCGGCTCGGCGAGACGGCGATGATGGCGTGCCGGTTGCGGTGGCTGGGGGAGGCTGGTCCGCCGCCGCCCGGCTGAGGCGCCCCGAACGCGGCCAGGCTTGCGTCGACTCCGGATATCGCGATGTTGCAAAGATCGGGGGGATCACATGCTGAAGCTGATTGTGAGATTGCTTAAACATCCCGGCCGCGCGCACCATTTCACCCAGAGCCGGAGTCGGCCAGGCATGATGACCTGCAAACTCTGCAAGCTGCGCGTCTGGTCCTCTCGCGGGGGCTAGGTCAGGGCCCGATAGACAAGGAAGACGGCGGCGTAAAATATGCCCGGAACGCCGATATAAACTACGGCGAGCTGGGAGACCGGCGCCAGGTCTCGAGGGCGGCGAAGCATCGGGCAATCCTCCGTATACCGGTGGGTATTCTGTGACCCTATTGTTAAGCTTCACTGAAAAATCTTCGTGTCCGAACCTTCACCATTTGTCCGCCCGGCCCGGGCCTCACACTCCGAGCGCTTGACGTTCCTGTTTTGTTCATATTGTCTGATTGTCGAAAGGGAGGGTTTGAACATGATCGGCTATGTGACGCTGGGCACCAACGACCTCGAGCGGGGGGCGAAATTCTATGATGCGATCGCCGCCGAGATGGGGACGTCGCGGATGATGGAATGGCCCGGGGCGATCGCCTGGGGCACGCCGGGCGGCGGCGCCGGGATCGGGCTGACCAAGCCCTTCGACGGGCAGGCGGCCAGCGTCGGCAACGGGGTGATGGTGGCGCTGGAAGCGTCGTCGCGCGACCAGATCCATCGGCTGCACGAGATCGCCCTGGCCCATGGTGGAACGTGCGAGGGACCGCCCGGGCCGCGCGGGGACAGCTTCTACGCCGCCTATTTCCGCGACCCCGACGGCAACAAGCTGAACGCCTTCATGATGGAGCACGGCGCGGTGGCCTGATCCGGCGGGTCGATAGATTTTCCTGTTCCTGATGACAGGGTTTATCGATTTTCCCTCCTGAGGCGAAAGGTCTAGGTTCGATCCAATCGCGCCCAGACGCAGCAGGAGGACACCATGGACGGACACGCCGGCGGAGCCACCCCCCTCAATGATCCGAAGAAGGAGCCGGCCGCGCTGCGCTCGCTGATCGGTCGGACCAACCGCGACTGGTGGCCGAACCAGATCGCCGTGGACATCCTGCACCAGCAGGGCCGGACCGGCGACCCGATGGGCGACGGCTTCAACTATGCCAAGGCCTTCAAGTCGCTGGACTATGCGGCGGTGAAGCGCGACCTGACCGCCCTGATGACCGACAGCCAGCCCTGGTGGCCGGCGGACTATGGCCACTACGGCCCCTTCTTCATCCGCATGGCCTGGCACTCGGCCGGCACCTATCGCACCGGCGACGGTCGCGGCGGCGCGGGTGCGGGGCAGCAGCGGTTCGCCCCGCTGAACAGCTGGCCGGACAACGGCAACCTCGACAAGGCGCGGCGCCTGCTGTGGCCAATCAAGCAGAAATACGGGGCCAGCCTGTCCTGGGCCGATCTGATGATCCTGGCCGGCAATGTCGCGATCGAGAGCATGGGCGGGCCTACCTTCGGCTTCGGCGGCGGCCGGGCCGACGTCTGGGAACCCGAGAAGGACGTCTACTGGGGCACCGAGGAAAAATGGGTCGGCGAGGAGGGCAATGAGACCCGCATCCAGCCCGACAGGGAGATGGCGCTGGAAAGCCCGCTGGCGGCGATCCAGATGGGCCTGATCTATGTGAACCCCGAGGGCCCCGGCGGCGTGCCGGATGCCCTGCAGTCGGCCCGCGACATCCGCGAGACCTTTGCCCGCATGGGGATGAACGACGAGGAGACAGTGGCCCTGACGGTGGGCGGCCACACCTTCGGCAAGGCCCACGGCGCGGGCGACGCGTCCAAGGTCGGCGTCTCGCCCGAGGGGGCCGACATCGCCCAGCAGGGCATGGGCTGGATCTCGGGCCATGCCAGCGGGATGGGTGACGACACCATCACCTCCGGCATCGAGGGTGCCTGGACGCCCACGCCGATCCAGTGGGACATGACCTATTTCGACATGCTGCTGGACCATGAGTACGAGCTGACCCGCAGCCCGGCCGGAGCCAAACAGTGGCACCCCGTCGGCGACCCCGCCGGGACCCTCGCCCCCGCCGCCCATACGGCGGGCAAGCGGGTGCCGACGATGATGACCACCGCCGACATGGCGATGAAATTCGACCCGGAATACCGCAAGGTGATGGAGAAATTCCGCGGCAATCCGGACTATTTCGGCGACGCCTTCGCCCGCGCCTGGTTCAAGCTGTGCCACCGCGACATGGGGCCCAAGGTTCGCTACCTCGGGCCGGAAGTCCCGGCCGAGGACCTGATCTGGCAGGATCCGATCCCGGCGCGGACGGGCCCGGACCTGACCGCCTCGGACATCAGCGCACTGAAGGAGCAGATCGCGGCCTCATCCCTGACCGTGGCCGATCTGGTCTCGACGGCCTGGGCGGCGGCGGCGACCTATCGCGGGTCGGACCACCGCGGCGGGGCCAACGGCGGCCGGCTGCGGCTCCATCCGCAGCGGTCGTGGGAGGTCAACCAGCCGACGAAGCTGGCCCATGTGCTGGAGGTGTATGAGGCCATCAAGGGCGACTTTGACGGCGAGCGCATCGTTTCCATCGCCGACCTGATCGTGCTGGGCGGCTCCGTCGGCGTCGAGAAGGCGGCGAAGGCGGCCGGTCACGCGATCGAGGTGCCCTTCACCCCGGGCCGGGCCGACGCAAGCCAGGACCAGACCGACGTCGAGGGCTTCGCCGTACTGGAACCCAAGGCCGACGGCTTCCGCAACTATCTGCAGGTCCGGTTCAATGTGCCGACCGAGGAGTTGCTGGTCGACCGGGCGCAGCTTCTGGGCCTGACGGCACCGGAGATGACGGTGCTGGTCGGCGGCCTGCGCGTTCTGGGTGCCAATCACGGCGGGTCGAAGCACGGTGTGTTCACGAACCGGCCGGGCCAGCTGACCAACGACTTCTTCGTCCATCTGCTGGACATGCGCACGGGCTGGAAACAGGTCGATGCCAGCGGTGACGAGACCTTCGTCGGCTCGGACCGTCTGACCGGCGAACAACGCTGGACGGCGACGCGCACCGATCTGGTGTTCGGCTCCAACTCCCAGCTGCGGGCCCTGTCGGAGGTCTATGCCTCGGCCGATGCGGGCGAGAAGTTCGTGAAGGACTTCGTCAAGGCCTGGATCAAGGTGATGAACGCCGACCGCTTCGACCTGACCCTGAAGGAAGAGTTCGGGGCGGCGGCCGCCTGAGCCGCTGAAGGGTTCATCACGGCGGGCACAACGGAAGGCACAAGGGACACGACGGGAGCGGTGACGGTTCCTCGTTCGCGGATTCATTCTGGGTCATGAGATCGCGGCTTCGCCGCATCGATTGAAAGGCCCCGGACCCCGTTGTGCCCGTTGTGACCCCGTCGTGCCCGTTGTGATGAACTCGACGCCACCAATCTCATAAGGCGGTCTGATTGTCTTTGGCCAAACGATAGCGAGCGCCTATATGACGGCCATGCTCCCCACCCTTCGTCAGCTCCAGTATCTCAAGCTTCTGGCCGAGCACGCCTCGTTCAGCCGGGCGGCGGAGGCGGCGCATGTCAGCCAGCCGGCGCTGTCGGCCGGGGTGCAGGAACTGGAGAAGATTCTTGGCGCGCCCGTGGTCGAGCGGACGCGCGGCAATATCCAGCTGACCGCCGTCGGGGCCGAGGCCGTCCGGCGCGGCGAGGACGTGCTGGCCCGGACGGAAGATCTGGTCGAGGCGGCGCGCAATGCCGGCAAGCCGCTGTCGGGCCGGTTCCGGCTGGGCGTCATTCCGACGGTCGCCCCCTTCCTGCTGCCGGCCAAACTGCCGGGGGTGAAGGCCCAATGGCCGGCGCTGCGGCTGTTCATCCGCGAGGACCTGACGCCGCGACTGATCGCCGGACTGAAGGCGGGCCAGCTGGACGCGGCGGTGATCGCCCTGCCCTACAGTTCGCACGGCATCGACCACGCCCGCATCGGCGACGACGAGATCCTGGCCGCCGCGCCGGTCGGCCATGTGCTGGCCGGGACCGGGCCGATCCCGGCGGGGTCGCTCAAGGCCGAGGACCTGATCCTGCTCGAGGACGGCCACTGCCTGCGCGACCACGCCCTGGCCGCCTTCGGCATCGAACCGCCGCGCGGCGAGGACGTTTTCGCGGCGACCAGCCTGCATACGCTGGTGCAGATGGTCTCGGCCGGGCTGGGGGTCAGCTTCCTGCCCGAGATGGCGGTGCGGGCGGGACTGGCCGATCTGCCCGGCGTCGTGGTGCGGCCGATCGCGGCCAAGGCCCCGCGCCGCGAGATCGTGGTGGCCTGGCGCGCCGGCTCCAGCCGGGCGGCCGAGGCGAGGCTGCTGGCGGACGCCTTGAAGCTGGACTGAGCGTCCGCTTCATTACGACTCCGTAAGGTGCGCGGCCTTTCGGCCCTGATAGGGTTCGCGCGCCCGCGTGCGCCGGGCGTCCGGAGCCCTGCCCATGAAGTCCCGCCTGTTCGCCGCCGCCTCGATCGCTGCCCTGATGCTGGGCGTGTCCGCCTGCGCCACCCTGTCTGACGCGGACGGCGCAGCGGCTGATGTCATGGCCGCGGCTGAGGTGGCCGAGGCGGAAGAGCGCGCTGCCGCTCCCGGCGAGATCGTCGTCCCGCCGCTGGGCTTCGCCGAGCGGACCCTGCCGAACGGCCTGCGGGTCTTCACGGCGCGCGACACGGCCACGTCCAATGTCACGGTGCAGGTCTGGTACAAGGTCGGGGCCAAGGACGATCCGGAAGGCCGCTCCGGCTTCGCCCACATGTTCGAACACCTGATGTTCAAGGCGACCCGGAACCTGCCGCAGGAGACCTTCGACCGGCTGACCGAGGACGTCGGCGGTTCGAACAACGCCTCCACCGGCCTGGACGTGACCAACTATTTCGAGACCGTGCCGGCCCAGCATCTGGAGCGGATGCTGTTCGCCGAGTCCGAGCGGATGGGGTCGCTGGTCGTCGACGAGGCCTCGTTCGAGAGCGAGCGTGACGTGGTCAAGGAGGAGTTCCGCCTGCGCGTCCTGTCGACGCCCTATGGCCGGTTCCAGCGCCTGCATTCCCAGGCCTTCATCTTCCAGGACAGCCCCTATCGCCGCCCGGGCATCGGCTCGATCGCCGATCTGGACGCCGCCACCATCGATGACGTGCTGCGCTTCCACGAGACCTTCTACCGGCCCGACAACGCCTATCTGATCGTGGCCGGAAACTTCGACCAGGCCCAGCTGGACGCCTGGATCGACGGCTATTTCGGCGGCATCGAGAACCCCGACCGCGCCCTGCCCGTCAACAATGTGCCCGAGAGCTTCGGCACGGCGCGCGAGGCGACCTTCTATGGTCCCAACGTCCCCCTGCCGATGGTGCAGATCACCTGGCCGACCGTGCCCTACAACCACCCGGACCGGGCCGCGCTGGACGTGCTGGACGGCATCCTGTCGACGGGCGAGTCGAGCCGGCTGTACCAGTCGCTGGTCTATCGCCAGCAGATCGCCACCCAAGCGACGTCGTCGAACAGCCAGCAGCAGCAGGTCGGGGTGCTGAACACCTCGGCCATCATGAGCGCCGGCCATACGCCGGATGAAGGCATGGCCGCCCTGCGCGCCGAGGTCGCCCGCATCCGTGACGAGCCGGTCACCGAGGCCGAACTGGCCGAGGCCAAGACCGAACTGATCGCCAGCGCCCTGCGCGGACTGGAGACCATCGACGGCCGGGCCTTCGCCCTGGGCTACACCCTGATCATGACCGGCGAGGCGGCCAGCGCGGATCGGGACGTGGCCAATATCCAGGCCGTGACCGTGGCCGATGTGCAGCGGGTGGCGCGGGCGTACCTGCGCGACGACCGGGCCATCGCCATGCGCTATCTGCAGGCCGACGCCGAAAACCCGGCCTCGCCGGTGCAGGAGGTGTTCACCGCACCGATCACCCTGGCGACCCTGGCTCCGGCCGACGAGCCGGTGACCCTGCTGCCCGAGGGCCAGCGCACGCCGCTGCCGCAACCGGGGCCCGCCGTCGACGCTGCCACGCCGCAGGTGGCCGAGCGCCGTCTGGCCAACGGCATGCGGGTGCTGGTCGCCCGCAAGGCCGGCCTTCCGCTGATCTCGGCCCGGCTGAGCTTCGATGCCGGCACATCGGACGATCCGGCGGGCAAGGCGGGCGTCGCCAACTTCACCGCCTCCCTGCTGACGCAAGGCACCGAAAGCCGCACCGCTCCCGAGATCGCCACCGAGATCGAACGGCTGGGCGCGGACATCGGCGCGGGCGCGGGCGTGGACTTCACCAATGTCTTCGCCTCCTCGCCGTCCAACGTCTTCCCCCAGACCATGGCCCTGATGGCCGATGTGGTCCGCAATCCGGCCTATGCCGCCGAGGAGCTGGACCGCGAGAAGACCCAGACCCTGAACGGCCTGCGGGTGCAGCTGTCGCAGCCGGGACCGGTGTCCAGCCTGGCCGCCGCCCGCGCGGTGTTCGGTGAAGCCCCCTACGCCCTGCCCGGCTCGGGCACGCCCGGCACGATTCCGGGCCTGACCCGCGAGGATCTGGTCGCCTTCCATGAGGGCCGCTACCGGCCGAGCCAGGCCACGCTGGTCTTCTCCGGCGACATCACGCCGGAGGCCGCCTACGCCCTGGCCGAGGAAGCCTTCGGCGACTGGCGCGATCCGGCGGGAACCGTGGCCACGATCGACGATCCGGCCGGGGCGCTGGTCGCACCGCGCATCATCGTGATCGATCAGCCCGGTGCCGGTCAGGCGGCGGTGGTCGCGGCCCTGCGCGGCATCGCCCGCACGGACGAGGACTATTTCCCGCTTCTGGTCGGCAACAGCCTGATGGGCGGCGGCTTCTCCGCGCGTCTGAACCAGGAGATCCGCATCAAACGCGGCCTGTCCTACGGGGCCAGTTCCGGTCTCGGCGCGCGCGCGGACGAGGGAATCCTTTCGGCCTCGGCCCAGACCCGCAACGACGCCGTGCCGGAGGTGGCCGAACTGATCCTGGCAGAGATCACCCGTCTGTCGGCGACCACCGCCACCGAGGCCGAACTGGCCCCGCGCCGCGCGACCCTGATCGGCTCGTTCGGCCGCCAGCTGGAGACCGTCGACGGCCTCGGCGGCCTGGTCGCCAACCTCGCGCTCTACGGCCTGCCGCTGACCAGCCTGGCCAGCTACGACGACGATGTGAACGGCGTGACCCCGGAGGCCATCCGCGCCGCGGCGGCGGAACACCTGCCCGCCTCGAGCGCCAGCCTGGTCATCGTCGGCGACGCCGCGGTGTTCCTGACCGCGCTGCGGGCGAAATACCCGAATATCGAGGTGGTGCCGCTGTCGAGCCTGAACATCGACTCGGTGACGCTGAGGTAGGCCTCAGGCAGACAGACAGACGACCTGCGCGACCCTCAGATCACGGCGCAGGTCGTCGGCGACCAGTCCATAGTTGTCGACGGTGACGAGGCGGCCGGTGAGCGGTTCGTCGGCCTTCTGCACGCCGCGGATGGCCGGGCCGAAGGTGTCGGGCGAGGTGGTGTAGATCCGGCCCCGGCGCGGGCTTTCGGCGATGGTGACGCCGACGGCGCGGCCCTGACGGTCCAGCACCGGCGCGCCCGACAGGCCCGCAAGCGTGCCGCCCAGACCGTCGGTGCGACCAACCTCGGCCCAGGCCAGAACCGGCTCGTCGCGCTGGCCGCGACCCCGGACCCTGAGCGTCTCGCGGCCCAGCAGACGGGAGGCGACCTCGCCGGCGCGTGCCTGGGGGTAGCCGGGATGGAAGCCGCGCTGGCCCTCGCGCAGGCCCTGGGCGGCCTGGACCGGAATGGCGTCCGGTCCGCCCCGGGTCAGCAGGACGGCGATGTCCGCGCGGGGCGCGAGACGCACGTCCGCCGCGACCGCACGCCCGCCGCCGACGAGGATGGCCGGACGCCGGCATCCCTCGACGACGTGACGCGCGGTGACCCAGCGACCGTCGCGCGAGATGGAGAAGGCCGTGCCGGAACTCGGCTGGAAGGGAATGTCCGGCGCATTGACGGTGACGGCGGGATCGAAGGGCGTGATCGGCCCCAGCAGGGCACCCTCGACCTCGTCCGGCGCGGGGGGTGCCGGCGGGGCGTCCGCATTCTCGCGCAGCTGCAGCGACCAGATGACGAGGGCGCTGACGACCAGCGAATAGACGAGCCAGTCCGGCAGTCTGGGGAAACCCACGGCCTCAGCCCGTCAGGGCGGCGGCGAGGATCAGGGCGGTCGACAGCTTGGCACCGACCAGCAGGACGGCGGCGGCGATCTCACCGTCGCGGATGCGCTGCGGCAGGCCGGTCAGGATCATGTCGACGAGACGGAATGCCAGCAGCTGCAGCACCACGGTGGCGACGCCCCACAGGGCGATGTCCTTGAGCGAGGTCGAAACGCTCAGGCTGACCGCCAGCGGAACGGCGAGGCCGACCAGGACGCCGGAGAAGGCCACCGCGGCGGCGGCATTGCCCTCGCGGATCAGGGCGATCTCCTTCCACGGCGTGAACAGGGCGTAGAGGATCGCGCCCATGACCAGCAGGGCGAGCGTGACGCCCAGATGCGCCAGGGTCGTCGGAAAGCCGGTCGCGAAGGCCTGGACCTCGGCGCTTTCAAGCAGGGTGGTGAGGGACGAGGAATCCATGATTGTCCGTTGTCAGAGCCCCGCTGACGATTGCCCGGATTTCGCCCCAATCCGCAAGGGGGGCGGGGACACAGTTGGTGAAGAAGTGTGTCCGAAGGGATGAGGGATGAGGGAGGAGGGAGGAAGGCGGCCCGGATGCCTCATCCCTCATCCCTCAGGCTGCTTCCGCCGCCGCCTTGCGCACCGCCGAGGCCCGGAGCTTCTCGCTCTCGGACTTGAGCTGACCGCAGGCGGCGAGGATGTCGCGGCCACGGGGGGTGCGGATGGGGCTGGCGTAGCCGGCCTTGTTCAGGATGGCCGCGAACCGCTCGATCGTCTTCCAGTCCGAACACTCATAGTCGGTGCCGGGCCAGGGATTGAACGGGATCAGATTGACCTTGGCCGGAATGCCCTCGATCAGTTTCAGCAGGGCGCGAGCCTCGTCGGGGCTGTCGTTGACGCCCTTCAGCATGACGTATTCGAAGGTCACGCGGCGGGCGTTGGACAGGCTGGGATAGGCGCGGATGCCGGCCATCAGCTTTTCGAGGTCGTATTTCTTGTTCAGCGGCACCAGCACGTCGCGCAGGGCGTCATTGGTGGCGTGCAGGCTGATCGCCAGCATGGCCTGGGTGCGGGTCCCGAGCGCGTCGAGCTGCGGCACGACGCCCGAGGTCGAGACGGTGATCCGGCGGCGCGACAGGGCGATGCCTTCGTTGTCCGAGATGATGTCGATAGCGTCGGCGACGTGGTCCAGATTGTAGAGCGGCTCACCCATGCCCATGAAGACGATGTTCGACAGGCGGCGGTCTTCCTTGGGCGACGGCCATTCCTCGAGGTCGTCGCGCGCGACCTGGACCTGGGCCACGATCTCGGCGGCGGTCAGGTTGCGGACCAGCTTCTGGGTGCCGGTGTGGCAGAAGGTGCAGTTCAGGGTGCAGCCGACCTGGGACGAGACGCACAGGGCGCCGGCGCGGCCGACGTCCGGAATGTAGACGGTCTCGATCTCAATGCCCGGGGCTGTGCGGATCAGCCATTTGCGCGTGCCGTCCTTCGACACCTGACGCTCGACGATCTCGGGGCGGGCGAGGGTGAAGACGGCGGCGAGTTTGGCCTGGGTATCCTTCGCGATGTTGCTCATCGCGGCGAAGTCGGTGACGCCGTAGTGGTGGATCCAGCCCCACACCTGCGAGGCACGCATCTTCGCCTTTTCCGGCGGGCAGATGTCGGCGTCGATCAGCGCCTGGCGCAGACCCCCGCGCGTCAGACCGGACAGGTTGACGGGGGCCGCGGGCTTGGCGGCGGACGTGCGGGAAAGGTCGAGCGTCAGGCTCAAGGCGACATCCTGTGGGCGAGGGAGAAGCGGCTTATACCACAGATCGTGCGGGTTTTAAGGCGGGGCGGCTTCGCCGGGTGGTTGGTGATTGGTGGCTGGTGGTTGGCCGCCGCCTGCGGGGCCGATGTGGCGGCGTCGCCCTTCCGCAGGCCGTGAAGCTGCAATCACCAGCCACCAATCACCTATTCGTCTCCGCCCTCCACCTCATCGATCCGGTCGTCATCCAGCCCGAAATGGTGGCCGATTTCGTGGATAAGGACGTGGGCTATGATCTCGGACAGACCGACGTCGCCGCGTTCGCACCATTCGTCGAGGATCGGGCGGCGATACAGGAAGATGCGCGAGGGCTCGGCCGCGGGGCCGAGGGAGTCGCGGCCGCCGAGGTCGACGCCGTGGTAGAGGCCGGTCAGTTCGAACGGGTCCTCCATCTCCATCATCGCCAGCGTCTCCTCGTCGGCGAAATCGTCGATGCGGATGACCACCTCGCCGGCCAGCGACCGGAACGGTTCGGGCAGGGCGTCGAACGCCTCACGCGCCAGCCGGGCGAAGTCGTCGAGGGAGGGGGCGGCTTGGGTGGTCCAGGTCATGGGGATGAGGGATTAGGCATGAGGGATGGGGTTGGGAAGGGTCGTGGCCGCCGCAGGACCCGGCATTCGCGGTCTCTCATCCCTAATCCCTAGTCCCTGTTCCCTCTTCAGGTATGGTTACCGAATCACGCCGGGGAGCTGACAGGACACCATGGCCGAGGCCGACATCGCCTATGTCGCGACCGCGGGCGCCGCCGGGCTGGCCCTGGCCCTCAGCGCCTGGGCGGCACGGCTGCGTGGCCGGCTGGCGGCGCGCAACCAGGTGGCGGAGTCCGAACTGGCCGCGGCCCTCGTCGATCTGGCCGATCGCGACGGGGCGCTGGCGGCATTCGAGGACGTCCGGCTGGCCCTGGCGCCCGACGGTCAGACCAAACGCCTGGGATCGCCGCAGGCCTGGGCGGCCCTGACGCGTGAACTGGCCAGCGAGGAAGATCATGAGCGCGATCCGGGGCTGGTGGTGCTGGACGCCGCGCGACGGGCGGCGGGACCGCGGCTGGACGCCCTCATCGATCAGGGCGAGGCTTTCGACGCGGTCCTTGAGGGCTCGGGCGGGGCGTGGTCGGTCGAGGGCCGGTCCTCGGCAGGCGCGGCCTGGCTGAGGCTGTCACGGCTGGGGCTGGTCGGGACGGCGACCGAGAGTGGCCTGGGCCTGCTCGCCGATTCCTATCCGGCACCGACCTGGATCACCGACGCCGCCGGGCGGCTGGCCTGGGCCAACAAGGCCTGGCTGACCGAGATGAAGGCCGAGAGCGTCGAGGCGGCGCGCGAGAAGGGGCTGAGCTTCGACCGCGGGGCCGATGCCATCGTCGCGGAGGCGGGGCGGACGCACCAGCATCAGGACGGCTTCCGCTGGACCACCGGCGGTGGACGGCGGCGGGCCTGGCGGATCGTGGCCGAGCCGGTGCAGGGCGGTGCCGGCGCGGTGCTGGCCTTCGCGCTGGACATGACCGAGGCGGAGGAGACCCGCGACACCCTGCGCCGTCACGTCGAGGCCCATGACGAGACGCTGAACCACCTCGCCGACGCGGTCGCCATCTTTGGCCCGTCCAAGCGGCTGGCCTTCCACAACACCGCCTTCCAGACCCTGTTCAACATCGATCCGGCCTGGCTGGACGAACGGCCGACCCATGCCGAGTTGCTGGACCGGCTGCGCCAGCGCCGCCTGCTGCCCGAGGTCATCGACTATGCCGGCTGGAAGGCCAAGGAGCTGGACTTCTACGGCGCCTCCGAGGCCGCGCCCGACGACAGCTGGTCCCTGCCCGACGGCCGGACGCTGCGGGTGGTGCGCCAGCCGCATCCGCTGGGCGGTGTGCTGCTGCTGTTCTCGGACATCACCGACGAGCTGAAACTGCGCAGCCGTTTCAACGCCCAGATCCAGGTGCAGACGGCGACGCTCGACAAGCTCAACGACGCCGTGGCCGTGTTCGGCTCGGACGGGCGGATCCGGCTGCACAACGAGGCCTTCGACGCCTTCTGGGGCGTGACCGGAGAGGCGCTGGACGCGGCCGGCGATTTCGATGCCGTCGCCGCCCTGTGCCAGTCGACCATGCCCGATCCGGCCCTGTGGCTGGGGCTGAAGGCGCGGGTGGCGGATCCCGATCCCGAAAGCCGGGTGCCGATCGCGGGCGAGGGCAAGACCACCGACGGCCGCATCGCCTCCTGGCTGACCCGGCCCCTGCCCGACGGCGCCACCCTGGTGGCCTTTTCCGATGTGACCGCCCGGCGCGGACTGGAACAGGCCCTGGCCGCCAAGGCCCAGGCGCTGGAGGAGTCCACGGCGCTGAAGCGCGAGTTCGTGGGCAGCGTCTCCTATGAGCTGCGCACGCCCCTGACCACCATCGTCGGCTATTCGGAGCTGCTGGAGATGCAGGGCGACCTGCCCGAGCGCAGCCGCCAGCACGCCGGCGCCATCCGCGTCGCCGCCAGCCAGCTGGCCAGTTCGATCGACGATGTGCTGGACATGGCCCAGATCGACGCCGGCGAGATGGAGCTGACGCTCGGTGATGTGCGGGTGCGCGACCTGCTGGACGGGGCCGCCGAACGGGTCCGGGCCCGGATCGAGTCCCGCGGCGCCCGTCTGACGGTCCAGGGTCCCGACGGCCTGCGGCCAATCCGGGCCGACGCCCAGCGGATCGGTCAGGCGCTGGATCATCTGCTGGATCACGCCGCGCGCGCGGTGTCGGAAGGCGGTTCGGTCACCCTGGCCGCCGAAGCCTCCTCAACGGAAGTCCGCATCCAGGTCGAGGATACCGGTCGCGGCATTCCCTATCACCTGCAGGCCCATGTCTTTGACCGGTTCGTGCGCCGCGAACGTGGCGGTCCGGGCGTCGGCCTGGCCCTGGTCAAGGCCCTGGTCGAGCTGCACGGCGGCTGGGCCGAGGTGGAGAGCGAGCCCGGCAAGGGCGCGACCTTCATCCTGCACCTGCCGCTGGAAGCCGCGGGCGTGGCGGCGGCACCGGAGCTGCGGCTGGGCTGACAGGTCAGTGGGCGTAGATCGGCGGCGCCTGGATCGTGTTCGGAAGCGCCCCGGACTCCAGAATCGCCCCGCCCGCCGAACGGATCTCGATCGAGCCGCCGCGGCTGTTCTGATTGAACCGCACCGTCACCACCCGGCCATCCGCGAGCGTGACGCTGGCCCCCGTCTGGCCGGCCGCATTGGACGCCACGGCCTGGGTCGCTGATCCATTCAGCCCGATGACATGCAGGAACTCCGAGCTGCCCCCCGCGCCCGGTTCAACCACGTCGAACCGCGTCGCAGTGTTCGGCGGCGGAGGCGGGTTGGACGGGAGCGGCACGTACTGGCTGTTGACGTCCTGCCAACGGGTCATGGTGACGGTGGCCGCCGCCGGGACGATGCGTCTCATGTCAAAGCGGTTGGCGCCTATCACCAGGCTGGCCAGATTGCCGTTCATCGTCGGCGGAGCCGGGAAGTTCATCGTGAAGATGTGGCGGGCGTTCGCGACGCTGGTCTGGGCGCGGTCGTAGACCACGAAGGTCGACGGCTTGATGAAGACGAACTCACGCTCGGATTTGGTCACCCCGGACGCGGCTGTGTACATCGGCGTGATCTGGGCAGACGCATAGGCCCAGCCCGGATTGTTCGCCAGGGCCGCCATGGTGCAGGACCGGTCATAGGCCTGGTTGATCCCGGCGCCGGCGCTGGTCTCGAACCGGACCGTGTTGTGGTATTTCTGTTCCTGCTCGATGCCCGAGCGGCCGTCCATATTGGCGTCGTAGGCGAGCCAGGTGCCCTTGAAGAGCACAAAGCTTCCCTGGTCCTTGTGCGCGTGGCTTTCGGTCAGCGGTCCGCAGATGAAGTTCGCGTAGGCGGCCGTCGTCGTCCAGTCGTCGCGCATGGAGAAGCTGCCTGTGCCGCTGGCCCAATAGGCGGTGGAGAGCTCGGTCAGCGGCCGCGGGGTGATCGCGACCATGTCGTAGATATAGTCCGAGTACCGCATGAAATGCTGGCTCATCTGCCGGACGGACGACTGCCCCAGCAGGGTCTTCACAACGCCCGAAATACGCTCGTCGGGGAAGAGCATCGCCAGTTTCTGGAGGTAGTCGCGATGGTAGTCGAAAAGCAGCGCCTGCTCGTCACGCGCATGGTCGCCCGTCGGGGCGATACGGTCGAGCGTTGGGACGATGGCGTGGAGCAGCCACGGGATCGACGCCAGCGTATGCGGTGAACGCGCCGCCAGTCGCTCGCCTGTGGATCGCTCCCACCAGTCGTACAGCTGCCACAGGTTTTTCATCGCGACCCCGTAGCCGGTGCCCTCGCGCGAGCCCCCGCCCACCAGATCGGCGTTGAAGGTCGGAATCAGCTGGTTCTCGATCTTCGTGGTTCGGAATTGGGTGAGCCAGCCGTCGGCCAGGTCGTTCTCGCCCTGGGTGGCGAGGCCCAGCAGCATCGTGGCTTCAAGGAAGGAATAGTAATAGTTGTTGACCGGATTATCGACCGACCAGCCTGACCAGGGAACGGTTCTCGTGCCCCACCGGGCCTCGCTGTGGTTCCAGACATTCCAGACAGCCTGATTGCCGAAATCCTTCCAGCGCGTGCGCTGGGCGGTCGTCATGCTGGCGCGACACCAGTCGTAGACCATGGCGAGGTTGCCGATGTGCTCCCCGACATAGAGGTAGCTGTCGTAGGCGACCTCGGGCGTCACGCCGTTGGCGATCCGGTTTTCCTCAGCCTGGACATAGGCATCTGTCCTGGAAACGGCATAGGCGCAGTAGCTGGCCGCCCCGGTGACCTGGCCCATCAAGGCGATGTGCCAGGGCTCCATGCCGTAGACGTTGCCGTTCGCGACCTGCAGATCGACCGACTGTCTGAAACGCACCGCAGCCGGCGCGTTGGAGCTGAGCTGGTTCCTGAGATGGGTGATCGTGGGGCTGTTTGACACGATGATGCGCGGCGTGCCGAGCGGCGTGATCACCGCGCCCCCCGGAGGTGGCGGTGGCGGAGGCGGTGGCGGAGGCGGCGGCGGCGTGGTCGGTGGCTGCCCCGGGTCGGCGGCCCCATCGCCTCCACCCCCGCCGCCACCGCACCCGGCCATTACCGCGCACATGAGCACCGCGCAGAGCAGCGCTGCCTTCGATCCGATCCCGCCTGTACGCATGTCTGTCCGGCCGTTCCCGGGCGTTGCAAATGGAGCGCCCGCCCGGCCCTAGCATCCTGATCCGGCAGCCTCCTGTGCCGTTCGATGAACCAGCGCCCCGGCACGACGAAAGACCAGGATGCACGCTGAAGCGGGTGACAGGCAGGACGGGGGACAGCCTCGATCAGGCCTTCTCGCGCTGTCCGGGCCGGCGCAAGCGCGATACGTGCGCTGGAGGTTTTCTGGTATGGACCCTGATCTCCGCCACCCTGGACATCCGATGGCCGCTTCGCCCAAACGCCTCAAGACCGCGCTGATCTATGATTTCGACGGCACGCTCGCGCGCGGCAACATGCAGGAAGTGACCTTCATTCCGTCGATCGGCATGGGGATCGGCGACTTCTGGGGGGCGGCGGACAAGCTGACCCGTGATGCCGACGGCGACAACATCCTGATGTACATGCAGTTGATGCTGAAGCAGGCGCGCGAGAACAATGCGCCGATCACGCGCAAGCTGTTGGCCGAGCATGGCGAGGACGTGAAGCTGTTCGACGGCCTGAAATCCGATCTGACCGGCAAGGGCTGGTTCGACCGCATCAATGCGATGGGCGAGAAATACGGGCTGGAGATCGAGCACTACATCATCTCCGCGGGGCTCGAGGAGATGATCGACGGCTGTCCGATCCGGCCGGAGTTCCGGCACGTTTTCGCATCCAAGTTTGTCTATGACGACCATGGCGTGGCGATCTGGCCGGCGGTCGGGGTCAACTACACGACCAAGACCCAGTATCTGTTCCGCATCAACAAGGGCGTGCTGAACCACTGGGAGCACGACAAGATCAACCGCTTCATGGCCGACGACGACCGGCCGGTGCCGTTCGAACGGATGATCTTCCTCGGCGACGGCGACACCGACGTGCCGACCATGAAGATGATGCACACCAAGGGCGGCTATTCGATCGCGGTCTATGACCCGCGCAACTCCGAGCGCGACCAGCAGAAGATCTACGGCCTGATCTCCGAGGACCGGGTCAATTTCGTCGCCGCCGCCGACTATCGCGAGGGCTCGGCCCTGGACCTGATCGTCAAGGGTCTGATCGGCCGGATCGCCATCACGGCCGGGACCGTTCCGGACGTTCTCTGAACCGGAAGCCGGTCGTCAGATCGCGTTCAGCGGCAGCTTCAGGAACCGCTTGCCCGAGGCTTCGGCCGGCGGCAGGGCCCCCGCACGTATGTTGATCTGGAGCGAGGGCAGGATCAGCGCCGGGACCTTGAGGGTGGCGTCGCGGGCCTCGCGCAGGGCGACGAACTCGTCTTCGGACCGCCCGCCGCCAAGGTGGATGTTCGCGGCTCTCTCGGCACCCACCGTCGTCTCCCAGCGGAAGTCGGTGCGGCCCTCGGGCAGGTAGTCGTGGCCGACGAAGACGCGGGTCTCCGGCGGCAGGGCGAACAGGCGCTGGATCGATTTGTACAGCGTCCGGGCGTCGCCACCGGGGAAGTCGCAGCGCGCCGTGCCGTAGTCGGGCATGAACAGGGTATCGCCGACGAAGGCCGCGTCGCCGATCACATAGCTGACGCAGGCCGGCGTGTGGCCGGGTGTGTGCAGCACCTCGACCGGCAGCGATCCGAGTTCGAAGCGCGCGCCGTCGGCATAGAGACTGTCGAAGACCACGCCGTCGGCGGTGACGTCATGCGCCTCGAACAGGACGCCGAAGACCTTCTGTACCTCGGTGATGCGGCTGCCGATGCCGATGGGGGCACCGGTGCGGCGGCGGATTTCATCCGCGCCGGTCAGGTGGTCGGCGTGGGCGTGGGTCTCGAGCACCCGCTCGAGCGTCAGGCCGCGTTCGGCGATGCGGGCGAGGACCTGTTCAAGCGAGACCGTCGAGGTCCGGCCGCTGGCCGCCTCGAAATCGAGCACCGGGTCGATGACGGCCGCGGCCCCGGTCACGGGGTCGGCGACAAGGTAGGTGATGGTGTGGGTCGCGGCGTCGAAGAAGCCTTCAACGATCGGGGCATTGATGGACATGCGGGAGCTCCCTTGTTGGCCTCAACATATTAGGTATTGCTAATTTAGCAAGTCCTGATATATGTCCCGCCATGAACGACGCTCACACCCTGTCTCCCGACCAATTTCAAGCCAGCGCCGGCGCGGCCGCCCGCCTTCTGAAGGCGCTCTCGAACGAACGGCGCCTGATGATCCTGTGCCAGCTCGGCGACGGCGAACGCGCCGTGGGCGAGCTGCTGCCGCGGGTGGGCCTGTCCCAGTCCGCCCTCTCGCAACACCTTGCTGTGCTGCGTGAGGAGGGCCTGGTCGCCGGACGGCGCGAGGGCGTCTCCATTCTCTACCGCATCGCCGACCCGGCGGCCCTGAAGGTCATCGCCGTCCTCGCCGACATCTATTGCCCTCCTCCCAAAGGAAACTGACCCATGGCATCCCTCACCTCCCTGTCCCCGGCCGAGGTCTCGGCCCGCATCAAGGCCGGCAAGGCCCTGCTGGTCGACATCCGTGAACCCGACGAAGTCGCGCGCGAGCGGATCGCCGGCAGCGTCGTCGCCCCCCTGTCCCTCTTCGAGGAGGCCCATCTGGACCTCCGGCCGGGTCGGGACGTGGTCTTCATGTGCCGCACCGGCAATCGCACCGGGTCGAACTGCGTGCGGCTGGCCGACCGTATTCCCGGCGAGGCCTTTGTACTGGACGGCGGGCTGGACGGCTGGAAGGCCCAGGGCCTGCCGACGCTCACCAATGCCAAGGCGCCGCTGGAGCTGATGCGGCAGGTGCAGATGACGGCCGGCGGATTGATCCTGATCGGGGCGCTTCTGGGCCTGCTGGTCCATCCCGGCTTCTGGGGTCTGTCGGCCTTTGTCGGCGGCGGCCTGTTCCTGGCCGGCGCGACCGGCTTCTGCGGCATGGCACGGCTTCTGGCCGTGATGCCCTGGAACCGGGCGATGCGGGCCGCGTGACCGGATGGACCCGACGCTCGCCCAGCTCGCGCTGGCCATCCTCAGCGGCGGCATCGTCGCCCTGCTGCTGACCGTGTTCGGCGGCGGCGGCTCGGTTCTGGCCGTGCCGCTGCTGCTCTATGTCGTCGGGGTCCAGGATCCGCATGTCGCCATCGGTGCCTCGGCCGCGGGGGTCGCGCTCAACGCCCTGACGGCGCTGGCCGGTCAGGCCAGGGCCGGACGGGTGCGCTGGCCCTGCGCCCTGCTGTTCGCCGCCACCGGTTCGGTGGGGGCCTTCGCCGGCTCGTCCGTGGCCAAGGCCATCGACGGCCATGCCCTGCTCATCTTCTTCGCCCTGGCCATGGGTCTGGTCGCCCTCGCCATGCTGAGGCCGACCGCGCCGGTCGGAGCCGAGAACGTGCGGCTGACGCCGGCCATGGCACCGCGGGTCGCGGTCTCGGGCGCAGGCGTCGGCGCGGCGGCGGGCTTTTTCGGGATCGGCGGCGGCTTTCTGATCGTGCCCGGCCTGATGGGGGCCGCGGGCATGACCCTGGCCCTGGCGCAGGCCTCGTCCCTGGTCAGCGTGGCGGCCTTCGGGGCGACGACGGCAGCCAACTACGCCCTGTCGGGCCTGATCGACTGGCCGATCGTAGCCGCCATGGCCGCGGGCGGCACGGTTGGAACGCTCGCGGGCCTGCCCATCGCCAGACGGCTGGGGGCCAACGCCCTGCTCGGGCGGCGTCTGTTCGCGGGACTGATCCTGATCGTCGCCGTCTATGTGGCGATCAAGGCGCTGACCGGGATCTAGCGCCCGCCCGCCCGTATCCAGGCCGCGCGGGCATCGGAGAGGCGCGAGGGGACCAGGCCCCGCAGCGACGCCTGACCGGTGCGTTTGAGGCCGGCCTCCTGGCCCTTCTGCCAGGCCACTTGCGCCTCGATGGCCATACCCATGGCGATGTCGATGACCATCACCGTCTTCGGCAGGACCAGGTTCCGGTCGAGCCGGATGCGACCGCCCTGGGCCGACTGGTCGACCAGAAGGCACGACAGTTCGAAGCCGGGCGCGACCACCACCGCCCGGGTGTTGGCGGCGGAGCGGGGCTCGAAACGACGATCCTGCGGCGGGCTCATGCCGACATAGAGCCCGGCAGACGGTTTCGATCCAGTTGCACCACGACATCGGCCCGGACGCCGCCGGCCAGCATCCGCCGTGTGATCCGTTCGAAATACTGGATGAAGCCGGCCAGCCGTTCGCGCTCGGCCGCGGGCAGGTCGGCCGGTGCGACGCCCAGCAGGTCGGCCTCCTGCTGGCAGCGCCAGTCCAGCACGACGTCGAACGACGGCGCGCGCAGGTAAAGGACGGCGTCGAACCGGGCGATGAAGTCGGCACAGGCCCCGTCGACGAAGCCGTTGACGGCGCGCCGCCAGCCGCCGTCGGCGTCCTGTTCGGCCTCGAGGGCATTGACCGGCGCGACCAGTGCCGCCGCCTCTTCTGGCAGGGCCCCCAGGCACCAGGCGTCGATCAGTATGGCCGAGGGCCGGCCCCGGAAGACTCGCCAGGCCTCCACGGGCCGGCGATCGTCGCCGCGCTTGTCGAAATCGGGGATACGCGTCTCGTCATCGGGCCCGGCGGCCGAGAGGGCATCGATGAGCTGTTGCAGCAGACCGAGGTCATGCGTCCCCGGCGGGCCACGGGTGACGAACAGCGGGTGGACGTCGCGCGCCATGGCCTCGCGTTCGGCGCGGGTCAGATAGACGTCGTCGATGGAAATCTGGGCGGCACCGAACCGGTCGGCGGCGGCGCGGGCGAGGGTGGTCTTGCCCGACCCCTGCGCGCCGACGATGGCGATCAGGGGCGGGCGAGCCTTCGGGCCCCCGGCGATCAGCCGGCCGACCCGATCGACGAGCTCAGGATTGGCCCGGCCCACGGCCGCGGCTCAGTGCTGGTTTTCGGGCAGGCGGACGATCAGGCCGTCCAGATCGTCGGACACCCGGATCTGGCAGGACAGGCGGCTGTTCGGCTGGACGTTCTCGGCGAAGTCCAGCATCGACTCCTCCATGGCCGAGGCGCGGCCGGTCTCGGCGGCGAAGGCCTCATCGACATAGACGTGGCAGGTGGCGCAGGCACAGGCCCCGCCGCAGTCGGCGTCGATGCCGGGGACGTTGTTGCGGATCGCCCCCTCCATGACGGAGAGGCCGTTCTTGACCTCGACCGTGTGCTCGCGGCCGTCGTGTTCGATGTAGGTAATTTTCGCCAAGTCAGGCGGCCTCGGTCTTCTTGCGTGACGGTGCCACCATCAGCTTCTTGGTCTTGGCGATCGCCTCGGCGGGGTTCAGCCCCTTCGGGCAGACCTGGGCGCAGTTCATGATGGTGTGGCAGCGGTAGAGTTTGAACGGGTCCTCGAGGTCGTCGAGCCGCTTGTCCGTGGCATCATCGCGGCTGTCGGCGATCCAGCGGTAGGACTGAAGCAGGGCCGCGGGGCCGAGGTATTCCGTCTGGTTCCACCAGTAGCTCGGGCAGGAGGTCGAGCAGCAGGCGCACAGGATGCATTCGTACAGGCCGTCCAGCTTGGCGCGGTCTTCCGGCAGCTGGATGCGCTCCTTCTCCGGGTCCGGCTCGTCGGACTGGAGGTAGGGCTGGATCGAGTCGTACTGGGCGTAGAACAGGGTCAGGTCCGTCACCAGATCCTTGACCACCGGCTGATGCGGCAGCGGCGCGATCGAGATGGTCGAGGAGGAGCATTCCTCCCAGCCCTTGGTGCAGGCCAGGGTGTTGCGTCCGTCGATGTTCATCGAGCACGAGCCGCAGATGCCCTCGCGGCACGACCGCCGGAAGGTCAGGGTCGGGTCGATCTCGTTCTTGATGTGGATCAGGGCGTCGAGCAGCATCGGGCCGTGATCGTCGGCCGAGATCTCGAACGTGTCCCAGCGCGGGTCGGCGTCGACCTCGGGGTCGTAGCGATAGACCTTGTAGGTCTTGACGTTCTTCGCGCCGGCGGGGGCCTTGTGAACCTTGCCGCGCGAGGGCTTGGAGCCCTTCGGAAGAGTGAGTTGAACCATCAGTACACCCGTGCCTTGGGCTCGATGTAATCGATGTCCCTGGACATCGTGTAGTTATGCACCGGCCGGTAATCGATCTTCACTGCATCGCCGGGGACCTTCCAGGCGAGGGTGTGTTTCATCCACTCGACGTCGTTGCGGTCCGGATAGTCCTCGCGGGCGTGGGCACCGCGGCTTTCGGTGCGGTTCAGGGCACCCTCGATGGTGACCAGGGCCTGATCGATCAGGTTGTCGTATTCGAGGGTCTCGACCAGATCGGTGTTCCAGATCAGGCCGCGGTCAGTGGTCTTGATGTCGTCGCCGGCGGCGTGGATGGCGCGCAGTTTGGCGACGCCCTCCTCCAGGGTCTTGCCGGTGCGGAAGACGGCGGCGTCCGACTGCATGGCGCGCTGCATGTCGATGCGCAGCTTCGACGTAGGGGTCGAGCCGTTGGCGTTGCGGAAGCGGTCGAGGCGGGCCAGGTGGCCGTCCGTCGTCGAGGCCGGGGCGTCCGGCACCTTCGAGGCCTTGTCGACCACCTCGCCGCAGCGCAGGCCGGCGGCGCGGCCGAAGACGACCAGGTCGGTCAGGCTGTTGGAGCCCAGACGGTTGGCGCCGTGCACCGAGACGCAGGCCGCCTCGCCGACGGCCATCAGGCCGGGGACCACGGTGTCGGCATTGTCGCCGACCTTGGTCAGGACCTCGCCGTGATAGTTCGTGGGGATGCCGCCCATATTGTAGTGGACGGTCGGCAGGACCGGGATCGGCTGCTTCGTCACATCGACGCCGGCGAAGATCTTGGCGCTCTCGGAAATGCCCGGCAGGCGTTCGTGCAGGACGGCCGGATCGAGGTGATCGAGGTGCAGGTGGATGTGGTCCTTGTTCGGGCCCACCCCGCGGCCTTCGCGGATCTCGATGGTCATGGAGCGGCTGACCATGTCGCGCGGGGCCAGATCCTTCACGGTCGGCGCATAGCGCTCCATGAAGCGCTCGCCTTCCGAGTTGGTCAGATAGCCGCCCTCACCGCGGGCGCCCTCGGTGATCAGACAGCCGGCTCCGTAGATGCCGGTCGGGTGGAACTGCACGAACTCCATGTCCTGCAGCGGCAGGCCGGCGCGCAGCACCATGGCATTGCCGTCGCCGGTGCAGGTGTGGGCGCTGGTGGCCGAGAAATAGGCCCGGCCGTAGCCGCCGGTGGCCAGGATGACGAGCTTGGCGCGGAAGCGATGCATCGTGCCGTCGTCGAGCTTCAGCGCGGTCACGCCGGTGCAGGCACCGTCCTGCATGATCAGGTCCAGCGCGAAATATTCGACGAAGAACTCGACCTCGCGGCGGACCGACTGGCCGTAGAGGGTGTGCAGGATGGCGTGGCCGGTGCGGTCGGCGGCGGCGCAGGTGCGCTGCACCGGGCCCTCACCGAAATTGCGGGTCATGCCGCCGAAGGCGCGCTGGTAGATCTTGCCTTCCTCGGTGCGCGAGAAGGGCACGCCCCAGTGCTCGAGCTCATAGACGGCCTTGGGCGCGTTGCGGACGAGGTATTCGATGGCGTCCTGGTCGCCGAGCCAGTCCGACCCCTTGACGGTGTCGTACATGTGCCACTGCCAGCTGTCCTCGCCCATGTTGCCGAGCGAGGCGGAGATGCCACCCTGGGCCGCGACCGTGTGCGAACGGGTCGGGAAGACCTTGGTGACGCAGGCGACCTTCAGCCCCTGCTGGGCCGCGCCGAGGGCGGCGCGAAGGCCCGAGCCGCCCGCGCCGACGACGACGACGTCATAGGCGTGATCGACAAATTCATAAGCAGCCATCAGCCGTCAGATCCCGAAGCCGGCAGGCAGGGGCGCAGAGCCCAGGGCCAGCCGTACGATGAAGAATACGCCCGCCGCTGCGATGAGGACGCAGAGCAGGCCGATCAGGCCGAGCAGCGCGCCGCGCGAGCCGGGCTTGTGGATATAGTCGTCGACGATGACCTTCAGCCCCATCTGCATGTGCCAGACGCTGACCAGCAGGGTGACGGCCAGCAGGACGGCGTTCACCGGCGAGCGGAACCAGGCGAGCGCCGCGTCATAGCCGCCGCCCGACAGGGCGTAGCCGCTCCAAAGGCCCCAGAGGGTCAGGGGAACGAGGATGGCAGACGACAGCCGTTCGGCGGTCCATTCCCCGGCGCCGTGGCGCTCGGAAACCTTGACGCCCTTCACGAAGGTCTTGGTGTGGCGGCTCACAGTCCGACCCTCCCGGCGCTGAACAGCAAGGCCCAGAAGGCCACGGCGATGAGGACGCCGCCGACGATCGAGGCCCAGGACAGGGCATCGGCGGCCTTGGGCGACAGGCCGCGGCCGGCGTCCCAGATCAGGTGGCGGATGCCGCCGGCCAGGTGCAGGCAGAGCGCGACGGTCAGGCCGAACCAGACGAACAGGCCCAGCGGGGACCCCATCCAGCCGGTGAAGGTCGCATAGGCCTCAGGGCCGAAGGCGAGGGCCATCAACCAGACGAAGACCAGCACCGCCCCGACCGAGAGCGCACCGCCGGTCATGCGGTTGAGGATCGAGGCGAGCATGGTGACATGCCAGCGCCAGATCTGCAGATGCGGCGACAGGGGACGGACACGGCCGTTGGGCTGGACCACAAAACGGCCGGTCTGATCGTCAGACGAGTCGTTGGAGGCGTCGCCCGGCAAGGGGGAGGTCGACATATTGCGAATGGTTCTCAGAAACCTGAGCGAATTCAGCCGCTCGAAACCGGTGAATGGGGTTTAGTCAGCGTGGCGGCGGGGGTCAACGAAACGTGAGCAGGTGCGGCATTCCGGATCACGAATTCGCGGGCGGGGTGCACGGCCTTTGTCATTCGCGCCCTTTCACGTCAGTCTGAAGCCATGTCGGGTTTGATCGTCCTCGCCTTCGCCGGCCTGCTGATGCAGGAAGCCGCGCCGCATCCGTCCACCCAGGCCGCCTATCAGGCGCCGGTAATCCGGCCGTTCGAGCCGGGCCGGGATTTCGCCCGTGAACCGGCCCAGGGCGATGCGGACAGCGACCTGTACCGCCGTCCGCTGGAAGCGCCGGTGGTGGTCGAGGCCTATGTCCGCTCCTATGAGTTTACGCCGAGCGACGTCGAGGCGGCCTATGAGCAGGGCGTGACATCCGCCGAGATCCGCGCCGATCAGGCCGCGGGGCGGCTGGACGGGGCATGGCGGCTGGTCGATGCGGCGGGGCAACGGCTCTATGACCTGGTTCTTAGCGATCCGGGCGCTGGACCGGTCGAGGGCGGCTGGCGCGGTCCCGCGGGTTGGGGACCGGCGACCTCGGACGGCGCGACCCTGACGCTCGAGGGCGTGGGCGCGATGACCCTGGAGCGGACCGGGAGCGGCTGGCGCGGGCAGCTGACAATCCGCGGCGAGACCCGACCCGCAAGCCTTATCCGCCCGAACTGAGCCGGACGCGCGACACCGCCGCCTGAAGCCCGTTGGCACCGTAAGGCACAGCCGCGCCGCGCCCCCAGACCGGATCCGGCCACTGGTCGTCGTCATGGCGGCGGCCGACGACATGGACATGCAGCTGGGCGGTGACATTGCCGAGGGCGGCGACGTTCAGCTTCTGCACCGGCCGACCGGCGGCCTGCCCCAGGTCGCGCACCCGTTCGCCGGCGCGGACGACCTCGTCCATCAGAACGGCGCGCTCGGCGGGGCTGAGGTCCTCGATCTCGTGCAGACCGGCGCGGCGCGGGATCAGGATCAGCCACGGATAGCGGGCGTCGTCCTGCAGCCGCACCTGGCACAGGGTCCAGTCGCAGGCGATGACGGAGCCCGTCTCGAAGGCCGGGTCAGCTTTGAACACAGCGGTCATGCCCTTCGGTCGCCCGGAGGCGGTGCCGGGTCAAGCCGGACGGGTCAGTTCAGCGCATAGACCACGCAGGCGCGGTCGGTCAGTTCGCGCAGGGGCGGCTGCATGGCCAGTCGGGCCGCCTCGATCTGATCCTCGGTCGGCGCGGCCGCACCGGGAGGCGGGGGCGGCGGTGCCGGGGCCGCGCTGCGCACGACCCGCGACCCGGTGACCACAACCTCGTCGACGGTGGTCGCCTGCTCGGAGCCGGAGGAATAGGACGGCCAGCCCGCCAGGACATCGGTTTCGCAGGCGCGGCCGGTCGGATCGATCACCCGGACGCCGCCGAGGCTGGCCCCGGCGTTGGTCGCCGCCTCACGCGCCCGCCGGGCCGCGTCCTTGACCGCCTCGGCCTGAAGCCAGGTGTTGGTCGCGTTGTCCGGATCGAGGCTGAAGCTGACCCGGCTGGTCGAGGTCGGCTCGGAGGCGATCACGGTCGCATAGACCCGCTCGAGCACGGACACGTCGCGGACGGTGATGCTGACCGAGGCATCCGCCTGGTAGCGGGCGATGCGATCCGGGCGGACGTTGTCGCGCAGGACGCCGGCCTCGTCGCGATACTGGTCATAGATCGGGCGGGTGGTGATGGCGGTCTCGACCCGGACGGCGTCGACGCCATAGGCCGCGAGGGCCTGGCTGAGGGCGCGGATCTGGTCGGCCGCCTTGCGCGAGGCGTCGGCGGCGCTGCGGTCGATGGACTGGAAAGTCGCCCCGAAACCGGCGCGGTTGGCAGGGACCTCGGCGCGGACATAGCCGACCGAGGCGATGACCGGATCGCGCATCCACCAGGGGGCCGGCACATAGCGGTCGCCCATGCTGGCCGTTGGCGTCTGGGCCGTCGCGGCCGCGGGCAGGACGACAGGCAGGGCCGTGGCGATCAACAGGGCGGCGGTCAGTCGGCGCATGGGGGACATCCTTCGATTGCCCGCTGACCCTGGGGCACCTGAAAGCACGGGTAAAGCCGCGATCCGCTTTCGTCGGAACTGCGGAGTCACCCCACCTATCGCTGCGATAGAAATTATCTATCAAACAAACCCGTTTCCAATCATTGACTTTGTGCACTGCACAAGCCATTTCGCGGTTGCGGCGCCTCTCCCCGGCGCAATCCCTTTCAGACATCTCAGGAGCACCCGCCATGCTGGGCGTTGGACAAACACTGCCGGACTTCAAGATCATCGGCGTCAAGCCGGGCTTCAACAGCCACGAAGAGAACGGCGTCTCGGCCTTCGAGCCGATCACCAAGGACAGCTTCGAAGGCAAGTGGAAGGTCATCTTCTTCTACCCGAAGGACTTCACCTTCGTGTGCCCGACCGAGATCGCCGAGTTCGCCTCGCTGGCCCGCGAGTTCAACGACCGCGACACCGTGGTGATGGGCGGCTCGACCGACAATGAGTTCGTGAAGCTGGCCTGGCGCCGCGACCACGCCGACCTGTCCAAGCTGCCGATCTGGCAGTTCGCCGACAACGGCGGCAAATTCGCCCGCGACCTCGGCGTTCTGGACGAGGCCGAAGGCGTCGCCCTGCGCGCCACGTTCGTGGTCGACCCGCACAATGTCGTGCAGCACGTCTATGTCACCAACCTGAACGTGGGCCGCGCCCCGGCCGACACCCTGCGGGTCGTCGACGCCCTGCAGACCGACGAACTGTGCGCCTGCAACCGCCCGGTCGGCGGCGAGACGCTGGCGGCCTAAGCGCCGCAGGGACGAGGGTCGGGGGGCGAGGGACGAAAGTCCCGGCCTCTCGACCCCTGCCTTCTGCCTCGACCCTCATCCCTCGACCTTGAGAGTATCCATGTCCCTCGACGCCCTTCGCGACCTGATGCCGGCCTATGCCAAGGACATCTCCCTGAACCTCGGCTCGCTCGCCTCGGAGACCGTGCTGAACGACCAGCAGAAATGGGGCTGTTTCCTCGCCTCGGCCCATGCGGTCGGCGTCGCGTCGGTGGTCAAGGCGATCGAGGCCCAGGCGGCGACGGTGCTGACGCCCGAGGCGATGACCGCGGCCAAGGCCGCCGCCGCCATCATGGGCATGAACAACATCTACTACCGGTCGCTGCACCTGATGAAGAACCACGAGTACACGACCATCCCCGCCCGGCTGCGGATGAACATCCTGGCCAATCCGGGCGTGGACAAGATGGATTTCGAGCTGTGGTCGACGGCCGTCTCGGCCATCAACGGCTGCGGGGCCTGCCTCGACGCCCACGAGGGTGCCCTGCGCCAGCACGGCGTGCCGGCGACCCATGTCCAGACGGCCCTGCGCATTGCCTCGGTGGTCCACGCCGCCAGCCGGATCGCGGCCTCGGAAGCGGCGCTGGCGGGCTAGAGGTCCAGCCGGTCCCCGAGCCGGCGGAACTGCTCGGTCATGACGGCGTCGATGGCGTCCGCCATGGCACCGGTTCCCGGCCCGTTGACCACAAAGGTCCATCGGAGCACCCGCTCGCCGCCGTCGGGCGGATCGGACCAGGTCATGGTCAGGACAGCGTCAGCGCCCATGCCCTGCAAGGGGCCGAACGGGGCATCGAAACGCACCATGCGGCGCTCGGGCCAGACCATCACGACCTCGGCATGTTTGATCCCGCCACCGGGCAAGGCTTCGCACCAGCAGCCGCCGGGGATGAGATCCAGACGGATATTGGCGGCATCGCCGGAATAGGTGTGCTCGCTGCTCCACCAGCCGGCGGGCATGGCCACGGTTTCAAGTACCGTCTCCGGCGCGGCCCGGACCGGGCGCTCGAAGGCGAGCGTGAAGCCGTTTTCCGTCCGCGCCCTGATCTCGGCCGAGGCGGTGGTTGCAAGCATCGCCAGCGCCAGGCCGGCCGAAATGGTCTTGAGCATCCATGATCCTCCCGGCCCGCATGGGCGGCGGTCGGACCCGAAGTGTCAAGCCGGGGTGAAGGTCAGCGGGGCGCCCCAGAACTGGCTGACCAGATCGGACTGTGGTCCGGCCTTGCCGCTGGTGAGGAAGTCGCGGCGACCCGAGCCGCCGAGGTCGTACTCGGGGTGGCGCTCGAAATAACGGGCGAGGGCGTCGGCGACGGCGGTGGGCTGGTGGATCACCGGCGTGCCGGGCGGCAGGGCGGCGGCGAACAGGTCGGCCACGATCTCATAATGGGTGCAGCCGAGGATGGCCTGGTCGGGATGGCGGCCGATGCGGCGGCGCAGGGCGTCGACATGGTCGTCGACCACCACCTTCAGTTCCTCGGCCGGGGCGCCGAGTTCGATCAGGCCGGCAAGGCCCGGGCAGGGTTCGGAGAAGACGGCCAGGTCCTCACGACGCTTGTCGATCTCGATCTCATAGACCCGGCTCATGGCCGTGGCGGCGGTGCAGAAGACGCCGGTGATGTCGATCGCCTCGATCTTGTCGTCCAGCGGCGTCCGCTCATAGGTCCAGGGCAGGCCGGTCGCGGCCTCGATGGTCGGAACGATGATGCCCAGAACATTGATCGCCCGGCCGTGACGGGCGCGGGCCTCGGGCACCCAGCTCTGCTGCAGGCGGCGCAGGGCGATGGCGGAGGCCGTATTGCAGGCGAGGACGATGACATTGGCCCCGGCCTCGAACAGCCGCTCGCAGCCGGCCCGGGTCAGGTCGACGATCTCCTCGCCGCCGCGGCCGCCATAGGGGGCGTTGGCCTGGTCGGCCAGATAGACGAAGTCCCGCTCGGGGAACCGTCGTGTCAGTTCGCGGTGGACGGTGAGGCCGCCCACGCCGGAGTCAAAAACGCCAATCGCCATGGCGCGGCGTTTAGACGCCCCGCCGGACCGCGTCCACCAGCGAAGATTACGGCCCGTTCATGTGACAGTCAGGCCGGGAAGGGCCTACGGTCCGCACAATTCCCATTTCGGACGGAGTTTACCCATGCACAGACGCCAGCTTCTTGTCGCCGGAGGCAGTCTGCTCGCCCTGTCGGCCTGCGCCTCCAACGGCATGTCGATGGGCGGGGGCACCCCGGCCGCGACCCTGGCGGCGGACGCCGCCATCGCCCGCGCCGTCCTGCCGGTCCAGACGCCCCGGGCCGAACTGTTGCAACCCTGGACAGGCGCTTACGGCGGCACCCCGCCCTGGGACCGGGTGACCGCAGCCAAACTGCGCGCCGCCATGCTGGAAGGCATCGAGCTGCAGCGCGCCGAGATCGAGGCGATCGCCAACAATCCGGAACCCGCCACCTTCGCCAACACCATGGTCGCCCTGCAGATGGCCGGCGAACCGCTGGACCGGGCCGGCTCCATCTACGGCGTCATGACCTCGAACATCGGCTCGGACGACTACAATGAGGTCGATACCGAACTGTCGCCCCTGCTGTCGGCGTCCGGCGACGAGATCACCTTCAATGAGCGGCTGTTCGCCCGTATCAAGGCCGTCGCCGACGGTGCCGCGGCCGCCGGCCTGACCGCCGAACAGACCCGGATCGCGACCCGCAGCCGCGACAGCTTCGTGCGCAACGGCGCCGCGCTGGACGCCGCCGGCAAGGCCGAGCTGGGTCGGATCAACACCGCCCTGGCCAATGCCTTCACCAGCTTCGGCCAGAAGGTCGTGGCCGACGAAAACACCTGGACGGTCATCTCGACCGAAGCCGGCGTCGCCGGCCTGCCCGCCTCGAACAAGGCCGCCGCGGCCGCCGCGGCCCGCAGCCGCAACGTCCAGGGCTGGGCCATCGTCAACACCCGCTCGAGCGTCGATCCCTTCCTCAGCTTCGCCGACGACCGCGGCCTGCACGAAGTGGTCTGGCGCAAATTCGTCAACCGCGGCGACAACGGCGACCGCAACGACACCAATGCGACCATCGCCGAGATCGTGAAGCTGCGTCAGGACCGCGCCCGTCTGCTGGGCTTCGGCAACCACGCCGAATGGCGGATGCAGGACACGATGGCGAAGACCCCGCGCGCGGCCATGGATCTTATGAACCGCGTCTGGGCACCGGCCAAGGCGCGGGTGGCGGAAGAGGTCGCCGACATGCGCGCGATCGCCGGTCACGACATCGAGCCGTGGGACTACCTCTACTATGCGGAGAAGGTCCGGAAGCAGAAGTACGACCTCGACCAGAACGAGCTGAAACCCTATTTCGAGCTCAACAACGTCCGCGCCGGCTCGTTCGAGATGGCGCGTCGCCTGTACGGCTTCACCTTCGAAAAACTGCCCGCGGGCACCGTGCCGGTCTTCCATCCGGACGTCACCGTCTATGAGGTCAAGGACGCCGGCCGGCCGATCGGCCTCTACTACGCCGACGACTATGCCCGCGCCGGCAAGCGGTCCGGGGCCTGGATGACGACCTACCGGTCTCATTCGACCTTTGACGGCGAGAAGAACACCCTCGGCTCGAACAACAACAATTTCGTCAAGGCCGAAGGCAGCGAGCCGATCCTGATCTCGCTCGACGACGCCGAGACCCTGTTCCACGAGTTCGGCCACACCCTGCACGCCTATTCGTCGAAGGTGACCTATCCGGCCCTGGGCGGCACGCCGCGCGACTATGTCGAATATCCGTCGCAGGTCCACGAGCACTGGGTGCTGAGCCGGCCGATCCTCGACGGCTTCATGAAACACTACCAGACCGGCGAACCCATGCCGCAGGCGCTGGTCGACAAGGTGCAGGCCGCCCAGACCTTCAACCAGGGCTATGCGACGGTCAGCTATCTGTCCTCGGCCCTGGTCGATATGGACCTGCACACCCAGGCGACCCCGCCGACCGACATCGACGCCTTCGAGCGCGAGAGCCTGGCCCGCTACGGCATGCCGAAGGAGATCGTGATGCGGCACCGCCTGCCGCAGTTCAATCACCTGTTCACTTCGGACGCCTATTCGGCGGGCTACTATTCCTACCTCTGGTCAGAGGTCATGGACGCCGACACCTGGGCCTATTTCGAGGACTCCGGCGACGTCTTCAATCCGGACATCGCCAGCCGCTACAAGGCGATCATCCTGGCCGAGGGCAACACCACCGACCGCGCCGAGGCCTATCGCCGCTTCCGCGGCCGCGACCCGGACGTCACGGCCCTGCTGAAGGTGCGGGGCTTCCCGGTTTCCTGACCGGGTCGCGAGCGTCAGCGACAATAACAAGGGGGCCGGCGGAGTGATCCGCCGGCCCTTTTGTCTGTCCGCGCCGGCGATCAGAGAATGACCGGCACGCGGCTGAGCGCATAGTCCACCTGAACGGCTCCCGGCAGCTGCCGGACCGCCTCATTGCGGAAGGCTGTGCGGCAGAAGGCGCGGTCGCTGATACGGCTGCCCGGGCGTTTGACACCCCGGCAAGCCCGGCTGGCCGCGGCCGAAACCCGGGCGTCGAAGGCGTCGGCGCCGGCGGCGCTGGCCAGGTCGAGGTCCCCCCACCGGACACGCGCTTCCTGGGCGGAGGCGGCACCGGCGGCGAGGCTGACAGTCAGGGCGGCGACGAGAGAAGCGGGGATTTTCATGGCGATCTCCTGCGGAGGTCTGCGTCGCTCGTGGCGGCGACGAGGCGGGAGATACGGCCGGGCTGTTTCAGGCCCGTGTGGCTTCCGCGGCGAAATCGCGACGGCGGATGAATTCGCGGAAAGCTGAACGGTGATCATCGTTTGGCGGCGCATCAAACAGACCCGGGGTTCATCACAACGAACACAACGACTCCACAACGGACACGACGGCAGCATGGGTGCGGCGCGAACGCGCCATTCCTCCCTGGATGAGAAGGCGCTGCGCGCGACGGCGGAGCGCCGGCCCCGTCGTGTTCCCTGTGCTCTCGTTGTGTTCGTTGTGATGAACCAGCCGGCCGCTGCCGCCCCGCGCCTTGTCTTCGCCCCCCTTTTCCGCCATAAGCCGCCGCTTCCGACGCAAGTGAACCTCGCGTCTCCACCATCACGACCCCGGTTCCGGCCGGACGAGGATGGCGAGAACCCTCCGCCGACGTGATCGTCGCCGGAGGCCATTTCGCTATGGAGACCGTTTCACCCGCCGGAAGCAGGTGGCCTTCGGGCTGACGAGGTAGTGAATGTTCGAGGCTCTGAACGAGCGGCTGACAGGCGTCTTCGACCGGATCACCGGGCGCGGTGCCCTGTCCGAAAAGGACGTCTCCGAGGCGATGCGCGAAGTCCGCGTGGCGCTGCTCGAGGCCGACGTCGCCCTGCCCGTCGTCAAGGACTTCATCGCCTTCGCCACCGAACGCGCCACGGGCGAGGACGTCATCCGCTCGGTCAAGCCGGCCGATCAGGTGGTCAAGATCGTCTATGACGGCCTGGTCGAGATGCTGGGCGGCGATGAGCCGACCCCGATCAATCTGAACGCCACCCCGCCCGCCGTGATCCTGATGGCCGGCCTGCAGGGCTCGGGCAAGACGACGACCTCGGCCAAGCTGGCGCTGCGCCTGACCAAGTTCGATCGCAAGAAGGTCATGATGGCCTCGCTGGACACGCGTCGTCCGGCGGCCATGGAGCAGCTGCAGACCCTCGGCAAACAGATCGAGGTCGCGGTCCTGCCGATCGTGGCCGGCGAGTCGCCGATCCAGATCACCAAGCGCGCGCTGCAGTCGGCGAAACTCCAGGGCTTCGACGTCCTGATCCTCGACACCGCCGGCCGGATCACGCTGGACGAGGCCCTGATGGCCGAGGTGGCCGAGGTCGCCGCCGTTTCGAAGCCGGTCGAGACCCTGCTGGTCGCCGACAGCCTGACCGGCCAGGACGCCGTCCGCACCGCCAAGGCCTTCCACGACCGCCTGCCCCTGACGGGCCTGGTCCTGACCCGCGCCGACGGCGACGGGCGCGGCGGGGCCATGCTGTCGATGCGCGCCGTCACCGGCCTGCCGATCAAATACATCGGCGCGGGCGAGAAGGTCGACGCGCTGGAAGTGTTCGACGCCCGCCGCGTCGCCGGCCGCATCCTCGGTCAGGGGGACATCGTCGCCCTGGTCGAGAAGGCGTCGCAGGAGCTGGACCAGTCCAAGGCCGAGGCCATGGCCCGCAAACTGGCCAAGGGCCAGTTCGACCTGAACGACCTCGCCGGCCAGCTGCAGCAGATGAAGCGGATGGGCGGTCTTCAGGGCATCATGGGCATGCTGCCCGGCGTGGCCAAGATGAAGAACCAGATGGCCGAGAGCGGCGTCGACGATCGGATGATCGCCCGCCAGGAAGCCATCATCTCCTCAATGACCAAGGCCGAGCGCAAGAAGCCCGACCTGCTCAACGCCAGCCGCAAGAAGCGCGTCGCCGCCGGCGCCGGCGTCGAGGTCCAGGACATCAACCGCCTGCTCAAACAGCACCGCCAGATGGCCGACATGGTCAAGTCCATGTCGCGCGGCGGCGGCAAGGGCATGAAGCAGATGGCCGCCATGATGGGCGGCCTCGGCGGCGGCATGGGCGGCGGCCCCGACATGGCCCGCCTCAAGGCGATGGGGGGCGGCCGCATGCCCGAGCCCAGCGCCGACGAAATGAAAGCCCTTCAGGACCGGCTCGCCGGCCTGGGCGGCGGACAACTTCCGGGGGGCCTTCCGGGCCTGCCGGGCTTCCCTCCCAAGAAATAATCCGAATTAACGAAAGAGACTGAAAATGCTGAAGATTCGTCTGGCCCGCGGCGGCGCCAAGAAGCGCCCCTACTATTACATCGTCGTTGCTGACAGCCACGCTCCGCGCGACGGCAAATTCATCGAGCGCGTCGGCACCTACAACCCGATGCTGCCGCGCGACGGCGAGCAGAAGCGCGTCAATCTGAAGACCGACCGGATCGCCGAATGGCTCGGCAAGGGCGCCCAGCCCACCGACCGCGTCGCGCGCTTCCTGAGCCAGGACGAAGCCCTGGCCGGCAAGGTCAAGTGGACCCAGGGCAACAACCCGAAGAAGGCCGAGCCAGGCAAGAAGGCCCAGGAACGCGCCGCCGAGCGCGCCCAGCGCGAAGCCGACCGCGCCGAGGCCGAAGCCGCCGCCAAGATCGAGGCCGCTGAAGCCGCTGTCCGCGCCAAGGAAGAAGCGGCTGCTGCCGCCGAAGCCGCCAAGAACGCGCCGCCGGCTCCCGAGCCCGAAGCCGCTGCTGAAGAAGCCCCGGCCGCTGAAGCTGAAGCCGTGACGGAAGAGGCCCCGGCCGAAGCCGCCGCCGAAGAAGCCCCGGCTGCTGAAGCGACCGAAGAAGAAAAGACCGAGGCCTAAGGCTTTCGGGTTCCGCTCCGGCGGGACACAGACGAACGGAAAGCAGCGTCCGGACCACCGGGCGCTGCTTTTCATTTATTGGGGTGCGCTACCGCGCTTCGCGCTACTTGAGCGCAGGATCCTTGAATGAGGCGGCGATGACGACCGACAGCAAACTCATCCTCGTCGGCCAGGTCGCCGGCGGGTTCGGGGTCAAGGGCGAGGTGCGGGTGACCGCTTACACCGCCGAGCCGATCACCCTGCTGTCCTATGGCGTCCTGCTGCGCGCCGACGGTTCGACCGGCCTGACGCTGACCGGTGGCCGGGCGGAGAAGTCCGCCGTCGTCGGCCGGGCGAAGGAGATCGCCACCAAGGAACAGGCCGACGCCCTGCGCGGGCTGAAGCTCTACATCCCCCGCGACAAGCTGCCGGAACCCGACGAGGACGAATTCTACCTGACCGATCTGGTCGGCCTGGAAGCGCGCGACCCGGAAGGCGTGGTCCTCGGGACCGTGAAGTCCGTGCAGAATTTCGGTGCCGACGACATGCTGGAGATCGCCCCGGCACTGGGCGGCCCGACCTGGTACCTGCCCTTCACCAGGGACGCCGTGCCCGACCTGCACATCACCGACGGCTGGCTGCTGGCGGTGAAACCGACCGAGATCGGCGAACGCGAGCCGGACTAGGCTTCCTCGTCCGCCGCCATGCCCATCATGTGGAAGCCGGCGTCGACGTGGATGACCTCGCCCGTGGTCGAGAAGCCGAGGTCGGAACACAGCCACAGGGCAGCGCCGGCGACGCCTTCCATGGAGGTGTCTTCCTTCATCGCCGACATGGCCCGGCCCTGGGCGATCATGCCGCGGCCGCCCGAGATGCCGGCCAGGGACAGGGTGCGCATGGCTCCGGCCGAGATGGCGTTGACGCGGATGCCGCGCGGGCCCAGGTCGCGGGCGATGTATCGGGTCGCCGCTTCCAGACCGGCCTTGGCCACGCCCATGGTGTTGTAGTTGGGGATGGCCCGCTCCGAGCCGAGGTAGGTCATGGTCACCATCGACCCGCCGTTGGGCATCAGTTTCGACGCCCGTTTGGCGACGTCGACGAAGCTGAACACCGAGATATTCATGGCCAGCAGGAAGCTGTCGCGGGTGGTGTTGTCGACGAAGGAGCCCTGCAGCTCGTTCTTGTTGGCGAAGGCCACCGAATGGACGACGAAATCGATCGTGCCGAAGGCCTTTTCCAGCTCGGCAAAGGCCAGGTCCATCGAGGCGTCGTCGGTGACGTCGGCCTGGATCAGCAGCTTGGCGCCGACGCTCTCGGCCAGCGGGCGCACGCGGCGCTCCAGACCCTCGCCCATATAGGTGAAGGCCAGTTCGGCGCCCTGGGCGGCCAGCTGGGACGCGATGCCCCAGGCGATGGAGTTGCTGTTGGCGACCCCCATGATCAGGCCCTTCTTGCCCTTCATGAGTTCACCGGTGGGCATGTTCCAGCCGCTCTCGCTCGCCATCTTGTGTCTCCGTGTTTTGAACGCCGAGGGTTAGCAGCGCCCGGCTTTGGGGGGAAGCGTCAGCCCGCCTCCGCCTCGCGCCGCCGGGCCAGCCGCTGAAGCAGGGGCGCGGCGGTGACGCCGTGGACGAGGATCGAGACAAGGATGATGAAGCCGACGATGGCCCAGAGCCGTTCGCTGTCGCCGAAATCCCCGTGATTGAGGCCGTAGGCGACGTAGTAGACCGAGCCGACGCCGCGGATGCCGAGGAAGGCGAGCAGCAGCCGCTCCCGCATCGGCTGGCCGGATCCGGTCATGGCGATCAGCCCGGCGGCAGGCCGCACCACAAACACCACGGCCAGACCGATCAGGGCGTCGATCCAGGTCAGGCTGGCCAGCAGGCCGTTGGCGAGGGCCCCGCCGAACAGGACCAGCAGCAGCATCATCAGCAGGCGTTCGATCTGGTCGGAGAAGTCGTGCATCTCCTGATGGATCTCGTGATCACGCTCGGCCGCGCGGATCGTCAGGGCGCAGACGAAGACGGCGAGAAAGCCATAGCCGTGCGCGAGTTCGGTGGCCGCATAGGCCACCAGGGTGGCGGCCAGGGCGACGAGGCCGTCGCCGAACCGGGTCCCGCCGCCACGGAAGATCAGCCGCGCGAACGCCAGGCCGGTCAGCACCCCGACGCCGAGCCCGGCCAGCAGCTTCCAGCCGACCTTGATGGTGAACCAGTCCGTCAGACCACCGGTCGAGGCCAGCCCCCCGGCCGCCGCCAGGATGGCCAGATGGACGAAGGGGAAGGCCAGGGCGTCGTTGAGCCCGGCTTCCGAGGTGAGGCCGAAACGCACCTCGTCCTCGTCGCCGGACTTCGGCGGCCCGACCTGGACGTCAGCGGCCAGCACGGGGTCGGTGGGTGCCATGGCCGCTCCCAGCAGCAGGGCCATGGCCAGGCTGAAGCCGAGGCCGGCGACCCCGAGCCAGGCCACCGCCACGATGGTCAGCGGCATGGCTATGGCCAGCAGCCGCCAGGTCGTCGCCCAGCGTCGCCAGCCGAGGGGGCGGTCGAGTTTCAGCCCCGCGCCCATCAGGCTGATGATGACCACCAGCTCGGTCAGCCGCTCGGTCGCCGTGTCCCAGGTCCGCGGGTCCGGATTGAAGGACAGCAGGCCGGTGCTGAACACCAGCACGCCGACGGCGACACACAGGATGGCGAGGGTCAGCGGCAGGCGCTTCAGCCCCACCGGTGCCCAGGCCACCAGCAGGACCACGGCGCCGAGGCCGAGCAGGAACAGGATGTAGGGGTCGAGGGTCAGGGGTGATCCATCCGGTTGGGCGGGACCATCCTAGCGCGCCGGAAGCCGGTTGGCTCCCGGGCTCAGACCTTCGACAGGATCAGCGTGCCGTTGGTGCCGCCAAATCCAAACGAGTTGGACATGACATGCTTCAACTCGCCGTCGTGGCGTTTGCGCAGGATCGGCATGCCCTCGAACTCGGGGTCGAGGTTCTCGATGTGGGCGCTTTCGGCGGCGAAGCCGTGCTTCATCATCAGCAGGCAGTAGATGGCCTCCTGGGCGCCCGCAGCCCCAAGGGAGTGGCCCGTCAGCGACTTGGTCGAGGAGATCATCGGCATCTGGTCACCGAAGACGTTGCGGACCGCCCCCATCTCCTTGGAGTCCCCGACCGGCGTCGAGGTGCCGTGCGGGTTGAGGTAGTCGATCTTCGGATTGCCGGCCATTTCGAGCGCGATCTTCATGCAGCGCTCGGCACCCTCGCCCGAGGGGGCGACCATGTCATAGCCGTCGGAATTGGCGCCGTAGCCGGTGACCTCGGCATAGATGGTCGCGCCGCGGGCCACGGCCCGCTCATATTCTTCCAGCACCACGATGCCCGCGCCGCCGGCGATGACGAAGCCGTCGCGGTCCTTGTCATAGGCCCGGCTGGCGCGGCCCGGCGTCTCGTTGAAGTTCGAGGACATGGCGCCCATGGCGTCGAACATGTTGGACATGGACCAGTCGATGTCCTCGACGCCGCCGGCGAAGACCACGTCCTGCTTGCCCCAGGCGATCTGTTCGGCGGCCGCACCGATGCAGTGGGCGCTGGTCGCGCAGGCCGAGGAGATCGAATAGTTGATCCCCTTCAGCTGGAACCAGGTGGCCAGGACGGCCGAGGGGCCCGAGGCCATGGCCTTGGGCACGGCGAACGGCCCGATGCGCTTGGGCGAGTTTTTCTCGACCGTGGTGGCGGCCGCCTGGAGGATGATCTGGGTCGAGGGGCCGCCCTCGCCGACGATCAGGCCGATGCGCTCGGACTGGATCTCCTCGGCGGTCATGCCGGAGTCCTTCAGCGCCTCCTCGAAGGCGATGTGGCCCCAGGCGGTGCCGTTGGCGAGGAAGCGGGCGGCGCGGCGGTCGACGTGCGGGGCCCAGTCCTCGGCCGTGGCACCCAGCGCCGGCGGAGCCCAGACCTGCGAGCGGAAGCCGTACTGGATGTGGTCCGGCGCGGCGACGACGCCGGAGCGCGCCTCGCGCAGGGAGGCTGCAACCTCATCCTGGCCGGTGCCGATGGAGGATACGATGCCCAGACCGGTGACGACGACACGCCGCATGGTGGTTTCCTTCTTGATGCCGAAATCGCCGCGTTGGCCGCGGTCTGTAACGAGGGTGATCAGCCGCCGACGGGTTCGGTCGCGCCAAACAGACCGACCCGCATGTCGGTCGCCGTATAGATGGGGACGCCGTCGGCTTCGAGAACCCCGTCGGCGATACCCATGACCAGCCGGCGGTTGATGACGCGCTTGAGGTCGATCTTGTAGACGACCTTCTTGATGTCCGGCGTGACCTGGCCGGTGAATTTGACCTCGCCCACGCCCAGCGCCCGGCCTTTGCCGGGGCCGCCGATCCAGCCGAGGTAGAAGCCGACCAGCTGCCACATGGCGTCGAGACCCAGGCAGCCGGGCATGACCGGGTCGCCGATGAAGTGGCACTGGAAGAACCAGAGGTCCGGATGGATATCCAGCTCGGCCTCAATATAACCCTTGCCGTGGGCTCCGCCGTCCGCGTTGATGGTCACGATCCGGTCGAGCATCAACATGGGCGGGGCCGGCAGACGGGCGTTGCCGTTGCCGAACAGCTCGCCCCGGCCCGAGGCCAAAAGGGCCTCGTAGTCGAACGACGACGGATATTGCGACTGGCTCAATGCGGCTCTCCAGCGGGTGTTGCTGCCGGGTTACACGACGGGAACCGACGGCTCAACTTTTTAGCTGTGGGAGCGGACAGCGGCGATCAGCGACCGCGGCCGGCCGGGCGGGCGGCGCTGCACAGGGCGCGTTCCTGGCCGCCGAAGACCTCGTTCTGGCGCACGAAGCCGTGCATCCGGCGCACCCGCACCTCGCACCAGCCGTCCTCGCAGTCTTCCATGGCCACGACCGAATGCGGCGTCAGCCGGGCCCGCAGGGCGGCGGTGTCGGACGGGCCGGAGCGGATCGGGATCTCGGCGTCCGAGGCGTTGAAGGCGCTGCGACGGCTGGAGACCACGCTGCGGTGAACCCAGGCGACGCCACCTTCCGGGTCGCAGATCTTGCGCCATTCCGTGGTCTCGGCGACCACCTGCACGGGCAGGCCCGAGACCTGGTATTCCCACAGGATCCGGTAATCGAGGCCGGGGCCGAACCGCGCCCGAACCTCGTCGGACTTCAGCGACAGCCACCGCGGCACCGGTTGTCCGCTGGGGGTCGGCCGACCATCGGGCATGGCCTGGCCCGCCCCGGCCAGGGCGGCCGCGGCAAGGACGCCGGCGAGGACGGCCAGTCGTTGGAAGCGGGAGCGAGCCTTGCCAGACACGGGATGCGCCAATAAGCCGAAGCGATTGAAACCGAAGGCCGCCAATGTCCGCGCCCAGACTTAAGGTGGTGTTAACCAGACGACTGCCCGACGCGGTCGAGACGCGCATGCGCGAGCTGTTCGACGCCGAACTGAACCTGACCGACCGGCCCATGGATCGCGCAGCGCTCGAGGCGGCGGTGCAGCGCGCTGATGTGCTGGTCCCGACCATCACCGACACGATCGACGCCGCCCTGATCGGCGCGGCCGGCGAGCAGCTGAAGATGATCGCCAATTTCGGCGCGGGCGTGGACCATATCGACATCGACGCGGCCGTCGGACGCGGCCTGATCGTGACCAATACGCCCGGCGTCCTGACCGAGGACACGGCGGACCTGGCCATGGCCCTGATCCTCGCGGTGAGCCGCCGCATCGTCGAAGGTGCCCAGGTCGTGGCCGAGGGCCGGTTCGAGGGCTGGACCCCGACCTGGATGACCGGGCGCAAGCTGTGGGGCAAGCGGCTGGGCATCGTCGGCATGGGCCGGATCGGCCAGGCGCTGGCGCGGCGTGCGAAGGCGTTCGGGATGCAGGTCCACTACCACAACCGCAAACCCGTCCCGGCCATGATCGCCGAGGAGCTGGGGGCGACATACTGGGACGATCTGGACCAGATGCTGGCGCGGATGGACCTGATCTCGCTGAACTGTCCGGCGACGAAGGATACCTGGCACCTGCTGTCGGCCGAGCGGCTGGCCCGTTTGCAGCCGCACGCCCTGTTGATCAACACCGCCCGCGGCGAACTGATCGACGAGGCGGCCCTGTCCGATGCGGTGGCGCGCCGCGCGATCGCCGGGGTCGGGCTGGATGTCTATGAGCACGAGCCGGCCATTCATCCGGGCCTGCTGGGCCACGCCAATGTGGTGCTTCTGCCCCATCTTGGGTCGGCGACGCTGGAGGCCCGGCAGGACATGGGCGACCGGGTCATCACCAATATCCAGACCTTCCGCAACGGCCACCGGCCGCCGGACCGGGTCATCCCGGCCATGCTCTGACTCCTTGCGCTTGACGCCTGACCAAACCTTGGGTTGGTAGGGGGCGAGTAGCGTTTCGGGGTGGAACCATGACAACCGGATTGACCAAGGCCGCGCGGGCCGCCCTGTCGCGGCGCGGCCTGCTGGCTGGAACCGTGGCACTGGCCGGGGCGTCAGCCTTGCCTGCGGGCGTGGCGCGCGCCCAGGGCGGCGCCTATCCGCTGGCCGAGTTCTTCAAGCCGACCATGAGCAGCGGCGCGGCCCTGTCGCCGTCCGGAAACCGGATCGCCGTGGCCGAAAACCTCGGCACCGATGAAAACCCGGTCAGCGCCATCGACTTCATCGACGCCGCCGATCCGGAAGGCCAGCGTCGCCGGGTTCCGCTCGGCGCGGTCATGGTCAGTTTCATCGACTGGGCCAGCGACGACCGCCTGCTGGTAAGCGTGATCCTCAAGGCCGAGACCTCGGCCCGATCCCAGGCCGGATCGAACCGGCGGGTCGAGGGCGTCGAATACTATATGCGCCGGACGATCTCGGTGCACGCCACGAGCGGTGAAGTGGTGTTGCTGTTCAGCGATCAGCGCAACCGCATGCGCAACTCGTTCGACATGGGCCGCATCATCGACATGCTGCCCGGCGATCCGGACAATGTCCTGATGGCCGCGTGGGAGTCCGACGGGGTCATGGGCCTGCACCGCGTGAACGTGACCACGGGGGCGGCGACGCGGATCGAACGCGGCGGCTCGGGGACCTATCACTGGCGGGCCGTCAACGGCGTCCCCGTCCTGCGCCATGACATGAACAGCCGCGGCACGGTCGAGACCATCATGGTCCGGGCGCCGGGCGAGACCGAGTGGAAGATGGCGCGCCGCACCCGTGTGCGCGAGGCCCCCGACTTCGAATGGGTCGGCGGCAGCGAGACGCCGGGCAAGGTGCTGGTCATCGCCCGCTTCGACCATGAGGACGTCCAGAGCGTCCGCGAGATGGACCTGACGACGACGGCGCTCGGTCCGCCGCTGAACCCGCGCCCCGGCCGGGACGTCGCCTACGGCCTGCCGGACTCGGCCGGCAACTATCTGGGCGCGGCCTACTATGGCGAGCGACTGGAGTATGAGTTCACCGACCCCGCGCTGGCCGTCCACCACCGCGCGCTGAACCGCTTCTTCGGCAACAGCTGCAACGTCCATTTCACGGACGTCGACATGGCCCGCAACCGCTTCATCGCCCGGGTCGACGGGCCGGCGGAGCCCGGTGCCTGGTTCTTCTACGACAAGACCGCGCGGGCGATCGTCAACCTCGGCCAGGCGCGGGATCTGGACCCCGCGCGACTGGGCGCGGGCGAGGTCCTGCAGGTGCAGACACGCGACGGCGCGGCCATCGAGGCTTATCTGACGGCCCCGCCCGGAGGCCGGCCCGGCCCGCTGGTGGTCCTGCCGCATGGCGGACCCGAGGTGCGTGACACGCCGGGCTGGGACCGGCAGGTGCAGGTGCTGGCGGCGCAGGGCTGGTGGGTGCTGCAGCCCAATTTCCGCGGCTCGGGCGGCTATGGCCAGGCCTTCGCCCAACAGGGCTGGACCCGCTGGGGCGACCGGATGCAGGACGACGTCGAGGACGCCGTCGCCCACGCCATCGCCACCCGGGGGCTGGACGGCTCGAAGGTCGCGATCATGGGCACCAGCTACGGGGCCTATGCGGCCCTGATGGGGGCGGTGAAGCGGCCGGACCTGTACAAGGCCGCCATCGGCATCTGCGGCGTCTACGACCTGCCCGACGTGCTGGCGTGGGAAGACCGCGAGGACGACACCCCCGGCAAGCCGATCTATGAATTCTGGACCAAGCGTATCGGCGACCGGTCGGTCATGGGCCCGGCGCTGGAGGCGGCCTCACCCCGTCGCCGGGCCGGCGAGATCACCTGCCCGGTCTTCCTGGTGCACGGGGTCGACGATCCCGTCCTGCCGCTGAGCCAGTCCCGGCGCATGCGCGACGCCCTGCGCACCGCCGGCAAGACGGTCGAGCTGATCGAGGTCGAGGACGCCGGGCACGCGGACTGGGAGGACGCCCGGGAGCAGGAACTGATGACCCGCTACGTCGCCCTCCTGCGCCAGGCCTTCGCCCAGGCCTAGGCGCAGACCGGACAGTCGGGGTCGGCAGCGACCGTGACCGTCCGGGCGGTCCCGGCCAGGCCGTCATAGATCAGCAGCCGGCCCGTCAGCGCCTCGCCCGCGCCTGTGATCAGCTTGATGGCCTCGAGCGCGGTCATGGAGCCGACCACGCCCGCCAGCGCCCCTATGACGCCGACGCGGGCGCAGGTTTCGGCGTCGGGCGGGGCGGCGGGCACGAGGCAGCGGTAGCACGGGCGACCGGCAAAGACGCCGACCTGGCCGCTCCACCGGCCGAGCGCGCCTGACACCAGTGGAATGCGCGCCGCCACGCAGGCGGCGTTGACGGCGAACCGGGCCGCAAAATCGTCGGTGCCGTCGATGACGACGTCGCAGTCCCGGATCAGGCGCGCGGCGTTCGTATCGCCGAGCCGTTCGCCCACCGGTTCGATGCGGATGTGGGGGTTGAGCGCGGCAAGCGTATCGGCCCCGGCCTCGACCTTGGGCCGGCCGATATCGGCGACGTCGAAGGCGATCTGGCGCTGGAGATTGGACAGGGCGACCGCGTCATCGTCGATCAGGCGCAGCGTGCCGACTCCGGCCGCTGCCAGATAGAGGGCCGCGGGAGCGCCGACGCCGCCGAGCCCGATCAGGCCGACGCGCGCGGCCTTGAGCCGCTGCTGGCCGGGTCCACCGACCTCGGACAGCACCAGATGGCGGGCGTAGCGCTCGATTTCATCGTCGGAAAAGGTCACGCCCCCAGTTAGGGGGTGCGCACCCGGACGTCCACGCCGTCAGGCGGCCTTGCGGATATCCAGCAGGACTTCGGCCTCATTGGCCGACAGGCGGGAGATGCACGTCAGGCCGATCCGCTCCAGCAGGGCGGCGGGATCGGCGGTCAGGGCGATCGGCTCCTGAAGGCGGCGCTCGGGGATGGGCATGTCGGACAGGACCCGCAGGCCCGTATGGCGCGGATCGGCGATGATGCGGCGCATCAGCCGGTCCAGATCGGCGCGTCCGCCCTCGAGGGCCTGGAGGATATGGCCCTGATGGAACATGAGGCAGCCGCACACGCGGTCGCGCCGGTTGTTGCGGTCCGAGACGCCCAGAATCTGGGCGATCGACAGGGTCGAGGCCCCGGTCGCGCCAACGGCTTCGCTGGCGTAAATCACGCGATGAAGCACGACGCTTCCCTTATATATCAAGTTATGGGGTATGATTGAGCAATGTAACGGGTTACATTGGTCATAATGTGGCTGGACGCAGCCCTTGTAATTCGGTCGCTTTCCGCTTGCCGCGCCGCATTTCGGTCGCCATCTGCAACGGATGATGAACGCGAACCCCAACTTCCCGGACTGGCACGGCACCACCATTCTGGCGGTGCGCAAGAACGGTCGAACCGTCATCGCCGGCGACGGCCAGGTCTCCATGGGGCCGACCATCGTCAAGGGTGCCGCGCGCAAGGTGCGGGTGCTGGCGGGCGGCAAGGTGCTGGCAGGCTTCGCCGGCGCCACGGCCGACGCCTTCACCTTGATCGAACGGCTCGAAGCCAAGCTGGAGCAGTATCCCGACCAGCTGGCCCGCGCCTGCGTCGACCTCGCCAAGGACTGGCGCACTGACCGCTATCTGCGCCGGCTGGAAGCCATGCTTCTGGTCGCGGACAAGAGCTCGATCTTCACCGTCACGGGCGTCGGCGACGTGCTGGAGCCGGAACACGGTGTGGCCGCGGTCGGCTCCGGCGGCAATTTCGCCCTGTCCGCCGCCCGCGCCCTGATCGAACACACCGACATGGACGCCGAAACCATCGCCCGCCGGGCCATGGAGATCGCGGCGGAAATCTGCGTCTACACCAACGGCAACCTGACGGTTGAGACGCTGGGGTGATTTATGGTTGTGTCAACGCTGTGGGTGTCGAGGTTCATCACAGCGGGCACAACGGATGCACAACGAACACGACGGGACCGAAGCGGTTTCGGCCCACGTGAACCATGCAGGAAGAGCGGTGATGGACGCCGCGTTCGCGGTGCATCGGGCACTGGGCCCCGGGCTGCTTGAGTCGGTCTATGAGGCATGCCTCTCCGAAGAGCTGAGACAGGCCGGCCTGACTGTAGAGCGAGAGGTGGGCATCCCGGTCGCCTACGGCGAAGCGCGACTGGATGTGGGCTATCGCCTTGATCTGCTTGTTAACAGGTGCGTCGTCGTCGAGGTTAAATCGATCGACGCCCTGGCGTCGATCCATGCTGCCCAGCTGTTGACCTATCTCCGCTTCTCAGGTCTCCGTCTCGGCTATCTGATCAACTTCAACACGGTTCGGCTCAAGGACGGCTTTCGCCGATTCGTGCTCTGATTCCGTTGTGTTCATTGTGATCTCGCTGTGTTCGTTGTGATGAACCCTTCCAGCCCCAATATCTCGCCCATGACCGAACTCTCTCCCCGCGAAATTGTCTCCGAGCTGGATCGTTTCATCGTCGGCCAGGACGACGCCAAGCGCGCCGTGGCTGTGGCCTTGAGGAACCGCTGGCGGCGCAAGCGCGTGCCGGATGACCTGCGCGACGAGGTCACGCCCAAGAACATCCTGATGATCGGGCCCACCGGCGTGGGCAAGACCGAGATCGCCCGCCGGCTGGCCAGGCTGGCCGGCTCGCCCTTCCTCAAGGTCGAGGCGACCAAATTCACCGAGGTCGGCTATGTCGGCCGCGACGTGGACTCCATCATGCGCGACCTCGTCGAGGCGGCGCTGGTCATGGTGCGCGACAAGCGACGCACCGGGGTCAAGGCCAGGGCCGAGGCGGCGGCCGAGGAGCGGATCCTCGACGCCCTGGTCGGCCCGGGGTCGCAGCCCGCCACCCGCGAAAGCTTCCGCAAGAAGCTTCGGGCCGGGGAGATGGATGACAAGGAGATCGAGCTCCAGCTGGCCGAGACGGCCTCGCCCGTGCAGGGGCTGGACATCCCCGGCGGCGGCAATGTCGGCATGATCAATCTGTCGGAAATGCTGGGCAAGCTGGGCGGGCAGCGCACGAAGACCGCCAAGCTGCTGGTCCGGGACGCCGTGGCCCCGCTGGTCAACGAGGAGAGCGACAAACTGCTGGATCAGGAAAGCCTGACCACCGAGGCGCTGCTGCTGGCCGAGAACGAGGGCATCGTCTTCATCGACGAGATCGACAAGGTCGCGGGCCGCTCCGACCGCTCCGGCGGCGACGTCAGCCGCGAGGGCGTGCAGCGCGACCTGCTGCCGCTGATCGAGGGCACCACCGTCTCGACCAAATACGGACCGGTGAAGTCGGACCATGTGCTGTTCATCGCCTCGGGCGCCTTCCACGTCGCCAAGCCGTCGGACCTGCTGCCCGAACTGCAGGGCCGGCTGCCGATCCGGGTCGAGCTGAAGGCCCTGACGCGGGACGACTTCGTGCGCATCCTGACCGAGCCGGAAGCCAATCTGATCCGCCAGAACCAGGCCCTGCTGGCCACCGAGAACGTGACCCTGACCTTCACCCCCGATGCGGTCGAGGCCCTGGCCGATGCCGCCGTGGCGGCCAATGGCGCGGTCGAGAACATCGGGGCGCGGCGGCTGGTGACGGTGATCGAGCGGGTGCTGGAGGAAACCAGCTTCAAGGCGTCCGATCTGTCCGGCCAGACCGTCGCCTTCGACGGCGACCGGGTGCGGGATCTGGTCGCGGAATTGGCGCGCGACGCCGACCTGAGCCGCTTCATCCTCTAGACGGGCAACCCTTCTCGCGGTTCATTCGTATTTATGCGCCAACCGACGCGAGGGACGCCCCGATGAGATCCGTTCAGACCGCCGCCGCCAGCTTGACCATCGCCCTCGGCCTTTGCGCCTTGGCGAACCCGGCCGCGGCCCAGTCGCGCCCTGTGGCGCTGGACCAGTTCGACGGCCGCTGGTTCGAGATCGCCCGTAGTCCCAACGACGTCCAGAAGGACTGCCGGCGCGCCCAGATCGACTTCAATCCGCAGACCCAGGCCAACCGCTATTCCATCGTCGTCACCTGCACCCGGCGGGCGGACGGCGGGGTCGAGACCCTGCGCGCCAACGCCCGCGTCACCGATCCCGGGACCAACACCCGCTTCCGCTTCACCCTGACGGGCCTGCTCGGCGTGGGCGGGCTGGCGGGGCAGAACTACTGGGTCCAGGAGCACGCGCCCGACTACAGCTGGGCCATCCTGGCCTTGCCGAACAAGTCGGACTGGTGGGTCTGGCACCGCAGCCAGAGCCCGTCCGAGGCCGATCGCACGCGCCTGCTGGCCCGCGCTCGCGCGCTGGGGCTGGATACCGGCTCCGTGGTCCACACCGGACGCTAGGGCAGACCGCCGGGTTCGGCTCCCGGCTTGAAATCGGAACATATGCCGAACATAAAGACGGCATGGCCGCCGCCCTGCTCCAGATCGACCTCGTCTTCAGCCGGCCGCAGACCACGCTGGCGGTGACCCGCGGCGCGGCGCGGCTGATGGTCGACCTCGGCTATGCCCCGCTGCTGGAGGTCGGCCTGCCCAATGGACGGCGCGCCGACGTCATGGCCCTGGGGCCGCGCGGCGACATCGTCATCTGCGAGGTCAAGTCGGGGGTCGAGGACTATCGGGTCGACCGCAAATGGGGTGAGTACGGGCCGTTCTGCGACGCCTTCTATTTTGCCGTCGCGCCCGAATTCCCGAGCGACATCCTGCCGGACGAGCCGGGGCTGATCGTCGCCGACGGCTTCGGCGGGGCGGTGGTGCGCGAGGCACCGGCCTCACCCCTCGCACCGGCGCGGCGCAAGGCGCTTATCGTGGCCTTTGGTCGGCTGGGGGCGATGCGGACGCTGCGCGACCCGGCGGGCTGAACCCCTATTCGACCACCGGACCGCTTTCGCCCGTGGACATGACGGCGGCGGTCGAGGCAGCACAGCCGGTCAGGTCCTGGTCCCCGACCTTGACCATGGCCGTCAGCGGATAAGTCCGGTCGCTCATGCCGTCCGAGCATTCGGTGGCGATCAGGGTGACGCGAAGCTCGGTCCCATCCGCGGTTTCCGCCTCATACGTCGCCGTCGTGCCCTGGGCCACAGGATTGGGCTGGGGCGCGCGCTGCTCGGGAGAGTCGGGGGACGTATAGACCAGTTCGGTCCCGGTCAGTTCGACGCTCCAGAACGGCTCGGTGCCGAGGGCGCGGACCGGCTGGGCCAGATCGACGCCGCCGAGCACCGGCGCAGGCTGCTCAGACGGGGACTCCGGCTGTTCCGGCGCCTCGGACGGCGAACAGGCGGCGAGGGCGAGGACAGCGAGGGCGGCGAATACGGGACGCATGGGAGACTCCGGGAGGATTGACCGCAGGAAGCGCGGACGCTGCCCCCGGGTCAAGGCCGGATCCGTGAGTCAGGCGCTCAGGGCTGGCCGTTGGCCGCCGGCACCGAGGCCATCATCACGCCGTCGGACGGCGCGGCGGGGGCTTTGTAGATGAAGCCGTAGGTCGGATAGACGGTGGTGCCGAGGTCCTGGATCGGATTGTACCAGACCTTGACCGCCGTCCAGTCGCCGCCCTGCGAGACGTCGACGACGGTGACGTTTTCCTCGACCCGGCCGCGGCTTCCGCCCCAGTTGGCGTGGGTCACGCGGATCACCCGGTCGGTCAGGATTTCAGAGACGACAGCGACATGGCCGCGGCTCATCCGGCCGCTCGGCTGGAAGGCGAGGACCGAGCCGGTTTCCGGGCGACCGCCGGTGCGGAACTTGCCCTGGGCCTGACGCCACCAGGTCAGGGCGTCGCCGAAGATGTTGATGCCCGAGAACATGCGGGCGAAGGTCACGCACTGCCAGTACGGCTCGTCGGCCTTCACGGCGGGGGCATAACCCAGCGCCGAAAATCCGAGGGTCGCCGCAACCGCGGCGGCTGTGAGCCGTTTCAACATGCAGGCGTGGTTCCCGACCCGTTTCCGTCGGCTAGCCCTAGACGATAGTTTCCGAGGGTTGAAGTCCCCTTTCGGGCGAGTCCGTGCGCGCTTTCGCCGCAGTGGCCCGTGCGGCGCGGCGGTCGGCGAACCCCCTCATGGCCTTGCGGGCCGGGCGTTCGACGAGGTGGTAGGTCAGCATGGCCGCGACCGGAATCGCCGCCACCAGCGCGAGCCACACAATGATGTGAAACCGCTTGTCGTCGGCCCCGGTCAGCCGCGCCGCGACATTGGTGGTCAGCAGCAGCGCCGGCGCGCAGACCATGTAGATCGAATAGCTGATCTCCCCGAGATAGACCCCGAATTTCGAGCCCAGAACACCCGCGCGGGCGTTGTCCAGCGAGCCGAGCCCGAGGATCAGACCGCCGGCGGCCAGGACCGTGACCGCGTCCCACAGGCCCAGCGAGGCGCTGGCCAGCACAGCGAGGCCGCTGACGAGGGCGACCGGGCCGGCGAAGGGCACGCCGCCGCGTCGATGAACCAGATAGAGGGCGCAGCCGAGCGCGAAACAGGGAACGATCCGCAGCGCGCCCCAGCGGAAGGTGGCCTCGGTCAGGGAGTAGCCGGCCAGCGGCTCGAAGGCCGCATAGAGGCCCAGCGCGAAGACCGCCGCCAGCACCGTGGCCAGCACGGGCCGGTTCCTGAGCCGCCAGGCCACGAAGGCAAAGGCGGGGAAGCTGAGATAGGCCGCCCATTCCGCGGAGATCGACCAGGACGGATGGTTGAAGGCCGAGCTGGGGGCGAGGCCCCAGGCGTGGGTCAGGGTCAGATTGGCCGGAAGCGACCGCCAGTCGCTCAAACTGCCGTCGATGCTCAGACCCGCGACCCCGGCGGCCAGCCCCAGGCCGATCATGCCGAACAGGGTGACCAGATGCAGTGGATAGACCCGCGCCAGCCGCGCCCACAGAAAGCCGCCGTAGCGGAACCGCTTCTCGCCCGCCGCCTCGAGGTAGACGTGGCTGAGGATGAAGCCCGACAGGACGAAGAAGGTCTCGACGCCCAGATAACCCTTGGTCACCGCGACCGGGACGAAAGCGACGTCGAGGTGCGGCCAGGCCGTGTAGAGCACCACCCAAAGGGCTGCGAAGAACCGCAGGGTCGTCAGGGCGCGCAGATCGGGGGGTGTCGGAACGGGCGTCATGGCCCGCAGGCTATCCGACCGGGGGTACAGGAACCGTTAAACGGCGCGGCTGGCAGGTCTCAGGCCGCGCATTCCGCCGGTTTCGCCTCGCCCGGCGCATACTGGTCGCAGGACCGCTCGATCTCGCCCTGGATCATCTCGCAGGCGTTGGCGACGTTGCAGGGCGGGTGGGTGGCAGGGCTGACAGCGATGCACCGGTCGACCAGCCGCTGCGCGGCCGCTTCCCCGATGTCGTTCAGGCAGGACACCGGCGCACCGACAGGGGCCAGGGCCACGGCCGGATCGACCTCTTCCTGCGGCGGCGCATCGGCCGGCATTTCGGGCGCCGGCGCAGCGGCGGCGGCGGCCGGTTCGGCCGCCGGAGCCTCGGCGGGGCGTTCGCAGGCCGAGACCAGGGCGGTCACAGCCAGCAGGGCGAATACGGTCCGGCGCATCAGGCACTCCGATCGGTCGCGGGAAGCCCCACCTTAGGCACGGTTCGGCCCGACGCGGAAGCGCCGGGCGTCCGCTCAGCGGCCCAGGGCGGCCCGCTGCAGGGCGAACAGTTCGGCGCAGCCGCCCTCGGCCAGCTGGAACAGCCGATCAAACTCGGCACGGGAGAAGCCGCGCTTCTCGCCCGTGGCCTGGATTTCGACGATCGCGCCGGCCCCGGTCAGGACGAAGTTGGAATCGGCCTCGGCGTTGGAATCTTCCTCATAGTCGAGGTCCAGCACCGGCTGGTCGTTGCAGACGCCGCAGGAGACGGCCGCGACCTGGTCGAGGATGGGATCGGTCTTCAGCACGCCTTCGGCGCGCAGATAGTCGAAGGCGCTGGCCATGGCGACCCAGGCGCCGGTGATAGCCGCCGTGCGGGTGCCGCCGTCGGCCTGGATGACGTCGCAGTCCAGCGACACCTGACGCTCGCCCAGGGCCTTGAGATCGACCACAGCGCGCAGCGAGCGGCCGATCAGGCGCTGGATTTCCTGCGTCCGGCCGCTCTGCTTGCCGGCGGCGGCCTCGCGGCGGCCGCGGGTGTGGGTGGCGCGGGGCAGCATGCCGTACTCAGCGGTGACCCAGCCCTGACCGGTATTGCGCATCCAGCCGGGCACCTTTTCCTCGACCGAAGCCGTTACCAGCACCTTGGTATGGCCGAAGGTGACCAGGCAGGAGCCCTCGGCATAGCGGTTGACGCCGGTCTCCAGCGTCACGACGCGGAGCTGGTCGGGGGTGCGGTCGGACGGGCGGGCGGTGGTCATCGATGGATTTCCTTGGACGGGGCGGCGGCGCTGCTTATCCTGAAACCGTGAGCCTGTATGCCCCCAACCCTTCGCCGTTCAGCGGCAGCCCGGCCGGTCTTGCCGCGCTGGACGAACGTGCGCGCGATATTTTCCGGCGGATCGTCGAGAGCTACCTGCAGACCGGCGAGCCCGTCGGCTCGCGCACACTGTCCATGACCGGGGTGTCCCTGTCCCCCGCCTCGATCCGCAACACCATGCAGGACCTGACCCTGGCGGGGCTGCTGGGCGCGCCGCACACCTCGGCGGGGCGGATCCCGACCCACGCCGGCCTGCGACTGTTCGTCGACGGCCTGCTGGAGATCGGCGACGTCGGCACCGAAGAACGCCGCGAGATCGACGCGCGGCTCGCGGGTCGCGGCCGCAGTTTCGACGAGGCGCTGAACGAGGCCTCCAGCCTGCTGTCCGGCCTCGCCGGCGGGGCCAGTATCGTGGCCAGCCCGGTGCGGGAGGCCGGGGTCAAACACGTCGAATTCGTCGCCCTCGGACACGACCAGGCGCTGGCGGTGCTGGTCGGCGACGACGGCTCGGTCGAGAACCGGCTGATGCCGCTGAAGGCGGGGGTCACCCCCTCGACCCTGACCGAGGCGTCCAACTTCCTCAACGCCCGCCTCAAGGGCCGGCCCCTGCACGAGGCGCGCACCGAAATGCGCACCGAACTGGAGGCGGCCCGCCGCGAGCTGGACGCCGCCGCCGCCCGTCTGGTCGAGGACGGCATGGCCGCCTGGTCCGGCGGGGCCGAGCGCGAACGGTCACTGATCGTGCGTGGCCGGGCCAATCTCCTGCACGACCGCGAGACCGCCGAGGATCTGGAAAAGGTCCGCATCCTGTTCGACGACCTGGAGCAGAAGGAACAGCTGATCGGCCTGCTGGACGGGGTCTCGACGGCCCAGGGCGTGCGAATCTTCATCGGGGCGGAAACGAGACTCTTTTCGCTTTCGGGTTCCGCCGTGATCGCGGCACCCTATATGACGGGCCGCCAGCGGGTTCTGGGCGCCATCGGCGTGATCGGACCCGCGCGACTGAACTATGCCCGCATCATACCGTTGGTGGACTATACCGCCCGGGTGCTGGGGCGAATGCTGGACGGACAAGAGACTTGAGCGACACACACGACGACCTCCCCCATTCCGAAGAGCTGGCCGCCGATATCGCGGAAGCCGAGGCGAACGCCGAGGCTGGTCTGGATGACGGCCTCGGGCCCATCGACGCCCTGATCGCCGAGCGCGACCAGTGGAAGGACCGCGCCCTGCGCGCCGTCGCCGAGGCCGAGAACACCAAAAAGCGGGCCGAGACCCAGTCCAACGACGCCCGCGCCTACGCCATCCAGCGTTTCGCCCGCGACCTGCTGGGCGTGGCCGACAATCTGGAGCGCGCCCTGATGGCCGCCCCGAAGGACGCCGGTGCCGGCGAGGCCGGTCTGGTCACCGGGCTTGAGCTGACCCAGAAGTCGCTGCTGCAGGCGTTTGAGAGCAACAACCTCAAGCGCGTCGCCCCCGAGCCGGGCGAGGCCTTCGACCCGCACCTGCATCAGGCCATGATGGAACAGCCCTCCGACACGGTCCAGGGCGGCCAGGTGATCCAGACCCTGCAGGCCGGCTACGCCCTGTTCGGTCGCACCGTGCGCCCGGCCATGGTGGTGGTCGCGGCCAAGGGTTCCGGCGCAGCGGCGGGCAATGCGGCCTACGCCGCGGCGGGTGCCACCGGCGGGAATTTCGACCAGAAGGCCTGAGCGCTCAGGTTTTCAGCCGCTCTCCAAAGAACGCCAGCAGCCGGCTCCAGCCGTCCGCCGCATCCGCCGCGCGATAGCTGTCGCGATAGTCGGCGTGGAAGGCGTGGGGGCTGTCCGGATAGACGTGGATGCCGCTGGCGGTCTGGCCGGCGCGTTGCAGGGCTTCGCGCATGGCCTCGACGCTGGTCAGGGGGATGCCGCGGTCCTGACCGCCGTACAGGCCCAGTACCGGGCATTTCAGGTCGTCGGCCAGATTGACGGGCCAGGGCTGGCCGGCCGCGGCCTGTTCGGGTGTCGCGGTCGCCGCGGGTGCGAGGCGGCCGTACCAGGCCACGCCGGCGTCCAGCACGGCGAAGCGGGCGCAGGCCTGCCAGACCACCTTGCCGCCCCAGCAGAAGCCGGTGATGCCGACCTTGTCGGAATTGGCCCAGAGCTGCTGGCTGACCCAGTCGAGGGTCGCCGAGACATCGCCCATGACCTGCTCATAGTTGGCCGCGCCGACAATCTGTTGAACGCGAGTCATGTCCGACAGGGGGGCCGGGTCCTCGACCCGGTTGAAGAAGGACGGGGCGACCGCCGCAAAACCGGCCTTTGCCAGCCGCCGGCAGAGGTCGCGGATGTATTCGTGGACGCCGAAGATCTCGGACGCGACCACCACCACCGGCCAGGGGCCGTCGCCGGCCGGGCGTGCGACGAAGATCGGCAGGTCGAAGCCGTCCGGGGCCGGAATGGTGGTGTTTTCCTGCGTCAGGCCCTCACCGTCCGTGGTGATCGGGGCCGCCTGCCGGGCCAGGGCTGCGGGGGCATAGCCGGCGAAGGCCAGCCCACCGACCACGCCGGTCGCCAGGGCGCGGCGGCTGAAGCGGAAATCGTCGGGCTCGGGTCCCTCGGGGCGGATCAGGTTCGGCATCAAACGGCTCCGGTCTGGCGAAGCCGGGAGACTGGCCGCGCGCCCGTCCGTCGTCCATTCACGATTGCCGTGAAGCTAACGCGCCCGGCGAAGCGTCAGATTGATCCGGCCGCCGCCCGGCACCAGGGTCGAGGAGCCGGCGATGACCCGGTCGATCCCGTGCCGCGCCAGCCGTGCCGGGCCGGTCAGGGCGCAGACGTCGCCCGAGGCCAGCCGCACCGTCCGCGTCGGCCCGCCACCGGCCGCGCCGATCCGGAACATCGCGGCATCGCCGAGCGAGACAGACAGCACAGGCGCGCTTTGGTCCTGCTCGTCGAGATCCTGATGCAGGCCCATCCTCGCACCCTCCCGGTAGCGGTTGACCAGACAGGCGTCGGGCGGCTCCGGCCAGCCGGTCAGGTCACTCCAGAGCGCCATCAGCGCCCGGGGCATCGGTGGCCATGGGGCACCGGTCACCGGATGGGTCGGCTGGTAGCGGTAGCCGCCCCGGTCCGAGACCCAGCCCAGCGGGCCGAGATTGGTCATCTCCACCGCAAAAGGCCGCCCGCCCGGCGTCACGGGCCGATAGAAGGGCGCCTGTTCCGCGGCCGCCAGCACCTCGGCCAGCAGATCCGCCTGTTCAGACGCGGAAAGGGCTCCCGGCCAGAACCGGAAGCCCTCCATACCCGTATCGATCTCGCGCGCAGAACCCATGCCCAGAGGATAGGGCTTCCGCCCCGGCGCTCAAGCAGCGAGCGACCGGGTCGCGAGCGTTGACGCCCCCGGGATCAGCGCGTGTAGTAATAGTCCGCGATCTGGCAGACGTTGACGTTGAAGCGCGTCAGGACCTGGCCGTTGGTGAACTCGGCCTTGAAGTCATACAGGCAGGCACCCGAGCCGTCGTCGATGTTCATCATGATGCTGCTGCCGGCGGCCAGGGTGCCGCGGCCCAGCATGTCTTCTTCCCAGTCCGTGACGCGCGAGTCGGAGGCGTAGAAGCGCAGCATGGTCCAGCCGGTGTTGTTGTGGATGCGCACCCGGCGGTTCAGGCCGTCACGCGACTGGACCGGTGCCGAAGCGGCGGCCTTGTCGGCGGCGACAACCGGCTCGGCGGCGGTGGCGACGGAAGCGGTTCCGAGGGCCGCGACGATCAGCGCGGCGCGGGCGATGCTCTTGAAGGTTTTCATATCAGTCTCTCCCCAGCGGCCGGACCCTGATGGCTCGGCGATGACGGTGTTATGCCATTGCTGAAGGGTGGCCGCATCTGACGGACCCTGACGGTTGAATCGTGCGTCAGGGCTGTTTGGGGCTTGCGGCAGGTGGGGTGTTTCCCATATCGGCCTCAACCGCTGTAAATCCCCGCAGTTCGTGGGGCTTTGCGGCCGGAACCGTACCAACCGACCAAAGACCCTGACACCGGGGGCGGTCACGCGCGGCGCTTCGCTTTAAAAGGCCGCCGCATCGCCCGCTGAATGGAGTGAAAGACGACACATGGCCAAGATCATCGGCATCGACCTGGGCACCACCAACTCGTGCGTGGCCGTCATGGACGGCAAGACCCCCAAGGTCATCGAAAACGCCGAGGGCAATCGCACCACGCCCTCCGTCATCGCCATCCAGGACGGCGGCGAGACCCTCGTGGGTCAGCCGGCGCGCCGACAGGCCGTGACCAACCCGACCAACACCTTCTTCGCCATCAAGCGCCTGATCGGCCGCTCGTTCGATGACCCGGTGGTGGCCAAGGACAAGAAGATGGTCCCCTATGAGATCGTCAAGGGACCGACCGGCGACGCCTGGGTGCGCGCCAACGGCAAGGATTACTCGCCCCAGCAGATCTCGGCCTTCACCCTGAGCAAGATGAAGGAGGCCGCGGAGGCCTATCTCGGCGAGACCGTGACCCAGGCCGTCATCACCGTCCCGGCCTATTTCAACGACGCCCAGCGTCAGGCGACCAAGGACGCCGGCAAGATCGCCGGTCTGGAAGTCCTGCGCATCATCAACGAGCCGACCGCGGCCGCCCTGGCCTATGGCCTCGAGAAGAACGACGGCCAGAAGATCGCCGTCTATGACCTCGGCGGCGGCACCTTCGACGTCTCGATCCTCGAGATCGGCGACGGCGTGTTCGAGGTGAAGTCGACCAACGGCGACACCTTCCTCGGCGGCGAGGACTTCGACCTGCGCCTGGTCGACTATCTGGCCGACGAGTTCAAGAAGGAGCAGGGCGTCGACCTGCGCTCGGACAAGCTGGCCCTGCAGCGCCTGAAGGAAGAGGCCGAAAAGGCCAAGAAGGAGCTCAGCTCCACGACCCAGTACGAGGTCAATCTGCCGTTCATCACCATGAACGCCTCGGGTCCGCTGCACCTGAACATCAAGCTGTCGCGCGCCAAGCTGGAGGCCCTCGTCGAGGACCTGGTCCAGCGCACCATCGAACCCTGCGCCAAGGCCTTGAAGGACGCGGGCATGAAGGCCGGCGACATCGACGAAGTGGTGCTGGTCGGCGGCATGACCCGCATGCCGATGGTCCAGGAAGCCGTGAAGAAATTCTTCGGCAAGGAGCCGCACAAGGGCGTCAATCCGGATGAGGTCGTGGCGCTGGGCGCGGCCGTTCAGGCCGGCGTGCTGCAGGGCGACGTCAAGGACGTGCTGCTGCTGGACGTGACCCCGCTGACCCTCGGCATCGAGACCCTGGGCGGCGTCTTCACCCCGCTGATCGAACGCAACACGACCATCCCGACCAAGAAGAGCCAGGTCTTCTCGACCGCCGACGACAACCAGTCGGCCGTGACGATCCGGGTCTTCCAGGGCGAGCGCCCGATGGCGTCCGACAACAAGGTGCTGGGCCAGTTCGACCTGATGGGCATTCCGCCGGCACCGCGCGGCATGCCGCAGATCGAGGTCGCCTTCGACATCGACGCCAACGGCATCGTCCATGTGACCGCCAAGGACAAGGCGACCAACAAGGAACAGTCGATCCGCATCCAGGCCAACGGCGGCCTCTCGGACGCCGACATCGACAAGATGGTCAAGGAAGCCGAGGCCAATGCCGCAGCCGACAAGGCCAAGAAGGAAATGGTCGAGGCGGTCAACGCCGCCGACAGCCTGATCCACTCGACCGAAAAGGCCATGGCCGAGCACGGCGACAAGGTCGGACCGGACGAGAAGGCCGCGATCGAAACCGCCCTCGCCGAGCTGAAGACGGCCAAGGACGGCACGGATCCGGAAGACATCCGGACCAAGACCAACACCCTGGTCCAGGCCTCGATGAAACTGGGCGAGGCCATGTACGCCTCGCAGCAGGGTGCCGGCGACAGCGATGACGCCACGGCCACCGCCGACGACGGCGTGGTCGACGCCGAGTTCGAGGAAGTCCCGGGCGACGACGACGACAAGAAGAGCGCGTAAGCCGGAGCGGCCCGCAACTGTCACGGCCCCGCCTGTCCCGAGACGGGCGGGGCCGTTTCACGAAACTTGCATCAGTCGACCGGGCGCCCATGTCAGCCTGGTCAGCCGTCCGGTCGCCGCCCGACAAGAGGCGCGGGCCATCGGCAAGGGTAAGAGGACGAACGCCGCATGGCGACGCGTGACTATTACGAGGTTCTGGGGGTCGAGCGGACCATCGACGCCGCCGGCCTGAAGGCCGCCTATCGCAAATTGGCGATGCAGCACCATCCTGATCAAAACGGCGGGTGCGAAGACTCCCTGGCCCGCTTCAAGGAAATCTCCGAAGCCTATTCGGTCCTCTCCGACGACCAGAAGCGCGCGGCCTATGACCGGTTCGGTCATGCCGGGGTCAACGGCGGCGGCGGCGGGTTCGGCGGCCAGGGCCAGGGCTTCACTGACGTCAACGACATCTTCTCGCAGGTCTTCGGCGACGCGTTCGGCGATGTGTTCGGCGGCCGCGCCGGCGGCGGCGCGCGCCAGCATGGCCCGCGCCGCGGCTCGGACCTGCGCTATGATCTCGAGATCACCCTGGAGCAGGCCTACAAGGGCTCCGACGTCGAGATCGCCGTGCCCACCACCGCCGCCTGCGACACCTGCGAGGGATCCGGCGCGAAAAAGGGGGCCAAGGCCTCGACCTGCACCACCTGCCAGGGCGCGGGTCGCGTCCGCTCCGCCAACGGCTTCTTCCAGGTCGAGCGCACCTGCCCCCACTGTGGCGGGCAGGGCTCCCGTCTGGCCGCCGCGGACGCCTGCACGGCCTGCGCCGGCCACGGCCAGGTGCGCAAGAACCGCAAGCTCCAGCTCAAGATCCCGGCCGGGGTCGATGACGGCTCGCGCATCCGCCTGTCGGGCGAGGGCGACGCCGGCACGCGCGGCGGACCGCGCGGCGACCTCTATGTCTTCATCTCGGTCACACCCCACGAACTGTTCGAGCGCGACAACCTCGATCTGCTGGTGACCGTGCCCGTGCCCATGACCACGGCGGCCCTCGGCGGCGAGATCGACGCCCCCTGCCTGACGTCCGAGGCCTGCGACGGCCGCTGCCGGGCACCCGTCAGCGTCCCCGCCGGGGCCCAGACCGGCAAGACCGTCCGCATCAAGGGCAAGGGCATGCCGCATCTGAACGGCAAGAACCGCGGCGACCTCGTGGTCGAGCTATTCGTCGAGACCCCGACCGACCTGACCGCGCACCAGAAGGAGCTGCTTCAGGAGCTGGCGGCCTCGCTGGGCGAGAGCCAGACTCCGCGCAACTCCTCGTTCGCCGGCAAGGCCAAACGCTTCTGGGCCGACATTCTGGGTTCGGAAGCGCCACAGTAGGCGTCGGCCGAGGATGACGACGCTCGCGAATAGCGCCAGAATGTCCGCGAACTGACAGGGGTCCGACTTGAGCGTCATCTTCCACGCAGGCATATCCGGCGCGCGCGGCCGGATGGGCCGGGCCGTCTCGACCGTTCTGGATGCCCGCGAGGACGTCGTTGTCGCCGCCCGCTTCGACCGCGGCGAGACGCCCGACCTGTCGCTGTGCGACGTGATCATCGACTTCTCGACCCCCGATGCCTCGGTCGAACTGGCCCGGACCTGCGCCGAGCGTGGCGGGCCGGCCCTCGTCATAGGCTCCACCGGCCTGACGCCCGAGCAGGAAACCGACATCCATACGGCGTCAGAGAAGATCGCCATCGTCCGCAGCGGCAATTTCTCGCTCGGAGTCAACATATTGATCGGACTGGTGGAACACGCGGCCCAGCGGCTCGACGCGGCCGACTGGGACATCGAGGTTCTGGAAACCCATCACCGCCGCAAGGCCGATGCGCCGTCGGGCACGGCCCTGATGCTGGGCGAGGCCGCCGCCAATGGCCGTGACGTCGACCTGGCCGACGTCCGCTCCGCGCCCTACGACGGCATCACCGGCGAGCGGGAGATCGGCCGGATCGGCTTCGCCTCCCTGCGCGCCGGCGGGGTGATCGGAGAGCATACGGTCCTGTTCGCCTCGGCAGACGAAACCCTGACGCTCAGCCATTCGGCCATCGACCGGTCGCTGTTCGCCAAGGGCGCCGTCGCCGCCGCCGCCTGGGTGCGCAGTCGCAAGCCGGGCCTCTACGACATGCAGGACGTGCTGGGGTTCCGGCAGGCATAGGCCTTGGCAGGCTGTCGCCTGCCGGGGACGCTACGTTCGCGACGCGGTCGCTCACTACTTGAGCGCGGACTCCAGGATTCCCCTTGAAGCCCGCGCGAAGCGCCAGGCCGCGTCGGGTCGACAGGGCGGCGCCCTGTGACCGCGGCCCAACATCAATGCGCGTGCCGCCGGTGACCGTGCCCCCGCCCCACGAACAGCGACTTGATGAAGAACATCACGGCGATGACCACGGCGAAGCCGAGGAACAGGGCCAGCACCGTCATCCAGAAGCCCATCGTCAGCAGGGGCGGCATCACGAAGGCGCCGCCATCCAGCATCGGCCGCACCAGACCCACGAGGATGAAGGCGAGCGCCGCACCCAGCGAGGTCGCCCACAACCGGCTCCAGGCCGGCATCATCAAGGCTGCGATCACCGCGATGACCAGGCCGGTGACCTGGTTGATGGTGTCGAACCCGCCCTGGGCGAGACCGAACAGCCCGCTCAGAAACACACCGATCGAATCGAACAGGGACTCCATGACGCCAACCTCCTGGATGCGGCCCAAGCTTGGCCGGACGCGGGGTTAACGCCGGTCGGCGGGAATGGCTCCCTAGCGCCCGGTCGAGCCGAAGCCGCCGGCGCCGCGCGCGGTTTCATCCAGCGCCACCACCTCGACCATGGTCGCCTGTTCATGCCGGGCGATGACCATCTGGGCGATGCGTTCGCCGCGGCGGATGACGAACGGCTCCTGCCCATGGTTGATCAGGATGACCCCGACCTCGCCGCGATAATCGCTGTCGATGGTGCCGGGCGAGTTGAGACAGGTCAGGCCATGCTTCAGGGCCAGACCCGAGCGCGGCCGTACCTGGGCCTCATAGCCGGGCTCGAGCGCGATCTTCAGTCCGGTCGGGACCAGGGCCCGCGCTCCCGGCGCCAGCGTCACCGGCGCGTCCTCGGCCACCGCCGCGCGCAGGTCCATCCCGGCCGAGCCGCCGGTCTCATAGGCCGGAAGGGGCAGGCCTTCGGCATGCGGCAGGCGTTCGACGCGGACGGTGGTCATGCGGGCAAGGCCTTTCAGGCTTTGAAATGGTCGGCGATGCGGGCGGCCAGCTTGCGCGCCACCTCGGCCTTGGACTGGCGCGGCCAGGTTTCGGCCGAGCCATCCCGGGTGAACAGGGTGACCGTATTGCCGTCGGCACCGAAAACGTCATCGGAGACGTCATTGCCCACGATCCAGTCGCAGCCCTTGCGCGACAGTTTGGAGCGGGCGTTGGCTTCAAGGTCGGTCGTCTCGGCGGCGAAGCCAACCACCAGCTTCGGCCGCTTCTTTCCGGGGGCCGAAATGCCCGCGAGGATGTCGGGGTTCTCGATCAGCGACAGCAACGGCGGGCCGCCGGGTGCCTTCTTGATCTTGCCCGAGGCGACGCCGTCGACGCGCCAGTCGGCGACCGCCGCGCTCATCACCGCGATTTCGGCCGGCAGGGCCGCCGCCACCGCCGTCTGCATCTCGCGCGCCGTCTCGACCCACACCCGCTCGACGCCCACAGGCGCGGCCAGGGCGACCGGTCCGGACACCAGGGTCACCTGTGCCCCCAGACGGGCAAGGGCTTCGGCGATAGCATAGCCCTGTTTGCCACTGGAGCGATTGGTCAGGCCGCGCACAGGGTCGATCGGCTCGAAGGTCGGACCGGCGGTGACCACGGCGCGACGGCCAGCCAGCGGCCGCCCGTCAGGTCCCGCCAGCAGGCCTTCGATCGCTGACAGGATCGCCGCCGGCTCTGCCATCCGGCCCGGTCCGAACTCGCCGCAGGCCATCTCGCCCTCATCCGGGCCGACCACGGCCATGCCGTGAAAGCCGTCGAAGCTCTTCAGACGCTGGACATTGGCCTGCACCGCCGGGTGCAGCCACATCCGCACATTCATCGCCGGGGCCAGCAGCACCCGCTTGTCGGTGGCCAGAAGCGTGGTCGAGGCGAGATCGTCGGCCAGGCCGTTGGCCGCCTTGGCGATCAGCCCCGCCGTGGCCGGTGCCACCACCACCAGATCAGCCCAGCGCGACAGCTCGATATGGCCCATGGCCGTTTCGTCGTCCGGCATGAACAGGTTCTGGCGCACCGGCTGGCCTGTCAGGGCCGCCAGGGACATCGGGGTCACGAACTCGGACCCCGCCGCGGTGAGCACGCTCATGACCTCTGCACCGGCCTTTTTCAGCAGCCGAACCAGTTCCAGCGACTTGTAGGCGGCGATGCCGCCGCCGACGATCAGCAGGATCTTGCGTCCGGACATCGAGGCTGGGGTCATGCTGCTGATCTAGCGATGCGGCCGGGCGGCGTCGAGAGGAACCCGTCCCGACTGGAACATTGCAGGAACATATGACCTGTGGTTATGCTGCGTTTGGCGGATTTCAATCACGGGAGGATTTCATGATCGCCAACAAGGGTTCTGCATGGCTGGCGGCAGGATTGCTGGGGCTGGCCGGGTGCGGCAACGGCGGCTCGGCCGTCGAGACGCGGGAGCGCGAGGCACCGGGGGCTGAAGCGTCGCTGACCAGCGCGCCCTCGCAAGCCGCAGAGGCCGTCCCCGAAAAAGCGCGGCCCGTGCTGACCGCCAACCGGCGCGAAACCGTCGACGCCAAGATCACCCGGCTGTTCGAGCGCAACGGTGCCGATTTCGGCGCGGAGACGCCGCGGGACTATCTGGCCAAGGTCCAGGCGTTCATCTCGCGCCCGCCGGCCGGGACGGAGCGGGTCGAGCGTCCCAATGGTGATGTGCTGCTGTATCAGGCCTCGACCAACACCTTTGCGGTGGTGTCGCGGGACGGCGTGCCGAAAACCATGTTCAAGCCGCGCGACGGCGCGGCCTACTGGGCCGAGCAGAAGGACGCCGCGCCGAATTTCGGCCGGCGACGTTCCGGATCATCAGAAGAATAAGTCGGACCGGAGAGCGACCGGCGGGACGAGGAGTCAGTCCTCGTCCTGCTCCTTGCGCTCGGCCATGTCGCGGATCAGTTCCAGGGCCAGCTTCTGCTGACGGGTGGACAGCTGGGGTGCCAGACGGCTGATTTCGATGGTGTAGCGCGTGGCCGGGAAGTCGTGCTCGAAAGCACCGCCACCCTCTGCCATGCCCGCGATCTGGGCACCGGTCAGGCCTTCGAAGAAATAGCCGATGTCGACCTTGAAGAAGCGGGCGATGTCCCAGAGCTTGGACGCCGAGATGCGGTTGGCACCCTTCTCGTATTTCTGGATCTGCTGGAACGTCAGGCCGAGCGCGCGACCGAGGTCACTCTGGTTATAACCGAGCGCGAGACGTTTCTCGCACACCCGCCGGCCCACATGCCGGTCTACGGGATGAGGACCGTCCTCGCCCTTGCCTCTCGCCATCGTCCATTCGTCCTTCGGTTGCTTACGGCCAAGCCTGAATGCGCTCGTGATTCGTCGCTGTCACCAAAAATTGCAAAAACCGCGTCGCCTGGAACAGCCCCGGTTGCGTAACCGGCTCTATTGCTCTCGCAGGGCGTGAATTCAGGCAAAAAGTTGCGAATCAGTCGGGTGTAACGCCCCGACGCAGGCGGCTCCAGGGCGCGGCGACCGCCAGCCCGGCCAGCACAGCCAACCAGAACAACAGGTCCCCGAAACGCCCGTAGAAGGTGGCCGCCGTCGGCCGGGGCAGGCGGGCGTCGATCACGCCACTCTCACCCGGCTCAAGCCGCTGGTCGTCAATCACCCGACCCCAGGGGTCGATCATGGCGGAAACGCCCGTGGGCGTGGACCGCACCACCGGCAAACCGGTCTCGATGGCGCGATAGCTGGCGAGATTCAGATGCTGGAGCGGCCCGGAACTGCGCCCGAACCAGGCGTCATTGGAGATGTTGACGATCCACTCGGGCCGGGCCGCCCCGCCCGGCGTGAAGCCCGGATAGAGGCTCTCGTAGCAGATCAGGGGCTGGGCGCGGGGCGCACCGGGAATGTCGATCGGCGCGGGACGCGGACCGGCGCTGAAATCGGTCGGCATATGCGTCAGGCTGCGCACGCCCAGCGCGCCCAGAAGCCTGCCGGCCGGGAGATATTCGCCGAACGGCACCAGCCGGTATTTGTCATAGACCGCGCTGATGTTCAGCCCGTCGCCGCCCTGATCGGTCAGGACGAACAGGCTGTTGAAATAGCGCGCGCCGTCGGGGGCCGACGGGTCGGCAAGGCCCCGGCCCAGCCCCACAATCAAACTCTGGCCCGGCTGAACCGCCCGGGCGATGGCCACGGCTTCCGGCGATCCGGGGGCGAACACCTGGTTGGCCGAGGCGGGCAGCGCGCCTTCCGGCCAGATGATCAGGTCGGGCGTCACGGCACCGGGGCGGGCGGTGAGATTGACGTAGCGGTCGACGATGCCGCGATAGGCTTCGGGCGTCCATTTGGACTTCTGGTCGACATCGGCCTGGACGATGCGGACCACCGTACCGGTCAGCTCAAGCCGGGCCTGAGACAGCCGGACCGCGCCGCCGATAAGCAGGACGGCTATCGCCAGGCCGCCCAGCACGGCCGCGCCGATGCGGGCCTTGCGCGGGCCGTCGCCCAGGAGGGGTCCGAAAGCGGCCGCGGCCGCCACGGTGACGAAGCTCAGCCCGTAGACTCCGGCGACCGCCGCAAACTGGGACGCCGCCGAACCAGCCTTCCAGCTGGCCCCCGCGGGATTCCAGGGGAAGCCGGTCAGGACGTGGCCGCGCAGCCATTCCAGCAGGCAGAACAGGGCGGCGAAGAACAGGGCCCGCTTGACCCCGCCGGGCAGGAAACGGCGATAGAGAGCTGTCGCCGTTCCCCAGAACAGCCCCAGGCCGATGGGCAGCAGCGAGGCCGCGAAGGGCGCCATCCAGGCCTGGGCCGGATTGACCAGAAACGCCTCGGCCACCCACCAGCAGCTGATGAAGAAATAGGCGAAGCCGGCGAGCCAACCCATCCAGAAGCCGCCGCGCACGGAGGTGGCGCGCTCGGTCAGGAACATCAGCAGGGCATAGCCGAGCAGGCCGGGCAGGATGCCGAACGGCGGGTGGGCCAGCGCCGCCGCCGCCCCGGCGGCCAGCGCCAGGCCGATCCGGCCGAAACGCAGGATCAGCCGCGCGCGCGGGCCATCGTCGTCAAGCGTCGCCGGGAGAAGGTTCATGAGGCCTGTATGGGTCCGCGACGCCAAGGCTGGCAAGAAGGGTTCGCTCCTCGGCCTCCATCGCCTCGGCCTCGGCGTCCTCGATATGGTCGCGACCCAGAAGATGGAGCACGCCGTGGACGGTCAGGTGGGTCAGGTGGTCCGCCAGGGTCTTGCCCTGCGCTCCGGCCTCGGTCGCGCAGACCCCGAAGGCCAGCACCAGATCGCCCAGATGCGGTGCCTGCCCCGGAATCGTCATGTCCGCGGCCGGAAACGACAGGACATTGGTCGGCTGGTCGCGATCGCGGAAGCGGGCGTTGAGGTCGTGCACTGCCGCATCGTCGGTCAGCAGGACGACGACATCCCCCTCGACCGATCCCAGGGCCGCAGTCGCGGCCCGCTCGACCACGGCGACGGCGTCCGGCAGGGCGTCCGTCCATGCCGTGTCCTCGATCTCGACCTCGATCACGAGTCGGGATCCTCAAGGTCGGCGGCCGGGCGGCGGCTGGCGGCGTCGGCGTCATAGGCACGCACGATCCGCTCGACCATGGCGTGACGCACCACGTCCCCGGCCTCGAACCGCTGCACCCCGACCCCCTTCACATCCTCGAGGATGCGCAGGGCGTGTTTCAGGCCGGAATCGCGCGGGTTCAGCAGATCGACCTGCGATGGGTCGCCGGTGACCACCATCCGCGCGCCCTCGCCCAGCCGGGTCAGGACCATCTTCATCTGCAGGCGCGAGGTGTTCTGGGCCTCGTCGACGATGATGTAGGCGTGGGCCAGGGTCCGGCCGCGCATGAAGGCGATCGGGGCGGCCTCGATCTCGCCCTTGTCGCGCCGGCGGCGCACATCGTCGGGGCCGAGGATGTCGTTCAGCGCCTCCCAGATGGGGGCCAGATAGGGGTCGACCTTTTCATTCAGGTCGCCGGGCAGGAAGCCCAGCTTCTCGCCCGCCTCAACCGCCGGGCGGGTGATGACCAGCCGGTCCACCTGCCCCCGCCGCAGCAGGGAGGCACCGTAGGCGGCGGCGAGGAAGGTCTTGCCCGTGCCCGCCGGGCCGACGCCGAAGGTCAGTTCGCACTGGCTCAGCAGGGCCAGGTAGTTGGCCTGGGCCGCCGTCTTGGGCGCGATGGCTCCGCGCCGTCCGACCGGCAGGGCGATGGCATCCGGGGCCACGCTCCCCTGCCCTGCCCGCGGCTGCGCCATGGCGGCGCCGAGCGCGGTCCGCACATCCGCTTCGGTGATCTCGGCACCCGTGTCGGCGCGGTCGGCCAAGGTCTCGATGACCCGTTTGGCCTGGGCCCGGTCGCGGGCCGAGCCGTTGATGGACACCCCGCCACCGGGCGTCTCGACCAAGACCTTGAAGCGGTCCTCGATCAGGGCCAGGTGCCGGCTGCCGGGACCGATGACGGCGCGAAGGGCGGTGTCGCCCAGGGCCAGAAACTCACTCTCACGCGCCATCAGGCCGCCTTCTGTTCAGCAAGACGGCCGGTCAGGGACTTGATCCCGCCGGCCTCGATACGGACCGGAACGATCTGTCCGATCAGATGATCCGCGCCGTCAACGTGCACCGGCTGCAGCCAGGGCGAGCGGCCGGTGGCCTGGGTCGCGAACCGGCCGGACTTCTCGAACAGGACCGGGACCGTCATGCCCACGCGCGAGACATTGAAGGCGGTCTGTTGCTCGAACAGCAGGGTCTGGAGCGCATGCAGGCGCTCGCGCGCCACCGCCTCAGGAACCTGTCCCGCCATGGTCGCGGCCGGCGTGCCGGGGCGGGGCGAATACATGAAGGAGAAGGCCGAGGCGTAGGTCACGCGCCGGACCAGATCCATCGTCTGCTCGAAGTCTGCGTCCGTCTCGCCGGGGAAGCCGACGATGAAGTCCCCGGACAGGGCGATGTCGGGCCGCGCGCTGCGGATCCGGTCGATCAGATCGAAATATTTCTGCCGCCCGTGCTTGCGGTTCATGAGCCGGAGGATGCGGTCCGAGCCGGACTGCACCGGCAGGTGCAGCCAGGGCATCAGGGCGTCGAGCGCACCATGGGCGGCGATCAGGTCGTCGCCCATGTCATTGGGATGGCTGGTCGTATAGCGGATGCGGTCGATGCCGGGGATCTCCGCCAGCGCACAGGCCAGCCGCGCCAGGGTCGAGGGAGACCCGTCCGGCCCTTCCCCGTCATAGGCGTTGACGTTCTGGCCCAGCAGGGTGACCTCGCGCACGCCCTTACCGGCCAGTTCGCGCGCCTCGGCCAGCACCGCCGCGACCGGCCGCGACCATTCGGCACCGCGCGTGTAGGGCACGACGCAGAAGGTACAGAATTTGTCGCAACCCTCCTGCACCGTCAGGAAGGCGGTCGGGCCGTCCACGCCACGGGCCTGCGGCAGGGCATCGAACTTGTCGACCGGCGCGAAATCGGCACCGATCCGTTCGCCCCGGGCGCGCGCCGTGCGCGTCAGCAGTTCGGGCAGCTGGTGATAGGCCTGCGGGCCGACGACCAGGTCGACCGCGGGCTGGCGGCGCATGATCTCCTCGCCCTCGGCCTGGGCGACACAGCCGGCCACGGCGATGGTCATGGCCCCCTGCCCCGCCGCCGCCCGCGCGTCCTTCATCTCCCGGAGCTTGCCCAGTTCGGAATAGACCTTCTCGGCCGCCTTCTCGCGGATGTGGCAGGTGTTGAGGATGACGAAGTCGGCGCCCTCGGCCGTGTCGGTCGCGGCATAGCCCAGCGGACGCAGGACATCAGCCATGCGCTCGGAGTCATAGACGTTCATCTGGCAGCCGTAGGTCTTGATGAACAGGCGCTTCGGCGCGGCCTGTCCGTCCTGCGGCGGGACGAGGGTTTCAGTCATGGGGCTGTCTGGATAGCGTGGAGACGGGCCGCGCGCCATATCGGCCCGGATGCTCAGAGATCCAGCTTGTCCGGATCAACGCGGTGGGCGTTGCGGGTGAAGATCAGGCCCTCGCGCTTGGACGGCTCGGCACCGTCTATCGGCTTGCCGTAGAGCTCGAGCTTGTGGCCGATCAGTTCGAAACCCAGCCGTTCGGCAATCTCGGTCTTCAGCCGTTCGATCTCGGCGTCGAAGAATTCGATGACCTCGCCGGTGCGGGTGTCGATCAGGTGGTCGTGATGGTCGTCGCCGGCCTCTTCATAGCGGCTGCGTCCGTCGCCGAAATCGTGCTTCTCGACCACGCCGGCCTCTTCGAACAGACGAACGGTCCGGTAGACGGTGGCGATCGAGATATGGGGGTCGATGGCGGAGGCCCGGCGGTAGAGCTCCTCGACGTCCGGGTGGTCGTCGGCGCTGGACAGCACGCGGGCGATCACCCGCCGCTGCTCGGTCATGCGCATGCCGCGGTCGGCGCAGAGTTTCTCGATCCGGTCCATGGCGCACAGGATAGGCGGGCCGCCCCCGCTAGGGAAGCGTCGCCGGCAAGTTAAGCGCGAGGATCAGCGCGTCCTGCCGGCCGCCCTCCGGACGGGCGTAATAGCCGCGCCGACGGCCGGCCTCGGTGAAGCCCGCGCGGGCGTAGAGGGCGAGGGCGGCGTGGTTGTCGTCCGCGACTTCGAGGAACAGCCGTGTGGCCCCGCGCGCCGCAGAGGCCAGGGCCCCCTCGCGGACCAGGCGGGTGCCGAGACCTTGCCGTCGCGCCGCCGGATCCACCGCCAGGGTCAGGATCTCGGCCTCGTCCGCCACCGAGCGGATCAGGATGAAGCCCTCCGGCGTCTCGATGGCAAGGACGCCGGCCTGACCGAGCAGGGCCTCGAAAGCCGCTGCGTCCCAGGGGGCGGAAAAGGCCCCGGCGTGCAGATCGGCCAGACGGGTGGCGGCGGCGGCGGTCACGGGACGCGAGCCGGGCCGCGCGCCTGACCCGGCAGGCGGGTCGGCGGAGTCGCATCGGGCGCGCGCAGATACAGCGGCCGGGCCGGCGCGGCGGCAGGGTCCGCCGCCGCAGCCAGCCGGGCCAGGGCCTCGGGCGCGGGTCCGTCCAGCGACAGGCACGCCCGCCCCGCGGCGACATCGGTGAACAGGGCCGCGCCGGACCCGACCAGCACCGCTCCGGTGCTCATCGCCCCGATCCGGGCCGCCGCAGCCTCGAGGATCAGGGCCTCGGCCGGACCGTCAGCCGCTCCGTCGCGCCAGAACCGGGCATAGACCTGTCCGCGTCGCGCATCGATCAGGGCCGCCACCTCGCCTGCCCCGTGCGCGGAGGCCGCAAGGGCATCCAGCGCCGAGACCCCGACCACCGGCCGGTCAAGAGCGGCACCCAGGCCCTGGGCGAAAGCCAGGCCGACGCGCAGGCCAGTGAACGAGCCGGGACCGACGGTCACGCCGATGCGATCGAGGTCCGTGAATGCCACACCCGCCTGCACCGCCGCATCGCGGGCGAAGCCGGCGATCCGTTCGGAATGGCCCTTCACCATGGGCTCGGAGCAGAGGCCCAGAGGGCTGGCGGTGCCATCGAGAACCTCGAACACCCCGACGGTGCACAGGCCAAGGGCCGTATCGACGACCATCAGCTTCATGCCGTCACTCCGGCATGGAGGATCGTCAGTCGGTCCGGGCCAGGGCCCGCACAATACGCGCCACGGCCCGCCGGACGTCGCGATCCTCGATCAAGGGAAAGCCGGACGCCACCGACCGGCCGTCGACGGTCGCGGTGAGAAACCGCAACGTCTCCCAGCCCTCGTCCACCACCCCCTGCGCCGTCTCGACCGGCGGGAAGAAGGTGTCGACCGAGGTTCCCAGCACCGTCGCCGCCCGATGCAGCCGCGAGGCCGAGATGCGATTCTGGCCGGTCTCGTATTTCTGGACCTGCTGGAAGCTGATGCCCAGCTGCTGGGCGAGCGCGCTCTGGGACAGGCCGAGCGCGGAGCGCCGCAGCCCGATGCGTGCGCCGACATAGGCGTCGATTTCGTCCCGTCCGCCGATCCTCGCCATGGCCGTCCAGCGCCTCCCTTTCGGAAGCACACTGTTTCATGGAAACGAAAACGTTGCAATGACTTCGTTTCATCAGAACTCCAGCCGGGCCGTAACAGCGGAGACGGCGCGGGTTTCGGATCGTGCGATCCGCTCTTCCACCATGAGCCCGCCCGGGCCGCCGCGGACGGTCAGCGCCTCGGCGTCGGCGCTCTCATAAATCCGGACGCGGACCTCGCCGTCAGCCATCTCGATCACACAGCCCTGGTCGCGGCGCGGCCAGCGGCCGGGCTCAAACTCGACCACCACGCCGGAAGCGGCCCAGGGCGCGAGGTCGTCATTGGACAGCTGAAGCCGACGGGTCACGGCGGGCGGGGCATGGACAAAGGCCCGCCCTTCGCTGGCCATGCCGGTCACGGACGAGTCCTGCCGCTGCAGCAGGTCGTCCGGAGTCGCATCGAGGGCGGCGGTCAGGCGGCGCTGGACGTCCGGACGGTACAGGCCGGAGCGTTTGCCGGTCTCGTACAGGCCCCAGCCCTGGCTGGTCATGCCCGCCCTGCGACCGGCCTCGGCCTGGGACAGGGCGCGATCGCGGCGCAGGGCCGCGAGGGCCTCGCCGAGACGTCGGGCGTCGCTGTCACTCTGGAACCGGGGCATGGATCGATGATGGCGCCATCCGGCGGGTGATGCGAGGACGGATTCGTTTCAGGTTGTGAGAGCGCTATCGCTCGCCGCGCGGCGGCTCGCTGCCTGAGCGCAGGCTTCGGGGCGCTAACGCTCGCCGCGCGGCGGCTCGCTGCCTGAGCGCGCCTAGACCACCTGTTCGACGCTCGTCACTTCCGGGATGTAGTGTTTCATCATCTGCTCGACCCCGGCCTTCAGCGTGGCGGAGGACGAGGGACAGCCGGCGCAGGCGCCGCGCATCCGCAGGGTCAGAACACCTGTTTCCTCATTGAAGGCGTCGAACAGGATGTCGCCGCCATCCTGGGCCACGGCCGGACGGACCCGGCTGTCCAGCAGTTGTTTGATCTCGATCACGATCTCCGAATCCTCGCCGCCGGCGGCGTTGTCGGACGTCGAGCCGTCGCGCATCAGCGGCGCGCCGGAGACGAAATGGTCCATGATCGCCGCGAGGATCGGGGCCTTCATCTGCGTCCAGTCCGGACCGTTCGGGCTGCGGGTGACCGAGACATAGTCGTAGCCGAAGAAGATCCCGGCCACGCCCTCGACCTCGAACAGGTCCTCGGCGAGGGGTGAGGCCGCGGCCTCATCCCGGTTCACAAAGTCGCGCGGATCGGACGAGACATCCCGCCCGGGCAGGAATTTCAGCGCATTGGGATTGGGGGTCGGTTCGGTCTGGATGAACATGGCGCTCAAATGCGCCGCCGTGGCGACGGGTTCAAGGGCTACACCTGCACGCGCTCAAGCAGCGAGCCGCCGCGCGGCGAGCATTAGCGCCTCCTGGCGTCAGGCCAGATCCTCGATCTCTTTCTCGGTCAGCTCGCCCGGCACAATGGTCACCGGCAGTTTGCGACCGGTGAAGGACGCGCCCTGTTTGACCACCGCCGAGACCAGCGGGCCGGGCCCGCGCCCGCCGCCGCTGGCCGCGAGGACCAGAATCTTGATCTCATTGTCTTCGCCGACGACCTTTCGGATCGCATCCTGGGCCTCGCCACGCTCGATCAGCAGGACCGGGGTCGCGCCGGACCGTTCCGCCGCCTCGCCCGCCCAGGTGTTCAGCGAAGCCTCCGCCTCGACCCGCGTCTGACGCTCGATCTCCTCGCGGACTCCGGCCCAGTGGGCGTCAGAGGCCGCGGCGGGGATGACGCGCAGCAGGGCAACGCGACCGCCCGTCGACCGGGCCCGACGCGACGCATAGCGAAGCGCCGCCTCAAACTCCGGACTGTCATCGACGACGACCAGAAACTTGCGTGGCATCAGCCTCTCCCTCGGCCCCGGACGCTAGCAGATTGGCGAGCCAAACACCTAAGGCCGAGCCGCTCCGGGTGGTTGGTGATGGGTGGTTGCCGGTTCACCGGCGGATGGCCTTCGGGATCGAACGAATCCGCGTCGGCCACCCGTCACCCGGCACCCGTCACCGGGTTCACCCCGCCGACGACGCGATCTCCCGAATCACCGAGTTGGCGATGGTCAGCTTGGCGAAGGTCCAGCCCGTGCCCGAGGCCAGGATCTCGTCGACCGAGGCCCGCAGGCCCTCCACGATCTCGAGGCGCGGCCCCACCCAGGCGTCAACGGCCGCTTCTGCCGCCCCTTCACCGGACCCCGCGGCCGCCGTCGCGCTCGCGGCGACAGCCCGGGTCAGGGTCATTTGCTCGACCATCAGGTCCTCGATCAGACGCCGCACCGCCAGCCGGTCGAAATGATCCGCCGAGGGGACCGACCCCGCGCCGGCGCGCAACCGGTCGAAGTCGAAGGCCGCGCCGACCTGGTGATAGAGGGTGGCCATGGCCGGTTCCGGCCAACCGGCCTGGCGGGCCAGATCGCCGATGTCGGCGGTCGCCACCAGCGGCCGGAGCAGGGCGACGTTGCGCGCCATCGCCTCGGGAGCCCCAAGGCTGACGAACGTCTGCACCCGGCCCTCAAGACGACTCTGCTCGAAGCGCGACAGGACCGAGCCGCCGACGGCGCGCAGGGCGTCCGCCGCCGGCCGGTAGGCGGCGATCAGGGCCTCGACCGTGGAGCCGGGGCGGACCGCCCGGCGGGCCAGCCAGAAGGTCTGGCGGCGCAGCACCATCGAAATCTCCTGGTACAGCGCGGTCTGGGCCTCGGCCGGGATCTTCAGGTCCAGCGCCGAAACCTCGTCCCAGGCCTGGTCGAGCCGGAAGATCTGGCGCGCCGCCTCGAAGGCGAGAACCATGGCGGCCGTATCGCAGCGGGCCGACTGGCGCAGGCGTTCCGGGAAGGTCGGACCGCACATATTGACGATCTCGTTCGACAGGATGGTCGAGACGATCTCGCGACGCAGGCGGTGGCGTTGCATGTCGGCTTCGAATTTCGCCAGCGGGGCCGGGAAATAGCGGACCAGCGTCTGTTTGAAGAAGGCGTCGTCCGGGGCCGTCGAGGCGACGATCTCGTCGAACAGCTCCAGCTTGGAATAGGCGGTCAGGACCGCCAGTTCGGGCCGGGTCAGGGCCTGGCCGGTGAGCTTGCGCTCCGCCAGTTTGGCGTCGTCGGGCAGGCCCTCGACCTTGCGGTCCAGCTTGCCCTTGGCACCCAGCCACAACATGAACTGCTGCTGGGAATCCAGCGCCCCGGCACCGTCATCTTCCTGCAGCGACACCGCCAGGGTCTGGTCGTAGTTGTGCGCCAGCACCTTGAGGCCGACTTCATCGGTCATCGAGGCCAGCAGGGCGTTGCGATCGCCGGCCTTGAGTGCGCCCGAGGCGATGGCCGCCCCGGTCAGGATCTTGATGTTGACCTCATGGTCGGAGCTGTCGACCCCGGCCGAGTTGTCGATGGCGTCGGTGTTGATGCGGCCCCCTGCCTGGGCGAAGGCGATGCGGCCCGCCTGGGTCAGACCGAGGTTGGCGCCTTCGCCGATCACCTTGGCGCGCAGTTCGCCGCCGTCGACGCGGATAGCGTCATTGGCCTTGTCGCCGACCTGGGCGTCGGTCTCGTTCGGCGCTTTCACATAGGTGCCGATGCCGCCGAAATAGAGCAGCTCGGCCGGGGCCAGCAGGATGGCCTTCATCAGCGTCGCCGGATCGACGACGTCGTCCTGGATGTCGAGCGCCGCCTTGATCTCGGGGCTCAGTTCGATCGACTTGGCCGAGCGCGGGAAGATGCCGCCGCCCTTTGAAATCTTCGACTTGTCGTAGTCCTGCCAGGACGAGCGCGGCAGTTTGAACATGCGGTCGCGCTCGACCCAGCTGGAGGCCGGATCCGGGTTGGGGTCGATGAAGATGTCGCGGTGGTCGAAGGCGGCGACCAGTTTGATCGCCTTCGACAGCAGCATGCCGTTGCCGAACACGTCGCCCGACATGTCGCCGACGCCGACAACGGTGAAGGGCTCGGACTGGATGTCCTTGCCCATCTCGCGGAAGTGACGCTTGACCGCCTCCCACGCGCCACGGGCGGTAATGCCCATGACCTTGTGGTCGTAGCCGACCGATCCGCCACTGGCGAAGGCGTCGTCCAGCCAGAAGCCGTAGTCGGCCGAGACGCCGTTCGCGATGTCGGAGAAGGTCGCCGTGCCCTTGTCGGCGGCCACGACCAGATAGGGATCGTCGCCTTCAAACCGGATCACGCCGGCCGGATGGGTAACGGCACCCGACTTGTCGATGTTGTCGGTGATGTCCAGCAGGCCGGACAGGAAGGTCTTGTAGGCGCGGATGGCCTCGGCCTGCTGGGCGTCGCGGTCGCCACCGGCGCGCACAATGGCCGGCAGACCTTTCGGGAAGAAGCCGCCCTTGGACCCGACCGGCACGATGACGGCGTTCTTGACCTGCTGGGCCTTCACCAGACCCAGAACCTCGGTGCGGAAGTCGTCACGGCGGTCCGACCAGCGCAGGCCGCCGCGGGCGACCGGGCCGAAGCGCAGGTGAACGCCCTCGATATGCGGTGCCCAGACGAAGATTTCGCGGAACGGCTTGGGCAGGGGCAGGTCGGCCAGTTCGCGCGAGGCGATCTTGATCGAGATGTGCGGCTTGTGCCCGCCGTCGGCCCCGGTCTGGTAGTAGTTGGTGCGCTTGATCGCCTGGATCAGCAGGGCCATCCGGCGCAGGGCGCGGTCATGATCAAGGCTCTTCACGTCCTGGAGCAGGGCGTTGATCTGCTCGACCAGTTTTGCGACCGCAGCCTCGCGGCTGGCGGAGTCGCCGCCGATGGCCGGATCGAATTTCGCCGCGAACAGGGCCAGCAGGGCGCGCGCCACGGCCGGATAGTCGCGCAGCGCCTCTTCCTGAACCGCCTGGCTGGGATCGAGACCGGTCTGCTGGCGATAGCGGGCGAGAGTCCGCACCAGGGCCGCCTCGCGCCAGTTGACGCCCAGTTCCAGCACCAGCCGGTTGAACCCGTCGCTTTCGGTGCGACCCGTCCAGACCGCCGAGAACGCCGCCTCGAACGGGCCCTTCACATCGGAGAATTGAAGGTCGCCGCCGCGCGGGTCCTCCATCAGGAACTCATGAACGTGGATTTCCGCCTCGCCCGTCGGACGCAGGGCGTGGCCCCATTCCTCGAGCGTCTTGAGACCCATGTCGGCGAGGATCGGCAGCACGTCCGACAGCGGCACCGCCGCCCCCCGCCGATACAGTTTGAAGCGGAAATTCAGCGGGCCTTCGCCCTCGACGCGGAAGGCGCGCACCGCCACCGGATCGCCACCGTCATTCAGGCCGGTGTCATTCAGCGCATCGACCGCCTGGAGGTCGCGCACGGCCTCTGTGGCGTCATAGCGGTCACGATAGCCGGCGCCGAAGGCCTCGGCCCAACGGGCGCTGAGCGGCCCGACAGCGACGTCGTCGACATCGGCGTCGCGCAGGGCGCTCTCGAACCGGTCGACCCAGCTGCGCCCGGCCTCGGTGATCTCGATGTCCAGCGCCGCCTGATCCGGGCACGGATGATCGCCCGGCGTCACGCCGATGATGTAGTGGATGCGAACCAGCGGCTGGTCCGACAGCTGCGGGTACCAGGCTGACAGCCGCCCGCCCCAGGCCCTGGCCAGGATGGCACCGATCCGTTCACGGACCGAGGCGTCGAACCGCTCGCGCGGGATGAAGGCCAGAACCGAGACGAACCGGTCGAACGGGTCCTGGCGCGTGAAGGTCTTGATCCGCGGGCGGTCGTGCAGATGCAGGATGCCGAGCGCGATCGCCAGCAGCTCGCTCTCCTCGATCTGGAAGAGTTCGTCGCGCGGGTAATTCTCAAGGATGTTCTTGAGCCGCTTTTCGCTGTGGCTGCCGGCCTGCTTGCCGGCCCGGGTCAGGGCGTTGGCGACCTTGCGGCGGACCAGCGGCACCTGGGTCGCGGTCTTGTCATAGGCCTCGGCGGTGAACAGGCCGACGAACCGGGTCTCGCCCGAGGGACGACCGTCCGGTCCGAACCGCTTGACCCCGATATAGTCCATATAGGCCCGGCGATGGACGCGGGAGCGGACGTTGGCCTTGGCCACCGTCACCGGCTCCGACAGATCCAGCTGCCGCTTCATGGATTTGGTCAGCACCGCCGGTTCGTTGGCGCGTCGCAGGACGGTGCGCTCCGGATCGGCCAGCACGCCCAGGCCGACGCCCGACTGCGACAGGGGTGCCTCGGCCTCATAGCCGCCGTCCTCGCTGCGCGGATAGTCGTAGTCGCGGGCCCCGAGGAAGACGAAATGATCCGCCTGCAGCCACTGCAGGAAGGCGATGTGCTCGGCGAGCAGCTCGGGCGCGACCCCGTGCGGATGCGCTTCCAGATGGGTGATCGACCGGTGCATCAGGGCCGCCATGCCGGCATGGCCGTCGACCGCGCTGGCGACGTCGTTCAGGGTCTGGGCCACGCCCTCGCCCAAGGCATCGCGGCGCTCCTGCGGCAGGGGGTCGAGGATCACGATGATGGTGGATTCGCGCCCGCCCTCTTCCTCGGTCACCGGATGGTACATCGACCGCACGGTGACGCCGGCGTCGGCCAGCTCGCCCATGACGCTGTCGACGAGGAAGGGACGATCGTCCTGGATGACGATCAGGACGTCATAGCCCAGCGGCTTGCCGTCAGCATCCTGAAGCGGCGACAGGGTGATCCGCGCCGGCTCACCGTGGGCCCGCCCCTCGGCCGCCCGCCACGCCAGGGCGAGCAGGTTGGCCATCTCGCTTCCGCCGAGTTCCGGCGTCTCGTCAGCGGCATGGTCTTCCCAGGCCTGGCGGACGAAATCCCGGGCCGGGCCACTCAGGGCACCGGGCGACAACTGGTCGAAGCTGGCTTCCAGCGCCTCCAGGGTGATTGCCTGAGGGTGCGCGGGGGCCGTTTCGCCGGACATGGGCAGGTCTCTTGTAGACGCGACCTCTCAATCAGGTCGCCGGAGATGGGGGTCAGACTAGGCCGCTTCGCCACTTCGGCAAGGGGTCCATCCGACGGGCGCTGACTAGGCCGTCCCGCGCACGACGGGAACCCCCAAACGACAACACCGGCCCCGTTTCCGGGGCCGGTGCGGCCGTCGACGTCAACGGATGAACGACCGTCCTAGAAGCGGACGTTCATGCCAATCTTGATGGCATGCAGCTCCATGTCGTCATTGCCACGGGCGATATCGGTGCCGGTCGTGTTGGGCGGCAGGATGAAGGGGTTGGTCGGCCCCGCCGTGCCCGGTCCGGCGCGAACGACGTAGTCGCCGGGCTGGAGGTTGGTGAACAGATACTCGCCCGTCAGGGACAGGTTCGGCGCCAGACGCCATTCGACACCGGCTCCGAGCTGGTAGCCGTCCGCCTTGTCGTCATTGACGGTTTCGGTGAAGCTGTTGGCGCCGTTGGTGGTGCGGAAGCTGTTCTCGACCTTGGCCTGTGCGCCGCCGCCCGTGACGTAATACAGGGCCGGACCGGCGGCGAAGCCGGCGCGGAGCCGCAGGGCGGCCATGTTCTGCAGGTCACGCGTGAAGACATAGGCCGCCGGCGTGGTGCTGAACGAGGTGACGGAGTCTTCCACGTTCGCGCCGCTCAATTCGCCGACGACGCCGACCACCAGGGCACCGAACTGCATATCATAGCCGATACGGACCGAGGCCTCGACGCCGGTCGGATCCAGATCACAGCCGTTTTCTGCGGCCTGGCCGAGGGCGGAGCCGTCGCATGAGCCGGGGGTGAAGGCGCTGGCGGTCGTGCCGTCCAGGATCACGGTGTCATCGAACTGGCCGTCGAAATCGCGGTCGAACACCAGGGCTTCGCCGGCATCCTCGTTGTTTTCCAGCACGCCGCCGTAGACGCCGATGTAGGGACCACTCCAGTCGGGAGCGGCCAGACCTGGGCCAGATTGGGCGAGCGCGGGGGAGGCCACGCCGGCCAGGAGCAGCGTCAGGGACGCGGCGGAAATCGTCTTCATCATCACAGAGAGTATCCTTCGAGCTGGCGCGGAACACCCGCGGTTCGCCCTTCCGCCGCCGCTAACGCAGGCAGCGCGCTCCCTGTTCCCGCGACGGGGCCAATCGGCCCCGACCGGGCCGCCCTGTGGCGCCGAAAGCGCGCCCTCGGATCCGGAAACGACAAGGCCGCCGAACTTGCGTTCGGCGGCCTGCTTCGGACCGGCGCCCAGGAGGGGGAGGGTTGGCACCGATCTGTTCCACCGCGGCCTGGGGGGAGGGGGAGGGGCCGCGGCGACAGGTTTGAAATAGGCGCCGGTTGTGGCCAATCAAGGGCACCAGAGAGGTGTCAATCGGCCTTTGTCTGCGGCGGGTTGACGCGGTTACGCTTCGGGCGTTCGGCCGCCGCCGCGGGCTCGTCGGCATAGGGTTCGCCGTCGCCGGACAGCAGGATGGCCATCCAGCGCGAACCCTTGAACTCGGCCAGCACGGCCATGGCCATGACCGCCAGCGGAGTCGACAGGAACATGCCAACCACCCCCCAGAGCTGGCCCCAGAGCGCCAGTGAAAGCAGCACCACCACCGGGTCGATGTTCTGGTTGTCGCCCTGCATGCGCGGCTGGATGAAATTGCCGCTGATGAACAGGATGGCCTGGAGCCCGACCAGCAGGATCACGGCGGGCCAGTAGCTCTCGAACTGGACCAGGGCGAACAGCGGCGGCGCCAGGCCGGCGACCGCCCCGCCCAGCACGGGGATGAAGCCGACCACGAAGATGACGAAGGTCCAGAACTCGGCGTTCTGAAGCCCCACGGCCCGCATCAGGACCCAGGCGACGGCGCAGATGAGCAGGCCGGTCACGGCCTGGACCCACAGATAGCCCTCCACCCCGCCGCGCACCCGCTGGAACACGCCCATGGCCTCGGTGCGGGCCCCGCGGTCCGGGAACATCCCGACCAGTTTGCGGCGGAACCCGCTCTGGGAGGCCAGCAGGAAGCCGAGGTAGATCATGACGAAGATGGCGCCGGTGACCACGCCCTGGGCCTGGAGCGCCACGGTGGCGAAATATTGCGACACGTCGACCCGGGTGATCAGCTCGCTGGCGGTAGGCGCGGCCGGCATGTCGAACAGCTGGTAGGCGTCCGCCAGGATCTGGTCGAGGCGCGGGCCCAGCAGCACCGCATCGTCCGAGGCCTGGTTGAAGAAGCCACGCGCGCCCTGGACGATGATGGCGATCGCCGCCAGGAAGCCCAGGATCACCACGATCAGGGCGGCGACGCCGGCCCAGCGCTCCGGCACCGGCGTCCGCGCCTCGATGGAGCGCTTCACCCCGTCGATCATGATCATCAGGAAGATGGCCATGGCCAGGGGCGTCAGTATGTCCCTCAGCCACCAGACCGCGGCCCCGGCGGCAATGGTCGCGAGCAGCACCAGGGCGTTGCGCGAGACGGTGGACGTGGGGACGATCAGGGGCGGTTTCATCGGCATATGGTCAAGGTCCGTGCGGTCGGCGTCAATCCAGCCTTGAACCCGCGACGCCGCCAGTAGAGCATGAGCGCCGCCCCCCCGCCCGGAGTTCCCATGCCCGACGTCGTCCCCGGCCTGTTTCTCGGCCAATCCTCCGACAACGGGGCTGACAAGCCCGAACAGCTGCTTTTCCACCGCGCCAACCGCCACGGCGTCGTCGCCGGCGCGACCGGCACGGGCAAGACGGTCACCCTGCAGATCATGGCCCAGGGCTTTTCTGACGCGGGCGTCCCGGTCTTCTGCGCCGATGTGAAGGGCGACCTTTCGGGGATCTGCGTCCCGGGTTCGCCGAACGAGAAGCTGCTGGCCCGCGCCGCCGGCATGGGGCTGACCCTGACGCCGAAGGCCGCGCCGGTGGTGTTCTGGGACCTGTATGGGCTCAAGGGTCACCCGATCCGCACCACGGTCAGCGAGATCGGCCCCCTGCTGCTGGCCCGGATGCTGAACCTCAACGACGTGCAGGAAGGAGTCCTGTCGGTGATCTTCCACGTCGCCGACACCGAGGGCCTGCTGTTGCTCGACCTCGACGACCTGCGCGCCATGCTGGTCCATGTCGGGGAAAACGCCGAACGGATCGGCCGCGAGGTCGGCAATGTCGCCCCGGCCTCGATCGCCGCCATCCAGCGCTCGATCCTTCAGCTGGAGCAGCAGGGCGGCAAGGCCTTCTTCGGCGAACCGGCCCTGCGGCTGGAGGACATGATGCGCACCGGCCTCGACGGCCGCGGCCAGGTCAATGTGCTGGACGCCACCAAGCTGATGGGCAGCCCGCGGCTCTACGCTGCCTTCCTGCTGTGGCTGTTGTCGGAGCTGTTCGAACAGCTGCCCGAGGTCGGCGACCCCGAGAAGCCGCGCCTCGTCTTCTTCTTCGACGAGGCCCATCTGCTGTTCAACGACACGCCGGATGCGCTGCGTGAGAAGGTCGAACAGGTGGTGCGCCTGATCCGGTCCAAGGGCGTCGGCGTCTATTTCGTCACCCAGAACCCGGCCGACATTCCCGACAGCGTCCTGGCCCAGCTGGGCAACCGCATCCAGCACGCCCTGCGCGCCTACACCCCGGCCGAACAGCGCGGGCTGAAGGCGGCGTCCGACAGTTTCCGGCCGAACCCGGCCTTCGACACGGCCGAGGCCATCCAGGGCCTGGGCGTCGGCGAGGCCCTGGTCTCGACCCTCGATGAGAAGGGCGCGCCCAATATCGTCGCCCGCACCGCCATCCGCCCGCCCGACAGCCGCCTCGGCCCCGCCACCGATGCCGAGCGCGCGGCCGTCATGGCCGCCAGCCCGGTGCGCGGCCTGTATGAGGCGGTGATCGACCGCGAGTCCGCCGAAGAAATCCTCGCCGCCCGTCGCGGCGAGGCCGATCAGGCGACGGCCGAGGCGAAACTGGCCGAGGCTCGCGCCAGGGCCGACGCTTTGGCGGCGAAAGACGCGGAAAAAGCCGCCGCCGCCCGGGACAAGGAGCAGGCGCGTCAGCAGGCCCAGTACGAGCGCGAAGCCGCCCGCGCCCGCGCCCCGGCCCGCCGCTCGACCCGCGAGACGCCCATCGAGGCCGCCACCAAGTCGGTGCTGAGAACGGCAGGGAGCACGATTACCCGGGAGCTGCTGCGCGGGCTGCTGGGCGGGTTGCGACGGCGGTAGCCGATCAGGGGCGCGGAATCAGACGCCACATCCTGAGCGGATGGCGGACCGCGCCCGCCTCTTCACCTGCTGCGTCGCCGCGACCCATGTAAAAGTCAGCCCTCACCGGGCCACGGATGGCCGAGCCGGTGTCGAGGGCCATGACCAGACCCTGATAGCTGGCCCGCGCACCGACCAGATTGCCGCCGTCGGCGCTGATCCAGACGAGGTCGCCATAGCGCCAGTGGGCCGGATCGACGGCGATGGAGCGGCGCGCGGTCAGGGGGATCCCGGCCGCGCCGTTCGGATGGCCGCCGTCGTCCGGCTCGACGGCGAAGAAGATGTAGCGCGGGTTCAGCGCCATCACCGCCCGGGCCTCCGCACCGCGATGGGCCGCCAGCCAGGCCTGGATGGCCTCGCCCGAGGTTCCGTTGGCCGGCAACAGCCCCTGTTCCGCCATCGGCCGGGCGATGCCGGTGAACGGCTGGCCGTTGTCGGCGGCATAGGCAGCGCGGGCCCGGGTCCCGTCCTCGAAGGTCAGATAGCCGGAGCCCTGGATCTGCATGGAGAACAGGTCTTCGGCCCGCATCCAGGCGAGGGCGTCCGGCGCCGGCTCCACCTCGATGTCGGCGCGCACGGGCAGGACCTGACCGCGCGTCCAGCCCGCAGGGCGCGGCCGGACGGGCATGTCGAACTCCGCGTCCGGCGCGTGACGCGCGGCGAAGTCCGGTGCGAAATAGGAGGTCAGAAGGCCCGGCCCGCCGTTCGGCGTCTGCGCGGCGACGACCGTGAAACCGCTCTCGAAGAAGGCGCGGGCCATGGAGGGCGTCACGGGCTTCGAGGTCTGTTTGATGTGCATGGCCCGGGCGCACTGGGTCCGGGAGGCGGCGTCCCGGGTGACGGTGCAGCCGGTCGCCCATGCCTCGAAGGCCGCCAGATGGTCCTCGTCATTCCAGCCGGGCAGGGTCTCGGGGCTCAGTCCCTCGGAAACCGGGGCAGGCGCGGGGCCGGGAGTCGGCGAGGGCGCTTCCGTGCCGGCATCCGGCGGGACCGGAGGCGCGGCCGGCGTCGTGGCCGGCGTCGTGGCGCAGGCGGCGAGTGTCAGGGCGAGGCCGAACAGAACGGCCGCGCCGGAAAATCCCCGACGGCGCGCGCCGCCGCTGATCATGCCGCGGCGGGTTCGGTGCGGGCCAGGACCCAGTTGGGATCGCTGGCGCCGAGGGTGCGTTCGAAGGTCCACAGCTCGGCCACCCGGCGTTCCTCGATCTGCGGCTCGGCGGCGGCGTCGGCCGTGGTGATCGTATTGCGCAGTTCGGCCAGGAAGCGGACCTTGGCCGTGGCGCGGTTCTCCTCGGCCGAGGCCTGCTCCAGATCGGCGCGCGCGGGGTGGAGGAATTCGGCGACCTCGGTCTCGCCCCGGGTCTCGCGTGCGGCGATGCCGGCCTCGAACGAGGCCATGACCGTCGGGGTCAGCAGGGGTTTGAGCGTTTCACGGTCGCCGGCGGCATAGGCGCGGACGATGGTCTCGTGGGCCTGACGCGCGCCTTCGAGGAACCGCACCGGGTCAAAGGCCGGATCGCGGGCCTTCAGGCCGGCGATCGAGGCCAGGGTGACGGCGTCCAGCACATGCGGATGGCCGCCGGACTGGCCCGGAGCCTGCGCCGCCGGCGTGGGGGCGGGCTTGGCGCGGGCGTCCTCTTCCGGCTGGCGGCCGACCTTCTTGCCCAGCACATTATAGAGCTGGAACAGGACCACCGCGGCGATGACGGCGAAGATGACGATCTGGATCTGAACCGGCGGCACTGGCAAACCTTGATGGGCGACCGGCGGGGGGACCGGGCGCGAGGACAGACGATTAGGGGCTGATATAGGCACACGCAACCGCAACCGCCTCATCGCGGGGGTGAGCATCGTTGCCGCACCCGGCGCCTCGTGCTAGTCGCCGCGCCTTCCCGGCGCCTTATTCCGGCGTCGATCACTCTTTCAGACAGACCCGACCGATGACCGACGCCGCGCCTCCTTCCGACGCCAAACCCGCCGACGCCGCGCCGCAAGGGCCGCAGGGCCCCGGCTTCCGCATCGTCGCCCAGTACGTCAAGGATCTGTCCTTCGAGAACCCGAAGGCCCCCGACAGCCTGCGCGTTGACGGCAAGCCCGCCATCGACATGGGTGTCGAGATGAACGCCCAGGGCCGTCCCGATGGCCTGTTCGAGGTCGATCTGCGCCTGACCATCAAGGCCACGACCGAAGCCATGACGGTGTTCAACGTCGAACTGCTGTACGGCGGCCTCTTTGCCCTGCAAGGCGTGCCGGAGCAGGACATTGAGCCGCTGCTGCTGATCGAATGCCCGCGCTACCTGTTCCCGTTCGCCCGCGAGATCATCGCCCGCGCAACGTCGGACGGCGGTTTCTATCCGCCCTTCATGCTGGATCCGATCGATTTCGCCGGCATCTATGTCGCCCGCCAGCAGTCGATCGCGCGCGGACCGGCCGAAGCGGGTCAGGCCTAAACGCTCTCATATCGCCTGCCGCCACGCGGCGGGCGACAGAGCCGGATCAGGCGTTCGTCAGGCGGCGGACGCCTTTTCCATGTCCAGCCCATAGGCTTCCCACAGCGACCGATCCTTCAGGTTCGCCTGCAGGAAGGCGAGGTGCGCGGCCTGTTCGGCCTCATGGGTGCGGACCGGCAGGGGCCGGGGGCGCGGTCCGTAGCCCTGGGCCGCGACAGCCGCCGCGGCGGCGACCGTCGCGCGCGAGGCCGACAGGTCCAGCCGGCGCTCCTTGCCGCCCTTGAGCTCCAGATAGACCTCGGCGAGCAGCCGGGCGTCGATCAGGGCCCCGTGCAGGGTCCGCTCGACCAGCGACACCTTGAACCGCTTGCACAGGGCGTCGAGCGAATTGGCCATGCCCGGAAACCGGGTCTGGGCCAGTTTCAGCGTGTCGATCCAGCGGTCTTCGGGGAACAGGGCACGACCGCAGCGGCCGAACTCATGATCGATGAAATTGCGGTCGAACTGGGCGTTGTGGGCGATGATCGGGGCGTCACCGATGAAGTCGCACAGGTCGATGACGATCTCGGCGAATTTCGGCGCGTCCTTCACCTTGTCATCGGTGATGCCGTGGACCCGGATGGCGTCGGCGGGGATCAGGCGCTCGGGATTGATCAGGCGGTGGAAGGTTCGCCCCGTCGGCAGCAGATCCTCGATCTCGATACAGCCGACCTCGATCATCCGGTCGCCCGTACGGGGGTCGAAGCCGGTGGTTTCAGTATCGAGGACGATTTCGCGGGACATGGGTCCTTATTGCGACCGTTCGCCGCCGCGCGAAAGACCATGCCGGGGCGGCGTCCACCCTTCGCTCAGAACCATCCCCACGATTTCGTCCACCCGCGCCCGCGCCGCCTCAAGCCCGACGCTGGTGTCGATGACGAAGTCCGCGCGGCGGCGCTTTTCCGCGTCCGGCAGCTGACGCGCCAGGATGGCCTCGAACCGCTCCCGGCTCATGCCGGGCCGGGCCAGGACCCGGTCGGCCTGGACCGCGGCCGGAGCGGTCACGACCACGACGGCGTCCACGGCCGCTTCGCCACCGGTCTCGAACAGAAGCGGGATATCCAGCACCGCCAGCTTCACCCCCCGGGCCTCCGCCGCCGCCAGATCCTCCAGTCGCCCTTTCAGGACCAGGGGATGGACGATGGCCTCCAGCCGCGCGAAGGCCTCGCCGTCCCGGCCCAGGGCTTCCGCCAGCCGGGTGCGGTCGACCGCACCGTCCACGACCACGCCCGGAAACGCCTCGGCGACCGGCGCGACGGCTGCGCCGTCCCTTGCATAAAGGCGGTGCACGGCCTCGTCGGCGTTCCAGATCACCGCGCCGGCGTCGGCGAACATGGCCGTCGTCGTCGACTTGCCCATGCCGATGGAGCCGGTCAGGCCGAGCACGATCATGGCCTCTCTCCCAGGGCGGACAGTGCCAGGGAGCGCACATCGATGTCGGGCGCCTCAACGCCGAAGATCGCCCGGAAGGAGGGCCGCGCCTGGCCGATCAGCATGGCCAGTCCGTCGACGGCCGCCAGCCCGTGCGCCCGGCCCTGGATCAGGAAGGGCGTGATCAGCGGGCGGTAGGTCATGTCCATCAGCACGGCTTCGTCCCGCAACCGGGACAGGTCGATGTCCGGTGCTACGCTAAGGGCGTTGACCACCAGAACCGCATCGGCGAGGGCCTCCGGATCGACCACCGTCGCGCCGAGATCCCGTGCCAGGGCCTCGGCCCGCGCGCGAGTCCGGTTCAGCACGCCGACATCCGCGCCGGCGTCCCTGAGGGCCGCAACTGCCGCCCGCGCCGCCCCGCCCGCGCCCAGCACCACGACGGGTCGGCCGCGCACGGACAATTGCGGGGCCTGCTCGGCCAGCGCCGCCATCAGGCCGGCGCCGTCGGTGCTGTCAGCCCGGACGCGGCCGTCCTCAAAGACCAGCAGATTGGCCGAGCCGCAGGCCCCGGCCCCGCCGCCGACCGTATCCGCCAGCGCAAGCGCCTGTTCCTTGAACGGGGCGGTGACATTGAGTCCCCTCAGCCGGCCAGCGCGCCCTTCCGCGACAAGATCGGCAAAACCCGCCGCGTCCACAGGCCCGAAGGCGCGGTAGTCGGCATCCAGCCCCGCCGCCGCGATCCAGGCGGTGTGGATCAGGGGGCTGAGCGAATGGGCGATCGGCTGGCCGGCCACGCCCGCCCGGCGCGTCATGACCTCAGCACTCCGGCCCGGCGGAGCTCCGCCAGCACAGGCCAGAGCGGCAGGCCCAGGACGGTGAAATAGTCGCCCTCAATGGCCTCGAACAACTGTGAGCCCATGCCCTCGAGCCGATAGGCCCCGACGCAGTGCAGCAGGGCCTCGCCCTCCGCCGCCAGATAGGCGTCGAGGAAGGCGTCCGAAAAATCGCGCACCCGCATGGTCGCCGTGTCCACGCCGGACCAGACGATCTGGCCGTTGCGGGCGAGGGCCGCGCCGGAATGCAGTTGATGCGTCCGACCGCGCATGGTGCCCAGCCGGGTGCGGGCGTCGGCGAGCGAGGCCGCCTTGGAGACGAGACCGCCGTCGAAAGCGAGGGTCTGGTCCGCGCCCAGGACCCAGGCGTCGCCGTCGTGGCGCGACACCGCCAGCGCCTTGACCCGCGCCAGTTCGACGGCAAGCCCCGCCGCATCGGCCGGATCATGGACAGCCTTGACCGCGTCCTCATCCACATCCGCAACCTGGACAGAGAAGGTCACGCCGGCGTCGGCCAGCATCGACCGCCGGGCCGCGCTTTTCGAGGCGAGGATCAGGCGTTCCGACGGTGCGCTCACCAGGCCGCTCCCAGACGCCGTGTGCGGCGCTCGTTCAGAAGGTTGATGATGGCGGCCGCTGTCTCCTCGACCGACCGGCGGGTCACATCGATGACCGGCCAGCCGCGGCGCTCGAAGGCGCGCCGGGCCTTGACCGTCTCCTCGCGCACGGCGTCGTGGTCGACATAGGCGCTGGCCCGGTTGGCGTTCAGGCCGTCCAGCCGGTTCTTGCGGATCTGCACCAGACGGTCCGGCGAGACCGTCAGGCCGACCACCAGAGGATTCTTCAGCCCGACGAGACGTTCGCCATCCTCCTGACCGGGCACCAGGGGCACATTGGCAGCGCGGATGCCGCGGTGGGCCAGATAGATGCAGGTCGGGGTCTTGGACGTGCGACTGACCCCGCACAGGACCACATCGGCGCCCTCCAGCTGCTCGGACGTGCCCTGGCCGTCGTCATGGGCCATGGCGTAGTCCAGCGCCGAGATGCGGTTGAAATAGTCGGTGTCCAGCGCGTGCTGGGCCCCGACCCGCGTCGACAGGGCCGCGCCGAGATAGCGGGACAGGGCGCCGACCAGCGGGTCGAGCGCCGCGATCTGGGGCATGTCGAGGGTGCGGCAGCCGTCTTCCAGCTGTTCGCGCAGCTCGCGGTCGACGAGGGTGTGCAGGACCACGCCGGGCGATGCCGCGACCTCTTCCAGCACCCGCTCCATCTGTTTGGCGGAGCGGACGAGGGCATAGATGTGCTCGATCGGGATCACGCCGTCGAACCGGGCCACCACGGCCTTGGCCATGGCGTTCAGGGTCTCGCCGGTGGAGTCGGACACCAGGTGGACATGGAAATAGGTCGCCAGCCGCGAAGGGGCCGGGCCGCGGCCTGATGAACCCGGCGTCATCGGCGGCTGTCCATGATTGCGAGACTCCTGTGGACGGCCCGGGGCGCCAGTGGTGCGCCGTCGGAGCCGAAGGGTGGGTCTTTTCCTATAGCGGCGCCGGAGACGGGCTGCGAGCGGGGACAGAGGTGGATGAGGCGCCCCGCATCGCGGTCTTTCATCCCAAGCCCCTCCCTCGGCGCCGATCCGCCTGTGGAGATCCTTAATGAGACGTTAACGGCGCCCAGCCCCGGATCGACGTGGTCGGCTCTGCGATCCCGTCGTTAAGGCCTCGTTAAGACTTATCCCCGGTTTCACCAGCCCCGTTAAAGCCCGGCGCGCCGACGGTGACAGTTTGCGGAAAACCCGTCCGCATCCGCTGCAAACCGCCCGTTTGTCCCCGCCATCCCCGGTCCTGCCTTCTACTTCCGACTCTCAAGACTCTTTTCTTGAGAAGGATTGGAAGGGTGCGACACGGGACGGGGTTGAGCAGGACCCGGCCCCCCGGTAGGACCGGGGTCACATGACCGTCTCCCCCGATACGCCCCTGTTGCTCAAGGTTCTCGCCGGCGAGGCGACGACGCGACCGCCTGTATGGTTCATGCGTCAGGCCGGGCGCTACCTGCCGGAATACCGGGCACTTCGGGCGACGACGCCCGACTTCATCTCCTTCTGCCTCGATCCCGAGAAGGCGGCTGAGGCGACCCTGCAGCCGATGCGGCGGTTTGGCTTCGACGCCGCCATCGTCTTCGCCGACATCCTGCTGATACCCCAGGCCCTCGGGCAGGAGGTCTGGTTCGAGGCCGGTGAGGGACCGCGCCTCGGTGCCCTGCCGCCGGTCGAGGGCATGCGCGACCTGACCGCGGGTGCCGGTGAGGCCCTGGGCCAGATCGGCCAGACCCTGTCGCTGGTGCGGGCACAGCTGGAGCCGGAGCGGGCGCTGATCGGCTTCGCGGGCGCGCCCTGGACCGTGGCGACCTATATGCTCGACGGGGAAGCCCGGACGATCGGCAAGGGCGAGCGGGCCCAGGCCCGGACCTATGCCTATGCCGAGCCGGAGAAGGTCGCGGCCCTGCTCGAGGTCCTGGTCGAGGCCACGGCGCATTATCTGAAGATGCAGGCCGACGCCGGGGCCCAGGTGCTGAAGATCTTCGAGAGCTGGGCCGAGGGCCTGCCCGAAGACCTGTTCGAAAGTCTCGTCCTGCGGCCGCACCAGAAGCTGGTGGCCCGTGTGCGCGAACTGGGCGTCACCGTTCCCCTGATCGGCTTCCCGCGGGGCTCGGCGGCGCTGGCGGAACGGTATGCCGCCGAGGTCGATGTTCAGGCTGTGGCGCTGGATACCGCCTGTCCGCTGGAGATCGGCCGTCGCGTTCAGGCCATCAAGCCCATCCAGGGCGCGCTTGATCCCCTGCTGCTGCGGGCCGGCGGGCCGATGCTGGACCGCCGTGTCGACCAGCTGCTCGAGGCCTGGGGGCAGGGGCCGTGGATCTTCAATCTCGGACACGGCATCCTGCCCGACGTGCCGATCGCCCATGTCGAGCAGGTTCTGAAACGGATCGGCGCACAATGACCGCGAACCCCGGGGGCCGCCGCATCGCGGTGGTGTTGTTCAATCTCGGCGGGCCGGACGACCAGGCCTCGGTCAAACCCTTCCTGTTCAACCTGTTCAGCGACCCGGCCATTATCGGCCTGCCCGATCCGTTCCGGGCGCTTCTGGCACGGCTGATCTCCAGCCGCCGCGAGACGTCGGCCCAGGCCAACTACGCCCTGATGGGCGGCGGTTCCCCCCTGCTGCCGGAAACCCGGCGTCAGGCAGCGGCCATGGCCGAGGTCCTGGGCGGGATGCTGCCGGGCGACGAGGTGCGCGCCTTCATCGCCATGCGCTACTGGGGACCGCTGTCTGAAGAAACCGCGGTGGATGTGGCGGCCTTCGGCCCGGACGAGATCGTCCTGCTGCCGCTGTATCCCCAGTTCTCGACCACGACGACGGAGTCCTCGCTGAAGCGGTGGACCGAGGTCTATGCGGGGTCGGGCATCAGCCGGACGGTCTGCTGCTACCCCGAGGCACCGGGCTGGATCGAGGCCCAGGCTGACAGCGTGCGCGCGAAACTGGCCGAGGCCGGCGACCGGCCGGTGCGGGTGCTGTTCTCGGCCCACGGCATCCCGGAGAGCCTGGTCACGAAGAAGGGCGATCCCTATCAGGCGCAGATCGAGGCGACCTGCGCTGCGATCGCCGCCAGGGCCGGACTGGCCGAGGGCGCCTGGACCATCTGCTACCAGAGCCGGGTCGGGCCGATGAAATGGCTGGGGCCGTCGACCCCGGACGCCATCGCCCAGGCCGCGCGTGACGGGGTCGGGGTGGTCGTGGCGCCCGTGGCCTTCGTCTCGGAGCATATCGAGACCCTGGTCGAGCTGGACATTGAATACGCCGAACTCGCCCACGAACTGGGCGTGGCACCCTATCTGCGCAGCCCCGCCGTCGGCGTGGCCGCGCCCTTCATCAGGACACTGGCGGACGCCGTGGCCGAGGCCCTGTCGCGGACCGGAACGGCACCCTACGGTCCCGGTTGCCGGTCGGACTGGAAGGCCTGTCCCCGGACCTGCGCGCGGAGGGCGGCATGACCTTCGAGATCGTGCGCGGCCTGCATATCCTGGCGGTGATCGCCTGGATGGCCGGCATGCTCTTCCTGCCGCGCCTCTACGCCTATGATGCTGAGCAGGCGGGCAAGGCCGAACCTTTGCGGTCGGAGATGCGGGACCTGCTGCGGACCTGGCAGCACCGGCTGCTGAAGATCATCATCAATCCGTCGATGATCGCCGCCTGGATCTTCGGTGTCTGGATGATCGGCATCCACGTCTTCGAATACGGCGAGGGCTGGGGTTTCCTCGCCCAGCCGTGGATGGTCGCCAAACTGGCCGGGGTCATTGCCCTCAGCGGCTGGCATGGCTTCCTCGCCGGCGAGCTCAAGCGCGTCCAGGCCGGGACCTCGACCCGGTCAGGCAAATTCTGGCGCATGACCAACGAGATCCCGTTCGTATTCGCTGTCGTTATGGTGCTCTCCGTCACGACCCAGTGGACGTTTTAGGGCGCTAACGCTCGCGACGCGGTCGCTCGCTCCTTGAGCGCGCGAAGCGTAAGGCCGCGTCCAGTCGACAAGGCGGAGCCTTGTGACCGCGGCCCACAAGAATGTTGACCTGACCGCCCCCGCGTGGTTTCGCTCAGGCGAACCGCCCTGCAGGAGTCTGGGGCGGTCCCACTCTTTGCGACGCCCGCCGATTTCGCCGGGACGACCCGTCGCCTTCCCACCCGGCCGCAAGGCCAGACATTGCTGAACTTTTCCGCCCGCGCGACGCCCTGTCTCGCGGCGATGCTTTTGATTGCACGCCATGACCGACATCACTGACACCCCCGAGACCGATGACGCCGCCGGGGCCGAAGCGCCCGAGGCCGGCAATGAAATGGCCGCGGCCGACCTGCCCATGGTCGATCAGGAGCACGGCGATGACGACGACGACGGTGAGCCGATCGTTCCCAATGGCCGCATCACGCTGCAGGAACTGAACGAGAAGACGCCGGAAGACCTGGTCGCCTTCGCCGAAAGCCTCGAGATCGAGAACGCCGGCAACCTGCGCAAACAGGACCTGCTGTTCGCCATCCTGAAGACCCTCGCCGACGAGGAAGTCGAGATCATCGCCGACGGCGTGCTCGAAATCCTGCCCGACGGCTTCGGCTTCCTGCGCAGCCCGGATGTGAATTATCTTCCGGGTCCAGACGATGTCTATGTCTCGCCGTCGCAGATTCGCCGCTTCGGCCTGCGCTCGGGCGACACCATCCACGGTGCGGTCCGCGGCCCGCGCGAGGGCGAGCGCTATTTCGCCCTGCTCAAGGTCGACACGATCAATTTCGAGGACCCCGAGACGGTCAAGACCAAGGTCCTGTTCGACAACCTGACCCCGCTCTATCCCGAAGAGCGGCTGCACATGGAAATCCAGGACCCGACGCTGAAGGACCGTTCGGGCCGGGTCATCGACATCGTCGCCCCGCTCGGCAAGGGCCAGCGCTGCCTGATCGTCGCCCCGCCGCGCGTCGGCAAGACGGTCATGCTGCAGAACATCGCCAAGTCGATCGAGAAGAACCACCCCGAGGTCTTCCTCATCGTCCTGCTGATCGACGAGCGCCCGGAAGAAGTGACCGACATGCAGCGCACGGTGAAGGGCGAGGTCATCGCCTCAACCTTCGACGAGCCGGCCACCCGCCACGTCGCCGTCGCCGAAATGGTGATCGAAAAGGCCAAACGCCTGGTCGAGCACAAGAAGGATGTCGTCATCCTGCTCGACTCCATCACCCGCCTCGGCCGCGCCTACAACGCCACGGTCCCGTCGTCGGGCAAGGTCCTGACCGGCGGTGTGGACGCCAACGCCCTGCAGCGGCCGAAACGGTTCTTCGGCGCGGCGCGGAATGTGGAGCAGGGGGGCTCGCTGACCATCATCGCCACCGCCCTGATCGATACGGGCTCGCGGATGGACGAGGTCATCTTCGAAGAGTTCAAGGGCACGGGTAACTCGGAAATCGTGCTGGACCGCAAGGTCGCCGACAAGCGCATCTTCCCGGCCATCGACGTGCTCAAGTCGGGCACCCGCAAGGAAGAGCTCACCACGCCGAAGGACCAGCTGGCCAAGACTTATGTCCTGCGCCGCATCCTCAACCCGATGGGCCCGCAGGATGCGATCGAGTTCCTGATCGACAAGCTGCGTCAGTCGAAGAACAATGCGGACTTCTTCCAGTCGATGAATACCTGACGGCGGTATGGCCGCTGTTTCACGTGAAACACCCTCAAGCAGCCCAGCGCCGCGCGCAGGGCGTCAGGGCAAAAGGAGTGGCGCGATGAAGGTCAATGTCGAGGTCGAATGCACACCGGAGGAGGCCCGCGCCTTCCTCGGCCTGCCCAATGTCGAGCCGCTGAACGATCATCTCGTCGCCGAGATGAAGCGCCGCATGGACGAGAACATCACGGCCATGCAGCCCGACGAACTGATGAAGACCTGGACCAGTTTCGGCATGCAGGCCCAGGACCAGTTCCGCAAACTGATGGAAGCGGCCGTCAAGCCGTGAAGGACGGACGCCGGAGGCGTTTCGACGACGCCCACTTCCAGGAGACCCCTCCCGTCACGCCGCAAGGGCGGCGTGCCACCTCCCCCATAAAGGGGGAGGGGACGGCTTGAGATGACTGACACCATCTTCGCCCTCGCCACCCCGCCGGGTCGCGGGGCGATCGCCATTCTGCGCCTGTCGGGGCCGGGGACTGACGCCGCCCTGACCGCGCTCGGTGCCGGCGGGCTCAAGGCGCGATACGCCGCGCTCCGGGCCCTCATCCACGATGGCCGGTCCATCGACCAGGCGCTCGTCCTCCGCTTCCCGGCACCGAACTCCTACACCGGTGAGGACTGCGCCGAACTTCACCTGCACGGCGGCCGTGCCGTGGTCGAGGGGGCGAGTGAGGCCCTTGTCGCCCTCGGCCTGCGTCCCGCGGACCCGGGGGAGTTCACCCGCCGGGCCTTCGAGAACGGCCGCATGGACCTGGCCCAGGCCGAGGCGGTCGCCGATCTGATCGACGCGGAGACCGCGGCCCAGGCCAGCCAGGCCCTCGGCCAACTCGATGGGGCCCTGAGCCAGACCTATGCGGGGTTCCGCCGCGACCTCCTGACCGCCCTCGCCCTGGTCGAGGCCGAGATCGACTTCCCGGATGAGGAGGTCCCCGACAATCTCGCGCGCTCCGCCGGGCCGGTGCTCGATCGCCTGATCGCGGACCTGAAGGCCGCCCTCGCGGACGCCCGCCGCGGCGAACGGGTGCGGGAGGGCTATCGCATCGTCCTGATCGGTGAGACCAATGCCGGCAAGTCGTCGCTCTTCAATGCCCTCGTCGCCCGTGAGGCCGCCATCGTCACCCCGATCGCCGGGACGACGCGCGATGTGCTCGACGCCGACCTGATCATCGGCGGCTATGCCGTGACCCTGTCCGACACCGCCGGACTGCGCGCCAGCACCGATCCGGTCGAGGCCGAGGGTGTCCGCCGCGCCCGGGCGCGGGCTGAAGCGGCGGACCTTCGGCTGTGGGTCCGCGGTCCCGACGACGCCGAGGGCGACGCAGCGGGTTTCGCGCGGCCCGGCGACCTTTTGGTCCGTACCAAGGCCGATCTGGGCGCGGCCCCGTCAGTGGCCGGGTACGAAACCCTGTCGATCAGCACCGCGACCGGGCGGGGTCTGGCGGACCTCCACGACTGGATCGCCGCACGGCTCGCCCGGGACCTTTACGGCGCAGATTTTCCGGCTGTCACGCGCGAGAGACATCGCCGTCGTCTGGCCGAAGCCCTGGTAGCGGCCGAGGCGGGGCGGGCGGCGCTCGAGGTGGCAGCCGAAATGGCCGGCGACGACCTCCGCCGGGCGGCCGATGCCCTGGCCCGGGTCACGGGCGCGATTGGCGTTGAGGATATTCTCGGCGAGGTCTTCTCGACCTTCTGCATCGGCAAGTGAGCCGTTTCACGTGAAACAGACGTCCGGCCAAGGTGGCGGTTGGGCCGGTTTTGCCCTATGTGCCCGCCCATGAAGGGTTTCGACGTCATTGTCATCGGCGGCGGTCACGCCGGCTGCGAGGCCGCGGCAGCGTCCGCGCGCGCGGGCGCCCGTACTGTGCTGTTGACCCAGAAGCTCGAAACCATCGGCGAAATGTCCTGCAACCCGGCCATCGGCGGCCTCGGCAAGGGACATCTGGTCCGTGAGATCGATGCGATGGACGGGTTGATGGCCCGGCTCGGCGACCGGGCTGGGATCCAGTTTCGCCTGCTCAACCGGTCGAAGGGTGCGGCGGTCCAGGGTCCGCGCAGCCAGATCGATCGCCGCCTGTACCGCGAGGCCATGCAGGCCGAACTGGCCCAGACGCCCAATCTCACGCTGATGGCCGGGACGGCCGAGCGGTTGATGCTGGACGGTGAGCGCGTCGTCGGCGTGGTGACCGGGGAGGGGACCGAGGTCCGTGCGGCCGCCGTCGTCCTGACCACGGGGACCTTCCTCAACGGCGTGATCCACAAGGGTGACCAGCGCATCCCCGCCGGCCGACACGGCGAAGCGCCCTCGACCGGTCTCGCCGCAGACCTCTATGGCGCCGGCCTGCAGATGGGCCGGCTCAAGACCGGCACACCCGCCCGGCTGGATGGCCGAACCATCGGCTGGGACCGGCTGGAGATGCAGCAGGCGGACGCCGAGCCGGTCCCGTTCAGCTTCCTGACCGACCGGATCGACGTGCCCCAGATCGCTTGCGGCGTGACCCATACGACCGAGGCGACCCACCGGATCATCGCCGACAACCTCGGCGACAGCGCGGTCTATGGCGGCCATCTCTCCGGTCGTGGGCCCCGCTACTGCCCCTCGATCGAGGACAAGGTGGTCCGGTTCGCTGACAAGACCTCGCACCAGATCTTCCTTGAGCCCGAGGGACTGGACGATCCGACCGTCTATCCGAACGGCATTTCGACCTCGGTATCGGACGCGACCCAGGCCGCCTTCCTGCGCACCATCCCCGGCCTGGAGTCGGTCGAGGTGTTTCGCTTCGGCTACGCCATCGAATACGACTATGTCGATCCGCGCGAACTGACCCCGGCGCTGGAGGTCAAGAAGCGTCCCGGCCTGTATCTGGCCGGCCAGATCAATGGCACCACAGGCTATGAGGAGGCGGGGGCCCAGGGGCTGCTGGCCGGGCTGAACGCCGCCCGCGCCGCCGCCGGGTCCGATCCGATCATTCTCGGCCGCGACCAGGCCTATATCGGCGTGATGGTCGACGACCTGGTCACACGGGGTGTGACCGAGCCCTACCGGATGTTCACCAGTCGGGCCGAATACCGGTTGACCCTGCGCGCCGACAATGCCGATCAACGGTTGACCCCACTGGCAATCAACAGCGGACTCGTCTCGCGACAACGTGTTCTTGCCTTCACGGCGAAGGCTGGGCAGTTGGCCGAAGCCTCGGTTGTTTCACGTGAAACGGTGTTCACGCCCAAGCAGGCCGCATCTCTCGGCATCCACGTCAACGCCGACGGCCAGCGCCGCTCCATCCGCGACCTTCTCGCCTTCCCCGGTGTGACCCTGGAGACCTTCGTGCCGGTCAGGCCGGAGATCGCCGGCTGGTCCGCCCAGGTCCGCCAGCAGATCGAAATTGACGCCGGCTATGCGGGCTACCTCGACCGCCAGGCCTCGGACGCTGCGGCGCTGCGGCACGAAGAGGCGCTCGCCCTGCCCGTGGACCTCGACTACGCCGCCATCGGCAGCCTCTCCAACGAGGTCCGCGAGAAGCTGACCCTGATCCAGCCGCGTACCCTGGGGCAGGCCGGCCGCATCGAGGGGATGACCCCCGGTGCCCTGACGGCCCTGCTGTCGCATGTGAAGAAGTCGAGGGTTTCGGCGTGAGCACCCATCCCGACGCCGCACAATTCCAGAGCCTGCGTGCCGCCACGCCAGCCCAGATGGCCGACCTCGAAACCCTGATCGAGCGGCTGACCGCCGCCAATGCCGTCATGAACCTGATCGGGCCCGAAACCCTGCCGGACGTCTGGAACCGGCACATCTTCGACTCTGCCCAACTGCTCGACCTCGCGCCGGAGGCGGCGACCTGGGCGGACCTCGGGGCCGGCGCCGGCTTCCCCGGCCTGGTCCTCGCCATCCTGCTCAAGGACCGGGCCGACAGCCATGTCTGGCTGGTCGACAGTCTCGGAAAGCGTTGCCGGTTCCTGCAGGAGGTGGTCGACGCCCTGTCGCTTCGCGCCACGGTGGTCAACGGCCGGGCAGAGGAACAGCGCATCAAGGTCGACATCGTCACGGCCCGCGCCCTGGCACCGATGGACCGGCTGCTGGGCTATGCACAGCCTTATCTACAGCGCGGCGCACAGGGGCTGTTTCTCAAGGGGGAAAAGGCCGAGGCTGAGTTGATCGAGGCCCGCAAGGTCTGGCATTTCGACAGCACCCTCTCCGTCTCGCGCAGCGATCCGCGCGGCCGTATCGTTTCCGTCCGGAGTCTCCGACGTGTCCAAGTCCGGTAAGACCCCCCAAGCCCGTACAAGGGTTCTGGCGGTCTCCAATCAGAAGGGCGGGGTGGGCAAGACCACCACGGCGATCAACCTCGGCACGGCGCTCGCCGCGATCGGCGAGAAGGTGCTCATCGTCGACATGGACCCGCAGGGCAATGCCTCCACCGGCCTGGGTGTTCCACGTGAAACACGACGGGTGACCATCTATGACGTCATCGTAGACGGGCGTTCGGTCGATGACTCCGCTGTGCCGACGACGGTCCCCGGCCTCCATATCGTGCCCGCCGATGCCGATATGTCCGGCGTCGAGATCGAGCTCAGCCAGGCCGATCGCCGCTCCTTCCGCCTGCGCGACGCGCTGCAGGGGCAGGGGGCCGAAGGGCAGACCCGGTATGACTACGTCCTGATCGATTGCCCGCCCTCGCTCAACCTGCTGACGCTCAATGCCATGGCCGCCGCCGACGCCGTTCTGGTGCCGTTGCAGTGTGAGTTCTTCGCCCTTGAGGGCCTGACCCAGCTGATGAAGACCATCGAGATGGTCCGGCAGAGCCTGAACCCGACGCTGGAGATCCAGGGTCTGGTCCTGACCATGTACGACCGGCGCAGCGCCCTGTCGGGCCAGGTGGCGGCGGATGTCCGCAGCCATTTCGGCGACAAGGTCTATGAGTCGGTGATCCCGCGGAACGTCCGGGTGGCTGAGGCCCCGTCATTCGGCAAGCCGGCCCTGATCTACGATCTGAAATGCGCCGGCAGCCAGGCCTATCTGCGCCTCGCGCGGGAGGTGGTGGCGCGCGAGAAAACCCGCCGGCTGCAGGCCGCGTGACCACGATTAGAAGAACGGAACCAGTCAGTTGAGCGAACGTCAGCGCGGACCCCAGCATCGCGGATTGGGCCGGGGTCTCTCCGCCCTTCTCGGAGAACAGGTGGCCGAGAGCGCGCCGGTTGACGGCGCCTCGACGCCCGCCGGCGTCCAGATGGCACCGATCGAGAGCCTCAAGCCCAACCCCGATCAGCCGCGCAAGATCTTCGACCGCGACGACCTTGAGGAACTGGCCGCCTCGATCCGCGACAAGGGGGTGCTTCAGCCCATCCTCGTCCGGACCCATCCGAAGGAAGACGGCGTCTGGCAGATCATCGCCGGCGAGCGCCGCTGGCGCGCGGCGCAGATGGCCCGGCTCACCGAGGCCCCGATCATCGTCAAGGAGATGGACGATGTGGCGGTGTTCGAGGTCGCCATCATCGAGAACGTGCAGCGCGCCGACCTCAATCCGCTGGAGGAGGCCGACGCCTATCGCCTGCTGATGGAGCGGTTCGGCCGCACCCAGGACGCGGTCGCCGGCGTGGTCGGCAAGAGCCGCAGCCATGTGGCCAACACCCTGCGTCTGCTGCAACTGCCCGAGGAGGTGCTGCAGCATGTTCGCGCCGGCAAGCTCAGCGCCGGTCACGCCCGTGCCCTGATCACGGCGCCCAACCCGGGCGCGCTCGCCGACCAGATCGTGGCCGAGGGGCTGAACGTCCGTCAGGCCGAGGCGCTCGCCCGCCGCGCCGCCGACGGGCCCAGGGCCCGCAAGCCCGGCGCGACGTCCCAGGGCGGTGAAGGCTCGGCCGATGTCGCGGCGCTGGAACAGGATCTGGCCGACGCCCTCGGGCTCAAGGTCCAGCTCGCTGATCGGGGCGGCAAGGGCGAGCTGACCGTCAGCTACGGCACGCTGGAGCAGCTCGATGACCTGTGCCGTCGATTGATGCGCGGCTGAAGCCGGTCCGTGCTAGGCTGATCGGATGACCGACAAGCCTTCCAATCCGACCGCCGAAGCCATGAAACGTGCGCTTGCCGCCAAGAAGGCGAGCGGCGGCCCTTCGCATGGCGGCGTTCAGGGCTCCGCGCGCGCCGAGGAAAAGGCCCAGCAGGCCCGCAGCGCCGCCCTCGCCAAACCTGCTTTCCGCAAGGCGTCGAAACGGGGCTGAGTTCGCCTCAAGTCGCGCGAAGCGCGGCAGGCGTCCTTAAAGCCCGAGCCTTCTCGCGCGGGCGGAGATTTCCAGCAGAAGGCGTTCGGCGATCAGCTGGTCGGGCGAGCCGGTCGTCTTGGTCGCCACATCGGCCGTATTGACGCTGTCCAGCACCCGATCGAGGTCCTCTAGCCGCCAGCTGCGGGCCTGGCGCAGCATTTCGGCCTCCTGTTTCCAGAACACGCCGGCCGACTTGGCCGCCTCCTTGGCCCCGGCGCCATTGGCCTGAAGCACATTGATGCGCCGCAGCTTGCCGAGGTGGATTGAGGCTTGTCTCACCGCCATGACAGGCGATTCCCCTTCGGCCAGGGCGCGTCTAAGCCCGGATTGGGCCGGGGCGGGACGGCCGCCGAAGGCCTGGAGCGCCGCATCCTGCAGGGAGGCGTCAGCCTCGACGCCCAGATGCCGTTCGAGCTCTTCCACATCGATGGTCTTGCCGGAGCCCGGGCCGATATAGAGGGCCAGGCGTTCGATCTCCTGCCGCATCAGACCGCGCTCACGGGGCAGGCGGCTGACGAACCGGTCGAGGGCGTCGCCGGTCAGCCCGACCTTGTCGGCGGCGAGGGCCTCGCGCGTCATCCGGGCGACATCGCCCGTCTCGTCCTCATAGCAGGCGATGCCGACGGCACCCTGCGACGCCTCCGCCGCCTTGCGCAGGGCGGAGTCACGGCCCAGCGTGCCGGCCTCGATCACCAGCATGGCGTCGGGATTGTAGCCGCCCTCGGCGTGAACCTTGAGTGCGGCCGCCAGCAGCTTGTCGATCGAGGCCTTTTCCGAGCCGAGCCGGACGCGCACCAGACGCCGCCCGCCGATCATCGACAGGGCGGTCAGGGCCTCTTCCAGCCGCGCCTCGTCGCCGTCGATGTCGCTGTCGGTCAGCAGGGTGACGTTGAAGGGGTCGTTGAGATCGGGCGTGATCGCCTTGCACAGGATCTCGGCGCGCTCGCCGACGCCCGACCGGTCCTTGCCGTGGATGACGGCGGCGCGCACGCCCCGGTCCGGTGCCTTGAGGAAGCGGTCGACCTCGGGGCGTTTGGCCAGGATCATGCCGTCACTGGTCCGACAGGGCCCGCATCAGGTCGAGCCGGATCAGGCGGGCCAGTTCGGCAGCGGCGCGTTCCTCACCATCCTGCTGGGCCGCGATGGCGGCGAAGGGCTGATCGGCGGCGGCATAGGTGGTGGTGACGGTCTCGACGCCGGTGACGGCGGGCCCACCATTGGAGGGGGTCAGGGTCCAGGTGCCGCGGACGGTCAGCTCATAGCGGGTCGCGGTGTCGTCGATGCGCCGGCCGAGCGGACGGCGCGACTGTTCGAGCGTGGTCTCCAGCCGCCAGAGCGGCGCCTGGGCACCGTCGCGACCCAGCGCGTCCTCGAGCTGCTCCCGCACCCGATAGCCAAGCCGGTCGTCCTGGGTGGTCACGGCGATGCGCGACAGGGACGAGCCCACGGCGGTCTCGCCGTACAGGGGCGTGAAGCCGCAACCCGCCAGTCCCACAAGCACGACAGCCGCCAGGGCGAGGCGGCGCATCAGCCGACCACCAGATTGACGATGCGATCCTTGACCACCACGATCTTCCTCACCGTCTGACCCTCCAGCCGCGCCTGGACATCGGCGTCCGCCATGACGATGGCCTCGACCTCCGCCGGCTCCAGCCCGCGGGCGACACGGATCTCGCCGCGGCGCTTGCCGTTGACCTGGATGGGCAGGGTCACCTCGTCGTCGGCCGCCAGCGCCGGGTCGAATTCCGGCCAGGGCGCGTCCAGCACCATCCCCTCTTCGCCGAGCCGCGTCCAGCACTCCTCTGCGAGGTGGGGGGTGAAGGGGGCAACCAGCCGGACCAGGGCCGACAGGGCCTGACGGCGGGCGGCGGCACCCGCGGTACTGTGATCGCGCACGACGGCGACGAAGGCGTAGAGTTTGGCGATGGCGGAGTTGAAGCGGAAGCCGCTGACGCCTTCGGAGACCGCCTTGATGGCCTTGTGGGTCTCGCGGATCAGGGCCGCGTCCGACTCATGGGCGGGGGCGTCCGGGTCGAAGCCGTCGACCTCGGTCCAGACACGCTGAACGAAGCGGGCCGCGCCCTCGACGCCGCCGGGCGTCCATTGCACGTCGCGCTCGGGCGGACTGTCGGACAGGACGAACAGCCGGCCCGCGTCCACGCCATAGGTGTCGACGATCTCCTGCGGGGCGACGACGTTCTTCTTCGACTTGGACATCTTCTCGATGTCGCCGATCGTCAGCGTTTCGCCGGTCGAGAGTTGCCGGGCCGAGCGTTGGCCTGCGTCATTGGTCAGATCGACATCCGTGGGCTCGACCCAGGCCCCGTCGGCGCGGCGGTAGGTCTCGTGGACCACCATCCCCTGGGTGAACAGGCCGGCGAAGGGCTCGCGCACCGACATCAGGCCGGCATCCGAAAGCGCGCGGCTGATGAAGCGGGCGTAGAGCAGGTGCAGGACCGCGTGTTCGACCCCGCCGATATACTGGTCGACCGGCAGCCATTTGTCGGCGGCGGCGCGCGAGATCGGCTCGGCCGCGGTCGGATCGGTGAAGCGGGCGAAATACCAGCTGGAGTCGACGAAGGTGTCGAGGGTGTCGGTCTCGCGCACCGCCTTGCCGCCGCAGGACGGGCAGGCGACGTGCTTCCAGCTCGGGTGGCGATCCAGCGGATTGCCCGGCGTGTCGAAGGTCACGTCCTTCGGCAGCTCGACGGGCAGCTGATCGGCCGGAACGCCGACGGGGCCGCACGTGTCGCAGTGGATCACGGGAATGGGACATCCCCAGTAGCGCTGGCGGCTCACGCCCCAGTCGCGCAGGCGATAGATGGTCGCCCCCTGGCCATGCTCCGACGCCTCGAGGCGGGCGATGGCGGCGGCCTTGGCGGCCTCTACCTCCATTCCGTCCATGAAGTCCGAGTTGAACAGACGGCCGGGGCCGACGTAAGCCTCTGTTTCGACGCTGAAATCATCTTCTGCGCCATCGGGTCGCACAACCGGGACGACCGGAAGACCGTATTTCCGGGCGAAGTCCAGATCGCGCTGGTCGTGGGCAGGGCAGCCGAAGATGGCGCCCGAGCCGTATCCCGAAAGCACGAAATTGGCCGCCCAGACCGGCACGGTGCGGTCAGGGTCGAACGGGTGGCGCACCCGGATGCCCAGATCGACGCCCAGCTTCTCGGCCTTCTCGATATCCGCCTCACTGGTCCCCGAGCGGGCGCAGGCCGCCACGAAGTCCGCCACGGCGGGCTGGTGGGCCGCGATGGCGCGGGTCAGGGGATGATCCGGGGCCAGCGCCAGGAAGCTGGCGCCGAACAGGGTGTCGGGCCGTGTGGTGTAGACCTCGACCGGATCCCGCGCATGGTTGGGTTCGCCCGGCGCGGACGCCGGCAGGAAGGCCGGGGCCTCGGCGATATCCCACCAGAGGGTCGCGCCGCGGCTCTTGCCGATCCAGTTCTCCTGCATCAGCCGGACCTTGTCGGGCCAGCGGCCTTCCAGTTCCTTGAGGCCCTCGATCAGGTCGTCGGCATAGTCGGTGATGCGCAGGAACCACTGGTTCAGCTTGCGCTTCTCGACCACGGCACCGGAGCGCCAGCCGCGGCCGTCGACGACCTGCTCATTGGCGAGAACCGTATTGTCGACCGGATCCCAGTTGACCACCGAGTCCTTGCGATAGACCAGACCGCGCTTGAGCAGCTCCAGGAACCAGGCCTGCTGCTTGCCGTAATAGGCCGGGTCGCAGGTGGCGAACTCGCGCGACCAGTCCAGCGACAGGCCGAGCAGTTTCAGCTGGTCGCGCATGGCGGCGATGTTGGACCAGGTCCAGTCGCCGGGATGGATACCGCGCTCGATCGCCGCGTTCTCGGCCGGAAGTCCGAAGGCGTCCCAGCCCATCGGGTGCAGGACATCAAACCCCTGTGCCCGCTTCGACCGCGCCACCACGTCGCCCATGACGTAGTTGCGGGCGTGGCCCATGTGGATGGCCCCTGACGGATAGGGGAACATCTCCAGCACATAGTATTTCGGCCGTCCGGTGCCTTCGGTCGTCATGCGGAAGGCGTCGGCGGCCGCCCAGCGGGCCTGCTGGCGGGGTTCGGCGGTCTTGGGTTCGTAGCGAACCGGGGTCTTGGCCACGGGAGTCTTTCAGGCTGCTCCTTCAGGAACAGGCCCGACGGAGGCTAGTCGATGGGGAGGGTGATCAGCCGGCGTTGGAAAGGTTGAGCTGGCGCGCCTTGGTCAGGATGGCGTTTTCCAGATCGGTTTCGGTCTGGGCCGCGACGCGGGCTCCGGTCCAGCAGCCGGCGGTGTCGACTTCGGCGTCGGCGTCGGCCGGGTTGGGCGTGCAGCCGGGGCGCAGGACCTGTTTGGTGATGCTGACGTTCAGGGCGTCGGCGCGCAGGCGGCGGTCGAGGATGAAGACGGTCGCCTTGAAGCGCTCGTTCGGCGTCTGCGGGTCAACGTACCAGCCGTAGTTGATGACGCCGCCCCAGGGATCGGCATTGGCGAGGGGCATGAAGCTCAGCGTGTCGAGCGTGGCGCGCCACAGGAAGGCGTTGACGCCGATTCCCGTCTGCGCATCCGCTGCAGCCTGAGCGCTGCCCATGCCGCTGAAAACCTCACCCACGGTCGGGCCGAACGGGCGGGTGCCGGAGCAGCTGCCCAGCAGGACGCACGAGGTGATCAGGGCGAACGTCGCGCCGCGAACCAGCACCATCGAGACTTCTCCATACGGTCATGACGTGCAGCGGACCGGTTCCGGCGCACGCGCTGGCTCTGCCGGATACGGTCCGAGCCGAAGCGTCGCTCTATAACACGGCGAAAAGGGGCTATGACAAGGCGAAGACGCATTCGAGCGATCACCCGTCGGCCCCGGACGGCCAGGACGGCTCTCTGGCGAAGGATTCGCGTGACGCTCGCGCCACAGGAGTCTTCCAGAGTCGCCCGGAACCCACTTGCGGGGGCGCCGTTTCGTTGACCGGGTTGGCCAGCGGTGTCTTACTGATGGCGATCGCGACGTCTCGTCGTGATGTGAAGGGCAGGACATGCGCAAAATGACGCGCAAGACAGGCGCTCTGATCGCCGGACTGGCTGCGGGGCTTACGCTCCTGGCCATGGCCGACGTCGCCTCGGCCCAGGCCGCCGGCACGTCTGCGCGCGCCCGTGCGCCCGCCGTCTCCCTCACCGACGCCCAGGCGGCCCGCGCCGCCGCGGCCCAGCCCGGCTCGTCCCGTCTGCGCTTTACCGAGCGCGGCCGCTGGGGGCTCGATCTGAACCTCAACCAGCCCGTCGGCCGTGAGAGCAATCTCGGCGACGTCGAGGCCGGTGCCTATTACCGCGTCAACCCGCGCCTGCGCGTCGGGGCCGCCGCGGGCCTGGCCGAACCTGAGAGCGATCCGGCGCGCGCGCCCCAGACCGACCGCCGCGCCGCGCCCCGCTTCCGGCTGGAATCGATCTTCCGCTTCTAGTCCGGCCCGAACGCCGACTGGATCGCCGACACACCCGCAATTCCACACGCGCCGGAGCCGATAAGGCCCTGCGCGTTCGCGCCGTCGATTCCGCCGAGGGCGTAGACCGGGCAGGGTGCCGCCCCGACCCACTCTGAAAGGGTCTTCAGACCCAGCGCCGGCCGGGCCGCGGAAGCGCCGCCGGCCGGGAACACGGGCGACACGACAAGGGCGTCCAGTCCGGGCGTTTCCAGTCTTGCGCGGGAATGCGCCGCCCCGATGATGATCCAGTCAGGCCGGGCGGTCGCCAGGGCCGCCGCCTGATCCAGCGCCCGCTCTGGCAGGTGGACGCCGTCGGCCCCGACCGCTTCGGCCAGCGCCGCGTCGAGTCCGATCAACAATCGTCCACCGCGTTCCAGCGTGGCGTCGCGCAAGCGCTGCGCCGTTTCGAGAGCGTCGGTCCGGCCGAAATGCCGGAACACCACGCCGCACCCCGCTGGCAGTCGCGCCGCTGTCTCCCATGGCCGCGGCGTCCGCTCCGGATCGGTGAAGAAGAGGAGGGGCGGCAGGTCCGGACCGGCGCGACGGCGTGCCCGGCTGACTTTGGCCGCGTCCCGTGCGAGGACGCTGGCGGCTTCCCACAGGATTTCGGCGTCCGCCCGGTTCATGACCTCCTCATCTCCCGAACCCGTTCCGCCGTCCAGCACCGTCGCTGCGCGGCTTGAAGCCATCCGGCTGCGCATTGCCGCCACCGGCCGCGCCGCGGGCCGCCCCGAGGGCGGCGTGATCCTGACGGCCGTGTCCAAGACGCAGCCTCCTGAAGCCATCGATGCGGCGCTCGCCGCGGGCCAGCGGGTCTTCGGGGAAAACCGGGTGCAGGAAGCCCAGACCCGCTGGACCGACCGCCGGGACAGGATCGCGGGCCTCGAGCTCAGGCTGATCGGGCCGTTGCAGTCGAACAAGGCCGCCGATGCCGTCGCCCTGTTCGATGTCATCGAGACCCTCGACCGGCCGAAACTGGTGGACGCCCTCGCCGCCGCCGGCGCGCGCGCCGGCAAGACCGTGCGCGTCCTGATCCAGGTCAACACCGGCGCCGAGCCGCAGAAGGCCGGCGTCCTGCCGGGCGAGGTTGCGGCGCTTCTCGACCACGCCCGGGCCGCGGGCCTGATCGTCGAGGGCCTGATGTGCATACCCCCGGCCGACGAGGCCCCCGGCCCGCATTTCGCCCTGCTGCGCAAGATCGCCCGCCGGCACGGACTGGAGACCCTCTCGATGGGGATGAGCGGCGACTATGAGACCGCGATCCGCTTCGGCGCGACCCATGTGCGCGTCGGATCGTCGCTCTTCGGGGAACGAAAAGCCCCCGAAACACCCTCTAGGGACTGAAAACCGCACCGCTTGCGGTCCAACCCTTGGCGGAACCGCCGACGCTCGCCATTCTGGTACCCATGCCCACGCCCAAGACCATATTGATCATCGACGACGACGACGACCTGCGCGAGGCCCTGGCCGAACAGCTGGCGTTGCACGAGGCCTTCCGCCCGGTCCAGGCCTCGACGGCGGCCGAGGGCGTGCGGATGGGCCGCGAGGTCCGCGCCGATCTGATCCTGCTGGACGTCGACCTGCCCGATATGGACGGCCGCGAGGCCTGCCGGCTGCTCCGCAAGGACGGCGTCTCCACCCCGATCATCATGCTGACCGGCCAGTCCTCGGATTCCGACACCGTCCTGGGGCTGGAGTCGGGGGCCAATGACTATGTCACCAAGCCCTTCCGCTTCGCGGTCCTGCTGGCCCGGATCCGCGCCCACCTGCGCAGCCATGAACAGTCCGAGGACGCCGTCTTCCGCATCGGCCCCTATGAGTTCCGTCCGGCCGCCAAGGTCCTGATCGATGACAAGGCGAAGAAGGTCCGCCTGACCGAAAAGGAAACCAACATCCTCAAATACCTCTACCGCGCCGGGGCCAAGGCCGTGTCGCGCGAGGAGCTGCTGACCGAGGTCTGGGGTTACAACGCCGGGGTCACCACCCACACGCTGGAAACCCACATCTACCGCCTGCGCCAGAAGATCGAGCCCGAGCCGGGCCAGGCGCGGCTGCTGCTGACGGACGCGGGCGGGTACCGGCTGCAGCCGTGACCTAGACCTCCAGATCCATGGTCACCGGTGCGTGGTCGCTGGGCTGGGTCCATTCGCGGACGGTGTCGTGGATGCGGGCGCTGCCGGCCTTCACGGCCGGGGTCAGGCCCGGCGAGGTCCACAGGTGGTCCAGCCGCAGGCCGCGGTTGGACTTGCGGAAGTCGGCGGCGCGATAGCTCCACCAGCTGGCCAGTTTGGTCGGCTCGGGGATCTGGTCCCGGACCACATCGGCGAAGCCGCCCGCCGCCTGCAGCCGGCGCAGGGTCTCCACCTCCAGCGGCGTGTGGCTGACGATCTTCGACATATAGCGGTGGTTCCAGACGTCGTTCTCGCCCGGCGCGATGTTGAAGTCGCCGGCCAGGACCAACGGCCGCTGTTTGTCCCGCCCCGCCATTTCAGCGGTGAGGCGCTCGTAGAAATCCATCTTGTGATCGAATTTCGGGTTCAGGGCCCGGTCCGCGACGTCACCGCCGGCGGGGATGTAGAAATTCTGCACCTCGACGCCGTCGACCACGACGCCGACGCAGCGGGCGTGCTTCTCACGGCAGACGTCGAGAACCGGCGCCTCGGTGATCGGCTTGCGGCTGGCGATGGCCACGCCGTGCCAGCCCTTCTGGCCGCCGATCCTGAGGTACGGCAGCCCCATGGCCTCAAAGGCACCGCGCGGGAACTGGTCCTCGAGGCATTTGATCTCCTGCAGACACAGGACGTCGGTCCCGCTTTCGGAGACGAACCGCGCGGCCTGGTCGATGCGCAGGCGGACGGAGTTGATGTTCCAGGTGGCGATACGAAGCATGTTTTCCGGGGGCGCGGTCAGAAGGCTCCGCCTTCTCGACCCGACGCGCCCCTGGTGCAAGCACGGGCTTCGCGCTCAAGCAGCGAGGCGCCGCGCGGCGAGCGCTAGCGCCCAAAACGGCGCTCAAGCAGCGAGCCGCCGCACGGCGAGCGTTAGCGCCCTCAAATAAAAAAGCGCCCGGTCGGGGGGGACCGGGCGCTGGAAGGTTCGTCTCTCTCGCCGCCGGGAAGGGGATGAAATCCGTAGCGGTTCAGGTCGGCTCCCGCCGACCTGTGATGAAAGTGCCACGGTCGACAAAAAATGTCAAACCGCTGCTCGCCCCTCAGGCGAAATCAGTTCCGGCCCGGACGACGGGTCGGATCGCGCAGCTGGAACAGGCTGGCGGCGAGGTTCGAGGCCGGGGTCAGCGAGGTCAGCTGGGTCCGGGTGCTGCCGCCCTGGGCGTCGCGGATAGTCCATTCGTGCAGGCGGATCGGGTTGCCTGCGAAGGACAGGATGACCGAGCCCTCCTCGGGGCGACGCGCATCGCGGGCGATGATGGCGAAGGCCCCGGACGCCATGCGGGTCACACGGTCGACGCGCACGCCCTGATCGAAGCGGACATTGCGGGCGAGGAAGGTCGAAAGCGGCGTCGCGCCGAGCGGCACCTGACGGAAGACGTTCAGGCGCGGGTCGTAGCGTTTGACGTTCGAACCGTCCGACACGACCAGAAGGCCGGAGGGATTGGTGTATTCGAACCGCATCTTGCCGGGGCGTTGCAGCCAGAAACGCCCTTCGCGGCGCTGGGCCCCCGAGGTCTCGACGAAATTGCCCTGGGCCGACGTCAGCCCCTGCAGATAGGCCTGGGCCTGGGCCAGGACGGCGCGATCCTCGGCCGACAGGTTGCTCTGGGCGGAGGCGGGCATGGCGGCGAGGGCCGCGATGGCGGCGGTTCCGAGTGCAAAGGCGCGGCGCGAGACTGTCATAGGGTCTTCTCCCGTTCGGGATGGTTGTTGATCATGCCGTCATGCGGAACGGGAAAGGCGCAGGCATGGCCCGAGCCTGACCATATTCCGGCGCTGCGATGAAGCCCTGTTCAGCTTCAGGCGGCGACAACGGAGCCCTAACGCAGCAGGAGCGGCTCGCGTTGCCCGCCCTACATAGGCGGCGGGCCGGCGAGGATGTCGCGCTTGCCGGCGTGGTTGGCCGGACTGACGACGCCCTCCTGTTCCATTCGCTCGATCAGGGAGGCGGCGCGGTTGTAGCCGATCTGCAGGCGACGCTGGATGTAGCTGGTCGAGGCCTTGCGGTCGCGGGTGACCACGGCCACGGCGCGATCATAGAGGTCGTCGCCCGAGCCGCCGCCCTCATCGTCGAACCCGGCCGCGTCGCCGTCGCCGTCCGGATCGTCGGTGATCAGGTCGAGATAGTCGGGCTCGCCCTGGCTGCGCAGGTGTTTGCAGACCTCGTCGACCTCCTGGTCGGTCACGAACGGGCCGTGCAGGCGGGTGATACGGCCACCGCCGGCCATGTAGAGCATGTCGCCCTGGCCCAGCAGCTGCTCGCCGCCCTGTTCACCAAGGATGGTGCGGCTGTCGATCTTGGAGGTGACCTGGAAGCTGATCCGGGTCGGGAAGTTCGCCTTGATGGTGCCGGTGATGACATCGACCGACGGGCGCTGGGTGGCCATGATCAGGTGGATACCGGCGGCGCGGGCCATCTGGGCCAGACGCTGGACCGCGCCCTCGACGTCCTTGCCGGCGACCAGCATCAGGTCGGCCATCTCGTCCATGACGACGACGAGGAAGGGCAGGGGTTCGGGGCGGATCTTCTCGGATTCATAGACCGGGCGGCCCTGTTCGTCGAAGCCGGTCTGGACGGTGCGTTCGAAATGCTCGCCCTTGGCCACGGCCTCGCGGGCGCGCTCGTTGTAGGAGGCGATGTTGCGCACGCCGAGCTTGGACATCCGCCGGTAGCGGTCCTCCATCTCGCGCACGGTCCATTTCAGCGCGACGACCGCCTTCTTCGGATCGGTGACGACCGGGGCCAGCAGGTGCGGGATGCCGTCATAGACCGACAGTTCCAGCATCTTGGGGTCGATCATGATGAAGCGGCACTCCGCCGGGCTGTGCCGGTAGAGGATCGACAGGATCATGGCGTTGACGCCGACCGACTTGCCCGAGCCGGTGGTGCCGGCGATCAGCAGGTGGGGCATGCGCGCCAGATCGGCGACATAGGGTTCGCCGCCGATGGTCTCGCCCAGCGCCAGGGGCAGCAGGTGGGCGGGCTTGTCGTATTCGGTCGAGGCCAGCAGGTCGCGCAGATAGACGGTCTCGCGCTTGGCATTGGGCAGTTCGATGCCGATGGCGTTGCGGCCTGGCACGACCGAGATACGGCAGGCGCGGGCGCTCATCGAGCGGGCAATATCATCGCTCAGGGCCACGACGCGGCCGTGTTTCACGCCGGGCGCGGGCACCAGTTCGTACAGGGTGACGACGGGGCCGGGGCGGATCTGGTCGATCACCCCGCGCACGCCGAATTCCTGGAGCACGCCTTCCAGCATCTTGGCGTTCTGCTTCAGCGCCTCCTCATCGACCGAGGCCACGCGCTTGGCCGGCTTGGTCAGCATCGACAGGGGCGGCAGGTCGAAGCCGGTCGAGGGGCGGACGAAGTCGAAGGCGGCCTGGCTGTCGTCGGCCTCGCGGCGCGGCTTCGGCGCCTTGGCGGCGGCGACCTTGGGCTCGGGGGCACCGCGCACAGGGTCCGGTGCCTCCCACGGCGGGGACGGCTCAAGCACGGCGGGACCGTCGTCCAGCTCCAGCGCGGGGCGGGGACGCGGCGGGGCCTTGGCGGCGACGGGCCGGCGGGCCTTCGGGGCCGGCGGCGCGGGCGTGCGGATGCCACGAACCCAGGCCAGGCCATCGGCCAGGTCGGCGACTCTCAGACCGACGGCGTAGCCGATGCCCCACAGGGCCAGCGGCAGGAACAGCAGGCCGGCGATGACCGGCGCGCCGGGCAGGCGCAGGCCGCTGCAGATCAGGCGGATCAGGCCGACGATGGCGTCGCCCCACAGGCCGCCGAGGCCGGCGGCCAGGGGCCAGGCGGCGGGTGCCGCGAGGGCCGACAGCGCCGCCGACAGGGCGAGAACGCCGCCGGTGGCGGCAAGCGCCTTGAGCGCCGTGGGTTTCAGGCGCTGCTGGATGGCGTCGCCGATGGCCGCCGCAAGTCCGAAGGCGATCAGCAGGATGGCGGCCGGCCAGGCGGCCAGGCCGAGGGACTGCATGAACAGGTCGGCGAACAGCGCGCCGTTCAGGCCCAGCCAGTTGGTCGGTTCCGCGCCGGAGGCCGCATTCAGGCTGGGATCGGCCGGATTCCACGAGATCAGCGCCACCAGCAGCAGGGCGGCGAGCAGGGCCTGGAGCACGCCGCGGAATTTCACCGTGATCGGCGCGCCCCACAGGATGCGGGCGCTGACCCAGGCGCGCTGGCCGATGGCGAGGGCGGCGGACATGCGGCGACGAACTCCGGACGGACGGGACAGTCCGCTGTTGTCGCGCGAGGAGGGTTAAGGGGCTGTTTACCAGCCGACGACCGACCTCATTTGCCGCACTGGACGTTCCGCCCTTGCGGCGCGACAACCCCTCCATGAGCCAGACCGACCGTTATGACGTCATCATCGCCGGCGCCGGCCTCGCCGGGGCCACGTTTGCGCTGGCGGCGGCGCAGGGCGGGCTGAAGGTGGTTCTGGTCGATCCCCAGCCGTTTGACGTCCAGCTGGCACCGAGCTTCGACGGGCGTTCGACCGCCATCGCCTTTTCAACCTTCCGCATGCTGGACGCCCTGGGCGTCGGCGCGGCCCTCCGGCCCCATGCCTGTCGGATGGACCGGATTCTGGTCACCGACGGCCGGTGTCCGGGCGCGGCGTCGCGGCCGCAGTCCTCTGCCTTCCTGCGCTTCGATGCCGACGAGATCGGCGACCGGACCGACGGCGAGCCGCTGGGCTATATGGTCGAGAACCGGCGCATCCGCGTCGCCCTCTCCGAAGCGGTGACGGCGGCGGGCATCGAGGTGCGGGCACCGGCGGCGGTCGCCAGGGTCGAGGCCGGCCCGGGAATGTCGCGGGTCACCCTCGTTGACGGCTCGGTGATCGAAGCCCCGCTGACGGTCGGCGCCGAGGGCCGGGGGTCGACGGTCCGCACGGCCGCCGGAATCGAGACCGTCGGCTGGAGCTATGAACAGAGCGGGGTCGTCGCCACCGTGTCCCTCGGCCGGGACCACGGCAATGTCGCCCATGAATATTTCCTGCCCTCGGGCCCCTTCGCCATCCTGCCGCTGACCGAACGCCGGGCCAGCCTGGTGTGGACGGAATCGACCCGGCGCGGCGAGGCGCTGCGGGCCGCGTCCGATGAAGCCTTCCAGTCTCATCTGATGCGACGCTTCGGTGACTTCCTCGAGGACGTCACAGTGGTGGGACCGCGCTTCGTCTATCCCCTGTCGCTGCAACTGGCCCAACAGCTGACCGCCCCGCGCACCGCCCTGATCGGCGACGCGGCCCATGCGGTCCATCCGGTCGCCGGCCAGGGCCTGAACATGGGTCTCAAGGACGCCGCCGCCCTTGCCGAGGTGCTGGTCGAGGCCCTGCGGCTGGGCGAGGACATCGGCTCGGAGATCGTGCTGGACCGCTACGCCCGCTGGCGGCGGTTCGACAACGCCGCCCTGGCCGCGGGCTTTGACGGCTTCGTGCGGCTGTTCTCCAACGACATCGCGCCGGTTCGACTGGCGAGGACCCTCGGTATCGCCGCCGTCAACCGTATCGCCCCCCTGCGCCGCGCCTTCATGCACGAGGCGGGCGGTGCGACGGGGGATCTGCCGCGGCTGTTGAGGGGTGAGGCGGTCTAGTCCAGCGCCCGCGCCTCTTCCGGCAGCATGATCGGCACGCCCTCGCGGATCGGGAAGGCCAGTTTCGCGCCCTTTGACACCAGCTCCTGCCGCTCGCGGTCATAGGTCAGCTTGCCGCGCGTGACGGGGCAGACCAGCACCTCAAGCAGGCGGGGATCAACGGACGGCGGGGTGTGGAAGGCGTCGCTCATGATCACACCTATTGCATGGACGGCGCGTCGCCGTCTCCGTCCACTGCCGCGTCGATGGTCAGCAGGGCGGTCAGGACGCCCGAGCGGTCGGTCAGGCTGACGGCTTCCAGCAGGGCCTGTTTCTCGGGCGGGTCGAAGGGCAGGGCCATGGACAGGCTGTTGATCAGCGCCTCGGGCGGGGCGCTCTCGGCCGTGTCCCAGTCGATGTCGAGGCTGCGCGCTTCCAGATAGGCGCGCAGGGCGTCCAGCAGACCATCGCGGTCGAGGCCGACGTCATCGACGGCCGGCGGGCTCAGATCCGCCTCGAACGACGTGAAATCGGCACGGATCTGGCGATAGGGCGTCTGGGTCGGGATCTCGCTGCCCAGCCGGAATCGGGCGCAGCCGGTCAGGGTGATCAGATAGCGGCCGTCTGACGTTTCGGCGAAACTGGTGATCCGTCCCGCGCAGCCGATCGGCGACAGGCCCGGCAGACGCTGCGGCCCGCCCTGGGGCTGGAGCATGCCGATGATCCGGTCCCCGGCCATGGCGTCGTCGATCATGTTCAGATAGCGCGGCTCGAAAATGTTCAGCGGCAGCTGGCCGCGCGGCAGCAGGATCGCGCCGGGCAGGGGAAAGACAGGGATCACCTGCGGCAGGTCGGCGGCCTTCACATATCCCTGCGCCACGCCCGTCTCCTATGCGAACAGGATGGAGGACAGGCGTCGACGCCCGTCCCGCGCCACGTCCGACGCCGCGCCGGCCGCCTCGAACACGACCAGCAACTGTTTGCGCGCGGCCTGCTCGTTCCATTCGCGGTCGGCGGCGACGATGGTCAGAAGGCTGTCGACCGCCCCTTTCAAATCGCCCGACGCGGCCTGGGCCAGCGACAGGTCGAAGCGGGCCTGGCGGTCGGCCGGGTTGGCCGCGACCTTCGCCTTCAGGTCGTCGTCCGCGCCCGTCGGGGCGGCGGACAGCAGCGACAACTGCGCCCGGACGGACTGGACCGTGGCGTCCTTCGAGTCCGGTGCGGCCATGGCGATGGTCTGACGCGCCTGGTCGACGTCGCCGTCGGCCAGATAGACCCGCGCCATGCCGGCGATGGCCCGCTCATGCGCCGGCTCCAGCGTCAGCACCTGGGCGAAGGCCTGGGCCGCGCCGCCGAGATCGTGGAGCGTCAGGGACTCCTCGCCCAGCGACATCAGCTGTTCGATATCGGCGTTGGCGCTCGTGCCGCCCGTGAGCTTGTCGATGAAGGCCTTGAGCTGGCTGTCCGGCACCGCGCCCTGGAAGCCGTCGACCGGCTGGCCGTTGACGAAGGCATAGACGGTCGGGATCGACTGCACCCGAAGCTGGCCCGCATAGGCGGGGTTCTTGTCGACATCGATCTTGACCAGTTTCACCGCCCCGCCGGCGGCGCGGACGGCCTTTTCGATCGCCGGCGTCAGGGTCCGGCACGGCCCGCACCAGGTCGCCCAGAAATCGACCAGCACCGGCTGCGACTTCGAGGCCTCGATGACATCGGTCATGAAGCCGGCGTCGGAGCCGTCCTTGATCAGGTCTTCGGGCAGGGCGGTCGGGTCGGCGAAGCTCATCAATCGATCCTGTATCGGAAAAGGCGGAACGCGGCAGGCTCCAGATGGTCGCGGGCAAGCCCCGTCTCAAGTAGCGCGAAGCGCGGCAGCGCCCCTAGGTGGGGTCGGTTCCCGCGCCTGCCGGGCTCAGCTTCCAGCGGATCTTGGTCTCGGAGTCGGTCCGGGCCGAGCCGCGCACCACGATCTGCAGCGACCGCCGGGTCAGGCCCTCATCGATATGGACCGAGGGTTCTATGGCGACGTCGGGGCCGTCGGTGCGGAACCACCAGCCCCGGCCCGAATGGCCGCGCAGCAGGATCGAGCGACGATCGCGCGCCAGCGAGGCCTGCACGCCGGGTTCCAGCTGGAAGCGCACGGCATAGGGCGCCGCAATGGCGCGGACGACGTCCTTCTGGCCCGGTGCGGGGTGCAGCCGCTCCTCGGCGCGAAGTTCGTCCAGACGCTGGTCGAGATAGAGCCGGCGCTGGTGCAGCAGGCCGTAGTCGTGAACCCAGCCGTCGTGCTCGACTTCCAGCCACACCGCGCCCTCGCCGTCGCGCTGCTGCACCTCGAGGTGCAGCGGCCGGCCCATCAGGCGGTGGCCCATCAGCTCGGCCTTCCAGCCCCCCAGGGGTTCGCCGGTCGAGCCTTCGCCGAGCGTGAGGGTCGAGTGGCCGGGCGGCAGGCGCAGGCCCTGACGCTCGCCCGCGCGGGGCGTCCAGCCACAGCCCGTGACCAGCCGGTCCTTGCCGCAAACGATCTCCAGCGCCATCGGCTGGGCGCAGGCGGCGAGGGACCAGACCCCGCGTGCCGGTCCCGCAACATCCGCCGCTATGGTCAGCAGCGGGCTGCGGATGCGGGCAATGCCGGCCACGATCCGGCTTTGCAGATCGGCGGCGGGCGTCTCGTCATGGGCGCGGGCAGCGGCGATCCGGGCCTGGGTCGACGGCCCGCCGCCCTGCATGGTCACCAGCCGCCCATCGGGCAGGGTCAGCAGGCGCAGGGCCACGGTCAGCCGCTGGATGGCCGCGCGGACCGCGTCCGGGCCGGCTTCCGACAGTTGCGAGAGGGCGTCGTCGAGGGTCAGCAGGTCGAGCAGCAGTTCCAGCCCGGCCTCGGGGCTGCGCGAGGCGTGACCGCCGTCGGCATCGACGGTGCGGTCCAGCGCGCCGGGCAGGCGGCGCAGGGCGGCACGGCGCAGCGAGACGCCGGGCGGGCCGGCGAGGACACAGCCGGCCACGGCCGCGGCGGTCAGCCGTTCGGCGCTTCCGGCCAGGCCGCCGGGCGGACGCAGCAGTTGCCGTCCCTGACGGCCGAGGATGTCCGCCAGCCGCAGCCGTTCGGCCTCGGTCGCGACCTGCCCCATGCGCCGGGCGGCGCAGGCGAGATTGAGGGTCCGCCGCGCCAGCACCTCGGGACCCCAGGCGAACGGTGACCAGCGCGCGAAGGCGGAGCCCCAGGCAAGGGTCAGGCGCACGGCTTCCCGGGCCCCGCGCTCGCCCTGCAACATCATGGACGGCAGCCAGGCGAAGGCATGGAGTTCGGTGGCGAAGGCGCGGTTCGGGCTGGGGCGGTTCCAGGGGTCCTCGGGCGCCGCGGCCTCGAGACTGGATCCGGCGAGGATGAAACGGCCATCCACGGCGGCCTTGCCCGGGGCCGGATCAACCGGCCGGAAGTCACGGGGCGTCGCCGCGAAGGCCTGCACGGGCGGCCCCTTCAGCGTCAGACTGTAGCCGGGAAGGCCGTAGAGCTCGATCCAGAGCTGGCGGACCAGCATCCGGCTGATCACCGTCGGCCACAGGCCGGGCCCTGTCGCGGCACCGGCGCTGCGGACCGGCGTGCGCATCGGCGCACCGCGCAGGCCCGGGATTTCACCCGGTGGCGGGGCGTCGGCCTCGGTGCGGGAGAAGGCGGCGAGCGGATTCACGCGGTTTTCAGCGCCTGGATATTGGCGGCATAGGCCGAAGGCCCGCCCCGGAACACGGCAGTGCCCGCCACAAGGGCGTCCGCGCCCGCGGCCACACAGGCCCCGGCGTTGACGGCGGTGACCCCGCCGTCCACCTGCAGATGGGCTTTCGATCCCGCGGCGTCGAGCAGGGCGCGGGTCCGTTCGATCTTGCGCAGCGTGGTCCCGATGAAGGACTGGCCGCCGAAGCCCGGATTGACCGACATCAGCAGCACCAGATCGACCAGATCGATGACCTCCTCGAGCACGGTCAGCGGGGTCCCCGGGTTCAGCACCACCCCGGCCTTCGCCCCCAGTTGGCGGATGCGGCCCAGCGTCCGGTGCAGGTGCGGCCCGCTCTCGGGGTGGACGGTCAGGATGTCGGCGCCCGCCTCGCGATAGGCCTCCAGCCAGGGATCGACCGGGGCGACCATCAGATGGACGTCGAAGGGCAGGGCGGTGTGGGGCCGCAGGGCCTTCACCACATCGGGGCCGATGGTGATGTTCGGCACGAAATGGCCGTCCATGACGTCGACGTGGATCCAGTCCGCGCCGGCGGCGTCCAGCGCGCGAATTTCTTCGCCCAGCTTCGCGAAGTCACTGGCGAGGATGGACGGACAGATGAGGGGGGCGGCCATGGACCGGGGATAAGGCGGGTCGCGGGCGGGAGCAAGGCGTGCGCGGGGTTTCGCCGCCGCGACGTGCTACACGCTTCGGTCATTGCCCACTGGAGAACCGTCATGAGCGAACATCTGGCCACCGTGGAATGGAGCCGCGGCGATCAGGATTTCACCGGCAATCGCTATTCCCGCGCCCACGACTGGCGGTTCGATGGCGGGGCGGTGGTGCGCGGGTCCTCGGCGCCGACCAGTGTGCCGGAACCCCTGTCCGATCCCGCCGCGGTGGATCCCGAAGAGGCGCTGGTGGCGGCCCTGAGCAGTTGCCACATGCTGTTTTTCCTCGCCTTTGCGGCCAAGGGCGGGTTCACGGTCGACTCCTACCGCGACGAGGCGGTCGGGATGTTGGGCCGGGACGAACGGGGAAAAACCTCGATCACCACCGTCGCCCTGCGGCCGGCCGTGGTTTTCTCGGGCGAGACCCGTCCGGACGCCGCCGCGATCGACGCCCTGCATCACCGGGCGCATGAGGCCTGCTACATCGCCAATTCGATCCGGGCGGATGTGACGATCGAGGCGCGCTAGACCGCCGGGGCCACCGCGACATCATTCAGCAGGGCCACGAACCGCCGCTCGGCCTCGGCCGCCAGTTCGGGGTGGTAACGCATCGGCGGGGCGGTCATCGGCTCGTCGAAACTGTGGGTGCCGTCGGCAATCCAGGTCTCCACATCAGCCCCGCAGTTGCGGACCATGTCGTGCACCTGCTGGGCATTGCGGACGGTGGTCAGGTGGTCGGTGCGCGAGATCACCGCGACGGTCTTCGGGCAGTGCCGCCAGGGCCGCATCCGGTTGAAGGCGCCGATGCCGACATAGGGATAGGCCAGCCAGGTCCCGATCACCCCGTCCAGCGAGACCGCGCCGGGGTCCGTGACGCCCAGCTGACCCGGTGCCCGGTCGGAGCTCATTGCCTCCATGATGCCCCAGCCGCCGTGGCTCCAGCCGGCCAGAACGATTTTCGACGCATCCACATCGGCTCGCTGCGACACGCCGAGCAGGGTGGCCAGAATGTCGCCCGCCCGCTGCGAACCGTGCAGCAGGATACCGGTGCAGACCGTGGCCATGGCGAACCCGCGGCTCCAGCCGCGGGGCCCGTAGGAATCGACGATGAAGGCGCGCCAGCCGGCCGCCCTGGCCGCCGCGGCATATTTGGGCAGATGGCCGCGCAGGCCGCCGCAGCCGTGGAACAGGATGACCGCCGGGCGGGGGCGGTCATCGTCCGGGCCGACGACCGTGACGGCCGGTTCAAGCATCGACCAGCGTTGGGAGAGGGTTTGCATGAGTGTGACCATAGCCGGAGCCGCCGGTGCGTCGAGGTGATTAGTGGTTGGTGATTGGTGGTTCGCAGCTGCAAGCGCCGGTGTTCGCGAGCAGGGCGTGGAGCCCGATCCCGCAACCACCAATCACCAATCACCAATCACACCTCAGTGCCGGAACACCCGCACGCCCGTGAACGCCATCGCCACGCCCGCCTCGTCCGCGGCCGCAATGACCTCATCGTCGCGGATCGAGCCGCCGGGCTGGATCACCGCCGTGGCGCCCGCCGCGACCGCTTCCAGCAGGCCGTCGGCGAAGGGGAAGAAGGCTTCGGAGGCGCAGGCGGACCCTTGCGCCAGCGAATGGGCCAGACCCTTGGCCTCGCCGGCTTCGCGGGCGCGGATGGCGGCGATGCGGGCCGAGTCGCGGCGATTCATCTGGCCGGCGCCGATGCCGGCGGTCTGGCCGTCCTTGGCATAGACGATGGCGTTGGACTTCACGTGCTTGGCCACGGTGAAGGCGAACAGCATGTCCTCGATCTCCTGCGGCGTCGGCTGGCGGCGGGTCACGATCTTCAGGTCCGCGGGGGCGATGCGGCTGCGGTCGCGCGACTGGACCAGGAAACCGCCGGCCACCGAGCGGAACACCTCGCCGGCCGCCAGCGGGTCAGGCAGGCCGTCGGTCAGCAGCAGGCGCAGGTTCTTCTTGGCGGCGAAGATGGCCTGGGCCTCCTCGTCGGCGCCGGGGGCGATGACGACCTCGGTGAAGATGTCGGTGATCAGCCGGGCGTCGGCGCCGGTCAGGGTCCGGTTGACGGCGATGACGCCGCCGAAGGCCGAGACGGCGTCGCATTCCAGGGCCCGGGCATAGGCGGTCGCCAGATCGGTTCCGACGGCGACGCCGCAGGGGTTAGCGTGTTTGACGATGACGCAGGCGGGGGCCTCGAACTCCGCGACCAGCTCATAGGCGGCGTCGGCGTCGGCAATGTTGTTGTAGCCCAGCTCCTTGCCCTGCAGCTGGCGGGCGTGGGCGACGCCGGGGCGGGCATCCCCGGTGCGGTAGAAGGCGCCCGTCTGGTGCGGGTTCTCGCCGTAGCGCAGGGTCTGGGCCAGCGAACCGGCGATGGATTTGCGCGCCGGGGCGGCGTCCCCGACCTGGCCGGCGAACCAGCCCGAGACGGCGGCGTCATAGGCGGCGGTGCGGGCGAAGGCGCGGGCGGCGAGCCGCTTGCGCAGGGCCAGATCGGTCGTCCCGTCGGCCTTCAGCCCTTCCAGCAATTCGGCGACCGAGGCCGGATCGACGCAGACGGCGACATAGCCGTGATTCTTGGAGCCCGAGCGGATCATGGCCGGGCCGCCGATGTCGATGTTCTCGACCACGGCGTCGAAACCGGCGCCCGAGGCGACGGTGGATTCAAACGGATAGAGGTCGACCCAGACGATATCGATCGGGCCGATGTTGTGCGTCGCCATGGCCTCGGCGTGGTCGGCCGCGTCGCGCACGCCCAGCAGGCCGCCGTGCACCACGGGGTGCAGGGTCTTGACCCGGCCGTCCATCATCTCGGGGAAGCCGGTCAGGTCGGTCACGTCCTTCACCGGCAGGCCGAAACCGGCGATGGCGGCGCGGGTGCCCCCGGTCGAGACCAGTTCGACGCCGAGCCCGTGCAGGGTCCGGGCGGCGTCCTCCAGCCCGGTCTTGTCGCTCAGCGAGATCAGGGCGCGCTTCGGCGCCACGCGGTCGGGCGCGGGGGGAAAGTCGGGAGCGGCGGGCATGGCGGCGTCCGTATCTGGCGTGGGGTCGGGGGAGACGCGCGCCCTCTAGCATTCCACGAGGCGGGATAGAACCGTCGCGGTCGATCAATACAACGAACCGACGCATGGAGGGCGGAGATCGCAATCGGTCCGCGCCGGACCGCCCGGCCGATCTCTCCAAGATTTAATGTTCGGCCGCTCTTCCGGGGCATCGCCCTGCCACTTGTTGCATTATGATATGAAAATCGAACAAGTCGGGAGGTGACGATGCTGAAGTTGAAACTGTTGGCCGCCCTGGCGGTCCTGTGTCTGCCCCAGACGGCGTGGGCGCAGACACCCGCGCCCGCGCCGGTCCAGGTGATGGTGGTGGGGTCCTTTCACATGAATAATCCGGGTCGGGACATGCATAATATGCAGATCGATCCCGTGACCACGCCGCAGAAGCAGGCAGAACTGGCGGCCGTGGCCGAGGCCCTGGCAGCCTTTCGGCCAACCGCTGTGGCGATCGAACGGGTCGCCCCGGACCAGACCACCATGCTGGACGCCAACTGGCCCGCGTTCCGGCCCGAGCAACTGCTGACAAACGCGGACGAGCGGGTTCAGATCGGCTACCGCCTCGCCGCCCGCGCAGGAATCGACCGCGTATACGGGATCGACGAGAAGGACCGCGAGGGGCAGCCGACCTATTTTCCGATGGGCCCGGTCATGGCCTGGGTCCAGGCGAACGGCCGGATGCCGGAATTCCAGGCGGTGAGCGCGACCATCCAGTCCTCGATCGCCGAACTGGAGGTCCGCCAACGGGAGCGCACGATCGGTCAGCTGCTGGCCGAGATCAACGCGCCCGACCACCCGATGGTCGGGCCCGCCGGGCAAGAAGCCATTTATTACGCCATGATCGGCTTCGGCTCCGGCGACAACCAGGCGGGAGCTGAACTGAACGCGCGCTGGTATGCCCGAAACGCACAGATTTTCGCCCGACTGGTCCAGGTCGCCCGACCCGGCGATCGTATCGTGGTCGTTTACGGCAGCGGCCACGCCTACTGGCTGCGTCACTTTGTCGAGACGACCCCGGGATTCGAGTTGGTTGAACCGACGGCCTGGTTGTCCGCGGACTAGCTTGCCGTGATGGGTGTGGGTGGTTCCGGCGCGCAGGGAGCCACCCCGCCACCCTTTGGTCAGGCCGTTGGTTGACCGAAGTCCACCACCATCGCCTCGCGCCCGATGAGCGCGAGGAATCGCCGGAAGTCCGCCTGCGCCAGCGCTGTCGTCGCCGTATTGGTCAGCGGATGGAAATTGACGATGGCCGCGTCCCACAGCGCCTTGTCGATGACGAAGGTGACGCGGTGTTCGGGGTCGTTGATCAGGCCCAGGGCCGTGACCGAGCCGGGGCGGACGCCGAGGGTTTCGTACAGCAGGGTCTCATTGCCGAAGGACAGCCGCGCCGAGCCGATCCATTTGTCGGCCCGCTTCAGGTCCACCACCGTGTCCTGCCGCGCCGAGATCAGCCACAGCCGGCCCTTCTTGTCCTTGAGGAACAGGTTCTTGGTGTGGGCGCCGGGCATGGCGGCCTTGAGCTCCAGCCCTTCCTCGACGCGGAAGACGGCGGGGTGGTCGTGCGTCGTCCCGGCCACATCGTTGGCCGCCATCCAGTCCAGCAGGCGGTCGCGATCAAACGCGGGTTCGGTCGGCTTGTCTTCGGTCATGCGGCGCCGCTAGGAGGGAATGGAGACGTCCCTCGATACCGCCCGGAGGCCCGCCGTGGAACTGGAATGCTATCCGATGACGGCGACCCCGCCCGACCTCGTGCCGGGGCGGCAGTCGCGCAACTGGATGGACGCCTTCGCCAGCCGCCACCCCTATCGCTGCCTGCCGCTGAACATGGCCAACACCACGGGCTGGGAGATCCTGTGCCCGCTGACCTTCACCGCCGAATGGAACGGCGGGCCCAGCCAGGCCGACATCGTCATCACGCCCGAGCGGCCGAACGCAAATCTGACCCATGTGGTGACCTCGCATTTCTCGCGCGGGGTCCTGACCATGCATCCGCAGTATCTGTTCCGGACGCCGCCCGGCTGGGGCCTGCTGGCCGGCGGTTCGCCCAATCACATGAAGGACGGCATCCAGCCGCTGGTCGGGCTGATCGAGACCGACTGGCTGCCCTTCCCCTTCACCATGAACTGGCTTTTCACCCGCCCCGGCCGGGTCAAGTTCGAGAAGGGCGAGCCCTTCTGCTTCATCACCCCGATCGAGCACCGCAAGGCTGAACAATTCCAGCCGGTGATCCGTTCGCTGGAGTCCAATCCGGTCATGCACGGCCAGTTCGAGGCCTGGAACCGCGCCCGCACCGACTTCAACAAGCGCCTCGCCTCGGGCGACCCCGACGCGGCCAAGGAGGCGTGGCAGCGCTATTACTTCAAGGGCGAGGTGCCCGAGGACCTCGGCGTCGCGCCGGAGACGCATGTCAACAAGCGGCGGCTGAAGTCGCCGAGGATCGGCTAGGTTTTTGGGTGGTTGGTGATTGGTGGTTGGTGATCAGGGTTTGAGTCGCCATCGATCACTCGCCAGCCACCAATCACCAATCACCAACCACCGCTTCTCACATCGCCCGCGTCACCCGCGGCCCGAGGTTCTGGATCACTTCGCGGGCGTCGAAGGCATTGGCGTCGCCGGCCGGCTTGGCGCCGCGGCCCATGATGATCTCGGCCGAGGCCTCGAACCGGTCGATCTCGCGCACGTCGAAATCGCGGCCGAAGGGATCGCCCCACAGGCTCCAGGAACCGCCACGGTAGTAACGCCATGACGGACCCCAGAACGGGCTGTAGCGGTCGCGGTAGAAGGGGTCGGGGATGCCCTGCAGGCGGACGTCGCGGTCGGTGGCGCGGTTGACGGTGGAGAACCAGTCATAGCCGCTCTCGGCCGTGACCTCGGCGGCGCGCAGCAGCAGGGCCATTTCGACCTGTTCGCGCGAGGTGACGGAGTTGCCGGCGAAGCTGACCCGATAGCGGTCGGCGTCCACGCGCTGGTCGGAATAGCCGTAGCGGCTGTCGACGCCTGCCGGACCATAGGGCGTGGCCGTGGCGCAGGCGGACAGGGCCAGGGCTGCCGCCGTCGCCAGCAGAACGGGCTTGAGGAAACGAAGTCTCATGGAAACTCTCCTTGGCGCGACAGGGCGCACCCTGTCGGCTGAACGGGACATGATCGGCGTGGTTCCTGTTGCCGGCAAGTCCCTATAAACGCGACACAATAAGTACGGCGGCGGCCAGCAGAAGGATGCCGGTCAGGAGGGCGAAACCCTTGCGGAAACGCGGCTCGCTCATGCGCCGGGCCAAGGCTGCGCCGCCCAGACCGTAGGCGGACATGGTCAGGACGTCCATGCCGATGGTGGCCAGGGCGAACAGGGCCAGCTGCGGGGCCGCGGGGCGGGTCACATCCATGAAGGGCGGCAGGACGGCGGTGAAGAACAGGATCGCCTTGGGGTTGGCGATCTGCACCATGAAGCCGTCCACCAGGGCGCTCCGGCCCATCCGGATAATCGGCGCGTCCGGATCCGCGGCGTCGCGGAAGGCCCCGCGCAGGGCGCTGATCCCCAGCCAGGCGACATAGAGGGCGCCGCCGATCGAGATCAGGCGGAAGACCTGCGGAAAGGCGACGACCAGCGCGCCGAGCCCCAGGGCCGCGGCCCCGAACCAGACCAGGGTCGCGGCATTCATCCCGACCACCCCGGCCATGGCGGCGGCCTTGCCGCGCTGCACGCCATTGGCGACCGAAAACAGATTGGCCGGCCCCGGCGTGACGGCCATGACCATCATGACGCCGAGAAAGGTCAGATACAGGTGTGGATCGACGGGCAGGCTGGCCATGGCCGTCCTGTCGGGCCGGCGACGGCGCGGGTCAAGCCTGCAAGGCGTTCAGGCCGCGGAGGGGCGGGTTGGGCGGGCCTCAGTCGTCCCGGTCTTGGTCGGGGCCCGCCTTGGCGGCTTCGGCGGCCGCTTCATTGGCTTCCTCGACGGCGGCCTCGACCTCGCCCTGGGCCTCTTCGATCGAGTCCATGGCCGTGCCGAGCGCGTAATCGGCCATCAGGCCGTAGGTGGCCATGTGCTCGGGGTCGTTCGACGCCCAGGCCCCGTTGGCGACCATGCCCTGTGCGCTGGCGAGGGCACCGGACTCCTCGACGGCCGACAGGGCTTCGGCGACAAGCGCCTCGACATCGATGCCGGCGAGGGCCTCGGCGGCGATGGTCGAGGCGTGTTCGGCCACCACGGCGGTGAAGGCGTTGAGGTCAGGCTGGTATTCGGCCCAGAGGGCGGCAATCCGCGTTTCGCGCTGGGCCTCGGTCAGGCTGGCGTCTTCGGAAATGGCCTCGGCGCGTGTGCCGAAGGCTTCCATCCGGGCCTCGAAGGCGGCGGCGGCGGCTTCGATGGCGTCTTCCGACGGTCCGCGCGCGTCTTCCGCGACGGCGGCCGACATCGGCAGCAGGGCGAGGGCGGCGGCGAGTGACAGGGCCTTGATCATGGCGGCGCTCCGTATGAGGTCGCCACAAACGTCCGCCGAACACCGTCCGGCCTCAAGTGAAATCGCGGTAAGGCGGCGGGGCTGGCCCGCCGCCCTTCCGGATCAATGGCTTACTGGGCGGCGGCCTGCTGGAGCAGTCCGGCCTTGATTGTCGCCGGGGCACCCATGATCTGGGCGCGCACCATCGGACCCATCTGCGCCATCTGGGCCTGCTCCGCCGCCGGCATGACGGGCAGCTGGGAGGTGATGAAGGCGTCCAGTTCATTGGCGAAGGCGTCGGCCTGCGGCTGATAGCGGGCGGCGATGGCGTCCATGTCGGCATTGGCCCTGGCCCGGTCCGCGCCGGCGGCGGTGAGGGCGGCCTGCATCTCCCCCTGCATGGCCGTCATGGCCTGCTGGAAGGCCTGACCCTTGGCCTCGAAGGCGGCCTGCGCCTGCGCCGCTGCGGCGGCGGCAGGATCGGCGGGCGGCGCGTCCTGGGCAAAGGCGGGGGTCGCGAGCGCCAGGAAGGCGGCGGCGGCGAGGGCGGTACGAAGAGACATGTCGGGGTCCTGAAAGAGGTCGGTGGAGCCCATGCTCCTGTCCACAGGGTGGCGCCGATCCGGCGAAAGCGCGAGGCCGTTTGTGCCGCCGCCGGTCCGGGTTAGCGTAGCCGGATGCTGAAGACGCCGATGATCCGGGCCCGCCTCGCGCTCGCCGCCCTGTTCCTGATCGGGCTCGCCGGCCCGGCTGCCAGCCAGGGCGCGAGCCGGGCCTACGCCGTCGACGGCGACTGCGGCGGACGGCCCCGTACCCTTGTTCCGATGGTCGCCGGTTCCTGTCTCGGTCGGGTCTGGCAGCGCGCCGACGGCGAGGGCCCGCGCATGCCGCGCGGCCTGCTGGAGTTGCCCGACGGCGACTGGCTGGTCACCGACCTCGGCTCATGGGACGCGGGCCGGGGCGCGCTCTGGCGGATGTCGCCGGATGCGAACGGTGCGGTGTCGTGGACCCGGCTGATGCGCGGCCTGTCGATGCCGCACACGCTCGCGCGCGGCCCGGACGGCCGCATCTACCTGGCCGAGATGAGCCGGATCCTCGCCTTCGATCCGGCGCGGCCCGAGGCGGCGGTGACGGTGATCGACGGCCTGCCCGACAACCGCCTGCACGAAAACCGCCACCCGTTGTCCAGTTTCATCTTCGACGGCGACGGTGCCTTGCTGGTCAATGTCGGTGCCCCCTCGGACCGCTGCCTGACGCCGGCCGGCGCGCCGCAGCGGGACGCGGGCGGACAGTGCGCCGAGAGCGCCGAACAGGGGATGGTGCGCCGTTATGCGCCGGAAGGCCGTGGCCGCTGGAGCCGGACCTGGACGGTCCATGCCTCCGGCCTGAGGAACTCCGTCGCCCTGGTCCGGCACAGTTCCGGCGCCGTCTACCAGGCCGAAAACTCGGTCGATCTGACCACGCCCGACCGGCCGTTCGACGAAATCAACCGGTTGACTCCGGGCGCCCACTACGGCTGGCCCTACTGCACCGACATGGCGACGGTGCTGCCGGGCTGGACGGCGGCCCAGGCGCGCTGCGGCGCACGAGCCGCGCCCGTTTCCCTGCTGCCGCCGCATGCCGCGCCGCTGGCGATTCTCTACTACGACGGGGCGATGTTGCCGGAACTGCGCGGCCGGATGCTGATGAGCTGGCACGGCTATCGCCGCGCCGCCGGTCGGGTCGTGGCGGTGGAGACGGACGCTGCCGGCGGGCCCCTGACCGACCGCCGCGCCCGTTACGCCATCTATCCGCGCGGCTCGATGCCCTATCCGGTGGAGGCCCCGGCCCCGCGCGCGCGGGTGCTGACGCCGGGCTGGAGTGCGCGGCCCGGCCGCCACCCGCAGGGCTCGCCCGCGGGCCTGGCGGTCGCGCGAGATGGTTCGATCTGGATCGCCGACGACCGCGCCGCGGCCATCCTCAGGATCGCGCGGGACTGATTCAGATTTCGGTCTAGCTTCTGTCGCGCGCATCCCGCTTGCCCAGCACCCGCAGGCGCAGGGCATTCAGCTTGATGAAGCCGGCGGCGTCCTTCTGGTCATAGGCGACGGCGCCGTCCTCGAAGGTGACCAGCTCCTGGTCGTAGAGGCTGTTCTCGCTCTCGCGGCCGATGACGGTCGCATTGCCCTTGTACAGCTTGACCCGGACCGTGCCCGACACCTTCAGCTGGGAATGGTCGATGGCGGCCTGGAGCATCTCGCGCTCGGGCGAGAACCAGAAGCCGTTGTAGACCAGGTGGGCGTATTTGACCGCCAGCTCGTCCTTCAGATGCATGGCACCGCCGTCGAGGGTGATCGACTCGATGCCGCGGTGGGCGGCCAGCAGGATGGTGCCGCCGGGGGTCTCATAGACGCCGCGCGACTTCATGCCGACGAAGCGGTTCTCGACCAGATCGAGACGGCCGATGCCGTTGTCGTGGCCGTACTGGTTCAGGGCGGTCAGCAGGGTGGCCGGCGACAGGGCTTCACCATTGATCGAGACGGCGTCGCCCTTCTCGAAGCCGATGGTGATGACCGTAGCGACGTCCGGGGCGTCTTCCGGCGACAGGGTGCGCTGGTGGACGAATTCGGGGGCCTCGACCGCCGGGTCCTCCAGCACCTTGCCCTCGCTGGACGAGTGCAGAAGGTTGGCGTCGACGCTGAACGGGGCCTCGCCGCGCTTGTCCTTGGCGATCGGGATCTGGTGCTTCTCGGCGAAGTCCAGCAGGTGTTCGCGGCTCTTGAACTCCCATTCACGCCAGGGCGCGATGACGCGGATGTCGGGCTCCAGCGCGTAGTAGCCGAGCTCGAAGCGGACCTGGTCGTTGCCCTTGCCGGTGGCACCGTGACAGACGGCGTCGGCGCCGACCATGCGGGCGATCTCGATCTGGCGTTTGGCGATCAGCGGCCGCGCGATCGAGGTGCCGAGCAGATACTGGCCCTCGTACAGGGCGTTGGCCCGGAACATCGGGAAGACGTAGTCCCGCACGAACTCCTCGCGCAGGTCGTCGATGAAGATGTTCTCTTCCTTGATGCCCAGCTTCAGCGCCTTCTCGCGCGCCGGCGCCAGCTCCTCGCCCTGCCCCAGGTCGGCGGTGAAGGTCACGACCTCCGCGCCGTATTCCGTCTGGAGCCATTTCAGGATGATCGAGGTGTCGAGGCCGCCGGAATAGGCAAGGACGACCTTCTTGGGCGCGGACTGGGTCATGTCGGGTCTTTCGGCGAACGCGGGGAGGCGTTTGGGACGTGTGCGCGCGCTTAAAGGACCAGATGCCCCGCGATGCAAGGGCGGGAATGCGGCAGGGTCAGGCGAGACCCCCGCGCCAATAGACCGCTGCTACGAGCAGGATCAGAAAGATCGACTGCTCGGCCATGCCGATGAACATGCCTCCATAGGTCCCGTCTCGGGCCCACTGATTGTGAATCGTCCGCCAGCCACCACGCAGCAGGCCTGCGGCCAGGACGAGGATCAGGGCATTCAGCACCCAGATGGCGACGAGGGATTGTCTCCATTCTGCGGCCCATCGCTCGCCTGCCATGGCAAGACCGATCAGGGTTGTGAGCAGGATGAGTGCTGCGAGCGACGATCGGCGCACGAGCGCGCGGGCGCGGGACAGGTTCTCATCCACGCCGCCGATGCGGACGCGCCGCAACTCCTTCAAATCACGCCGGAAAGATGCGACCGCCAGGGTGCCGATGATCAGCGGCAGGAGAAGGAATGGAAGGGCCATGGGTCGGCAGGGTGCAACGCCCCACCGGTCTTCACAACTGACCCCCCGCCAGGGAGGTGGAGATCAGCCCCACGGTCCCCGGGGGGCCGACGGCGTGGACGGCACGCTGGTCGAAACCGGTCCGCGTGCGATCTCCGCAACGACCGGACGGACCCGCGTGACCCCCATGTTCAGCCCCAGCTCCATCAGGGCCTTCACCCGGTTGCCCGTCGCCGGATGGGTCGAGAACAGGTTGTCGGCACCGCGGCCCGCCAGGGGGTTGATGATGAAGAGCTGGCCCGAGGCCGGATTACGCTCGGCGGTGGGATTGACGATCTGGCGGGCGTGGCCCTCGATCTTCTGCAACGCCGAGGCCAGCGAGTGAGCATCGCCGGCGATTTCGGCGCCGACCCGGTCGGCCTCGTATTCGCGACCGCGGCTGATGGCCATCTGCACCAGGCCGGCCGCCATCGGCGCGAGGATCATCAGGGCCAGCGTCCCGATGATGCCGCCGGGCCGCTCCCGGTCGTCGCCGCCGAAGAACAGGGCGAAATTGGCCAGGGCAGCGATGGCCCCTGCGACGGTGGCGGTCACCGTCATGGTCAGGGTGTCGCGGTTCTTCACATGGGCCAGTTCGTGCGCCATCACGCCGCGGATTTCCTCGCGGGTCAGCATGTCCAGCAGGCCGGTGGTGGCGCAGACGGCGGCGTTGGCCGGGTTCCGGCCTGTCGCGAAGGCGTTGGGCTGGTCGTTGGGGATGATGGCGATGACCGGCCGTGGCAGGCCGGCGTCGCGGGCCATCTGCACCACATCGGCGACATAGGTGCGGACCACGGCGTTCGGATGCTGTTCGTCGACCGGCTGGGCCCGGTACATCTTCAGGACGATCCTGTCGGCGTTCCAGTAGCTGAACAGGTTCATCCCGCCGGCGAACACCAGCGCGATCAGCATGCCGGTCGGCCCGCCGATCAGATAGCCGAGGCCGACGAACAGGGCGGTCAGGGCCGCCAGCAGGGTGAAGGTCTTGAGGTGGTTCATGGTCCGGAAAAATCAATCGACGCTGGCGCCGGAAGGTCAGACGCATCATGTGTGCGGATCAACGCCCGGGCTCAAGACGAGGCTGCTGTGACCGATCATCCCACCCCCGACCCATCCCCGGCGCCGGCCTTCAACGCGGATGTGCCGAACGCCACCCCGGACCGGCCCCTGCCGGAGGCCGCGCGCCGCGCCCTTCTGGAGGCCGCCGAACGCCGCGGCGCGGGGGCGGAGGCCGAGCGACCGGTTGAACACGGCGGCCCGCGCGGGCCGGAGCCGACGCGCTACGGCGACTGGGAAAAGAAGGGTCTGGCGGTCGATTTCTGACCCCGTCGAACAAGGGCGGGCGAACGGCGTGAACGGTTTCGTTCCGGAGACCCGCCCGAGGTCCGCTTCCTCGCGGCCGGCATGAGGCGCTTTCGCAGCAGTCTGGACGCCTATCTCTACGACCGCTGACCGGCGCTTTTGCGACCCGAAAGGTTAATTTGAGGGCCGTTCGGGGAAAGCCGGGGGCCCGGTTTCGCCCGCTCGGTGCAATCTGAACCCTTTGTATTCCATAGGCTTAGAACGGCTCCATATGGGAGTCCGCGCCATGCGAATGATTAACCTTGCGGCCGTCGCCGCCCTTGCCATCCTGGCGGCCAGCCCGGCCTTCGCCGGCGACCGACGCGGCGGCGGTCATCCGGGTGGCGGCCACCCCGGCGGCGGCCCGAGCTGCGGCGGCGGCTGTGGTGGAGGCGGTGGCCATCAGCCGCCCCCCTATACGCCACCTCCGCCCCACGGCGGCGGCTACAACGGCAATATCAACGTGAACGTCAACGCCAACGCCAGTGCGAACGCCAATGCCGGCGCCGCGGCGGGCGGCTATTTCAACGCCCGGACCTATGACGTCGGCGGCATGCGGGGCGGCGGCGGCAGTTACGGTGCCGTCTATGTCGGCGGCGGCTATGGCGGGTACGGCGGCGGCTACTACGGCGGCGGCGCCATCTACAACGAAGAGGTCTATGAGGGCCGGGCCTGCGCCAGCGCGCCGTTCGGCTATGTCGTCAGCGGATTCGGCCGCGACGGACGCCGGGCGCCGGCCTGTGTGGCGAACACCGGCGGCTGCGAGGTCGATGTCGACCGCGGCGGCCGCTACGGCCACAGCGAGCGCCACAGCTGCGCCGGCGGCCGTCGTGAAGATTACGGCTCGTACGAGGAATCACGGTCGTACGAGAGCTACGGCTCCTACGAGCGCCGGGAAGAGTATCGCGAGGAATCGTCGTACGGCGGCGGCTACACCTATGTGGACGACCGGGGGTCCTACGGCGGCCGGGACTGCGACTGCGATCACGGCGGGGGCCACGACGCCGCCCCCTATCCGCCGCCCTATACCCCCGAACCGCCCCGCTATGAGCCGCCGGCCCCGCCCGCGCGTCCCTATCGGCCCGAACGGCCCCGCCCGGCGCAACCGCCGCGCCAGCACTACAGCCAGGAGCCCGGCGAGCGCGGCTGATGGCTCTAGCGGGCGACCCCGTCGATCGATTCGACGATGGCCGAGGCCGCCAGCAGGGGGTTTTCTGCCCCCACCACCGGCCGGGCCACGACCAGATGGGTCGCGCCCGCCTCCAGCGCTGCGCGCGGGGTGGCGACGCGCTGCTGATCGCCCTTGTCCGCGCCTTCGGGCCGGACGCCCGGGGTGACGATCAGGAAGTCCGGTCGTCCGGCCTCATGGGCGATCTCCCGCACCCGCGCCGCTTCCAGAGGGCTTGAGACCACCCCGTCGACGCCACAATCGAGCGCCTGCCGCACCCGCCGTTCGACCAGGTCGCGGGCGGTAAAGCCGTAGCCGATGTCGGTCAGGTCGGCGTCCGACAGGCTGGTCAGGACGGTGACGGCCAGCAGTTTCGTGCCCGTCCCCGCCGCGTCGCGGCCCTTGACCGCGCCGCGCATCACCTGCGGCTCGGCATGGACGGTCAGCAGGTCGCAGCCGCCCTCGGCCACGGCGCGGGCCGCGCCTTCGACCTGGGCGCCGATGTCGTGCAGCTTCCAGTCCTGGAACACCATCTTGCCCGAGGCCCGCAGCTCATGGGCGAAGGCCACGCCCCCGGGCCGGGCCAGCAGGGTCAGGCCGATCTTGTAGAAGCTGATGGTCGCGCCGAGGCGGTCGACCATGGCCCGCGCCGCGTCCAGCGACGGCAGGTCGAGACCGACGATCAGGCGGGGGTCGGTCAGTACGGGGGTCATGGCGTCGCTCCGTTCGAGCCGTTAGGCTGGACGCGCGCGGGGGCGTCAGCCTTTATGGGCCGCGGTTGGTTGAATTGCAGGGCGAGGTCAGCACATGGACGCGGTCGATCTGGGCGTCAACCTGTTCGTGGCCCTGTTCGCGCTTGTCGATCCGATCGGCAATATCCCGATCTTCGCCGCCGCGACGGCCGGCGCCTCGATGCGTCAGCGGCTCTCGGTCTCGGCCCTGATCTGCATCTTCATCGTCATCTTCCTGTGCTTCTTCTTCTTCACCGGTCTGGGGCTGCTGCAGTTCTTCGGCATCTCGCTGGCGGCCTTCCGCATCGCCGGCGGCATTCTGCTGCTGCTGCTGGGCCTCGACATGACGCGCGAGGACTTCCTCAAGATGTTCGCCGACCCCGACGCGGTGAAGGACGCGGCGAATGACAAGGGTTACGCCCGCCGCCGCTTTCAGCGGCTGGTCGTGCCCTTCGCCATGCCGCTGCTGATCGGCCCGGGCGCCATCTCGACCATCATCATCCAGGCTGGCGAGGCCGAGAAGGTCGGGCCCGCGGGCCAGGCGGCCGGGCTGGTGGCCATCGCCGCGGCGGGCTTCGCCACCTTCGTCTGCTTCACCCTGACCGGTCCGATCAGCCGTCTGCTCGGCGAGATCGGCATGGCCATCATTGTGCGGGTGCTGGGTCTGATCCTGTGCGCCCTGGCCATCCAGTTCATCCTCGCGGGCCTGTCGGAAGCCATCCCCGGCATGTTCAGCAGCATCGCGACGACGCCGTACCCGGACGCCGGGCACTAGTCGTGGCGAAGGGGCCCACGGTCGGGGCCTGGCTGGCGGCCCGGACGCCGGATATCCGGGGCGCGGTCGAGCGGCTGCGCGCCATCGTTCTGGGTGCCGGCGACGGTGTCACCGAACATATCAAGTGGAACGGGCCCAGCTTCTGCATCGACGGCGACGACCGGATCACCATCGGCCTTTTGCCCAGGGGCGGGGTCCGGGCCATTCTGCATCGGGGGGTCAAGGTGAAGGACGCGACGGGCTTCGCCTTTGCAGACGACAGCGGCCTGATCCAGTGGGCCGCGCCGGACCGGGGGGTGGTCACCTTCGCCGATGAAGCCGCGATCGCCGCCCGGGCTGACGCTTTCGCGGACATCTGCCGGCGCTGGCTTGAGGCGACCCGCTAGATCCGCTTCAGCCGCTTCGCATGCCCGCCGACCATGCCCAGCGCCACCTGGTCGGGCAGGTGTTTGGCCAGACTGGCCAGCAGATTGTTCATGACGCCCGGCGTGACCTTCGGCCGGTTGGCCTCGCAGGCCTCATAGCCGACCCGCGCCACATGATCGGCGGTCTGCCACATCCAGGCGGGATAGGCTGAGGACACCTGCTCGCGGGTGCCGTTGGCGTCGTGGAACTCCGTCAGGGTGTAGCCGGGGCAAAGGGCGGTGACGTGGACGCCGGTCCCCCGCAGCTCCAGATGCAGGCCCTGCGAGGCCTTGATGAGGAAGCTCTTGATCGGCCCGTACAGGGTGTCGCCGCCGGTCGCGGGCATCTGTCCGGCGAGGGAGGCGACATTGAGGATACGGCCATAGCCGCGCTCGACCATGCCGGGGGCGAACAGCCGGGCCAGTTCGACCGGGGCGGCCAGCATGACCTGGATCATCGCCCTGTGCGCCGCGGGGTCGGTGTTCAGGAAGCCGGCCGTGCGGCTGAAGCCCGCATTGTTGATCAGGCCGTCGACGGTCAGACCCTTCGACCGGATGGCGTCGAACAGCCGGCGCGGGGCGGCGGGATCGGCCAGATCGTCGGTCAGTATGGTCGAGGCCGCGCCGTTGCCGGCCAGTTCGTCCGCCAGCGCCTGCAACGGCGCTTCCCGCCGCGCCGTCAGGATCAGGTCCCAGCCTTCGGCGGCGTAGATGCGGGCGAGCGCGGCGCCGATGCCCGCAGAGGCACCGGTGATCAGCACCACGGGACGCGGCCGCGACGGCAGGCTCATCTCAGGCGGCAACCGGGCAGGACGAATGCGGCGCGAAGGCCGCCAGCGAGGCCGGGTCCTGATCCAGCAGGTCGGCGATGGTGATCTTCGACAGGGCCTGTCCCGCGGCCTGGTCGGCGGCGGTCAGGGCCTTGGCCACCTGACGCGGGATGTGTTCGCTGACCGGGCAGCCCTTGGCCCCGGCCGGCGGCGAGCCGAGGTGGGCGCAGCCGTTGACGGCGCGCAGCACGGTTTCCAGCGAAATGGCCTGCGGTTCATGCAGCAGCCAGGCTCCGCCCGAGGCGCCGGGCCGGGTGGCGATCAGCCCGGCCTTGGCCAGCAGGGCGGTCACGCGGCGCACGACGACGGGATTGGTCGGGATCGAGGCGGCCAGAATCGCGCTCGGCACGGCCTGGGCCGGCGAGTGCGCGCCCTTGTGGGCCAGATAGGCCAGGGCGTGGGCGGCGACGGGAAAGCGTTGGCTGTCTGACATGGTGTGGCCTCAAGATAGGCGCGCGGGACGGCTTTCACAAACCGGGTCATTCTGGTGGGCCGCGGTCGTCGATCCTTCGGGATCTCCCGACCCAAAGCCTGCCCTCGGGCCGACCCCTGGTCGGACCCGGGGCGGCCAATGACCTTCGCGCTTGCAGCACGATTGAACGGCTCGCGGAAAGGGCTTAAAGGCTCGCCGCTCTTTGGATGGGAACCGCAGTGTGCGGGGTCCCGGAGGAACTTCATGGCCGGGGCTTCTCCCCAAGGTGAAGACGGCGCCAGCGCCGCCGCCTCAAACTCCCAGACTCCCGCCGACAAATCGGTCGCACCGGCCCATCCGCACCCCGCGGCGGCCGGCGAGGGCGGTCACGTCAAGGCCGGTAAATGGGGCCTGATCATCGGCGCCATCGGCGTCGTGTTCGGCGACATCGGCACCAGCCCGCTCTACGCCATGCGCGAGGCCCTGCATCACAGCCGCAATGGCGGCGCTGATGAACTGGCCGTCCTCGGCGTGGTCTCGCTGGTCTTCTGGGCCCTGCTGCTCGTCGTGACGCTGAAATACGTCGTCTTCCTCATGAAGGCCGACAACAAGGGCGAAGGCGGCACCCTGGCGCTGATGGCCCTGGCCCAGCACGCCATCGGGCGGCGCTCCGGCCTGATCTTCATCCTCGGCGTCTGCGGCGCTGCCCTGTTCTACGGCGACGGGGTGATCACCCCCGCCGTTTCGGTTCTTTCAGCGGTCGAGGGCCTGCGCGACGCGCCAGGCCTGTCGGGCCAGCTGGACAGTTTCGTCGTGCCGATCGCGGCAGGCATTCTGATCGCCCTGTTCCTGATCCAGTCACGCGGCACGGCCAGTGTGGCGCGCTATTTCGGCCCTCTGACCGCGGTGTGGTTTCTGATCCTCGCCGGGCTGGGCCTTTGGCACATCTTTGACGACGTCTCGATCCTGCGGGCCCTGTCGCCGCACTACGGCGTGGTGTTCCTGTTCGACAACGGCTTCCTCGGCTTTGTCATCCTGGGCAGCGTCTTCCTCGCCGTGACCGGTGCCGAGGCGCTGTATGCCGACATGGGCCATTTCGGAAAGGCGCCGATCCGGATGGGCTGGCTGTGGTTCGTCCTGCCCTGCCTGACGCTGAACTATCTCGGCCAGGGTGCGCTGGTGCTCGACAACCCCGCCGCCGCGGCCAATCCGTTCTGGATGATGGTCCCGGAGGTCGCCTACTGGCCGGTCCTGATCATGGCCACCATCGCCACCGTCATCGCCTCCCAGGCGGTGATCACCGGTGCCTTCTCGGTGACCCAGCAGGCCGTGCAACTGGGTCTGCTGCCGCGCATCGACATCCGCAACACCTCGGAAAGCCAGGCCGGCCAGATCTTCGTGCCCTCGGTCAACATGATGCTGATGGTCGGGGTGCTGGTCCTGCTGGTGACCTTCCAGACCTCGACCAATCTGGCCGCGGCCTACGGCATCGCCGTGACCGGCTCGATGTTCGTCGACAGCCTTCTGGCCTGGTTCATCGTCCGCAATATGTGGAAATGGAGCCTTCCCCTGTCGCTGGCCGCCATCAGTCCGCTGGTCGCGCTGGACCTGGTCTTCCTGACCTCCAACATGCTCAAAATCCCGCAGGGGGCCTGGTTCCCGCTGGTGCTCGGCGCGGCCCTGATCCTGCTGATGTGGACCTGGGTGCGCGGCACCCAGATCCTGACCGACAAGACCCGCAAGGACAGCCTGCCGCTGACCGATCTGATCGAGATGCTGCGCGCCCGTCCGCCGCACCGCGCGCCCGGCACGGCCATCTTCCTGACCTCGGACCCCGACGTCGCCCCGGTCGCCCTGATGCACAATCTCAAGCACAACAAGGTACTGCACGAGAAGAACGTCATCCTGACTGTCCGCACCACCGACCGCCCGCGCGTGCCGGAAAGCCAGCGGGTCACGATCGAGCCGATCTCGGACGACTTCAAGAAGCTGACCATCTCCTACGGCTTCATGGAGCAGCCCAATATTCCCAAGGCGCTGGGCGTGTGCCGCAAACAGGGTCTGAAGTTCGACATCATGTCGACCAGCTTCTTCCTCGGCCGTCGCTCGGTGGTCGCATCGGCGTCGCAGGGCATGCCGCTGTGGCAGGACCGGCTGTTCATCTTCCTGACCCGTAACGCCGCCAACCCCACCGACTTCTTCCACATCCCGCCGGGACGGGTGGTCGAGCTGGGCACGCAGGTGGTGGTGTGAGCCGGGGACCTGACCAGGGGCGCAGCTCCGCCGCCCGCGGCCGTCGCATGGCCGACAAGGCCCGCGCCGGAACCCGTCCTCCGAAACCCCGGGTCGCGGACCCCCGCGACGACGGCCCGGACATCGGCGTCGAGGCCCGTCTGGCCGCCGGCGTGCTGCTGAACGCCGCGCTGGAAGGCCGGGGCGGGCTGGATACGGCCCTGTCGTTCCGCGAGGTCGCCGACCTGCCGGGGCCCGACCGCGCCTTCGCCCGCGCCGTGGCCATGGCCGCCCTGCGCCGCCTCGGCGAGATCGACCAGATCCTGGATCGCAAGCTTCAGAAGGCCCCGCCGCTGGCGGTGCGTACCATCCTGCGTGTCGCCCTGGCCCAGACGCTGGTGCTCGAGACCCCGGCCTTCGCCGCGGTGTCGACGGCGGTGAAACTGGCCGAGCGCGAGGTCAAGACCCGGCCCTACAAGAACCTCGTCAACGCCGTCCTGCGCGGCATCGAGCGCGAGGGCCCCGGCCTGACCACCGCCGAATCCAACCTGCCCGAATGGCTGGCCGCGCGCTGGCGCGCCACCTACGGCGAGGCGACCCTGACCGGGCTGGCGCTCGCCGCCCGCGAGGAGCCGTCGACGGACCTGAGCCTCAAGCCGGACGTGGACGCCGCCGCCGTGGCCGAGGCGCTGGACGGCGAGGTGATGGCCGGAAACACCGTCCGCACCGGTCGCCGCGGCGACCTGTCGATCTGGCCGGGCTTCGACGATGGCGTCTGGTGGGTCCAGGACGCCGCCGCCGCCGTGCCCGTTCGCCTGCTGGCGCCGAAGGCCGGCGAATCCATCGTTGATTTCTGCGCCGCCCCCGGCGGCAAGACGCTGCAGATCGCCGCCTCGGGCGCCTCGGTCGTGGCGCTGGACCGGTCGGACAAGCGGCTGGACCGGCTGCGCGCCAATCTGGCCCGCACCGGCCTGTCCGCCGAGGTCGTCGCCGTGCCCGCCGAGGACTGGGACGACCCGCGCGCCTTCGATGCCGTCCTGCTGGACGCGCCCTGCACCGCCACCGGCACCTTCCGCCGCAATCCCGAAGTCCTGCGCGCCACCAAGCCCGCTGACGTGGCCAAGCTGGCCGATGTGCAGCACCGGCTGCTCGACGCCGCCGCCGAACGGGTCAAGCCCGGCGGCCGTCTGGTCTATTGCGTCTGTTCGCTGGAACGCGAGGAGGGTGAGACCCAGATCATCGCCTTCCTCCGGCGCAACCCGGCCTTCAGGACCGCCCCTGCCGTTCCGGCCGAGGTCGGTGCGCCTGACGAAGCGCTGACGCCGGAAGGCTGGCTGCGCATCCTGCCGTCGATGTGGGCGGAAAAAGGCGGGCTGGACGGCTTCTTCATCGCCCGGCTGGACCGCGTCGCCTAGAGCGAAATCGGTCTTGGTGGACGCAGTCCGCCAAGACCCAGATTTCGCTCCAGCATAATTCTGGACCATTTTTTGGGTTCAGGTCGATTCGACCTGAAACAAAAATGGTCTAGGCCAGCACCGTATAGGTCATCCGCGCGCGGACGCTGAACCCGAGGCTTTCGTAGAAGGCGACGGTCGCCGTGTGTTCGGCATAGGCATGCAGGAAGGCCTGTTCGCCCCGCGCCAGAATCCGCGACACGACGGTGCGGCTCAGCACGCCCGCCAAGCCCTGACTGCGGAAGTCGGGATGGGTACAGACCCCGCTCAGCTCGCTGTAGCCCTCGACCTTCATCCGTTCGCCGGCCATGGCGATCAGCCGGCCCTCGCGCCGCACGCCGATGAAGCCACCGAGCCGCAGGGTCCCGCGCCGGAACGGGCCCGGCCGGGTCAGGGTGGCCAGGGCCAGCATCTCGTCGGCGTCGGCCTCGCCCAGCGTCAGGATCTCCAGATCGTCCTCGTGGCCGGCGGTCAGGGCGGCGGCGGTCATTTGCACGCAGGAGGCTTGCGAGAGGACCGGCACGTCCGGAAGGACCGCCGCGATCGGCTGGCCCTCAGGCTCGACCAGGCCCGCCCCCGGATATTCGCGGCACAGGGCATCGAGCAGCATGCGGCTCGCGGGCGTGTCGTCGGCGGCGGCGACGAAGACCCCCACATCCGGGTCCAGCCGCACGGCCGTCCCACCGTCCTGCGCCCGGCGGATGGCGAAGGGTGCCACGCGGGTGTTGAGGGCGCTCCAGACCGGTCGGTCGAGGGGGTGGGCGAGGGTCATCGCCCCTGTCTATCGCAAGCGTCGCCGTTCGCCAGAGACGACCGGGGCGTCGGGTCCGAAAACCGCCGTCAGGCGCGCCAGAAGCCCACGATCTTCTTGACCTCGTCCACCACGGGATCGGCGATAGCGGCGGCGCGTTCGGCGCCGTCCTTGAGGACGCGGTCGATCTCGGCCGTGTCAGCCATCAGCCGGCGCATCTCGGCGCTGACGGGGGCCATGGAGGCGACGGCGAGGTCGGCGAGCGCGGGCTTGAAGGCACCGAAGCCCTGGCCGGCGAACTGGGCCAGCACGGCTTCGCGGCTCATGTCCGCCAACGCCGCGTAGATGGTGACGAGGTTTCTGGCCTCGGCGCGGCCCTCGAGGCCTTCCAGCGTCTCGGGCAGGGCGTCGGGGTCGGTGCGGGCCTTGCGGATCTTGGCGACGATGGTGTCGGCGTCGTCGGTCAGATTGATGCGCGACTGGTCCGACGGGTCGGACTTGCTCATCTTGGCCGCGCCGTCACGCAGGCTCATGACCCGCGGCGCCGGTCCCTGGGTCAGGGGCTCGGGCAGGGGGAAGAAGCCGGGCGCGTTGAAGTCATTGTTGAACTTGGCCGCGATGTCGCGGGTCAGTTCCAGATGCTGCTTCTGGTCCTCGCCGGTCGGCACCTCGGTGGCCTTGTAGAGCAGGATGTCCGCCGCCTGCAGCACCGGATAGGTGTAGAGGCCGACGCTCGAGCGTTCCTTGTGCTTGCCCGACTTCTCCTTGAACTGGGTCATCCGGTCGAGCCAGCCGAGGCGGGCGACGCAGTTGAGGATCCAGGCCAGCTCCGAATGGGCCCGCACCGCCGACTGCGGGAAGATCACCGAGCGCGCCGGATCAAGGCCTGAAGCCAGATATGCGGCAGCGATCTCGCGGGTCTGGGCGGTCAGCAGGGCCGGGTCCTGCCAGACGGTGATCGCGTGCAGGTCGGCCACGAACAGGAAACAGGGTGCGCCTGTGTCCTGCAGCTGGGTGAACCGCTTCAGGGCGCCCAGGTAGTTGCCCAGATGCAGGGCACCCGAAGCCTGGATGCCGGACAGGATGCGGCGGGGGCCGGCGTAGGTGGAGGCGGGGGCGGCGGGAGCGTCGTCGGTCATCAATCCAGTCCGGTCGGCGCAACAGCGCCCGGTTCACGCTTCAGGGTGGCCTTCAGTTCGGCCACGCTGACGGCGCGGAAAAGCACGATGCAGGCCGCATAGACAAGGGCTCCCGCGCCACAGACGACGAGGACGGCGATTTCCTTGGCCAGCAGGACGCGGCTCAGGGTCGGGTAGCCGATCCCCGCGACGAGCAGCAGGCCGGCCATCACGGCGCTGGCGGCCAGAACCCGGAACAGGCGCGACAGGAAGGCCGGCGAGGGCCGCCAGATGTGCTCGCGCATCAGGGTCCCGCCCAGCAGGGCCACATTGATCCAGGCCGACAGGCTGGTGGCCACGGCCAGACCCAGGACCCCGTCGACGCCCATCCGCGTCAGGGTAAAGAACAGGCCGGCGCCGACCACGATGGTGAAGACCACGGCCGTGATGGCGTAGATCATCGGCCGGCGAGTGTCCTCGCGGGCGAAGAAGGGCGGGGTCAGGACCTTGGCCAGGACAAAGGCCGGCACGCCCCAGGCGAACTGGCGCAGGACGTCCGCGGTCCGCGCCGCATCCTCGCTGGTGAAGGCGAAGCGCGTCACGGTGGCGTCGATGACGAAGAAGGGGATGACGAACAGGGCCACCGCCGCCGGCAGGGTGAAGGCCATGGCCAGGGTGATGCCGTCGTCCAGCGTCTTGCGTCCGCCCTCGTGATCGTCGTTGACGAAGGCCCGGGTCAGACGCGGCACCAGGGCCAGGCCGATGGCGACCCCGATCAGGCCCAGCGGCAGCTGGTACAGGCGGTCGGCGTTGTACAGCACCGACCGGGCACCCTCGTCCGATCCCGCCAGCATCTGGCTGACCACGGAATTGACCTGCATCGCCCCGCCGGCCATTGCGCCCGGCACGGCGAGGGCCAGGGCCCGCTTCACATTGGGCGTCAGCCGCGGCCAGGACAGGCGGAGGGTGATCCCCAGCCGCTGCACGCCCCACCACAGCAGCCCCGCCTGGATCAGGCCGGAGACGGTCACGGCGGCGGTGACCCACAGCAGCACCTGCGGCTGGCTGGCGGGAATGACCCAGGCCGCCAGCAGGGGGGCGAGGGTGCACAGGTTCAGGAACACCGGCACGCCCGCGGACAGGGCGAACCGCCCGCCGGTGTTGAGCACGCCCGACAGCAGGGAGGCCACGGTCATACAGGCCAGATAGGGCATGGCGATCTGGGTGGCGGTGACCGCGACCGTCATGATCTCCGGCTGGCCCCGATAGGCCGAGAGCAGCCACGGCATGATCCAGGGCATCAGCACCTGAAGGACGATGCAGAAGCCGGCGACCACGGCGAGCATGAAGGACATGGCCTCCGACGCCGTCACCGCCGCCGCCGCATCGCCCTCGCGGGCGCGGACGCCGCCATAGACCGGCACGAAGGCCTGGGCGAAGGCACCCTCGGCGAACAGCCGCCGGAACATGTTCGGCAGCATCAGCGCCGTGGTGAAGGCGTCCATCATCGGCCCCTGGCCGAAGCGGGCGGCCAGGGCCATGTCGCGGGCAAAGCCGAGTATCCGGCTGCCCAGGGTCAGGGTGGCTTGGACCAGGGTATTGCGGGCGAGGCTCATCAGGGGCTCGGAAAAGCGGTTCGGATCAGCGCTTATCCTGCTTCCGGCGCGCGCGATACGGGGTCTGGCGCGGAAGCGCGCCGGCCGACCTCGGACACGTCGCGCAGGCTGGCCCGGACCGGGGTGGAATGCCGGGTCCCGGCGCGGTCCACGCGGTCCAGCACGGCTTCCAGCTCGAGCCGCAGTCGTTCCAGCTTCGGCCCCGCGCCCGGCTTTCGGCCCCGGGAGTCGGTGACATAGAAGCTGTCGACCGCGCGCTCGCCGAAACCGGCGATATGGGCCGAGCGGATCGACAGGCCGTTGTCGGCCAGGACGCGGGCGAGGTCGGCCAGCAGACCCGGCCGGTCGGCACCGGAGACCTCGACCACGGCGGCGTCGGGGCTCTCGTCCAGATCGACGATGGCGGTCGGCCGCACGTCGAAGGCGGCCCGGCGCGGGCTGGGCGCCGGCGCTGGCGCGGTCGCGATCCGGGCACCGCCGCGCGCGGCGGCCTCCAGGGTGGCGATCAGCCGGGTCAGGCGGCGCGGCTCGGCCTGGCCATAGGGGGCGCCGCCGCCGTCCTGAAGCTCGAATACGTCCAGGGCAGTCCCGTCCCCGGCGGTCGCCACCCGGGCCCCGACGACATCGGCACCCGCGGCGGCCAGGGCGGCCGCCAGATCGACGAACAGGCCGGGCCGATCCCGGGCGGCGACGGCCACCCGGGTGGCGGCGTACTCCTCGGCCTCGTCCTCCCGGATCGTCAGCACCTCGACCGCCGCGCCGCTCTTGCGGGCGCGCCCGACCAGTTCAGGGTAGTCGTCCAGCGGGTCCGCATGGGTCACGTCCTCGCCCCGGAACACGCCCTCGGTGCGCTGGTACAGGTCGCGGATCAGCCCGCCCTTCCACGCATTCCAGACGCCCGGCCCGACGGCGCGGATGTCGGCCACGGTCAGGATCAGCAGGGTCCGCAGCCGCTCGGGATCGCCCACCAGCCTGGTGAAGGCCCTGACCGTCGCCGGATCGGAGACGTCGCGCTTCTGGGCGTAGTCCGACAGGGCCAGATGGTTGCGCACCAGCCAGACCACGAACTCGGTCCGGCGCGGATCGAGCCCCAGACGGTCGCAGGCGCGCCGCGCGGCGATGGCACCGTCCTCCAGCTGTCCCCGGTCGCCACCCTTGCCGACATCGTGCAGCAGCATGGCCAGCATCAGGGCCTCGAAGTCGTCGATCCGGTGGACGATCTCGGACGAGGACGGATGCTCGGCCTTCAGCTTGCCGCGCCAGATGTCGTTGATGATGCCGATGGCCTGCAGCGTGTGCTCGTCGACCGTATAGGCGTGGTACATGTTGAACTGGGTCTGGCCGACGATCCGGCCCCACTCAGGCAGGAACCGGCCCAGCAGACCGGTCTCGTTCATCAGGGTCAGAACCCGGTACGGTCGCTGGCCGTGGGCGAGGATGTCGAGGAAGGCGCGCGTCGCCTCCGGGTCGCGCCGCAGCGAGGGGGTGACCAGCGACAACGACCGGCTGACCGCCGAAAAGGCGTCGGGGTGAATGTCCAGGTCGTGCTCGTCCGCCGTGCGGAACAGCATCAGCAGCTTTTCGGGTGCCTCGGCGAAGACCTCGGGACCCTTGACCGACAGGCGGCCGGCGTCCTCGATGAAGCCCTCGACGCCGAGCTTGCGCTTGCGGCCGGGGATCAGCCGCGACAGGCTCATGGTCGACTTCTGCTGGCGGGCTTCCAGCTTGGCCGACATGGCGCGGGTCAGGGCGCCGACGTCGCGGGCGACGAGGAAATATCGGCGCATGAACCGCTCGACCGCCGGCTCGTCGCCGCGCCCGCGCCAGCCCATCCGCCGGGCCACCTCGGGCTGGAGATCGAAGGTCAGCTTCTCCTCCGGCCGTCCCGCCGTGAGGTGCAGATGCGCCCGGACCCGCCACAGGAAGTCGAAGGACTCCTCGAAGGTGCGCCGTTCGCGGGCGGTCAGCAGGCCGTCCATCACCCGCGCGCCCAGCGGGCTGTCGGGTGCCAGCGACCGGGCGATCCAGAACAGGGTGTTGAGGTCGCGCAGGCCCCCCTTACCGTCCTTGACGTTGGGCTCGACCCGGTAGCGGACCGCACCGGATTTCTGGTGCCGGACGTCACGCTCCTCCAGCTTGGCGGCGATGAAGGGGCGGGGGTCGGACTTGACCACGAGGGCACGGAAACGGGTAATGAAGTCGTCGGCCAGCTTCTCGTCGCCGGCCAGGGGCCTCGACTCCAGCAGGGCGGTGCGCACCGTCATGTCGGATTTCGACAGGGCCAGACATTCGTCGACCGACCGCGCCGACTGCCCGACCTTCAGGCCGAGGTCCCACAGGACATAGAGCATGAACTCGATCACCTGTTCGGTGCGCGGGATCGATTTCCACGGGCGCAGAAACAGCAGGTCGAGGTCGGAGTGGGGTGCCAGCACGCCCCGGCCATAGCCGCCGACCGCGATCAGGCTGAGCCTTTCGGCCTCGCTGGGGTTGGCGGCGGGATAGAGGGTTTCGGTGGTGAACCGCCACAGGGCGTTCAGCAGGTCGTCGGCGGCGCCGGAATAGAGCCGGGCCACCTCGACACCCTCCCCGCCCGCGTCGAGTCGCCGGGCGATGCGGGCGCGGGCGGCGTCGAACGACTCGCCAAGGATGGCCGCCACGGCCTTGCGTACGTCGGACGCGGACGCGGCCTCGATCAGCCGGTCGTCGAGCACGTCGGTCACCGGCGGCCGAGGCCCTTCAGCCGGTACAGGGCCTCCAGCGCCTCGCGTGGCGACAGTTCATCGGGTTCGATGGCCTGCAGGGCGTCCTCGACGGCCGACGACCGCGGCGGCGGCGCGGGTTCGGCCACTGCGAACAGGGGCAGGTCGTCCAGGCTGATGGCGGCGGCCTTTTCGCCCTCCAGCCGTTCGAGCACTTCCCGGGCGCGCTCAACCACGGCGGCGGGCACGCCGGCCAGTTTCGCCACCTGCACGCCGTAGGAGCGGTCGGCGGCACCGGGCCGGGCCTCATGCAGGAAGACGAGGTCACCGTTCCATTCCCGAGCCGCCATCGACAGGTTGCAGACGTGCGCCAGCCGCGTCTCGAGGCCCGCGAGCTCGTGATAGTGGGTGGCGAACAGGGTGCGGGCGCGATTGCGGTCGTGCAGGGCCTCGGCCACGGCCCAGGCGATGGCCAGGCCGTCATAGGTGGCGGTGCCGCGCCCGATCTCGTCCAGCACAACGAAGCTGCGGTCCGTGGCCTGGGTCAGGATGGCGGCGGTCTCGACCATCTCCGTCATGAAGGTCGAGCGCCCGCGCGCCAGATCGTCGCCGGCACCGACGCGGCTGAACAGCCGGTCCACCACGCCCAGCCGCATGGCCTTCGCCGGAACGAAGGCTCCTGCCTGGGCCAGCACCACCAGCAGGGCGTTCTGGCGCAGGAAGGTCGACTTGCCGGCCATGTTCGGCCCGGTGACGATCGACAGGCGCGCGCCCGCCCTCTCGGAATTGGCCGCGCCGGATCCGTCCAGCCTGCAGTCATTGGGCGTATAGGGATCGCCCTGCGCCTTCACCGCCGCCTCGACCACCGGGTGCCGCCCGGCGGAGACCTCGAAACAGCCGGTATCGTCGATGGCGGGACGGACGCCGCCGACCTCCTCGGCCCATTCGGCGAGGGCGGCATGGGCGTCGAGCTCGGCCAGCGCCTCGGCCACCGCCTGAAGTGGCCGGGCCAGCGACTGGACCGTGGCGCGCCAGACCTCGAAGGTCTCGCCCTCGATGGCCAGCGCCCGATAGCCGGCCTGGCTGATCTTCGCGTCGAGCTCGGACAGTTCGACGGTGGTGAAGCGGACCTGGTTGGCCAGCGTCTGCCGATGGATGAAGGGGCTCTCGCCCGTGGGCCGGAGGAGTGGCTCGGCGGCCTTGGCCGAGGTCTCGAGGAAATAGCCGAGCACGGCGTTGTGGCGGATCTTGAACGGCACCCCCGCCTCAGCCACGGCCCGGGCCTCAAGGTCGGCGACCACGCGGCGGCTGTCGTCGCGCAGACGACGCGCCTCTTCCAGCTCAGGGCGATAGCCGGCCGAGACGAAGCCGCCGTCGCGGGCCAGATGCGGCGGTTCGGCGACCAGACCCTCGGCCAGATCGACCAGCAGCCTCCCCAGATCGGGCGACAGCGTCATCCGGTCGAGGCAGGCGACGAGCCGCGCCGGCGGGCCGGACAGGGGCTCGCGCGACGGCGGGAACAGGCCGGCGATGCCCTCGGCGATCGACAGGCCGGTGCGGATGGCGGCCAGATCGCGCGGCCCGCCGCGGCCCAGAACCAGCCGTGAGACGGCGCGGGCCACATCCGACGACGCCCTCAGACCGTCGCGGAGGTCGCGGCGCAGGTCGCGACGCTCCAGCAGCCATTCGACGGCATCGAGTCCATGATTGATTTGAGCCGGGTCGCGCAGCGGCCGGGCGATCCGTTCGGCGAGGGCCCGGGCGCCGCCCGAGGTGACGGTGCGGTCGATGCAGGCCAGCAGCGACCCCTCGCGTTCGCCGCGCTGGGTGCGGTCGATTTCGAGGCTCAACCGGGTCGCCGGATCGATGGCGAGGAAGCCGCTGTCGCCAGAACGGCGCGGCGGCGACAGGGCCGGGATCTTTCCGGCCTGGGTGGTCTCCAGATAGGCGGCGATCAGGCCCAGGGCCGAGACCTCGGCCTCCTCGAAAGCCCCGAAACCGTCCAGCGAGGCGACGCCGTACAGCCGCTCGACCCGGACCCGCGCCCCGACCGGCTCGGCCAGCGCCTGGGGCAGGGCCTGAACGACACCGCCCGAGCCGTCGAGCGCGGCCTTGGTCGTTTCGTCCGAGAACAGGCGGTCGGGCACCAGCACTTCCGAGGCCCGGAAGGAGGCGAGGGTGGCACCGAGATCTTCCAGCGAACAGGCGACCGCGTCGACCGATCCGGCCGACAGCTCGACCACGGCCACGGCGGCCCGGCCCTTGCGCACCGAGACGGCGGCCAGCCGGTTGGCTCCGCGCGCATCAAGCAGACTGTCCTCGGTCAGGGTGCCGGGGGTGACGACGCGGACGATGTCGCGATGGACCACCGCCTTGGAGCCGCGCTTGCGGGCCTCGGACGGGGCCTCCAGCTGTTCGCAGATGGCGGCCTTGAACCCCTGCCGGATCAGTCGCGCCAGATAGCCGTCCAGCGCATGCACCGGCACGCCGGCCATGGGGATGTCCTCGCCCTGGTGCTTGCCGCGTTTGGTCAGGGTGATGCCGAGGGCCTTCGAGGCGATCTCCGCGTCCTTGAAGAACAGCTCGTAGAAATCGCCCATGCGGAAGAAGACGATGGCGTCCGGCTGGCTGGCCTTGGCCGCCAGGAATTGCGCCATGACCGGCGTCACGCCCTCGCTGGACGGGACGGCGTCGGCTGTCGGGGGATGGACGAGGGGGGCGTTCATGGGGAGGCGACAGGGTGAAGGATTGCGCGGGCGCGCTCAAGCGGAATGGCGCGGCCTTGCACAGGCATGACCGGGCTGCGACAAGCCCGTCAGGCGGTTAAGGGAACGCGGTGCGATGCCGCGGCTGTGCCCGCAACTGTAGGCGGCGAGGCCGTCGTTCGATCCGGGGAGCGATCTCCGGCGCCACTGGGCAACCGGGAAGGCGTGGACGGCTGTTGTTGACCCGCAAGCCAGGAGACCTGGCCGCCGACGTCGCTCGTCCGCTGTCCGGGACCAGACAGAGGCGTGGGGCCAACCCTTCCGCAATTGCGGAAATTGTTCCGTCGAAGCGACCCGACCCAGGCGCCGTGCCCCTTCCGGGGGCCGGGTCGGTCGCTTTCACCTGCCGCCGCGCAGCGCCCGCGCGGGGCGACGGGAGACCCGCGCATGACGCGATCCATCCTCTACGCCACGGCCGCGGCCGTGTGCCTTCCCCTGCCCGCCTGGGCGTTGACCGCCGGTGAACCGGGCAGCGATCTGCCCGAGGTCGTCGTCACCGCCACCCGTCTGCCGGCCATCGTCGCCGACACACCGGGGGCCCGGACCATCGACCGGGCGACCATCGACCGGCGCGGTGCCGTCTTCGCCGCCGACATCCTCGGCGATGTGCCCGGCCTGTCCGTCTATCGCGCGGGCCTCGGCGGGGTGACCTCGGTGCGAATCCGCGGTGCCAGCCAGGACAAGTCGCTGGTCCTCGTCGATGGTGTGCCGGTGAATGACCCGTCCCAGCCGGCCGGCGGCTTCGACTTCGCGGGCTTCGACCTGACCGACGTCGACCGCATCGAAACGCTCAGCGGACCGCAGTCGTCCCTGTGGGGCTCGGACGCCATCGGCGGCGTGATCGCCTTCACCAGCCGCGAACTGGACGGCCTGCGCGCCGGGGTCGAGGCCGGATCGCTCGGCACACAGCGCGGCCGGCTGCAGATCGGCCGGGCAGACGACCGCCATGCGCTCGGTGCCTTCGTCTCACACTATGAAAGCGACGGTGTCTCGGCCGCGGCGAGCGGGACCGAGGCCGATGGCTTCGAGACCACCGCCTGGGGCGTGAACGGCCGCTACGCCTTCGACAGCCGCGTCGAGATCGACGGCCGCATCCGTCATGCCGACCGTTTTGCCGAGCTCGACGGGTTTGGCCCCGTCGATTCGCTGGATACGACCGACACCACGGACCGTTCGGGTTTCGTCCGACTGGCGCTCACCGACGTCCTCGGCCTCGATCACCGGGTCACGGCGGCCGTCTCGGACATCGCGCGGACCACTGACAGCGCCTTCCCTTCGGCCTATCAGGGCGAGCACCGCCTGTGGCGCTGGCAGGCCGACAGCCGGGGGACCGGCCCGGTGATCTATGCCTTCGGGATCGAGCGCGAGGAGACCGGGGCCGATCTGAACGGATACAGCGCCGGCCTCGGCGTCGATTCGGCCTTCGGGACGTTGCGTTGGGCCGCGTCGGACCGGCTGACGCTGAATCTCGGCCTGCGCCATGATTCGACCGACGACTTCGGCGGCGAGACGACCGGTCGGATTTCGGCCGCGTACCGGCTGGACGGCGGCCTGACCCTGTCCGGCGCGTTCGGGACCGGCTTCAAGACGCCCAGCGTCAGCCAGGCGGTCTGCGACTTCTGCTTCGTACTGCCGGGCACGGCGGTCGCGCCGCTGGTTCCCGAATACGCCCGCGGTGGCGAGATCGCCCTGGGCTGGCGGTCGACGGATGGACGCTTCGACGGTCGCGCAACCCTCTACCGGCTGGAGGTGGAGGACCAGATCGACGGCTTCTTCGATTCCGGGAGCTTCGAATTCTACTACGTCAACATCGCCGAGACCCGGACCGACGGGGTCGAAGTCGAAGGCCGGGCCGTGCTGGGCGCAGGCTTTGACCTCAGCGCCTCATACGCCTGGACCGACGCCGTCAATGAAGCGACCGGCGCCGCCATCCTGCGCGTGCCGGAACAGGCGGGGTCCGCGACCCTGGGCTGGACCGGCGGTCGCTGGTCGGGAGCCCTGACCGTGCGGGCGGAGGGCGATATGCCCGACTCGGGCGGAACGCGGGACGGCTTCGTGACGGCGAACCTGAACGCCGCCTGGGATGTCACGGATGCCATCACCCTGACCGCGCGGATCGAAAACCTGACGGACGAAACCTGGCAACAGCTGCTGGGCTATGGCGAGCCGGGCCGGTCCGGCTCGGTCGGGATCAGGCTGCGCTACTGATCCTGCGCGGGCCGGCGGCGGTGATCGTCGCCGGCTCCAGCTGCATGGAGGCCCAGTCGAGATCGGGCGTCTGGGCATGGGCCGCGGCGATGACGGCGCGCAGTTCGGCGGCCGAGGCGATGCTGGCGACGACGGCGGACACCTCGGGCAGGCCCATGGCGTAGGCCAGGGTGGCCTGCATCGGATCGACGCGGGCTTCGGCCAGACGCCGCCGGATGCGCGACAGGGTCGGGGCGTGGCGGTGCATTTCGAGGGGCAGGGCCTCGCCGCTCATGAACAGCAGGCCGTCGGCAAAGACCGAGGCGGCGTGGATATCCACGCCGAGGGCCGCGAGCTCGGCGAGGGCGCCGGAATGCTGGGCGCGCTGGTCCAGGAGGTTGCATTTCAGCTGGACCACGTCCGGCTGGAAGCGCCGGGCCAGCAGGCTCGGGCCGTCCTCGACCGTGGCGCAGAAGCCGATGCGGCGATACAGGCCGCGGTCCTTCAGGGCCAGCAGACGGTCCCAGAGGGCGCGGCCCTCGGCACCGGCCAGATCGGCGGCGCTGGAGACCAGCAGCAGGTCGCCGCGCGGCAGGCCGAGACGCTCCAGCGAGCGGCGGGCGCGGGCCTCGACCCGGTCGACGCCGTCACTGACGGACACGGTGCGCACCGAAACCTGGAAGGGCGAAGGGAAGGGCCAGGCCTGGCCGAGCCAGCGTTCGCCGTCGCCGTCAGGCTTGGTCGCGACCCGCGTGATGCCGGAATCGGCGGCGGTCTGGAGCAGCAGGCGCAGGGATTCCTCGCGCGCGCCGGCAGGCGCGGGAATGGCGCGGTCGGGCTGATGCACGACGGCCAGAGCCAATTTGTCGACCGGGGACGGGGCGCGGCTTGGGATCACCCCCGGACTGTGACGACCAAAGTTTAAGGCCCCCCTTCCGAGACCTTGCACGAAGCTTAACCAGCGAACGCCGGTCTTGGCCGTCGGCTCAGGCCGCGCCCTGCCGCAGGGCCTCCAGTACGCCCTTGCCATAGCGGTCCAGCCGGGTCTGGCCGACGCCGGAGATATGGCCCAGCCGCTCGAGGTCGGCCGGTTCGGCGAGGGCGATTTCCAGCAGGGTCTTGTCCTGGAAAATCACATAGGGGGGGACGCGCTGTTCGGCGGCCCGGTCGCGGCGCCAGGTCCGCAGGATCTCGAACCGGGCGCGGACGTCGGCGTCCATGGTCTCGAGCGCGGCGTTGCGGCCCGTGCGCGTCCGCTCGCGCGGGGCTGTGGCGGCGCGGGCGGCGGCGGCGCGCACCTCAATGGCGCGTTCGCCGCGATAGACGGCGCGCACGGCCTCGGGATCGCCCAGCCGGACCAGCGGCTTGCCCTCATTCGGGTCCTCGACCAGCAGCCCTTCGAACATCAGATGGTCGACCACGTCGCGCCAGGTGTGCTGGCCCGTGTCGGCGCCGATGGCCCAGGTGGACAGGGCCGTCTCCCAGGGCTGGACGTCCTTCGTCTTGCCCAGCAGGTGGTCGATGACGCGGGTCTTGCCGAACCGCTCGCCCAGCCGCTGCACCGCCGCCAGCGCCTTCTGGGCCGGGACGGTGGCGTCGAAGACGGCGGGCGGGTCGAGGCACAGGTCGCAGACGCCGCAGCGTTCGGCGCCTTCTTCCCCGAAATAGCGGCGCACGGCCTGGGCGCGACAGACGGCGCCGTCGAGCATGGCGAACAGCTGGCGGGCCTTGCGGACCTGCACCGCCTTGACCTCCTCGGCCATGGGGCGGCCCTCGAGCCGTTTCAGCGTCCAGGCGATGTCGGAGGGGCCGTACAGGGTGATGCCGTCGGCGGGTTCGCCGTCGCGGCCGGCCCGGCCGATCTCCTGCCAGTAGGCCTCGAGCGAGCCTGGCGGATCGGCGTGGATGACGAAACGGACGTCGGCCTTGTCGACTCCCATGCCGAAGGCGATGGTCGCCACCATGACCGCCCCGTCCTCGGCCAGGAACCGCTCTAGCCGGCGGTCGCGGTCGCGGGCGTCCATACCGGCGTGATAGGCGATGGCGTTGGTCCCGGCCTCGCGCAGGGCCTGGGCGACCCGTTCGCAGCCGTCGCGGCTGCCGCAATAGACCACCCCGGACTTGCCGCGCCGCTGGCGCACCAGATCGATGACGGCGGCGTCCGTGCGGGCCCGCGATGCGCTTTCCTTGCGGATCGCCGAGAGTTGCAGATTCGGCCGGGCGAAGCTGTCGACCACGACCTTCGCATCGTCCAGCCGTAGCGAACGGACGATGTCGTCGCGGGTTCGGGCGTCGGCGGTGGCGGTGACGGCGATCCGCGGCACGCCCGGGAACAGCTCGGCCAGTCGGCCCAGGGTCCTGTAATCCGGACGGAAATCATGTCCCCACTGTGAGACACAATGCGCTTCGTCGATGGCGATCAGGCTCAGAGGCAGGTCGTGCAGCCGGTCGATCAGATGCGGCTGGGCCAGTCCCTCGGGTGAGACATAAAGCAGGTCCAGCTCCCCCGCCCGGGCCTGACGCCAGATGGCCGAGCGGTCGTCCATGGAGACGCCCGAGTCGAGCCGCGCGGCCGCCACCCCCTGCTGTTTCAGCGCCTCGACCTGGTCGGTCATCAGGGCGATCAGGGGCGAGACGACGAGACCCAGCCCGGGCCGGAGCATGGCCGGGATCTGGTAGCAGACGCTCTTGCCGCCGCCGGTCGGCAGGACGGCGACGACGTCGCGCCCGGCGAGGATTTCGGTCACCACCTCAGCCTGGCGCCCGCGGAAATCGGCATGGCCCCAGACCCGCTCCAGCGTCGCCCGCGCGTCGGCGAGCGACAGGGCGGGCGGGGAAAGGATCGAGTCGGCGAACATGGCGGCCTTGTGCCTCATTTGTTCCGGTCTGTCAGTGGGGAAGTCCGTATCCGGGCCGCGGTTTTTCCTGCCCTTCAGGGGGCGGGATTCCGGCGCGCGCGGAACCTCCCGCAATAGCGGAACCTCCCGCAATAGTTGCGCCCCCCGGGGTTTATGGACATAGTCCGGCCAATTCAGGGGGTCTCATGCATTTGTATTTCATCGCCGGCGGCGTAGCGCTCGGCGTCTTCGTCATTGGTTTCCTGATCGCGCTTGTTCTGCGCCGGGTGGTCCCGACCAACGAAGTTCACATCGTCCAGCGCGGCCGGTCGCGCGTCAGCTACGGTGCCAGCCAGACGGCCGGAAACGTCTATTACGAGTGGCCGGCCTTCCTGCCCCGGATCGGCGTCCTGGTGACCAAATTCCCGGTCTCGATCTTTGATGTGAACCTGAAAGACTACGAGGCCTACGATACCGGGCGCCTCCCGTTCCGCGTGGACGTGCAGGCCTTCATGCGGATCGCAAAGTCGGACACGGCGGCGGAAAAGGTCGCCAATTTCGACGAGCTGCAACACCAGCTGTCCGGCATCCTCCAGGGCGCCGTCCGGAACGTGCTCGCCACCCACAAGCTCGAGGACATCCTCGAGGCCCGATCCACCCTGGCCGAGGCCTTCACCGCCCAGGTGGACAACCAGCTTCAGGCCTGGGGCGTCGAGACGGTCAAGAACATCGAGTTCATGGACATCCGCGACAGCGCCAACTCCCAGGTCATCGCCAACATCATGGCCAAGGAAAAATCCCGCATCGATCGCGAGAGCCGCGAGGCCGTGGCGATGAACAGCCAGATGGCCCGGACCAAGGAAATCGAGGCCGAGCGCATCGTCGAGGTGAACCAGCAGGACGCCCTGCAGCAGGTCGGCATGCGGACGGCCGAGCAGGAGAAGCAGGTCGGCATCGCCAAACAGGTCGCCGAGCAGGAGGTTCTGGTCGCGCAGAAGGACACCACCGAACGCGAGATGGATGTGAAGCGGGTCGCCGATACGCGCGCCGCCGACATCGCCAAGGGCGTCGCGGAGGTTCAGGCCGCGCAGGAGCGCGAGGTCACCATCATCCGGGCCGAGGGCCAGCGCCAGCAACAGGTCATCGGCGCGGAGGCGGAACGCCAGCGTCTGGAGCTGGTCGCACAGGGCACGCTGGCACAGCAGAAGCTCGACGCCGAAGGTTTGCTGGCGCAGGGCCAGAGCCGCGCCGAAGCCGAGCGGCTGCTGCTCCTGGCGCCGGTCACCACCCAGATCGAACTGGCCCGGGAGATCGGCGGCAACGAGGGCTACCAGACCTATCTGGTGCGCGTGGAGCAGATCAAGGCGGGGCAGACCGTGGGTGTCGCCCAGGCCGAGGCCCTCAAGGCCGCGGACATCAAGGTGATCGTGACGGGCGGCGACGTGCCTTCGGGCATGAACGGCATCACCGACGTGTTCAGCGCCAAGGGCGGACAGGCCCTCGGCGCGATGCTGGAGGGACTGGCCCAGACCGACGCCGGCAAGGCCGTGGTGGAACGGGCGACAAAGGGGTCGGCAAAGCCCAGGGAATAGCGCTGTTGGGGGTCCGGTCGGCCGCCGACAAGTCTATCGGCGGCCGCATCCCTCCCGACGTCGACTCCCCCGGGCCCGGCAGAGTCAGCCAGATTCCGCGTGTTGAGGCGGATCGACAGTCCAGGCGGGCCAGGTCCATCCCGCGGCTACGCCCAGACCTCTCCGCGGTGCGAACCGCCCGCTGAGATCGATCACGAGCCCGGCCTGCGGTGCCGGGCTTTCCGGGGTCGCCTCAATCCCGGTGAGGTCGGGGATTTCAAATTCTGACACCGTCGCCGCGTCTGGCGAAGGACCTGGAAGCTCGTCCACGAAGGACGACGGGGCACCCACGAGCCTGTTCATCAGCAGGCGTCGTTCTTCCATATGGACCTGGTAGAGCGCGTCGTACCTCGCCTGAAGGCCCGCCTCGGAGCGTCGACTCGCCATCGCCGCCTCCTGGAAGACGAAAATCGCCCGCGCCAGGCGGCGAACGCCAACGACCGGTCCACGGAGATCGGCGAGGTCATCCGTGTGACCGTCAACCAGGGCGTCCAGGCGATCCGCGAGATCCCGGTAGGGCTTGAGAGCAATTCCGCCAATCGTCCGCGCTGTGAGGACGCAGGCCACCCAGAGCAGAAAGCCCGTCAGCCCGGCCTTGGTGGCGGCATTCACGAGGGCTTCCTGGCCTGCCTCGAGTGTAAGCTGATGACCCACGGCGACGATGCGTTCGAACTGGAGCGCGGAAAGGCCGCCCAGAACGGTGGCGACCAGGGAGCCGGCGATGAGGGTGATGTGCGATTTGAAGAATGTCGCAGATTCTCGACGGGACATGACAGAAGCCCTTTGACTGTTATCTGTCTTGTAAGAGAACACAGGTCTGCCGCCATATCGTAGTTCTACTGCGCCGACTGTTTTTCTACATGTCCTGACAGGTCCGGCGCTTCCCGTTCTGCGTCAAACCAGAGCCTGAATACGGCAGATAGACTTCGAAGTGCCAGTTTTTCCATCAAGTTGATGCGATACATCTCAACAGTTCGAATACTGAGTTCCAGATTGTAGGCGATCAGCTTGTTCGACAAGCCCGCCAGCAAGCCTTGCACGACCTGTATTTCCCGAGGGGACAGCAAGGCCAGGCGGGCACAGGCGGAAGCCTTGCGGTCCGCTTCAGCTTCGGTCGTGTCGAGGCGTTCGAAGGCCTCGGCCACCATGTTCAGCAGGTCGGCATCCGCATAGGGTTTTTCCAGAAAATACAGGGCACCCGCCCTCATCGCGCGGACCGCGATCTCGATATTGTTGTCGCCGGTGAAGACGATCACCGGCAGCGCCATGCCACTGGCGATCATCTGATCCTGAACACGGAGCCCATCGGGTTCGGGCATGTGGATGTCGAGCAGAACGCATCCCGGCTTCCGATCCGGTTGAGAGTCGAGGAAATGCCGACCGGAGGCATGGGTCTTCACATCATAGCCGTCCGAACGCAGGAGCTCGGCACCGTGCGCCCGGTCGACCGGGTCGGCCTCGACGATGTGTACGCAACGATCAGTCAGCATATCCCGACCCCATGATGGCGTGGTCATCGGATATTGTGATCCGGGGTGCCGGACACTCCGACCCCGCCTGACCTTTACTCTCTTTATTCGGGAAATTCTCTCGCTATTCATCCCCAGGGGTGAGCAACGCCACACAGCGCAATTTTTTGCCATTCAGGACGGCGCATGCACCCTGGGCCCCGGGCTGACCCAATCCCACGAGCCGAAGCCCGGTCGGGGACGACAATCGCGGACGGGCCGGCCGCTCCGAACGCTCGGCGATTCCGGCATCTTCGGCCGACGACCACCCCGGAAAGTGCGGCGCGGGATTTTCCTGCTCCGGCTTCGGTTCGGCAAACGGATCGTAGAGGACGACCCGCAGACCCGGAGCGGGTGCGACGGTTCCGTCGACCCCGCAGCCCGGCCCGGTCTGGCAGGATGGGATCTCAACGGGTGCGGGCGCGACCGCCCGGATCAGGAAGGCTCCAATCGAGAAGCCGAACAACAAGGTGAGCAGGCGCATCGGCATCGCTCCGGGTGATCGGCCCTGTGGGGCCATGATCGGTTCGGCGGTGAACGCGCAACGGCAAGGACCGCCGGCGTTGTAATCAGCGCTGCGGCCTTGGTAGGGGCCGTATGGGAGCGGGCCAATCCGGTAGAAATACTGGGCTCTTCCGGGGCGACTTCGGAGACCGCACCAACCGCGCGCGATCTTGTCTTTGGCTTCGCGCGGCCCCGCATTCCGGCTATAGGCGCCGCCATGACATCCCTTCTCTACGGCCGCCCGCCCGCCGTGTTCGATCCGCCCGGTGCAGCGACCCAGCTTTCGCCCCTGATCCCCGGCGCGACGCCGATCGAGGACCTGGCCGAAGGCTCGGCCGACGGCATCATGATCTACGCCCCGCCCGGCGTTCTGGAGCGGCGCTATACGCTGGCGCTGGCTCTGAGGGCGTTGAAGCCCGGCGGCCGGCTGGACGTCATGGCGGCCAAGGACAAGGGCGGGTCCCGACTGAAGAAGGAGCTGCAGGGCTTCGGCGTCGAGGTCGGCGAGAGCGCCAAGGCGCACCACCGCCGCTGCGTCGTCATCCGCCCGGAGACGCTGACGGGGCTCGAGGCGGCCATCGCCGCCGGCGCGCCGCGGCTGGTCGAGGGCCTGGACGCCTGGTCGCAGCCCGGCGTCTTCGCCTGGGACCGGATCGATGCGGGCTCCCTGCTCCTCGCCCAGGCCCTGCCGCCGCTGAAAGGGGCTGGGATTGATCTCGGCTGTGGTTACGGCGCGCTGGCGACGGTGGTGCTGGGCTCACCGGCGGTGACCTCGCTGCGTCTGGTCGATCTGGACCGGCGGGCGATCGCGGCCGCGAAAAAGAACGTCACGGATCCGCGCGCGACCTTTGAATGGGCCGATGCGCGGACGCTGGAGGATGTCGGCGAGCTGAATTTCGTCGTCAGCAATCCGCCCTTCCATGACGGCGGGGCCGAGGACAAGCGGCTGGGCCAGGCCTTCATCCGCAAGGCCGCGGGCCTGCTGAAGAAGGGCGGCGTGCTGTGGGTCGTGGCCAACCGCCACCTGCCCTATGAGGCCGAGCTGAAGGATGCCTTCAAACGGGTCGACATGATCGCCGACTCCGGCGGCTACAAGGTGTTCGAGGCCGTGAAGTGAGTTCTCTGCTTTCGTCATCCTCCGGCAAGCCGCGCAGCGGCGCAGACCGGGGGACCCAGCGGCGCGCGCGAGCGCGAAACTGCCGGGAGCGCGCTGTTCAAGCCAGCCTGCATGAGCAGGTCGCCTTCGGCGCCGCTGGGTCCCCCGGTCTCGCTGCGCTCGCCGGAGGATGACGAAAGATGAAAACCCCTACCTCCCGCGTGGACAAGCTGCTGGGTTCGATGGGCTATGGCTCGCGGACCGAGATGGCGCGGCTGGGCAAGGCCGGCGGCATCGTGCTGGACGGCGTCGACCTGACCGATGTGTCGAAACGGATCGCGGTGACGCCGGACCTGACGGCGCGGATGGAGATCGACGGCCAGCCGCTGGATCCGGTGCCGGGTCTGGTGATGATGCTGCACAAGCCGCTCGGCATGACCTGTTCGCGCAAGGAGGACGGGGCCCTGGTCTATGACGTCCTGCCGCCCCGCTGGCGGCGGCGCGACCCGGCCATCTCGACCATCGGCCGGCTGGACAAACAGACCACCGGCCTGCTGTTGCTGACCGACGACGGCGACCTCTTGCACCGTGTGATCTCGCCCAAACGCCATGTGGCCAAGGTCTATCGCGCCACCCTGGCCCGGCCGCTGGTGGGGACCGAGGGCGACGTCTTCGCCGCCGGGGGGCTGGTGCTGGAGGGCGAGGACAAGCCGCTCTCGCCCGCCGTGCTGGAAGTCCTGTCGCCCACGGAGGCGCGACTGACGGTGACCGAGGGGCGCTATCACATGGTGCGGCGGATGTTCGCGGCGGTGGGCAACCACGTCGAGGGCCTGCACCGCGAGCGGGTCGGCGGCCTGGCCCTGCCGGACGATCTGGCGCCGGGGGCGTGGCGGCTGCTGGATCAGGACGGCATCAACGCCATATTCGCCACATGAGCGCCCATGCCAAGATCTGCGGCCTGACCACGCCCGGTACGCTCGATGCGGCTCTGGCCGGCGGTGCGGCCTTCGTCGGAGCGGTGGTCTTTCCGAAAAGCCCCCGCCACATCGACCCGCTGCACGGCGCGACCCTGTTCGAACGCGCCCGCAACCGGGCGAAGATCGTGGCGGTGACGGTGGACGCCGACGACGCCCTGCTGACCGAAATCGCCCTCGTCCTGAAGCCCGACCTGATCCAGCTGCACGGCCATGAGAGCCGCGAGCAGGCGCAGCGGGTGCGGATGCTGACGGGGGCGGGGATCATCAAGGTCCTGCCGATCCGGTCGGCAGAGGATTTCGCGGAAGCGGAGGCCTGGGAGCCGCTCGTCGACCATCTGATGTTCGACGCCAGACCGCCCGAGGGCTCGCACCTGCCGGGCGGGGTCGGGGCGCGGTTCGACTGGAGCCTGCTGGCCGGCCGGGTCTTTGACCGGCCGTGGTTCTTGGCCGGCGGTCTGAACCCGGACAATGTGGCGCAGGCGATTTCGGTGTCGGGTGCGCCCCTGGTGGATGTGTCCTCTGGCGTCGAAAGTGCGCCGGGTGTTAAGGACCCGGCCCTGATCGCGGCGTTTCTCGAGGCGGTGCGGTCGGCCTGATTTCCGCCGCTCCCCCGCGCGAAGGCTACTGACGTGAACGCCATCATCCCCAACCACTACGCCATGCCTGACGCCGAGGGCCGTTTCGGTCCCTATGGCGGACGGTTTGTGGCCGAGACCCTGATGCCGCTGGTTCACGAGCTGAACGCGGCCTATGAGGCGGCCAAGGCGGATCCGACTTTCCAGGCGGAGCTGGACGGCTTCCTGACCGACTATGTCGGCCGGCCCAGCCCGATGTACCTGGCCGAGCGGCTGACGGCCCACTACTCGGAGCAGTATGGGGGGGCCGCTGACATCTGGTTCAAGCGCGACGAGCTGAACCATACGGGCGCGCACAAGATCAACAACTGCATGGGCCAGATCCTGCTGGCCATGCGGATGGGCAAGAAGCGGATCATCGCCGAGACCGGCGCTGGCCAGCACGGCGTGGCCACCGCGACGGTCTGCGCCCGCTTCGGCCTGCAATGCGTCGTCTACATGGGTGCCACCGACGTCGAGCGGCAGATGCCCAACGTCTTCCGGATGAAGCTTCTGGGGGCCGAGGTCGTGCCGGTGACGGCCGGGGGGGCGACACTCAAGGACGCCATGAACGAGGCGATGCGTGACTGGGTCACCAACGTCGAGGACACCTACTATCTGATCGGCACGGCGGCCGGCCCGCACCCCTATCCGGCCATGGTCCGCGACTTCCAGTCCGTGATCGGGCGCGAGACCCGGGCCTCGATGCTGGCCCGGCGCGGCAAGCTGCCCGACGCGGTGGTGGCGGCCATCGGCGGCGGTTCGAACGCCATCGGCCTGTTCCATCCCTTCATTGACGACGCCGGCGTGCGGCTGATCGGGGTCGAGGCCGCCGGACGCGGTCTGGACGGCCCGGACCACGCGGCCAGTCTGCAGGGCGGCCGCCCCGGCGTGCTGCACGGCAACCGCACCTATCTGCTGCAGGACGAGGACGGCCAGATTCTCGAGGGCCATTCGATCTCGGCCGGTCTCGACTATCCCGGCATCGGCCCCGAACACGCCTGGCTGAAGGACATCGGCCGCGCCGAATACCGCGCCGCCACAGACATGGAAGCCCTCGAGGCCTTCCAGCTGTGTTCGAAACTGGAAGGCATCATCCCCGCGCTCGAGCCCAGCCACGCGCTCGCCCGGATCGGCGAAATCGCGAAGGAAGTGGGCAAGGGCGGCGATGTCGTGCTCAATATGTGCGGACGGGGCGACAAGGACATCTTCGCTGTGGCGAAGCATCTGGGCGTGGAGTTGTAGACCATGAAAATCGTGATGATGGCCGCCGCGGTGGCCCTTCTGGCCGCGCCGGCGATGGCGCAAACCCCGGCTCCCCTGCAGGTCGAGATCCCGGAACTGCCGACGGCGGTCAACGATCCGACCTGCGGCGGCAAGGTTGGCCTGGCGCAGCAGGCCATGTGCGTGATGACCACCCAGGGTGCCATCGGCGGTCTGGTCGATGCCTACAGTGAGGCCTTCCGGCGGCAGAACTGGCTGGCGGCCGGCGGAGAGGAAAACCGGGTCGTCTATGTGCGACGCCGCCCCGAAGGGGGTTGTGACGGCTTCCAGATGCTGGCCTTCGCCGATGAGGCGCGGGTACCGGGTCCGGCCGAGCCGGCCTGGCTGGCCTTTGCGGCCATACCGGGCGATGTCTGCGCGACCCGACCGGCGGCCGCGGCGACGCCCGCACCGGCGCAATGACCACAGCCCGTATTGACGCCCGCTTCGCCGCCCTGAAGGCGGAAGGACGGGCCGGATTTGTGGCCTATGTGATGGCCGGCGATCCCACGCGGGACGAGGCCCTGCAGATCCTGCGCGGCCTCCCCGCCGCCGGGGCCGACCTCATCGAGCTGGGCTTCCCCTTCTCCGATCCGATGGCCGAGGGGCCGCCGATCCAGCGCGCCGCCCTGCGCGGGCTGAAGGCCGGTCTGACACTGAAAGGGACGCTGGCCCTGGCCGCGGACTTCCGCGCCGGAGACGCCGACACGCCGGTGATCCTGATGGGCTATCTCAATCCGATCGAGAGCTATGGCTATGACGCCTTCGCCCGTGATGCGGCAGCCAGCGGTATCGACGGCCTGATCGTGGTCGACTGCCCGCCGGAAGAGGCCGGGCCGCTGTCGGACGCGCTGGACGCGGCACAGGTCTCCCTGATCCGGCTGGCGACGCCGACGTCGGACGATGCGCGGCTGAAGGTCATCGCCGAACGGACCTCGGGCTTCGTCTATTATGTCTCGGTCGCCGGCGTGACCGGGGTCAAGGAGGCCCAGACCCTGTCTGTCGCCCCGGCCGTGGAGCGCGTGCGCAAGGCCTCGGGCCTGCCGGTCGCCGTCGGCTTCGGGGTCAAGACCGAGGAGCGTGCCGCGAGCATCGCCCGCGTCGCCGATGCGGTGGTCGCCGGCTCGGTTCTGGTCGATGAGGTCGCCGCGGCGCTCGAGGCGAACGAACCGGCCGCCCCGCGCGTTCTGGCGAAGGTGAAGGCCCTCGCGGACGCCGTCCGGGGTGCGCGGGTCGCGGAAACGGTCTAAAGCGCGCCCATGGCTGACAAGAACCCTCCCAAACCCCAGGAAAAACGCGGCGGCTGGCTGAGCCGTTTCGCGCCCGGCGTTCGCAAGATCGTGAGCCGGCGCGACACGCCCGACAATCTGTGGGTCAAGGACCCCGATTCCGGCGAGATGCTGTATCGCCCGGATCTGGAGGCCAGCCTGTGGGTCACGCCGTCGGGCCGGCATATGCGCATCGATGCGCCCACCCGTCTGCGCGCCACCTTCGACGACGGCGACTTCGAGGCCATTGAGACCCCCGAGGTTCCTGAAGACCCGCTGAAATTCTCGGACGGCAAATCCTACAAGGACCGTCTGGCCGCCGCTCGCAAGGCCGCGGGCCGCAAGGACACCATGGCCATCGGTTTCGGCGAGCTGGACGGCACGCCGGCGGTGGTCATCGTCCAGGACTTCACCTTCATGGGTGGGTCGCTGGGCATGGCGGCGGGCGAGGCCTTCATCGCGGCCGCCCGCGCGGCCATCGAACGTGGCGTGCCGCTGGTCTGTTTCACTGCCGCCGGGGGCGCGCGGATGCAGGAAGGCGCGCTAAGCCTGATGCAGATGGCCCGCACCACCCTCGCCATCCAGGAGCTGAAGGCGGTTCAGCTGCCCTTCGTCGTGGTGCTGACCGATCCGACCACGGGCGGCGTCACCGCCAGCTACGCCATGCTCGGCGACGTGCACCTGGCCGAGCCGGGTGCCCTGATCGGCTTCGCCGGCCCGCGCGTGATCGAGGCCACCATCCGCGAAAAGCTGCCGCCCGGCTTCCAGCGGGCCGAATACCTCCAGGAAAAGGGCATGGTCGACAAGGTCGTGCCGCGGGCGGACCTGCCGGTCGTTCTGGGTCAGATCCTGTCGATGCTGATGGGCGGGAAGCGCCGCGCGGCGTAGCCTCGGCCCATGGACCCGATCTCCGAACGCCTGCGCGCGCGCCATCCGCAGCGGATCGATCTGTCGCTGGAGCGGATGCGCATCCTGTGCGCGGCGCTCGGTGATCCCCAGCACCGCCTGCCGCCCGTCGTCCATGTCGCCGGTACCAACGGCAAGGGTTCGACCGTCGCCTTCATCCGCGCCATCGCGGAGGCCGCGGGCCTGAGGGTCCACACCTACACCTCGCCCCATCTGGTGCGTTTCAATGAACGGATCCGGCTGGCGGGCCAGTTGATAGGGGACGCACCCCTGAACGCCATTCTCGACCGGATCGAAGCCGTGGGGACCGAGGCGACGGTGTTCGAAAGCACCACCGCCGCCGCCTTCGTCGCTATGAGCGAGACGCCCGCCGACCTGGCCATCATCGAGGTCGGGCTCGGCGGCCTGCTGGACGCCACCAACGTCATCGAACGGCCCCTGCTCAGCGTCATCGCGCCGGTCGACCTCGATCACGCCGAGTTCCTCGGCACGGATCTGCACGGGATTGCGGTGGAGAAGGCCGGAATCCTCAAGGCGGGCGCGCGGGGCCTGATCGCCCGCCAGTCCGAGGTCGCCATGGCGGCGATCGAGGCGGCGGCGAGGGCTGTGCATGCGCCTCTGACCGTCATGGGCGTGGATTTCGACGCCTGGGCCGATCGCGGCGGCCTGTCCTTCCAGGACCAGGAGCGGTTCCTCGACCTGCCGGCACCGGCCCTGAGCGGTCCGCACCAGGTCGACAACGCCGGTCTGGCGGTCGCCGTGGCCCTCGAGCTTGACCTGCCGGAGACGGCCATCGCCGAAGGCCTGCGCGCGGTGCGTTGGCCGGCCCGGATGCAAAGGCTCACCGCGGGTCCTTATGGCGAGGCCGCGCGGGCCGCGGATGCCGAACTGTGGCTGGACGGCGGGCATAATCCGCATGCGGGCGCGGCCCTGGCGGCGGCCCTGGCGGAACGACAGGCCAGGGCACCGCGACCGCTGGCCCTGATCGTCGGCATGCTGGCCAACAAGGACGCCGGGGGCTTCTTCGAGGCGCTCGGCCAGTCCGGCGCGGCCGTCTTCACCGTGCCCTTCGACGGGGCGGCGGCCGAGCCGGAGGCCCTGGCGGCGGTGGCGCGCGGTCACGGCCTCGGCGCGACACCCTGCGCTTCGGTTGATGAGGCGCTGGCTCGCGCCCTGCGGCTGGGCGCCGGCCGGGTTACGATCTGCGGATCGTTGTATCTCGCGGGCGAGGTGTTGGCCGCTTCCCGCGAAACCTGGCCGGACTGAGCCGGCCGGGTTCGTCAGCCGTTGGGGCCGCCCGGCGTCACCTGGGCACCTTCATCGGGCATGCGCATTCTCTGCATGGAGCGCATGAACTCCCGCGTCTGTTGATCCTGGACCCCGGCGCGAGGGATGTCGCGGCAGACGCGCTGCTGCATGTTGGATCCCGTGGCGCGCTCCAGCCGGCAGACGCGGCGGGTGTCGCCCTCGGGTCCGGGTGGCGCGCTGGCCGGGCGGGCCTCGGCCGGCGGGGCTGCGCCGGCGATGACGGCGACCTGGCCTCCGTCAGCAAGCAGGATTGTGGCGAACAGGGCGGCGGTCAGCATGGTGACTCTCCAGCATCCGTTGGGATGGCCGGAAGGAAAACATCGTTCAGCCGGCAGGACAAGTTACGGTTCGGACAGGCCCGGAGGGCCAGCCTCAGGCCGCGGACTTGCCGACCCCGGCTTCGGCCAGCCATTCGACGATCTTGCCCTTGGGCATGGCCCCGACCTTCATCGAGGCCATCTGGCCGTCCTTGAACAGCATCAGGGTGGGAATGCCCTTCACGCCCAGTTTCGACGGGATCATCGGGCTGTCGTCGATATTGACCTTGGCGATCACCACCTGACCGGCCAGTTCGTCGGCGATCTGTTCGAGCGCGGGGCCGATCTGTTTGCAGGGGCCGCACCACTCGGCCCAGAAATCGACCAGAACCGGGACGGACGCTTTCAGAACGTCGGCGTCGAAACTGTCGTCGGTGACCTTGAGGGTGGCCATGGGGAAATCTCTCCGGATCGGCCGGCCATCATGAGGTGATTCCGGCGCTTCGAAAGCCGATGTGGGGCGGGTTGCCGATCAAATCAACGGACGATCTGCTCAGACCGCCAGGGCGGCGTCCAGCATCGCCTGCGGAACGGCCATCAGGCGGGGGCCATCGGTCCAGACCAGGGCAGCCTCTACGGCCCGGTCCGGGTAGAGCTCGCGCAGGACCGCGGCATAGATCGCCAGCTGCAGCACATAGGCCGGGTCGGCGTCCTCGATCCGGTCGGGGGCGGGGCGGTTGGTCTTGTAGTCGATGACCAGCACCCGGTCCGGCGTGACCACCAGCCGATCCATCCGACCTGAAACGGCGGTGGTCCCGATCGATCCGGTCAGGGCCACCTCGGGTCGGGAGCCGGCCCCGAACACCGGCGCGAACCGCGCGTCGTCCAGGACCGAGAAGGCCGCAGCGATCATTTCGGCGCGCTGGGCGTCATCGATGTCCCGTTCGCGGGATAGCATCCGAGTCGCGGCAAGCGGGCGATCAGGCGCGGGAATATCCGGCAGTCGCTCCAGCAACCTGTGGATCAGGTCGCCCCGCCGGAACCGGCCCAGCGGCGCGCCCGGTCCGGCCGTGGTGGCCAGCGGTGACGGCGCGGGCGTGCGCAGGGTCTCCTCCATCCGCGAAGGGGCAGCGAGGCGGCCGGAGGCGTCGGGGGCGGGCGGGGTTCGCGCCCAGGGCGGAACGATGACGGCTTTTGTCAGGCTGGAAGCGGCAGGGGCGGCGGCCTCGTCCAGGTCGACGCCGAAGCGCAGCAGGCCATCGCCCACATCGCGCACATTCAGTGTGTCGTCCTCGTCCAGCCGCTGGAAGGTTTCGGCGATCACGTCCCACCAGCTTCCGACCTCGAAGCCGGTATCGGGCCGCCTGAGCGCACGCCCCATGATGATCAGGCGATCGCGGGCACGGGTCAGGGCGACATAGAGCAGCCGCAGCGACTCGGCGTCGGTTCGCGCGACGCGGGCATCGCGGGCAGCCTTCGAGGCGGCGCAGTCGTCCTTCGTCGAGCCCGGACACATCAACCAGCCCTCGCCCTCCGACCCGTCCTCGCCGGCGGCGGGCATCAGGGTCGGGCCCTGCGGCTTGGCCCGCGAGGTGGTGTCGGGAAGGATGACGACGGGTGCCTCGAGGCCCTTGGCCCCGTGGACGGTCATGACCCGAACCTCGTTTCGGGCCCCTTCCATCTCTCGCTTGACCTCGACGTCGGCAGCTTCGAGCAGGGCGACGTTTGTCTCCAGGTCAACGCCGCCGCGGTCCTCGGCGGCCAGGACCTGGGCGAGGGTCTCATCGATGGCTTCCTCGGCCTCGCGACCCAGCCGGGCGAGGATGCGGGCACGGCCGGTGACGCCGGTCTCGTCGACGCGGTTCAGCAGGCTTGAGAAGAAGGCGAAGGGGTCGCGGTCGCGCGCGTCCAGCGCGGCCTGGATGAAGTCGCGGGCCCGTCGCCAGACCGGCTGCTCGTCTGCCCGAAGCTGCAGTTCCTGCCACAGCGAGCGGCCTTGCCGGCCTTCCTTGTCGGCCAGCGGATAGAGGCTGTGCGGATCGCCGAAATCGGTGACGTCGCAGAAGGGGCTGCGCAGGACCTCGGCGAGGCTGAGGTCGTCGTCGGGATAGAGGGCGAAACGGGCCACGGCGATCAGGTCGTCGAAGACGATATGGCTGCTCAGCTTCAGCCGGTCGGCCCCCGCGACGGGCACGGCCTCGGCCTTGAGAGCGCGGATGATTTCCTCGAACAGGGCATCGCGGCGGCGGACCAGAATGAGAAAGTCGCCCCAGCGGGCGGGACGCCGGCCTTCGGGCGCTCCGCGATCATGGATGGCGACACCGGCGTCGACCTGCCGGCGGATATCGCGGGCGAGGGCGCGCGCCAGCTGTTTGCGGCCGCTGCGGGCGTCCTCCTTGTCAACCGGCGCGTTCCAGGCCTCGGCGTCGGGCGCGGCGGGGTCCTGGAAGAGGGGCCAAAGGTCAACCGAGCCATGCTCGCCGACGCGGGCCGGCTGATGGCTCGGGATGTCGCCCGAGGTGCCGACGAGGGCGCGGGTTCGCTCGGGCCCCTCGAAGGCGGCGTCGACGAAGGCCAGCACCTCCTCCGTCGAGCGGAAGGAGGTGTCGAGCGGCACTTCCTGGAACGGCCGTCCGGCACCGCGGACAAGGGCGTCATAGGCCTGGGCCTCCTGGCGGAGCCGTTCCGGTCGGGCCCCCTGGAAGGAGTAGATCGACTGTTTCTCGTCGCCGACGGCGAAGACCGTGCGGGGGATGCTGGGGGCGGTCTGGCCCCGACGCGGCGCGCCCTCGCCCGAGAAGAACTCCTCGGTCAGGGCCTTGAAGATGGCCCACTGGTCGGGAGCGGTGTCCTGAGCCTCGTCGACGAGGACGTGCTCGATGCCCCCGTCCAGCTTGAACAGCACCCAGGCGGCGGTGGACCGCCCGGTCAGCAGATCCACGGTCCGGACGACGAGGTCGGAGAAGTCGAGTGCGCCCTGCCGGGCCTTGGCCGCCTCGTAGAGGGCGGCGTGGGTCCGCGCCAGGGTCAGGGCCTTGACCGTGTCGTCCGCGACCTTCGCCGCCCGCATGCGGTCCAGCACGGCGCAGTATTTCAGCGAGACCGAGTCGAGATAGCCGGCCGCCGCGGGCGGAGCGCTCTTCGTGCCGAATTTGGTCCGCGCCTCGCCTTTTGAGTCGATGAAAAGGGCCTTCATCGCCGCGAGACTGGAGTGCGGGGGAACCGCCTCGCGCATCTGGTGTGCGATCTTCTGGTCGTTGGCGGATCCTGTGGCGAAGCCGTCGGCGGCGGCGCGCCATTCCGCAGGGTCCAGCCAGTTGAGGAAGTCACGCTCGATCACGCCGGGGGTCTCGTCCTCGGCGACGCCGGCGAGGATGTGCGGGCCCGGGGCGGCACCGCTGTCGACGCGCTCCACATAGGCCACCAGCTTGCCGCGCTCGGTCTCGATCATGGCCAGCAGGGCGTGGAAGGCCTTCCAGTCCAGCTCGACCGCGAAATGGGCATAGGCGGCACCCAGCCGGCCGTCGGGATCGGCGAGGGCGGCGCGGGCCAGGTCCTCGCGCGCCGCATGGGACAGGGCGATGGCCGCCTCATTCTCCAGCACCCTGAAGGCGGGGGAGACGCCGGCCTCGATGGGGAAACGCCGCAGCAGCTTCTCGCAGAAGGCGTGGATGGTCTGGATCTTCAGCCCACCGGGCGTCTCCAGCGCGCGAGCGAACAGGCGACGGGCGTCGGACAGGTCGGCGGGCTTGAGTCCGGCGGGGTCGCGGCCGTCAAGAAGGACCAGATCGCCGGCCAGTTCCTCGTCGTCCATGACGGCCCAGCGGCCCAGCTTTTCGAACAGCCGCGCCTGCATCTCGGCGGCCGCGGCCTTGGTGTAGGTGACGCACAGGATCTCGGCCGGGCGCGCCTTCTGCAGCAGCAGCCGGGCCACCCGGTCCACAAGGGTGGTGGTCTTGCCCGAGCCGGCGTTGGCCGTGACGAAGACCGAACGGCCGGGATCGGCGGCGGTCCTCTGGTGGGCGCGGGCCTGTTCGAGGGGAGACAGGGTCATTCGGGGGCCTCGTCCTCGCCGCCGACGACGTGCCATTCCCAGACCCGGGCCAGATGGTCGTAGTTGCCGCCGAAATTGCCCATGAACTGGGGCGCGGCCCAGGAGACATAGGGCCGGGCCTCGTCGTCGAAGGCGGCGACGCCGTCGATCAGCCGGGCCAGTTCGCGCCCGGCCAGTTCCGCAGCGGTGAGGGGCTGGTTGCGGCCGACCTTGCCCACGTCGACCGACTCGCCGGGTGTCTTGCGGCCGGTGACCTTGACGTAGAGCAGTTCGGACGCCGGCGTCGGCGGGGCGTCGGCGAACCCGCCGTCGGCAAGGATGGCGGCGGTGAGGGTCAGCTGGGGCGCGAAGCCTTGGGCGACCTGTCTGGCCGTGGGGGTCGAGCCGGTCTTGAAGTCGATCACGGCGGCTCCGGCGGCGTCGAGTTCGACCCGGTCCGCCTTGGCGGTCAGGGTGAAGGGGCCGAACGGGGCGTCGAACGTCATCCGGCCCGTCTGTTCGATCAGCAGGGTCGCCCCGCGCGCCCGGCGCTCGCGCTCCCAGCCGGCCAGCCAGACGGCGCAGTTGCGGGCCAGCGGCGTCTCCCGGGCCATCGCGTGGTCCTCGAAGCCGGCGGCGTCCAGCTCCTCGCGCAGGAAGCCCTCGATCTGGTCGGCGCAGTCGTCGGGCAAGGCATCGGGCCAGCTGACGACGACGCGTTCGATCGCCCGGTGGACGGCATTGCCGCGGGCCATGGCCTCGGCCGAGGCACCCGGACGGTCGAGCTTCTGCAGAGCAAGAATGCGTTGGGCATAGACGGCATAGGGGTCGCGCACCCAGCGCTCGATCCCGGTGACCGGCAACTGGCGCGGACGGCGATGCACGGGCGGCGTCGGCGCCGGACGGCGGGCGTAGCGCGGCGGTCCCGGCAGCGGGACATCCAGCGTCCGGGCCAGATCCACGGCGTCCGACGGCCGCTCGAGCACGACAGGCGTGCTCGGGGCGTCGGCACCGCGGGTCAGCATCTCCAGCCGCCAGAGCCAGCGCGACTTGACCGCCGGCTGCCCGCCGCGGCGCTCGGAATGGACCAGTATGGCCTCGTCGGCGCAGGCGGCCTGGACGAAGTCCTGGGCGGTCTGGCCGAGGCGGCGCTCGGGCGGCGGCAGGCCGAGGGCCGCCCGCATGGGCCGCGACAGGAAGGGATCGGTCGGGGCGGCATTGGGCCAGACGCCTTCTTCCAGTCCTGCCAGAATCATCCGGTCGGCCCGCACCAGCCGGGCCTCGATCGCACCGAGAATGCGCAGGCGCGGCTGGTTGGCCCCGCCGGTACGAACGGTCTCTTCGGCCAGCAGGCTGCGGATCAGGTCGGCGAATTCGGCGCGCGAGACGGGGCCCAGCGACGCCCCGCCCTCGATCAGGCCGGACAGCAGGGCCGCAGCCGCCTCTCCGTCGGGACCGGCCCAGGCATCCTGCCCGGCAAGCGCCTCGATCAGTTCTGTCAGACCGCGGGCAGCGACGTCGAGCGGGGCGTCCGGGGTGAAGGGCGCGAGGGCGGCGGCGGACAGGGTCTCCAGCCGGTCGACCAGGGTCGTGGCCGCCGCCAGGCGGGCGCGGGTTCCCTCCGACGGCGCCTTGCCGTCGTCGCGGGGCTCTCCGGCCTTGAGCAGGGCGCGCCGCAGACGGGCCCAGTCACGGTGACGTGGGCCGCGCAGGGCGTGGTGCTCCAGCGCCTGCCGCGCGACGGCGGAATCGGTCTCGCCGAGGTCGAGCCGGGCCAGGGGGTGTTTCAGCAGGCCGAGCAGGGCGTGGGGGTCGAGGGGTTTCGCCACGAAGCGGACCGCGAGATCGATCAGCCGGCCGGCGTCCATGCGCGACAGGGGCTGGCCGGACGAGACGTCGGCGACGCCCCCCCAGCGCTCGAGCCGGGCGGCGACGCGCCGGCCCAGCGCCAGGTCGGGGGTGACGAGGGCGCAGGTCTTTCCGGGTGTCTCCAGCGTCTCGCGCATCATCAGGGCGAGGGCGGCGGCGGCGTCCTCCTCGGCCCGGACGGTAACGACGGACAGACCCTCAAGACCCTGGGCGATCGGGTCGGCGGACTGTTCGCGGAAGGCATCCTTGCGCAGGGTGCTGATAACCGTGCGCCAGTCGTCGGTCGCGTCGGCGGGGCGCAGGGCTTCGTTGATCAGCCGCTGACGCGCCCGGTCTCGCCTGCGGGACACAGGGTCCTCTGCGGGCTCGAACCATGGCCGGACTTCCTCGCGTTCCGCGCGACCGTCCAGCAGTCGCCAGAGCGCATTCTGCGGATGCTGTTCGTTATCGCCCAGCGTTGCCCAGACCGCCGGATCCAGTTCGCGGTCGAGGCCGGGCAGGACGACGCAACCGCGTGGGGCGGCCGCGACGGCGGCCAGCACAGCGGCGGCCGCGGGGGCGGTGCCGGTCGAGCCCGCGGCGATGACCGTCTGGGTCGGCGGCCGCTCGGTCCAGGCGGTGGCCAGAAGGCGCAACAGGCGGGCGCGACGCCAGGCCGGATCGACCAGCCCCATGGCCTCAAGACGCTTCGGCCAGGCCTCTACGGCGAGGGCGAGGAACTCGGCGGACTCCCGCCAGTGTTCGGCCAGATCCTCCTCGACCAGGGTGGCGACCCGATGCAGGTCCTCGACCTCCTCCAGCTGGCAGGAGTCGAGGAAGCCGCCGAGCGCGTCGGCCATCTCCAGGGCGCGCAGGGGCGACAGGCCGGGGCGGAAATCCTCGACGATCATTCGCGCCATCTCGAATCGCCGCGTCAGGGGCGCGATGGCCGGGGGCAGGTCGAGCCCCAGCTCGCCCGGCGCGAACGGCGGCTCGTCTTCTTCCAGATCGCCCAGCGGCCGGACCTGCGGCAGCAGGATGGCCCGCCCGCCGGCCTGTCTCGTCAGGGCGGCGGTGAAGGCCCGGGCCGCGCGGCGGTTGGGCAGCAGGATGACGGCGTCGGACAAGGTCTCGGGCGGATGGTCGCCGAGCCAGTCGAGCACGCCGGCGGCGAGATCCTCAAGGAAGGGGCGGCGGGCCTCGATCGCATACCAGCGCGGCCCTGCCGGTTGGAACGGATCGAAGCGGGCGGTCATTGGGTGCCTACCGCTCGACGCGCGGCGTCTCGCTGCATGAGGCGCGAAATGCTCATCCGCCAGCCAGTTTCACTTCAGCCGCATCGCGGGCTTCGGGGTCGCCGACGTGCATCCAGTCGCCGTCCAGCACGCAGCCGTACAGCCGGCCCGCCGCCGCCGACCGGCGCCAGAAACCGCTCAGGGAGAAGGGGCCGTCGGAGCCGTCCGCGACATAGTCGGGCCGGCAGATGTGGACGCCCATATAGGCGAAGGGGGCCTCGGGGGCGTCGCCCCGGAAGGTCAGTCGCCCGTCGTCCGTGAGGAAGAAATCGCCGCCGCCCTCGAAGCCGATCGAGCCTTCGCGTCGCGCGAGAAGAAGGGCCGCATCCATGATTGACGGATTCCACAGCCGCGCGAGTTGATTCAGCGCGGTGTCGCCGGGGCCGCTGTTGTCGGTCCAGACGCTGTCGATATTGGCGACGAAGACCGGGTCTGACCCGAGTAGCGCCGCGGCCTTCTTCAGGCCCCCGCCCGTTTCCAGCAGTTCGGCGCGCTCGTCGGAGATGAGGATTTCAGGCCCTCCGACCCGTGCTGCGAGGTGCGATTCCAGCCGTTCGGCGAACCAGTGGACATTGACGACGGCCCGCTCGACGCCCGACTCGCCCAGACGGCGAAGCACATGGTCGATCAGGGCTGCCCCGCCGACCTCGACGAGGGCCTTGGGCCGGTCGTCGGTGAGGGGCCGCATCCGCGTGCCGAGGCCGGCGGCGAGGACCATGGCGGTGGTGGGCGCGGTCACGACCGGTTCTCCGCGACCCGGTTTTCCGCCGGCACGTAGCGGTCGAACCATTGCTTCAGACCGTGCAGCCCGCCGACCTCCAGGTCGCGCTCCAGATGCCGCCAGGTGCGCGGCATGAAGGCGGTGTAGCGGTCGCGCCGGAACAACACCTCCTGCCGGGCGAAGACCCGGCCGAGAATGCGGGCCGCGTTCAGGGCGGCCAGCGCCCGGTAGTCGTGCAGGAAGGTCTCGCGGTCCAGCGCCGGGCCGCGCGCGGCCAGATAGCGGTCCAGCATGGCCGTCTCCAGCTCCGGCGCGACATCCCGGCGGGCGTCCTGCAGCAGGTGCAGCAGGTCCCAGGCCGGGTGGCCGCTGACCGCGTCCTGGAAGTCGATCATCCCGACCCGCGCCAGTCCCGACCGGTCGGGCAGCCACAGCAGGTTCTCGGCGTGATAGTCGCGGTGCACGAAGACCGGCGTCGCGGCCTCACCCAGGGCGATCACCGGCGCCCAGAGGGCAGACCATTCGGCCCGCGCCTCGTCCGAGGGAACGGGCAGTCCCGCGAACGCCGGCCACCACTCCAGGAAGGGGTCCAGCCCCGCCTGATAGGCGAGGGCGTCATAGCGGTGCAGCGGCCAGCGCTCGCCGTCCGCCTTGATCACCCGCGGCGGGGCGGTCTCATGCAGGCCGGCGAGGGCGTCGACCGCCGCGCCGTAGATTGTCTGCAAGTCCCGGTCATGGGACGCAAAGATGTCGTCGCCCAGATCCTCAAGCACAGCCAGTCCGGCTGCCGTGTCGCGCGCGCCGATGGCGGGCGTCGACAGGCCGCGCTCGCGGAGCCAGCCCGCGATGGCGACGAACGCCGCGACCGACCCTCCCGCCAGCCGCGCCTCGGCATTGTAACCCAGCGCCCGGCGCTGGTCGGCGTCGGCGTCCTCGGGCGCGACCGCGCTCTCCTCGGCCGGCGCCTGATCCATCAGGATCAGCTTCCGACCGTCAGCCGTGGTCAGCCGCTCATAGCGGCGCGTCGAGGCGTCGCCGGCCAGCGGGACGCGCACGGCATCGGCGAGGCCGGCGGCCTTCAGGAAGTCGAGGCGTTGAAGCTCGCGGTCAGACATGCAGATCCTTCACCTTGGCTTCCCACGTCCCTACGCCAGAAACGGTCGCATGCCGTCCCGCGCCCTGTTCGGCGAGGGTCACGGTCAGCCGGTCGGGCCCCAGCCAGGCGGCGGGATCGTCGCCCAGCCGCTCGGGCCATTCAATCACGGCGCAACCCTCATCCAGCGCTTCGTCCAGCCCGATCTCCGCCGCCTCCTCGGGACGGGTCAGGCGGTAGAGGTCGAAATGGGCCACCGGCGGCGCGCTGTCATAGAATTGCACCAGGGTGAAGGTCGGGGAGGGTACGTCCTCGTCGGGCCGGGTCATGGCCCGGATCAGGCCGCGCGCCAGGGTCGACTTGCCCATGCCCAGAGGTCCGTACAGCAGCACGGTCTCGCCTTGCGCCAGTCGCGGCGCGATGGCCGCGCCGAGACGGGTCGTGGCTTCGGCGTCGGGCAGCACCCAGTCGCGTGTCCCGGTCATGCGAAATCGGCGTCCGGCTGGCTGGGCAGGACCCGTTCGGTGAAGGCCTTCAGCCCGTAGGTCGCCCTGGCCGCATCGATATCGAGCCGCGAGGGCGGGATCGGTTTGCCGACCTTCAGCTGGAAGGGCTTGCGCTTCTTGTTCAGCAGTTCGTGGAAAAGCGTGATGTCGCGCAGCTCCTGCGACACCCGGTCGAACAGGTGGAACAGGGTGGAATCGGGTCCCGCCACATGGATCGGCACGACCGGCGCGTCGTATTTGCGCGCCAGAGACGCCGCCGTCGGGGCCCACTCCGGATCGGTCAGGGAGCCGTCCTTGGCCACGCGGGACAGCCGGCCGGCCGGGAACAGGACCACGCAGCGCTCGGCCTCGAACGCCTCCTTGGCCGCCAGCAGGGTGGCGCGGGTCTTTTCGCGATTGCGCTTGGACACCACCCATTCGACGGGAATGACGGCCTCGCCCAGGCGGGGCGAGACCCTGAGCGCATCGGCATTGGCGAAGAAGATCGCGTCGGCCCGCCGCGCCCTCACAGCGTCGAACACGGCGATCCCGTCGGCGATGCCGGTCGGATGGTTGGCGACGACGATGCAGCGGCCGCTGGCCGGAATCCGCTCGGGATTCATCACCGCGACCCGCAGGTCCATGAGGTCGCTCATATAGTCGAGCGCCCCCGCCCCCGTCAGTGGCCTGACGGCGTCGGCCATGCGCACGGCGGCGCGATAGTTGAGCAGTTTGTAGAGCACCGGCCGGATCGCCGGCCAGAAGAAGGATCGGGTCAGACGCGGCGCGCGCTCGGCTATCAGCACGTCGACGATGTGCTGATCCGGGCGGGTCGGCGGGGGAGCGAAGATCTCGGTCATTCGCCCCGGTTGTCGCCGCTTGCGGCGCGCTCGGCAAGCGGCTTGGCGGGGGCGAGGGCCGTGTTAAGTCTGACCACTGGAACAAGGGGGTCGGGCGGATGACGATGCGGATGGGACTTCTGGCCGGCGCGACGGTTCTGGCCCTTGCGATCAGCGGCGCGGCCTTGGCCCGGACGCCGCCCGCCGGGGACGGACCGGTGGTCGCCCCGACCGCGGCCGGCGGCCTCAGCCCGGACCAGCTGGCCATGATGGAGCGGGTCGCCGATCCCCGCCTGTCGCCGGACGGCCGCCGCATCCTCTACATCGTCCGGGCCACCGACTGGGCCGGCAACCGGGGTGTCAGCTCGGCCTGGGTGATCGATCCGGACGGTCCGCCGCGGCGGCTGCCGGCCTCGGATGGCGGCGTGGCCAGCGCGCGCTGGGCCCCCGACGGCCAGTCGATCTATTTCCTGTCCTCGCGCGGGGGCTCCAGCCAGGTCTGGCGTATGGATCGCGAGGGCCAGGCCGCCGTGCAGGTGACCACCCTGCCGGTCGACGTCACCGCCTTCCGCCTGACGCCGGACGGCCGGTCTCTGGTCGTGGCCCTGGCGGTCTTCGTCGACTGCCCCGACCTCGCCTGCACCCGCGATCGGGTGAGGGCGCAGGCGGCCTCGGTCTCGACCGTACGCAGCTATGACCGGCTGCCGCTGCGCCCGTGGGACAGCTGGAATGACGGCCGCCGCAACCATCTGTTCGCCGTGCCGCTGAACGCCTCGGGTCTGGCGGCGGGCGAGGCGCGCGACCTGATGCGTGGGGTCGACGGCGATACGCCGTCGCGGCCGCTCGGTGACGACGGCGAGTTCGTCATCTCGCCCGACAGCCGTCGCCTCGTCTTCCAGACCCAGATGCAGGGCCGGACTGAAGCCTTCACCAACGACCTTGACCTCTACAGTGCCTCGATGGACGGCGGGCCGCCGGTCAATCTGACGGACGGCAATCCGGCGCCCGACACCAATCCGGTCTTCTCGCCGAACGGACGCCAGCTGGCCTGGCTGGCGGGCGGTCGCGAGAACGTCTTCGGCGACCAGGCCGTGATCATGGTCGGCAATGTCGACGGCTCCGGCGCGCGCGCCCTGACGGCCGACTGGGATCGCGGTCCCGGTGCCCTGCGCTGGCGCTCGGACGGGCGGGCGCTCTACGCCACGGCCGCCGAGAACGGTCAGCAGAAGCTGTTCGAGATCGACGCCCGCACGGGTGCCGTTCGCGCCGCTACCGACGAAGGCACGGTCTCGGCCTATGACGAGGCCGGCGGCCGGTTGATCCTGTCGCACGAAGGCTTCGGCGGCCCGGCGCAGATCGTCGACGCCTCGGGCGAGGCCCCGCGCGCCCTGACCGACCACAACGCCGCCGTCCTGGCCGGAACCGACCTGCCCGAGGGCGAGACCTTCACCTTTGCCGGCTGGAACGGCGAGGCGGTGCAGGGCTGGGTGTTCAAACCGGCCGGCTATGTCGAGGGCCGGACCTATCCGGCGGTCTATCTGATCCACGGCGGCCCCAAATCGCCCTGGACCGACGGCTGGAGCTATCGCTGGAACCCGCAGATCTACACTGGCGCAGGCTATGCGGTGGTGATGGTCAATTTCCACGGCTCGCCGGGCTTCGGCCAGGCCTTCACCGATGCCATCAACGATCACTGGGGCGATCGGCCGCTGGAGGATCTGCAGAAGGGCTGGGAGTCCGCCCTGGCCTCCAACGCCTTCATCGACGGCGACCGGGCCTGCGCGCTCGGAGCCTCCTACGGCGGCTATATGGTCAATCTGATCGCCGGCAAATGGAACGGGCCGTGGCGCTGTCTGGTCAACCACGCCGGGGTGTTCGACGTCGGCCAGCTGATGAACGCCATGGACATCGCCACCTTCATCGCCGAGTTCGGCGGTCCCTCGTGGGAGCGGCCGGAGCTGTACCGCGACTTCAGCCCCAACACCTGGGTGGCGGACTGGAACAAGCCCATGCTCGTCCTGCACGGCTCGCGCGACTTCCGTGTGCCGATCGAACAAGGGCTGGGGACCTTCTCGGCACTGCAAAGGCGCGGCATCGAAAGCCGGTTCGTCCATGTGCCGGACGAGAACCACTGGGTGTTGAAGCCGCGCAACTGGGTCGACTGGCAGCAGGAAATCCTCGACTGGACCGCCGGCCATACCGGAGCGGTGCCCGCGCCCTGACCGCCTTCCGCCCGCCGACCCGTGGTGCTACGCCAGCGCCCTGATCCGCGTCTTCGTCTCCAGGAGCCTGCTCATGCGTCACCGTTCCCTGCTCACCGGCGCCTGCGCCGCCTTCGTCCTGCTGGCCGTCGTCCCCGCCCTCGCCGAGACGCCGCCGGTGGTGGTCGCCGAAGCTCCGGCCGCCGCAGCCCAGGACCTGAACACCTTCACCTGGCAGGACATGATCGCCCTCAACCGGCTCGGCGATCCGCAGGTGTCGCCGGACGGGCGCTGGGTTGTCTATTCGGTCACCGCCACGGACGTCGCCGCCAACCGTCGCTCGGGTGCCCTGTTCATGATGGACCTGCAGAACCCGGGCGAGCCGGTCCGGCTGGCCATCAATGAAGGCGGCGCCAACACCGCCCGCTGGGGGTCTGACGGCAAGCTGTATTTCCTCTCGGGCCGCTCGGGCACGAGCCAGGTCTGGCGCGCCGCCGCCGACGGGACCGGCCCGGTGCAGGTGACCAACCTGCCGCTGGACGTGAACGCCTACCGCCTCAGCCCCGATGCCTCGAAGGTCGTGGTCTCGCTGGCCGTCTTCCCCGACTGCGCCGACCTCGCCTGCACCGTCGACCGGACCAAGGCCGTGGCCGACGACCCCTCGACCGGCCAGGTCTATGACCGGATGTTCGTGCGCCACTGGGACACCTGGGCGGACGGCACGCAGAACCACCTGTTCGCGGTCAATTCCGACGGCTCGGGCGCGCCGGTGATGGTGACGCGCGGCTTCGACGGCGACACCCCCTCCAAGCCGTTCGGCGACGAGAGCGAGTTTGTCTTCGCGCCCGACGGCCAGTCCATCGTCTTTTCGGCCCGGCTGGCCGGCCAGTCCGAACCCTGGAGCACCAATTTCGACCTCTACCGCACCAACGGCCTGAGCGGCGACGGGACGTTCGAGAACCTGACCGACGCCAATGACGCCTGGGACACCGGCCCGGTCTTCTCGCCGGACGGCCGCACCCTGGCCTATCGCGCCATGGCCCGTCCGGGCTTCGAGGCCGACAAATACGCCATCTTCCTGCGCGACATGGGCACGGGCCAGACCCGCCAGATCGCCGCGGACTGGGACCGTTCCGCCGACACCCTGCAATGGTCGCGCGACGGGCGGACGCTCTACACCACCGCCGGCGACGTCGGTCAGACCCGGATCTTCGCCGTCGACGTGACCCGCGGCTCGGTCGTGCCGATCACCGGGCCGGGCCATGTCTCGGCCTTCCAGCAGACGCCGTCCGGCTTTGTCTTCGCCCAGGACACCCTGACCCGTCCGAGCGAGCTGTTCGTGAAGACCTTCCGCGGCCGCGAAATGCCGCGCCGGATCACCGATGTGAACCCGTCGCTGGACGCCGAGACCTTCGGCGAGCCGGAGCAGTTCAGCTTCCCCGGCTGGAACGGCGAGACGGTGCACGGCTATGTCATCAAGCCCGCCGGCTATGTCGAAGGCCGTCAGTATCCGGTCGCCTTCCTGATCCACGGCGGACCGCAGGGCTCGTTCGGCAACAGCTGGTCCTATCGCTGGAACCCGTCGTCCTACGCCGGGGCCGGCTATGCGGTGGTGATGATCGATTTCCACGGCTCGACCGGCTACGGCCAGGCCTTCACCGACTCGATCAGCCAGCACTGGGGCGACCGTCCGCTGGAAGACCTGCAGAAGGGCTGGGCCTTCGCCCAGGAACGCTATCCCTTCCTGGACGGCGACAACGCCTGCGCCCTGGGGGCCTCCTACGGCGGCTATATGATCAACTGGATCGCCGGCAACTGGGCGGGCGAGTTCAAATGCCTGGTCAACCATGACGGCGTCTTCGACACCTTCGGCATGGGCTATTCGACCGAGGAGCTCTGGTTCACCGAGTGGGAATATGGCGGCACGCCCTGGGAAAACCCGCGCGGCTACCAGGAATTCAACCCGGCCAACCATGTGCAGAACTGGCGTGACCCGATGCTGGTGATCCAGGGCGACCTCGATTTCCGCATCCCGACCGCCCAGGGTCTGTCGACCTTCACCGCCCTGCAGCGTCGCGGCATCGAGAGCCGTCTGGTGGTCTTCCCGAACGAGAACCACTGGGTGCTCCGGCCCGCCAACAGCCGCCAGTGGCACACCGAGGTGTTCGGCTGGCTCGACAAATATCTGACGCCGGAAGACTGACGCCGGTCTGAAAGGGCGATCGACAGGGGGCGCGTCCGGCAACGGGCGCGCCCTTCGCCTTGAGGCCGGTGGCGCCAACTGCCGACTTCGCGCGTTGTCAGGGGTTGGACGGAGTTCCGGTTTGCCCAACCCCTTGAAAGACAATCCGAACTGGCTCGCCCTTCGCGACCGGGCCCTGGTCCCGGCCGTCGCCTGGGCGCGCGAGCGGCGGGACCGGGTCGTCGCCCATGATCCGGTCTATGGCGGCCTGCGTCGTCCGGGCCGTCCCGAGGCGTTCGCGGCCGGCGGGACCGTCCTGCTGCTCCTTCTGCTCGTGTTGTTTCTGGCCCTGTTCCAGTGGAACTGGCTGCGCGGGCCGATCGGCTCCTGGGCCTCGGCGAGATACGACCGCGAGATCGAGCTCAACGGCGACCTCGACGTCCATCTGTTCAGCCTGACGCCCTCGGCGCGGGTGCAGGGCCTGCGCATCGGGGGGCCGGACTGGGCGCTGGAACAGGATACGCTCAAGGTCGCGGACCTGCAGGCCTCCGTTGGCCTCGGTGCCCTTCTGGCCGGCCGGATCGAGATGCCGCGCGTGATCATCACCCGGCCCGAAGTCGTCCTGATCGCCGCCGAGGACGGGCGGTTGAGCTGGGTCCTCGACCCCGGCAAGACCGACGATCAGGGCATGAAGATTCCCCTGATCAACCATCTGGTGATCCGCGACGGCAGGCTGAGCCTGGACGAACTGAAGCGCGACCTGACGCTCAGGGCGACGCTATCGGCGCGCGAGGGCTCGGACGGTCAAGCCGGATTCCACCTCGACGGCCGCGGCACCATGAACGGCACGCCCCTGCGGCTGGAAGTCCGCGGTGGGCCCTTCATCAACATCCGGCGCGACCGGCCATATGGCTTCAAGGCCGAGCTGTCGGGCGTGGGCTCGACCCTGATCGCCGACGGCTCGATCACCCGGCCGTTCGACCTCGGCCAGTTCACCGCGGCCCTCAGCCTGCAGGGGCGCGACATGGCCGACCTGTATCTCCTGACCGGGATCACCACCCCCAATACGCCGCCGTACCGGCTGAGCGGGACGCTGAAGCGGGACGATACGGTTTTCACCTTCAACGATGTCTCGGGCCGGGTCGGGACCTCGGACCTGTCCGGCGACCTGAAGGTCGACAAGGTCGGCGACCGCCGTCGGGTCGATGCGGACCTCCGGTCCAATCTGCTGGACATCGACGACCTCTCCGCCGTGCTGGGCGGTACGCCGCGGGTCACGGCCTCCGGTGATACGGTCACGACCTCGGGCGCCGGCGCCAAACTGCTGCCCACCGCGCCGCTGAACGTCGAGCGGCTGCGGGTCATGGACGGCACGCTGCGTTACCGGGCCGCGCGGGTGAAGCGCAATGAGCTCGACATCCGTCAGGTCGACCTCGGGGCGGATCTCAGGGACGGCATCCTCAAGCTCGATCCGGTGTCCTTTGATTTCAACCGTGGCTCGCTGAACGGGACGGCGCGGATCAACGCCAACCGGGACACGCCGTACACCACGGCCGACTTCCGGCTGAGGGGCTATCCGCTCGAATCCATCGTGCCCGCCCGCGACGGCGCTCCGGTCGTCACCGGCAGCGCCCTCGGCCGCGCCAGACTCGAAGGCCCCGGGGCGTCGGTGCATGATTTTGCGGCCAACTCCACCGGCACGCTCAGCCTGGTGGTGCCGCAGGGGCGGATGCGCGCGGCGTTCGCCGAACTGCTCGGCATCAATGTCACCGCCGGACTGGGCAAATTGCTGTCCGGCGACACGGGTTCGTCCGAAATCCGCTGCGCCGTCGCCGACTTCACGGTGCGGCGCGGCATCGCCACCGCGCGGACCTTTGTGGTCGACACGACCCCGGTGCTGGCGCGGGGCGCCGGGACCATCGACCTCGGGGCCGAGACGATGAACCTTCGCATCGACGGAGAGACCAAACAGCCGCGTCTGATTCGTCTCTGGTCGCCCATCACCCTTCGCGGGCCGCTGACGGCTCCGGCGATCGGGATAGAGGGCGGCGCGGTCGCCGGCCAGGTCGGTCTGGGCGCGGCCCTGGGTGCCCTGATCAATCCGTTGATTGCCCTGCTGCCCTTCGTTGATCCCGGCCTGGCGGAGGACGCCAACTGCGGGGCCCTGATCTCCTCCGCGAGATAGGCCGCGCGACAGGTTGAGCCGAACGCGCGTTCCGTGCGTATCTTGGGCCCCGTCTCCCATTCGCCCTCAAGGACCGCATGACCCGAAGAGGCCTGTTCGCCCCCGCGCTCGGACTGCTCGCTGCCGCCTGTTCGCCCCTCGCCCTGCTGAATACGTTCGGCCCGCGCGACGGCGGTGTGCGCCGGGTCGACCGTGACCTCGCCTATGGCGAGGATGCCCGGCAGACCATGGACATCTTCGTCCCTACCGCGCCGCAGGCCCGGCCCTGGCCTGTGCTGGTGCTGTTCTACGGCGGCGGCTGGGACAGTGGCGACAAGACCTACTACGCCTGGGCGGCGCAGGCGCTGGCGGCGCGCGGCTTCGTGGTCGCCCTGCCGGACTACCGGCTGGTCCCTGAGGTGCATTTCCCGGCCTTCATCGAGGACGCGGCCCTTGCTACGGCCAGGGTCGGTGAAATCGCCGGCCAGTACGGTGCCGATCCCGCGCGGCTGGGCGTCATCGGCCAGTCGGCGGGGGCCCACCTCGCCATGATGATCACCCTCGATCGCCGCTATATGGCTGCCGTCGGCGCGCCCGGCCTGATCAAGGCGGCCGTCGGCCTGGCCGGCCCCTATGACTTCCTGCCCTTCGACGTCCCGGCCTCGGTCAATGCCTTCGGTCGGGTCGCCGACCCGACCCTGACCCAGCCCGTGACCTTCGCCCGCGCCGACGCTCCGCCGCTGTGGCTGGGACACGGCACCGCCGACGTCATCGTCCATGCCGAGGACACCACCATCCTGTGCGAGCGGATGCGTGCGGTCGGGGGACGCTGCGAAGAGAAACTCTATCCCGGCCTCAACCACGCCGACCTGATCTCGACCTTCTCCCCGCTGTTCAGGAAGAAGGCGCCGGTGCTGGACGATGCGACGGCCTTCCTGCGCCGCGAACTGGGCTGATCGTTTCGGTATCAGAACCGGTCAGTGGCGCGGACCGCGGGGCGGGTGCAGTCTTGGCCAAGATCGGGGAGACGGCGATGCGACTTCTGTTGTCTGTGATGATGGTCCTGGGCGTGGCGTCACCGGCCGTGGCGCAGCTTCCGCCGCCGTCGGCCGAACTCACCGCCGCTTTCGGGGCCGCCCGTGACACGTCGCCCACCTCGCCCCAGCTCGAGGCCGAGCAGCGGCAATGGCTGCACTATCGGAGCCTGGATGAATATGGCTACGGCACCGACGGGGATGACGAGCGTGCGCAGGAGCTGACCCGCCGGGCGCAGCGGGACCAGGCGCTGCAGGACGTGACCGTGACTTCGCCCGAAGCGCTCGGTGCCTGTATCGGCTCGGCCCTGAACGGCTGTTCCAGCCGAGCCGCCGGCTGGCTGTCGTCCCCGGACGGCGATCGCCTGTTCTGGCAGCTGCAGGACGGGGTCACCGACGAGAACGGAATCACCGGCGGTTTCATGCTGCTGTCCGGCGGCGGAACGGGACCTGTCCGGCCGAGGGCCTGGGCCTTCGAGGGCTGGCGCTACGAAGCGCCGACGCTGATGATCTTCGAAGGCAGGATGTATGTGGCGGTCCCGGGCCGGATGCAGGGGACAGGCAATGGCAATGCCGACGCCGTCTTCCGCTGGTCGCCCGATGCGGCCGAGCCCCTGGTCCAGGTGGATAACTGGAGCTGGCGTGATCAGCTGGCCGAACGGCTCCCGGCCGGACTGGAGGTCTGGAAGGGCGTGGACTACCGCTATGGGGACGGCGAGGTCTGGGCCTGGACGAAGCTCTGGCAATCGACCGACGGCAACTGTTGTCCCAGCGGGGGCGAGGCGACCCTTGGCTTCGAGATCCGGGACGACGCGCTGGTGCTCGCCGGGGTCAGCGTCAACGAGCCGCTGCGTGACGCGGCGATGACCGTGCCGGCCGAGGTGTTCGCGTGGATGGGCCGCAAGATGATGTGCGACCACTGGGCGGGCGAGGAAGGCTATGACGCCGACCGGCGGGCGCAGATCACCGCGGCCGTCCGCGACCTGCGATGCGAGGCCGAGCCGGCGGACGGAGCGGCGCTGAAGGTCAAATACGCCGACAACGCCATGCTGACGGCCCTGATCGCCCGCACGCAGGCGAACGGGGATTAGAGGCCGCGCTCAAGCCGCGAGCGACTGCGTAACAGCGCCTCATGCGCTCAAGCCGTGAGCGACCGCGTCGCGAACATAGCGCCCAACAAGCTGCACCGTCTCGCCAAGGCCATGATCTTCCGCTAGACGAGGCCATGACAGAAACGATGACAGCACAGGCGGCTCTGGACCGCCTCGAAACCCTCTACAGCCAATCCGTCTCCAACCTGCGCACCGCGGTAGGGACCTTCCTCCGGACCGGCGAACGCGCCGATCCCGAAGCGCGGGCCAGGGGCCTGTTCTCCTATCCGGAGCTTCGGGTCAGCTGGTTCGGCGACCGGCCCCAGAACCTTGAAACCCGCGCCTATGCCCGCCTTTCGCGGCCCGGCGTCTATTCGACCACCATCACGCGGCCGGACCTGTTCCGCCCCTATCTGACGGAACAGCTGAGCCTGCTGCAGGCCGACTATGGGGCCACCTTCGATGTCGGCCCGTCGGAACAGGAAATACCCTTCCCCTATGTGATGGACGGCTCGGACGTCGCGCTCGACCGCAGCCAGACGGCCGCCGTCGCCCGCTATTTCCCGACCACGGACCTCGCCCACATCGGCGACGAGATCTCCGACGGGATGTTCGACCTGACGAAGGACTTCCCGCTGGCCCAGTTCGACGGCCTGCGGACTGATTTCTCGCTGGCCCGCCTGCGCCACTACACCGGCACGCCGGTCGAGGACGTCCAGTCCTACATCCTGTTCACCAACTACAATCGCTACGTCGACGAGTTCGTGCGCTGGGCCTGCGCCCAGCTGCAGGACCCGAACAGCCCCTATGAAAAGCTGGTCTGCGCCGGCGGCATCGTCATCACCCGCGATACGCCCGATCCCGAGGCCGCGGTCATGGATGCGGCCTGGAAGAAGCACCAGATGCCGGCCTATCACCTGACCGCGCCGGGCTGGGCGGGCATCTCCCTGGTCAACATCGGCGTCGGACCATCCAACGCCAAGACCATCTGCGACCACCTGGCCGTCACCCGTCCGCATGCGTGGATGATGATCGGCCACTGCGGCGGCCTGCGTCCCTCGCAGAGCATCGGCGACTATGTCCTGGCCCACGCCTATCTGCGTGACGACCATGTGCTCGACGCGGTGCTGCCGCCCGACATCCCCATCCCCTCGATCGCCGAGGTCCAGCGGGCCCTCTATGACGCCGCCAAGATCGTCTCCGGCGCGCCGGGCGAAGAGGTGAAGAGGCGGCTGCGCACCGGCACGGTGGTGACCACCGACGACCGGAACTGGGAGCTGCGCTATTCCAAATCGGCCCTGCGCTTCAACCAGAGCCGGGCCGTGGCCATCGACATGGAATCCGCCACCATCGCGGCCCAAGGCTACCGCTTCCGCGTGCCCTACGGCACCCTGTTGTGCGTTTCGGACAAGCCCATCCACGGCGAGATCAAACTGCCGGGCCAGGCCAACCGCTTCTACGAGGGTTCGATCTCGGAACACCTGCAGATCGGCATCCACGCCATCGACCTGCTACGCGCCGAGGGCAGTCGCCTGCACTCCCGCAAGCTGCGGGCCTTCGACGAGCCGCCGTTCCGTTAAGGCCGCCTGACGCGCTTCCCGCAACTTGAGGCGAGGGCTACTTCTTCAGCCGTTTCGCATTGGCGACGGCGGTGTTGTGGATCGGGCGGATGGCATCGGCCTGACCCTTCAGCATGGCGCTGTTCAGGGTCAGCATCTGCGCGGCGGCGCGGCTCCACCAGCCGACGGCATAGCTGTACTGCGCCTGCATCGCCGCGGCCGGGGTCGCGGCGGTGGCGATCGATGTGGCGGCCTTCGAGGCGTGCCCTGCCTCGGTCATGACGCCCGAACCCAGACGGCCGCCAATGTCGCCGAAGGTCTTCGCCACGGACGAGGCGGAGGCCGACAGGGCCTCGACCTTCTCCGAGCTCATCAGCGACATTTCCTTCAGGTCGACCTTGCGCGGATCGATCATGCCGGCGGCCATGATCTCCAGCCGGGCGTTGATGACGTCGCCCGCGGCCTTCATCATCTCGCCACCCGACAGGGCTGTATTGGCCGCCCGCGCGCCGTCGCGGGTCAAGCGGCGGCCGGTCTTGATGGCTTTTTCGAACTGGGTCATGCGCCAGCCTTGGGCCGCAATCACGCCTCGGGCAAGACCTCGGCAGAGAAGTCGGCGACATCCTTCAACAGGGCGGGGACCGCCGCGTCGATGATGGTTCGTCCGTGCTCCGGGCTGGCCTGGGCGGGGTCCGAGCCGATCCGGCCGTCGGGGAAGCGCGCGCGATAGTCGAGCGCGTCGCGGATCGGGCCGGTGGGCGCGATCTGCGGGCTGTAGGTCGCCGTCTTGATATGATCCGGATAGGCGGCCTGCGTCACGGCGATCTCCGACGGCGTCGCATGCATGCCGTGGCCGGTCGGGAAGATGCGGGTGCAAAGGCTGTTGACGCCCGGCAGGTCCCACCAGTTCTTCAGCTTCAGCACGAACGGCGGCTGCTCCTCGACGAAGCTCCATTCCGCATAGATCTCGGCGAAGGTCGCCTCGATGGTGGCGACATTGCCGCCGTGGCCGTTGAGGAAATAGATCCGCTCGAACCCGTGCCGGCTCAGCGAGCTCACCCAGTCGGTGATCGCGGCCATGAAGGTCGAGGGGCGCAGCGAGATGGTGCCCGCGAAGGCCAGGTGATGCTGGGCCATGCCGATGTTGAAGGTCGGGGCCACGACGAGGCTGCCGTCCTGCTTCTCGGCGGCGTGGGCGATGATCTCCGGGCACATCCAGTCGGTGCCCAGGAGGCCGGTCGGGCCATGCTGTTCGTTCGAGCCGATCGGCACCACCACCGTCTTCGTGGTCTTCAGCCGGGCGTCGATCTCGGGCCAGGACGACAGATGGATCAGCATGGGGAAGCTCCGTGGAGATTTGCGCGGTTTAGGCCGATTGGCGGCCGGGGCCAACCTTCACCGGGTGCCGGCCGTCATCGGGCGAAGGCGCGCAGGAACCGGTGCACGGCCTCGGCGGCGCGCGCTTCAAGGTCGATCGGCGGCTGGGCGACGCCGAGGATGGCGCGCAGGTGGCCGTGCCCCAGCACCATGCCCGCGAACATCTCGGCCGCAACCTCGGGCTGGGGGATGCGTAGCAGCTCAAGCCGGTCCTGTTCGGCCAGCCAGGCCGCCAGCCGGCGCAGGCCCTCGGCGGGTCCGGCCTGGTAGATGGCGTCGGCGAGGTCCGGCATTTCCGGCGACATCAGGGCCACCCCGCGCAGCGAGGCCCCCGCGTCCACTCGCAAGAGCTTGTCGAGCAGGCCGACGGCGAAGGCGGTCAGCACCGTCTCCGGATCGCCCCCGGCGCGCAGCGGCGCGCTGATGGCGTCGGACCGGCGGGCGGCCAGCGCCCGGCCGATCTCCAGCTTGTTGGGAAAGCGGTTGTACAGGGTCTGGCGGGAGACCCCGGCCCGGCGCGCGATCTGCTCCATGGAGGCCAGGGCGCCCTTCTCGCCGAACAGGGCCGTGGCCGCCTCGAGGATGGCCTCGGTCTTGGTCTCGTCGACCTGTCCGCGAACGCGCGCCATCAGTGTGCCTCCACCGGCGGGGCCCCGGCCGGCGTCCTCACCGGTCGCGACAGCAGGGTGACGCAGGCCGCGAAGGCGCAGGCGATGGCCAGCATGGCGAAGGCGTCGCCGAACGCCAGGGTCGTGGCCTGCTTCTGCAGCATGCCCTGGACCGCCTTCATCGCCGACCCGGCCGGATCGATCGATCCCGCGAACCGCGCCTGCATCCCCGCCAGCATGTCCTGCATCCCCGCGCTGGTCACCGGGATGTTCTGGGTCAACTCGCTCATGTGCAGGGCGGTGTTCTGCGTCAGGGAGGTGTTGAGGATCGCCAGGCCGAAGGCGCCGCCCACGTTGCGGCTCAGATTGACCAGGCCCGAGGCGTTCTTGACCATCTCGGGCGGCAGGGTCGACATCGTGACCTGCTGGGCCGCGATCATGGCCATCATGACGCCGCAGCCGCGCACCGCCTGCACGCTGGCGAACTCCCAGAAGCCCCAGTCGGCGGTGACCAGTCGGGCGTCCCACATGCCCCAGGCGCAGAGCATGAAGCCGCCGAACATCAGCAGCCGCAGGTCGACCTTGCGTACCAGCCGTCCCGCGAAGGGCGCGGTCAGGAACATGGCCAGGCCCGAGACCACCATGGTCGTTCCGACCTCGGAGGCCGAATAGTCGCGCACCCGGCCGAGGAACAGCGGCAGCAGGAAGGTGCCGCCGAACAGGGCCGCGCCCACGATAAAGGTCATCACCACCCCGACGACGAAATTGCGGTTGGTGAAGGCGCGCAGCTCGACGATCGGATTGCGGTAGGTCAGCGACCGCCAGACGAAGGCCGGGCCGGTGATCGCGGCGACCAGGGCCAGCAGCAGGATCAGGTCGTCGGCGAACCAGTCATTCTTCGAGCCTTCCTCCAGCACGAACTGCAGGCTCATCAGGAAGGTGGCCATCAGCCCCAGCCCGGCCCAGTCGAACCCCTTGGCCAGGGACGGATCGCCCTTGTCGAAATTGGCGTAGCGACCGACCAGGAACAGCACCAGCATGCCCGGGATGAGGTTGATGAAGAACAGCCAGCGCCAGCTGAGCCACTCCGTCAGATGCCCGCCCAGGGTCGGGCCGACCGTCGGCGCCAGGGTCACGATCAGGCCCATGACGATGCTGGCCGTGACCCGCTTGTCCGGCGGGAAGGCGGTGAAGGCGACGGCGAAGACCGTCGGGATCATGGCCCCGCCGACAAAGCCCTGCAGCGCCCGGAAGAAGATCATCGCCTCGATCGAGGACGACATCCCTGTGGCCAGGCTCATGAGCAGGAAGCCGCTGCAGGAGACGAGGAAGACCTTCTGCGTCCCCCACAGCCGCGACAGATAGCCCGACAGGGGGATCATCACGACCTCGGGGATCAGATAGGCCGTCTGGATCCAGCTGATCTCGTCTGCCGAGGCGCCGACCCCGGCCTGGATCTGGGGCAGGGACGAGGCCACGATCTGGATGTCGAGGATGGCCATGAACTGGCCGATCACCATCCCGGCGAAGCCGAGCAGCAGGAAGGTCCAGTTGACCTCGGGCGCCGGCGTGGGCGCGGCGGCCTCGACCGTCGGAGCGGCGGCGGTCACCGGACCGCGGCCACGACGGGTCCGGTGGCGGCCTCGGCGAAGCTCAGGCCGCCGCGGCTCTTCAGGTCAACCTTGACCTCGACCGACAGGCCGGGCCGCAGGGCGGCGGCCCCCGCGCGGTCGACGCGGATGCGGACCGGCACGCGCTGGGTGATGCGGGTGAAATTGCCGGTCGCGTTCTCGACCGGGATCAGGGCGAACTCCGAGCCGGTGGCCGGGGCGAAGCTGTCGATATGACCGACCAGAGGCTCGCCGGGGAAGGCGTCGGCACTGATCTCGACGGTCTGGCCGATGCGCAGACGGTCGAGCTGGGTTTCCTTGAAATTGGCGACCACATAGGCGTCGCCCAGCGGCACGATGGACAGGATCTGGCCGCCCGGCCGGACATATTGCCCGACGCGGACGCCGCGGGCCCCGACCACGCCGCCGACCGGGGCGCGGATGACGGTGCGGTCCAGGGCTATGCGGGCCTGTTCGACACGGGCGCGGGCCACATCGACGGCGGCGAGGCTCTGGCTGCGGCTCGAACCGAGCACCCCGGCGGTGCGCTGTTCGGCGATCAGGGCGGCTTCCGCCTCGGCGACCGAGGCCTGGGCGGTGCGGGCACCGGCCTGTTCTGTCTGGATGCGGGCCTGGGACACCCAGCCCTGCTCGGCGAGGCGGCCGTAGCGGTCGACCTGCTGTGCGGCCAGGTCGGCCTGGGCGCGGGCCTGGGCCACGCCGGCGGCGCGCGAGGCGATGACGGCCTGTTCCTGGGCGGCGCGGGCGTCGACATTGCCGACGGCGGCGATCACCGACGCCAGATTGCCCTCGGCCTCGGCCAGATTGGCGCGGGCATCGGCGTCGTCCAGCCGGATCAGGATCTGGCCCGGTGCGACCCGCTGGTTGTCGGCGACCAGAACCTCGACGACATAGCCGTCGATCTGGGGGCTGACGCCGGTGGTGTCGGCCTGGACGAAGGCGTTGTCGGTCGCCTCCCAGCGCTGCTTGCCCTGCCACCAGACGACCCCGCCGATGACGAGGGCCAGGGCCGCAAAGGCGGCGACGATCAACGGCAGGCGCTTCTTGTGGGCGGGGGTCAGGGTCATGGCGGACTCGAAAGCGTGTCGGGGAGGACGGCGCATAAATGGACATGACTGTCCAAAAATCAACCACTCATGCGCCGGGGCCCAACACATCCTGTTTCCGAACCTGCGCTTGACCGCCGCCGCCGGGAGGTTTCGACTACGGCCAAGCTGAGAGGAGACCTCCCATGAAGCGCTTCGCCGCCCGGTACGCCCAGCCTGCCAGTCTTCTGATCCTGAGCTGCACCATCCTGTTCGGCCTGCCGCTGGCCGTCGGTCTGGCCGGGATGCTGCTCGGGGCCGGGGCCCTGTTCATTCCGGCATCGTGGGAGACCTGAGGCCTTCCCGGTTCCGGTCCGCGTCTGCTACCCGGGCGGGATGAAGCCGCCCAAGGCCCGTTCCAGACCTGCGCCGAAACCCGCGCCGAAACGCCCCGCCGTCATGACCGGGGCGATGGTCCCCGTGCTGGGCTGGCCGCCGGACGAGGACCGGGTTGAGGCCATCTTCGAACGGCTGGCGCGGATCATGCCCGAGCCGAAGACCGAGCTCAGCTTCTCCAGCCCCTATACGCTGGTGGTCGCCGTCGCCCTGTCGGCCCAGGCCACCGACGTTGCGGTCAACAAGGCCACGGACAAACTGTTCGCGGTCGCCGACACGCCCGCGAAGATGCTGGCGCTGGGGGAGGCGGGGCTGGTGCCCTTCATCGCCTCCATCGGCCTGTACCGGAACAAGGCGAAGAACGTCATCGCCCTGAGCCGGATCGTGCTGGAGCAGCATGGCGGGGAGGTGCCGCTGAACCGCGCCGACCTCCAGGCCCTGCCCGGCGTCGGCCGCAAGACCGCCAGCGTGGTGCTCAACGAACTGGGCATCGAGGCGGCCATCGCCGTGGACACCCACGTCTTCCGCGTCTCGCACCGGCTGGGCCTGGCCAATGCCGCCACGCCCGACAAGGTTGAGGCCCAGCTGTTCCGTGTGGTGCCCGAGCACTGGCTGCCCAAGGCCCACCACTGGCTGATCCTGCACGGCCGCTATGCGTGCACGGCGCGCAAGCCGAAATGCAGCGCCTGCGTGATCAGCGACCTGTGCCCGAGCCGGGCGGGGTTAGCGGCGCTGGGGGAGGCGGGGTGAAGGGGTGATTGGTGGTTGGTGATTGGCGAGGGAGGGGTCGACCACTCTGCGAAGCCAGAACCGCTGGTGCCCTCAACCAACCACCAACCACCAATCACCAATCACCAATCACCCAAGCCGCGCCCGCACCGCCGCCGCGAACCGCTTCCCGCCCTCCGGTGCCGAGGCCAGATAGAAGTCCGGCTCGATCAATTCCGCCTCCATCAGCAGCCAGCCGCCGTCGGCGTCCGGGGCCATGTCGATGCGGGCGTAGAGCAGGTCCTCGCCGATGGCGGCCAGCGTCTTCTCCGCCAGCGCCAGCGCGGCTGCCGGGGGCTCGGGCAGGGCGACATAGCCGCCGCCGTACTGGACCTGCACCCGGAACTCGCCCGGGACCGGCCGTTTGTTGACGACGTGGCTCAGCTTCCCGCCGAAGAAGAGCAGGGAGGTTTCGCCCTCGGTCTCGATCGACGGCAGATAGGGCTGGATCATCGCCGGGCCCTCGGGCGCCCCGACCATGGGCTCGCCCCGGGCCAGCCGCAGGGTCTTGTGGGCCCCGCCCGAGACGCGCGGCTTGACCACGATCTGATCGACACCGAAGCGATCGAAGGCGGCATCGGCGTCGGCCTGCGTCGGGCCGTCGATCCAGACCGTGTCGGGCATGGCGATGCCCTGTTCGGCCAGCCGGCCCAGATAGGATTTGTCCGAATTCCAGGCGAGCACCGACGACGGGTTCAGCATCTTCACCCCCGCCGCTTCCCAGGTCGCGCAGGCCTGCATCCAGCGGTCGTGGTCGCGGTGATAGCCCCAGGCGATCACCGGCAGGACCAGCGGAAACCGCATCAGGCCGGAGGCGTCCGCGATGTGGTCGGTCCAAGCGGTCGGAACCGCCGTCAGTCCGGCTGTGGCGAGGGCTTCTGCCAGCCGCTCCAGCACGCCGGGCCACTGGCCGGCATAGGAGGGGTCGGCGGCATCGGGGGTCAGGACGGCGATCTGGGTCATGGCGGACTCATAGCGAAGCGGCGGCAATCGCATAAGGCGTTCCTTATGCTTTTCGGATGACGCGGGGCCGGCTGTCCGATAAGGGCCGCCCATGACCCAGAACCCAACCTATGACGTCTGCGCCGTCGGCAACGCCATCGTCGACGTCCTCGCCCCCTGCGACCCCGCCTTTCTGACGGCCCAGGGCCTGACGCCCGGCTCGATGCAGCTGGTCGATGCGCAGCAGAGCGCCGCCCTCTACGCCGCCATGGCCGCGGGCGTTGAGGCCTCGGGCGGGTCGGCGGGCAATACGGTCGCCGGCGTCGGCAGCTTCGGCGGCCGCGCGGCCTATATCGGCAAGGTGGCCGATGACGTGCTGGGCGGCGTCTTCACCCATGACATCCATGCCGGCGGCGTCCATTTCGAGACTCCCGCGCTCCGGGACGGCGCCGTCCATGGCCTGGCCACCGGCGTCTGCATGATCAACGTCACGCCCGACGGCCAGCGCACCATGTGCACCTTCCTCGGTGCCGCCAATCAGCTTCAGGCCGCCGACATCGACGCGGCCCTGATCGGTGCCTCGGCCATCGTCTATCTGGAAGGCTATCTGTTCGACCCGGCCCCGGCCCGCGCCGCCTTCGAGGCCGCCGCCGCCGCCGCCCACGCCGCCGGACGCAAGGTCGCCATCACCCTGTCCGATACCTTCGTCGTCGCGCGCTGGCGCGCCGAGCTTCTGGCCTTCATCGAGGCCTCGGCCGACATCGTCCTGGCCAATGAGGGCGAACTGGCCGCCCTGTTCGAGACCGAGGACTTCGACGCCGCCGCCGCGCAGCTCGCGTCCATGGTGGACGTCGCCGCCATCACCCGCGGCGAATCCGGCTCGGTGGTCGTCTCGGGCGACGAACGCGTCGCCATCGCCGTCGTCCCCGTCGACAAGGTGGTCGACACCACCGGTGCCGGCGACCAGTACGCCGCCGGCTTCCTGCTGGGCGTGGCGCGTGGCCTGTCACTGGAAGACGCCGGCAAGCTCGGCTCGCTGGCGGCGGCAGAAGTCATCGCCCACTGGGGGCCAAGGCCGATGACCTCGCTGGAAGCGCTGGCGAAGGATGCGGGGCTGACCCTCAACCCCGCCTGATCGTCACATACAGCGCGCCATCCCCGCCATGATGGCGAGCGGCGGCCGCGAACCCCGACACCACACCGCGCAAGGCCGGGGCCTGCAGCCATTCATGCACCGAGGCCCGGATCACGCCCGTGCCGCCGCGCCGCCCCTGGCCCGTCACGACCAGCACCGAGCGATAGCCCCGCGCCTGCGCCCCCATCAGGAAGGCCGTCAGGGCGTCCTGGGCCTGGAAACGGCCGTAGCCGTGCAGGTCGATCTTCGCCTCGATCGGATCGCGCTCGCGTGACAGCCGGCGCTGGCGGCGCGGCTCCAGCTCTTCCGGGTGGCCGCGCGGCCGGAGCGGTGCCTGCACCGGCGGGCTCCAGGCCGGGGCGGCGGGCCGGGGCCTGGCCAGACCACGCGGCAGCGGTGCCGCGGGCGGATCGACCACGGCGGCACCTGGAATGACCAGGGCCGCCTTCTTCGGTTTGGCCGGCGTGACCGATCCGGCGACGCGGGCCCAGATGCGGCGGTCGTCGGGGCTCAGGTCGTCGCGGCGGCTCATGTCGTGCCGGGGGCGTTCCCGTCCGGATCCTCATCCGAGCCGACGTCCTGCGGCCCCGGGGCCTGGACCAGCAGGTCGCCCGGTTGGCAGTTCAGCTCGCGGCACAGGGCGTCCAGGGTCGTGAACCGGATCGCCCGCGCCTTGCCGGTCTTGAGGATCGACAGGTTGGCCAGCGTCACGCCGACGCGGTCGGCCAGCTCGGTCAACGACATGCGCCGTTCGAGGAGGATGCGATCAAGCTGTACGCGGATGGCCATGGGGGTTCTCTAGCTCAACCCGATCAGATCGTCAGTTCAGATTCGCGCCGCAGCCGGGCGCCTTCGCGGAACACCTCGGCGAGGACGAAGACGACCAGAACCGAGAAGGCGGGGGTGACGAGGTCGAACAGGCTGGGCGGCTCGAGCGACCCGCGCACCAGCCGCGATACCAGGGTCTGGCCGGTCCAGGCGCCGCCGGTGACCGTGGCCAGGGTCAGGCCGATCTGCTTCAGCCGGCTGACATTGGCGGGCTGGAAGGGGTCGCCGATCCTCAGGCTGAAAACGATGCGGCGCAGATGGCGGAGGATCAGGGCGAAGCCGGCGAAATAGCCGGCGAAGGCGCCGACCCCGAAGAGGGCGTAGGCGCGCGGAATGGGCACGCTGGTGCCGCCGTCTTCCGAGGTCGCGGTCAGGTCGAGCGGACCCATCGGAATGAAAACGAGGAAAAGAAAGACGAGGAGGGCGGCGCAGGTCAGCAGCGCCAGGATCCAGAAGGCGGCCCCGAGGGCGACGCCGAGCAGGCTGGACATGGATCCGGGACCGAGGGCCGGAAGGGCCGGGGTCCGGACGAAAGGCACGCGGATCCCGATCGAAAGCGATTTCGGGAAGCGCATGGGTCGACCTCTCTGCTAGCGGGCCGGTCGGCGGGGCGACGATGCCGCGCGGGGTCCGGCGAACCCGCACGCGGTCTTATTCTTCGCGATTGTCATGCCGATCGTCAAAGCTCCTGTGAGACTTTGTTGGTTTGGCCTGTCGCCCCTGGGGCGACTCCAGGCCATGTAGTCCGGTCGCCGTTCTGGCCGGTGTGGCCAGAGCGGGATCAGAAGGCCTGGATCAGGGTGGTGATCAGGGCGGTCGGCAGGGCGGCGAGCAGGAAGGCGTTGAGGATGCCGTGGCCGACCTTCTCGATGAAATAGGAAGCGTTCATGGTGTTCATAGTCGTTCTCCGTTGGTCCTGAGCGAGGGATGTTTTCACCCCTCTTTTGTTATTCCGCTGCATCGATATTGCCGGTTTCGGCTCTATCGGGGAACGTCGCGGCGTCCGTCCGTGAAGACATAGATAGGACATGCCTAACCGAAAGGCACGTTACATATCGTTTAACGATATTAAACTTTGGCAATGGATTGTTTCGGAGCGCGTGGTCAGTATGAAACTGAAGCTTATCAAGGGGATGCGGCTCGTCGTGGCCACCCACAACCCCGGCAAGGCCGTCGAGATCGACGCCCTTCTGGACGGACATTACGACGTGGTCACCGCCGCCAGCCTGAATCTGCCCGAGCCGGACGAGACCGAGAGCACCTTCGTCGGCAACGCCCTGCTCAAGGCGCGCCATGCGGCCGACCGTTCCGGCGAGGTCGCGCTCGCGGACGACTCCGGCCTGTCGGTCGCGGCCCTGGACGGTGCCCCGGGCATTTTCTCCGCGCGCTGGGCCGGACCGGACAAGGATTTCGCCTTCGCCATGCGCCGCGTCGAGGAACGGCTGGAGGAAACCGGCTCGTCGGATCGCCAGGCCTGGTTCACCTCGGCCCTGGCCGTGGCCTGGCCCGACGGCCCGGCGGTGGTGGTCGAGGGCCGCGTCGACGGCCTGCTCACCTTCCCTCCGCGCGGCGACCGCGGCTTCGGCTACGACCCCATCTTCATCCCCGAAGGCCAGACGCAGACCTTCGGTGAGCTGGATCCGGCGCTGAAGGATTCGATCAGCCACCGGGCGGTCGCGTTTGCGAAACTGAAGGCGGCGTTGATGGAAGGGTGATTAGTGGTTGGTGACTGGTGTGGCTGGATCGCCGCTGCCGATCACCGCCCAAGCACCGGCACCTGCCCCCGCCAATCACCAGCCACCAACCACCAATCACCCCATGCCCTCCGTTCCAGATCCCGGCTCCGACCTCGCCCTCTACGTCCACTGGCCGTACTGCGCGCGCATCTGTCCCTATTGCGACTTCAACGTCGTGCGCGACCGGGGCAGGGTTGAGGAGCAGGCGGCGCTGGCCGCGGCCATCCTCGCCGACATGGAGGCGCAAGGCCGGCTGACCGGCCCGCGCCGTCTGGCCTCCATCTTCTTCGGCGGCGGCACCCCCTCGCTGATGGCGCCCGAGGCCGTGGCCGCCGTCATCGACCGCGCCCGGACCCTGTTCCCGCCGCGCGGCCCGATCGAGATCACGCTCGAGGCCAATCCCACCGACGCCGAGGCCGCCCGCTTTGCGGCCCTGTCGGACGCCGGGATCAACCGCCTGTCGATGGGGGTACAGGCGCTGGACGACGCCGCGCTCGCCTTCCTCGGCCGCAACCATTCAGCGGACGAGGCCCGGCGCGCCGTCGCCGTCGCCGCCCGCGCCTTCCCCCGCCTGTCCATCGACCTGATCTATGCCCGGCCCGACCAGACCGTCGACAGCTGGACCGCCGAACTGACCGGGGCCATCGACATGGGCTTCGAGCACGTCTCGCCCTATCAGCTGACCATCGAGCCCACGACCGCCTTCGGCCGCGCCGTGGCCCGTGGGGCCTGGACCCCGCCCGACGAGGACCTCTCCGCCGCCCTCTATGAGACGACGCAAACCGTGCTCGAGGCGGCGGGCTTCGACGCCTATGAGGTTTCCAACCACGCCCGGGGCGAGGCGGCCCGCTCGGCGCACAATCTCCACGTCTGGCGTGGCGGTGACTATCTGGGCCTCGGCCCGGGCGCGCATGGGCGGCTGACCCTGGAGGGGTCGCGCACGGCGACCGTCGCGCACCGGGGCATCGGGGACTACGTCACCGGCGTGGCGGCCGGCGCGCCTTGGAGCGAGCGGGAGACCCAGTCGGCGCGCGACGCGGCCGAGGAGAAGGTGCTGCTGGGCCTGCGGACGGTGGAGGGTGTGGACCGCGCCACCTTCGCGGCTCTCGACCTCGATCCGGACGATCTGGTCACGGGCGGCTTCCTCGCCGTCGATGGAGACCGAATCGCCGCGACCCCGAAAGGACGCCCCGTGCTGGATGGGGTTCTCAAGGCGCTGCTGGTCTGAATGAGACCTTGAGGGGATGCGCCCCCTCGGGCACGGTCCCGCCGATGCCTGATCCGTCCGTCTTTCCGCCGACCGCCCCGCCCCCGCGCCCCGTCGCGTCGGGCCTCTATCTGGTGGCGACGCCGATCGGGAACCTCAGGGACATGACCCTGCGGGCGCTCGATGTGCTGGCCGCCGCCGACCTGGTCCTGGCCGAGGACACCCGCGTCACCGCCAAACTGCTGTCGGCCTACGGGCTGAAGGCAAAGCTGGAGCGGTGCGACGACCATGCCTCGGCGCGGGCCGCCGAGGGCGCGATCGAGCGGCTGCGGGCCGGCGAGGTCGTCGCCCTCGTCTCCGACGCCGGCACGCCGATGGTCAACGATCCCGGCTTCGTCGTCGCCCGGGCCGTGATCGCGGCGGGCCTGCCGGTGCATCCGATTCCGGGCCCGTCCAGCCTGTTGGCCGCCCTGTGTATCGCCGGCCTGCCCGCCGACCGCGTGCTGTTCGCCGGCTTCCTGCCCGCCAAATCCGGTGCCCGCCGCGCGGCGCTGGAAGAGGTGCGGACCGCCCGCCAGACCCTGGTCTTCTTCGAGAGTGGCCCCCGCCTCGCCGACAGCCTCGCCGACATGGCCGCCGTGCTCGGCCCGCGCCCCGCCGCCGTCGCCCGCGAACTGACCAAGATGTACGAGGAGTGCGTGCGTGGCTCCTTGGCCGAACTGGCCGGCGACCCGCGCTGCCAGTCGCCGAAGGGCGAGATCGTCATCGTCATTGCCCCCGGCGAGACGGAGGTCGCCTCTGAAGCCGATGTCGACGCGGCCCTCGCCGAAGCCATGACCCGCCTGCCGCCCGGCGAGGCCGCGGCGGAGGTGTCGAAGGCCCTGAACCTGCCGCGCAAGCCGCTCTACAAGCGGGCGCTGGAGATGCAGGGCCGGTGAGCCCGAAGCGGCCCCCGACGAAGGTCCGGGCCCCGAAGGTCGTTCGGACCAAGCGCGGCTGGCGTGTCGCCCTCGGGGCCGTCTCCCACCGGCTTGGCCACCGTTCGGAATGGCTGGCCGCCGCCTGGCTGATGGTCCGGGGCTATCAGGTGCTCGGTTTCCGCCTGAAGACCCGCGCCGGCGAGATCGACATCCTCGCCCGCCGCGGCAAGGTGCTGGCCGTGGTCGAGGTCAAGCGCCGCGCCACGCTGGAGGCTGCGCTCACCGCCCTCGGCCCCGACCAGTACGACCGCCTGCGGGCCGCCGGCCGGTCGGTGTTGCGCCAAAGACCCAGCCTGGCCGGTCATGTGCTGCGGATCGATATGGTGGCGCTGGCACCGGGCCGGTTTCCGCGCCATCGTCGCGGCGTTGTCGCCTTCGGGAGGGGCGCTGCATGACCCGCGAAGAAGCGATCGAGGTTCTCACGGAGGCCGGACAGGCCGGGGACGAGGCGTTCCCGCTGCTGGAAGCGGCCATCGCCTGCGCCATCCACGACCAGCCGTTTCGCGACCCCCTGCCGGTCCGCACCCTGGCCGCCCACGCCGCCGAACGGTTGGCCGAGCGGATCGCAAGCGAAGGTCCTGACGAGGCCCTGACCGAGACCATGGCCTCGGACCTGCGTTTGAACGGGGACCTGCTCAACCACGACAGCCCGGCCAATACGGACGTCATCCACGTCGCCGATACCCGCCGGGGCCTCTCCGGCGCGCTCTCGATCTTCTACCTCGACGCGGCGCGGCGGGCCGGCGTGAAGGCACGGGGCGTCGACTTCCCCGGCCATTTCCTGCTGCGGGTCGAGACGCCGGAGGGGCCGGTCGCGCTGGATCCCTTCAGCCAGGGCCGGCTGGTCCTGCCGTCGGAACTGACCCGGCGGGCCTTGCGGGCCGGTCTGACCCCGCACGTGGCCGACCGGCTTGATGTGCTGATGGCTCCGGTCAGCGACCGCGAGGCCCTGATCCGGCTGCAGAACGTCCTGTTCAGCCGGGCCCTCCGCGCGGCGGACTACGAGGGGGCCGAACGCTCGGCCCTGCGCCGCGCCCTGCTCGACCCCGAGGACCACCGCCCCTGGCTGGACGTCGCCGCCGCGCGCGAGAAACAGGGTTCGCTCGCCGGTGCGCTCGAGGCCCTCGCCCGCGCCCGCACGGTCGATGGTCCGATGGAGATCACGCGCCAGATGTCGGTCGATCGGGTCCGGCTGCAGCTGAACTGACGTCGGCTGCGCCGGGTGATTGGTGGTTGGTGATGGGTGGCAGGCCACCGCCGGTGCGGGGGCGCGAACTGCGCCGCCGTTCCGCTGACAGCGAGGCGGCAATCACCAACCACCAATCACCAGCCACCCCTTCGCTCGCCGCCGAGGGTTGCGCTCACCCCCGCGGCTGCCCATTAGCCAAGCATCCCCCGCTTGGAAGGACATCCCATGCTCAGAGTCGCGATCCAGATGGACCCCGTCGAGGCGGTCAACATCGAGTCCGACACCACCTGGCTGATGATGACCACAGCCCAGGACCGGGGCCACGCCCAGTGGGTCTATGATGTCCGCACCCTGGCGCTGGAGGACGGCCGCCTGTTCTGTCGCGCCCGCCCGGTGACCCTGCGCCAGACCCAGGGTGACCACGTCACCCTCGGCGAGGAGGTGAAGCTGGACCTCGGCGAAGATGTCGACGTCATCCTGATGCGTCAGGACCCGCCCTTCGACATGGCCTATGTCACCTCGACCTATCTGCTGGAGACGGTGCATCCGAAGACGCTGGTGGTGAACGACCCGGCCGAGGTGCGCAGCGCCCCCGAGAAACTGCTGGTGACGCAGTTCCCCGGCCTGACCCCGCCCACCCTGATCAGTTCCGACCCGGTCGCCCTGGTCGATTTTCACGAACGCCACGGCGATGTGGTGCTCAAGCCCCTGCACGGTGCCGCCGGCTCGGGCGTGGTCAAGCTGAAGGCCGGCGATCCCAATCTCGAGGCCCTGGTCGAGATCCACATGACCGGCAGCCGCGATCCGCTGGTGATCCAGAAATTCATCCCGGCGGTTTCGAAGGGCGACAAGCGGATCATCCTGATCGACGGCGAGCCGGTCGGGGCCATCAACCGTATCCCTGCCAAGGATCAGGTCCGCTCCAACCTCCGCGTCGGCGGCACCGCCGCCCCGGTCGAACTGACGGCGCGCGACCGCGAAATCTGCGCCGCCATCGGGCCAACACTGAAGGCCCGCGGCCTGATCTTCGTCGGCATCGACGTGATCGGCGACTATCTGACCGAGATCAACGTCACCTCGCCAACCGGCGCCCAGCAGCTCAAGGCCTTCACCGGCGTCGATGCGACCGCGCTCATGTGGGATGTGGTGGAGAAGAAGAGGGCTTAGGTCTTGGGGCTGGGGCTGGGGTGCCGGGTTTCAGGGCTTCCGGGCGTGTGCAGTCCTTCCAACTCCTAAGCCCTAACCCCTAAGCCCCAAGCCCCAAGCCCCAAGCCCCAAGCCCCAAGCCCTTCCCCTTGCCAACCGCCACCGTTCGTGGTTCGTTCTTTCTCCCATAGCGGGAGGAAGTGATGCTCGCCAGCGTGGTGACGGTAGCCTTCGAGGGGGTGGACGCCCGGCGGGTGGATGTGCAGGTCCATCAGCTGCCGTCTGGCGACCAGTCGTCCTTCACCATCGTCGGCCTGGCCGACAAGGCCGTGGCCGAGAGCCGCGAGCGGGTCCGTGGGGCCTTCGCCGGCATCGGCCTGTCGCTCCCGCCCAAGCGGATCATCGTCAACATGGCCCCGGCGGACCTGCCCAAGGAGGGCAGCCATTTCGACCTGCCCATCGCCCTGTCCCTGCTGGCCTCCATGGGCGTCATCCCGCCGGACATGCTGGCGGGCTGGGCCGCGGTCGGCGAGCTGGGGCTGGACGGTCGGATTGCGCCCGTCGGCGGGACCCTGCCGGCGGCGGTGGCGGTGGACGCCATGGGGCTGGGCCTGATCTGTCCCGAAGCCAACGGGCCCGAGGCGGCCTGGGCCGGCGACGTCGCGGTGCTGGCACCGCGGTCCTTGATCGGCCTGGTCAACCATTTCAAGGGCACTCAGGTGCTGCGCCGGCCCGAGCCGGGGGCGATGCGGTCCGGCGACCGCGTCCCCGACCTGCGCGAGGTCAAGGGTCAGGAGAGCGCCAAGCGCGCGCTCGAGATCGCGGCGGCCGGCGGCCACAACCTGCTCAGGTTATCTCTTAAACATCCCGACATTCAGCGGGCCGTTTGATCGTGTCTTTTGCGGCCTCCCACAGTGGTTTCGGAAAGCCCAAGGCAGCCGCCCAGTGCTTTGTGAATACCCAGGGCATTTTCCGTTGGCGCAAGGCTTAACAAGCCGATGCCCAATGTCGGATATCGCCTCCACGATAGGTTGGGCCCAATCGGTTGTAAGCTCTAGCCAAAATCACAAAGTTATCCTAAAGTTTCAACCTTATCGGGAGGCCACATGATTTTCTTGATTGCGATGCTTGGAGCACTCGGTGCACCTGAGATCACTCCGTTAACGGACGAAGCGATCGCATTGATTGAACCGGGCTTGACCTGCTCTGCGATCACTGAAACCGGCGACACCGTATTCCTCACCGACGGTGCCTTGGCGCTCCTAGGTATCGACGGGAAGGCTGTGAGAGTGAGCGACACCGATGACACCATGGGACTGCCTGAAGAGTTCTCAGGCGAAAAAATAACATTTAATATTCGACAGACTGGATCGACTATTTTTCTAGAAGAGGAAGAGCGCTCCTATATTCCTGCAGACTTGTTTTTGCAGACGGAGACAGGCACATCGCGGATTGCCGTTCAGTTTTCGTGTAGCTCCTGATTTCGATCAGTCTATCACGGCTGTAATCCTGGCGCGTATTTTGAAAACAGTGATTAAATATGCGGGCAATAGCTCTATTACTTTTTTATCTTGGCGCATGCTCGCCCGACGAAGGTGTGGCCAAGTCTTTTGAGGACAGCGCGGCCATAGGCCAATCCACCTCGGCTGCGGAGCTTGATATAAGCGATGCCGTTCCAGTTTATTGCCTTGATGACACTCAGACGTTTCAGCCTCTGGTCCGCACTAACTATGGGCGCTTAAAGCAGTCTTTCGTGCGCCAGTTCGGCTGGAATTCTTCGCTTATTGCGACATCAGAATCGCTTGGACGGCTAACGTTTTCCGAAACTGGGCTAGCCGATGCCAGGGAGCGGATAAGTTACGACGTCCTGCCACACAACGGCGGGATCGCCCTGCTGCGAATGGACGTCTCATTGGAGGGAGTGTCCGAGATTTCATCTGGGACCAAAATGTGCGGTACCACGTGGGGGATCGTCAACGTCCAGTAGGCATCCAGCCTCCGGTCATCGGCGAACCTGCCGCTCGGACACCGAGTTCGACCGATTTAAGCGAGCAAGTGGTGCACTCGGCTCACACGAAAGCGATGGGATCTTCTGCCATGAAAAAGTCAACGATGATCATCCTGGCCCTCAGCGCTGCGACCGTCATCGGGATCCTTGCCTTCGGCACGCAGCCCGCAAGGGTCGGCGAAGCCTGCATCACGGACGACCTAGTTTATGAAACCAAGGACGGTGTAGTGCATTTTGACGAGAACTCGTCGGAATGCTCTCCAGCCAACGAGGGCATCGCTCCAGTTGGCGAGGTCGTTATACTTGAGCAGCCCGCCGCTTCCGCAGAGACCACCTATTCCATGGAAACAGCACGATAGGGCGGGTTTCTGAACAATAGCGGCGCTCATCTAACCCGGCAAAAGCGCCTTTCAAATCAACCCTCATGTGATCTGACGCCGGGCCTGTGCCGACCAAAGCGCCGGCCAACCGCAGCATCCGAGGCGTTCGCATGACCGACGCAAAGCCGACTCCAAAACCCGCTAGTCCGGCCTTGTTCGCGACGATCCACTTCCAGAGCGACGAGCGTCCCGACGGCTATACGGACGAAGATATCGCCAAGCTGAACGGCCTGGCGAATGGTCGGGGTTCGTCGACCCAATCTAAAGCCAAAGACCCAGCCTAAAATCGATTCTCCGGCGATTTAAGCCCGCCTTCCTTATCTGCCGGGCGGCTCGCCCTGAAAGGTCGAGGACGCCGTTCGATCGCCTAAATTTCAAACCTTACCTCGAGGGTGATTTATTACTCTTGCTGAATGATGATGGTCTGCTCTTGTGCGATCGTCATGATCTAGGTTGAAGTAAATTGGTGATGTTTCGCCAATACATCATAATATTCGAAAGCGGTTTTGGCCATCTTTACTTGTCGCTTTGCTCGGTGCATACGGCGCCTTCTTCAAGTGAGAGGCCCACCATGAGCACTGCCAGCACCCCGCCGACCGCCAACAATCATATCGAAACCCACAATTCGGAGGACGGCGGCGACACGCCGTCAGCCTACCCGGAGATCCCGTCCAGCGACCAAATCGTCGGCGCTGACTCAGGGATGATCAAGCCGCCCGAACGCCCCGATGACTAGTGCCCGGATGGGGTACTTCAGGACCCCATAATCGGGGTTCCTTCCACACACACGCTTCCCGCCGACAGCGCTGATTCTGTGCGGCCTGTGGAGGTGCGCCCGATGCCGTTCCTGACGGCTTTCGCCCCCTGCGACCCGCCATGGATCGCAACGTCCCAGGTGCCTCCATGAGAACCATCGAAATCATAGTCCGGCAGGTCACCAGCCTTGATCCTGCGCTTCGAAGCGAGGCCCTACTGGCAGCCGTCCCGCAAGCGAGGGTCAGGAAGCTGAAGGCCGGTTGCGAGGTCCAGGTTAGTGTCCGGGATCCCGACCCCGGTGCCGTGCCGGACATTGTCTTGCGTTTCGATGCCAGCACACGGGTTGTCGAAGGCCGCTGGACCCAACTGTTTCCCGACATCAACGGGGCGGCGGACATGTTTGAGATTATGGAACGCCTGATCCGGAAGCACATGCTCGTCCGTTCCACATGTCATGTGACGGTCGGCAACCGTAAGGTGCGAAGCATCTACGGCCAGACGTGGCGCATCTCCGAACATCAGTCACTGACGCTTCAGATGACCCAGCCGAGGGTCAGAGTGCTCAGCCGAGAGGTCTCTCTGGTCCACAGTCTGAGACAGGTTGATTCCACAGTGGCCAGCACGCCCGCCCTGTGGGGCGGACATCCCGGCTGAAGACGATCGCACACACCTTGTCGCCGCCCGTTGTGGGCCTGTGACGATACAAGCCACCTAACGAGGCAACCATGAAGTCTCCGAACGCAAACGCCGTCATTCAGACGGCCTACGCTCTCAGTGCTGCGGCAACGTTTGAGAGTGCTCGACGGGCGTTTCCAGCGCTCTGCGCCGCCGAACCAGATGTACTGGCGGGCCGGCTATGTGGCTCGCATGTGCAAGATGCGATCGACCTCCAGCTTTCCTACCGCCAAGGCCTGCTCTCGGAAGTTCGGGTGCGTGCAACGATCTGGTCCGACCGTGATACGGCGAAGGCCGCTAGGGAGCTCCGGCAATACATTTCCCGGGCTTCGGGCCAATCGGTCCAACGGCGCGGCGGCCGCGCTCCTGAAAAAGATCGTTGGACAGTGGGCCACGAGACGGTGGCGCTCGAACTTAGACAGGCCAACGTGGAAGGCTTCCTCCTGGGGCTGGTCATCCTGACCCGGACATTCGACCAGCCGGACGCCGCCCAGGCCTCGAGCGCATCGTTGAGCGGTCTGTTCGGAGCGGCCCCCCGCGCCCCACTCCTCACGTTGCCGGCACGCAATTCACGGCAGGTATTCCCTCAGGCGGTGGACGACAGACCGGTCTGGGGCGAGAAGGTCATTCAGGTTGCGAAACTGAACTGGCCGAGAGCGTGGGCGGATGGGCCATACGTTCCAAAGTGGAAAACTGGTCGCCAGCGTGTTGGGCCTAGTTCAATGCATGTTGACGGTCCCCTGTTTTATCGCAGCGAGTTCGGCGATGCTGGCGGAGAAATAGGCCCCCGGCTCGCGGCGCTGGCGACGGCCTTGGACACCATGGCTGCCCGCAGCGATTGGGAGCCGGTCCGTCATTGTGACGAGGCCGACATCCGTCACCATTCCAGCCGCTGGTGGTGGCTCGGCGGAGGAGTGATGCTGCACGTCTACGTGCAAGAGCGCTCCATGTTCGACCCAAGTTCCTCCCACATCATTATCGACGCCTACCAAGAACTCGACGGGCCGCCGGCGCAGTCGGCGCGGCCGACACCGACGGTTCACGACGTCACCAGTTTGGTTTCCAAGGCGACGAGCCAGGCTCTCGGGTCGACAGTCGACGCTAATTCAGCTGCGGACTAGTACCCCGCTGGCGCTCGTCTGGACGCGGAGGCCTCACGACACGCCTAGTGTTGAAGCGGGGCCGGCATGCGACGCTATCGTTCGCAAGTGGGCCGCCGACGGGGCGCACGTGGAGCCGAAAAAGATCCTTGCTGTCGGGGACAGACGCCTATGATTTTTAGGCGATCTCGGCTATAATATCTGTGTTGGAAATTCGCATTTGCGCCTCCAACCACCCCCTAAATTTATAACCCCACAGGTTCGTTTGAGCCGGCCTTTCGCCGTGCCCAATCCCCTCCTCACATTCACAATTCATCAGCCCCAGCCTTCCCGCTGCGGCCCCATTTTTCATGGCAAACACAAACCCATATTTTCGTCCCAACCAACCCCGCCTCCTTCGTGTTGAGCGGGCCATCTCGTCGTGTCTGGAAACATATCTCGTCACGCTCACCACGAAACGTCGCCTGTCATCCAACACCTTCTCGAATGACGTCCGTGAGACGTTCAATCGAGTGAACGGCAAACTGTTCGGGACCGCCTTCAAGCGGGGGCGCAACGGCGAGAAGGTCCGCCTTCGCAGTCTCGCCGTTCAGGAACTCACGGCTAACGACGGTCTACACACCCACCTACTCGTCGGCGTGCCGGATGACTCCCTCGACCTCCGGGCTACCCCCTGCCCGACACCGGTCCCGGACCTGATCGTGCAGACGTGGATCGCTGGTGACCCCCACTTCCGCCGCCGGGAGGCGCAGGACGTCCGACCGATCACCGACTTCGAGGGCGCTCGAAGCTATATAATGAAGGGCATCTATACGCCGGCCGATTTCGCCGAGCGGTTCGACCCCACCAACACCCACTGATCATTCCGTGGACCCGAGCGACTGTTCATAGAGCCAGCGCTCGGCCCGGAACTTTAATCGTCCCGCTTGGCCAGACACCCGTCCGGCCTTGATTATAAAGTATTGTCTAAAGCTCAAAGAGATTCAGAGAGAGATCCAACATACCTCCATAACTGCTCCGAAGGAGCGTCGACGAGCGAAGCGAGGAGACCACTCCAATAGCTTCAAGATTCACTAGAGATAGAAGACTGGCTCTCGCGGTGGTTGTTGCGTATGGTGGCGGCGTCCGGGGGAGGGCTAATGCGTTTCCAAGTCCTTTGGGTGTGTCTGGCGCTCGCGGTGCCGACGGCGTTCGTTGGCGCTGTCCCGGCCGAAGCGCAGTCGTGAGGCTCCGGCTATTACCGCAATAGCGCAGGCAACTGCATCCCGGTGCCAAGGCGTCCCGGCAGCGGCCAGACCCAAGGTGCGTTGGGCGGGTCTAACGTCCCTGCAGGCGCTACGGCTCGTTGCCGCGATGGGACCTACAGCTACTCCCAGAGCCAGCGTGGAACATGTTCCGGGCACGGCGGCGTGGCTAGCTGGCTGTGAGCGCGAACGGAAACAGCTGGGGTCCCGTGGACCAGTTTAGCGACCGGATTTGACTCTTCTCCGCCCTTGGGAAGATCCACTATTCGTAGGGTTGGCCGCCGCCCCCTTCAGCGATAGGAAGACGACAGATCCCGCCTCCACTAGGCGTTGATGAGCGCCTCCTTGCCCACTGCGGCGAGCGCTCCGGTGAGCCACTCGCGATAGTCGGCGCTCGCGTTCCGAATTTCGTCGGCGATACGGATTTCGGCCAAGTCGAAATCGTTGGGCATCGAGAACCGGATTTCGCGACGAAGCAGTGTCCCCACGAGGTAGTCGTACCCAACGCAATGGTCTTCGTGAAATTCGATGGCGTGGAGCTCGAACTGCCTGGCGATCAGCGGATCGATGATGGAGTAGATGAACTCAAGGGAGAGCCCGCGCAGGTCGCCTTCGTCGGGCTCGCAGAAGTGCTGGATGGCGTTGCGCGCCAATCGCAGGCGCTCATAGCAGTCGGCGTTCGGGATTCGGATTCCGGCGGTCGCCCACAGGACCTGCGGCAGCTTCGCGAAGTCGTGGGTCTGACCCCTCTTCAAGAGCATCTGCAGATCCAGCTCGTCGGCTTGTTTGTCATCGAGGGTCGGCAGATCCTTGAAGATCAGGAGCGGGTGTTCCGACGCGATGATGGCCTTGAGGAATAGCTCGCCGGCGTGGGCGGCGTTCAATATCGACATCTGGGGCCAGTGCTCGTTGCCGGGGTCCGCGAACGCCGCATGCATGTTGGCTTGCGCCAACGCGCCGCTCGCCAGGTACAAGATCCGGTCGGGGATGCCGCGCAGGGCTTCGTTCATGGCTTAGTCTTCGTCAATATCGGTGTCGTCGATCGTCGGTGTAGGCTCGGGATTGCCCTTCGTAGGGGTCAGTTTACTTCGGTTGAGGCCAGCCGCCTGCAAGGTCGCCCTGTTTCGAAGCCATGCGTCATTGATGAGGTCCTGCCATTGGATGACCTCGATCTGACCGCGATAGGCTCCTTTCAGCTGACGAATTCTACCTTGGCTGTTGGACGTGGTTTCCCACCCGGACAACTGATGTTCCAGGTCGCCACGTATGTCGGCCACGACGTAGCAATAGAATATGCAGTCGTCGGCCACGCGAACGCGGGTCCGGTCGAAGCTCTCGATCTCGCCGCCCTTGAGCTGGGACAGGTATTTGGTGATCTGCCCCTCGATGTTGTCCTCGGCTTTTGCGTAGGTCGTACGACCAGGACGCTTGAACTCGACGATCATCACCGTGCGCATCGGTTCTGAGACATTGACGCTATCGGGGTTGTCGGTGTCGGTGACCCCCAGGCCATAGGCTAGGTCCCACACAAGCAGGTCTGGCCGATCCCCTGAGCCGCCTTCGGTCAGCACGGCGTCCAAACGCTTGTCGGACGAAAACGCCCGGGTAAAGGCCAGCCGCTCGTCAACAATCCAAAGGTCATGGGCGCGGCTCTTGGGCTCATCGCCGTCGTCGCCGCGGATCCGCATCGGACAAATGAACGCGTGGAGGGTGCTTTCCAGGTGATGGTCGTCGTCGCGCTCCCCGTGAGCGCGTATTCGCCGGATCAGCTTGTCGAGAAGTTCGAGCGCGAGCTTGCGGCGAACGACGTGCTGCGCCAGCGCCAGTTGTTCAGAAGCTTGGATTTCGCCGACAGCGCTCGTGATCGAAGCTTCTAGGTTGACCGGCGTCTGTTCGAGATCGAGGCTGTCAATGAGCGTCTGTAGGGACTTTTGACGGCTTTCCTCGCTGCGGATTTGGTACTTCACCAGCCCGGACGCGAAGTCCTCCGGGTTGGTGGCGTGGAAGGGAACGCGGCCCAGCTGTGTGTCGTCGGCGTCGAAACCAAAGGTCGGATATCGCTCGACAAAGGCCTGATAGCTCTTGCGGCGGGCTTCTGCGAATTTCGCGATCTGGCCGGGGAGCAGCTTCGCCTTGACCTCGTCCATGCAGGCTCGGCTGATAGCCTTCAGCGTGTTTTCCGGCAAGTTGAACGCGGTACGCCCCTCGTTGACGCGAAGGTCGAGATATTCCCCGGAAACGCACCCGTGGAAGACGAGATCCGATTGTCCGTCTCGCTCAAGGTCCACAACGCCCAGCAGGTTGTCGACCTTCCGAGTCTCGACGGTGCGCTCGTTGGCGAGCAGGTGCAACTGATGGCGGCCTTCCAACCCGGTACTGGCCTCTGCCTGACACGTGAAGCCGACTATCCGTAGCGTCCCGAATTCCTTGTGATCGAACGTCGTCTCCAGTGGCTTGCCCACCGTCAGTTCGGCGACAGCCTTCGGGTATTCGGTCGTGTTGCCGTCGAGGTCGATGAAGATCGACGGACCGGTGCCGACCAAGAAATCGGCGATGAAGTGAGCGCTGAAGTAGCGCAGGAACGTTTCGGCCCGCCTTGGGAAGGAGTCCGCATACTCCTTGGTTCGCAGGCCGGTGAAGGTGATCGTGGTCCCACATTCGGCGCTGCCGGCTTCGCGGTCCTCGAACCGCACAACGACTTGCTCGCGGTTATTGAGCAAGAAGTCGAACGCCCGCTCGTGGGTGACGCCGTCCCGGTAGTACGTGCTCTCGACCTGGATTTCTGAAAAGGCATCAAGCCAGAAGAGCCGTCCGACGCCTTTTCCGCCGCGAGGTCGTTTGAAGTCTGTGTCCACCTCGCAGAACGCGCCGTACCGGGTCTCATCCAGGCCGATGCCGCTGTCCGCGACGACAATCTGGATCCGCTCGGGGTCCGAAAGATTGGCCACGCGGATGTCGACGCGCCCCTCCGACACCCGGTCGTCGAGCCGATCTTCCAGCGCAAACATGGCGTTGCTGACCGCTTCAAACAGCGGCTGGAGCCCCTGCGTCGCGTTCGAGGGCTTCGGCAGCTTCCGAACGCGATTTTCGATATTTGGCGTAAGGGTGGGCACGACGGCATCCTAGTGATGCTGTGGAACGTGCGGGCCTATTCGTCCTGTGTAAAGCCCGAGCAACATAACCCATTGGTGCCCAGTTTTTCCCGGCGGTTCTCGAACTTCGGCCTCTTGGCTTAGTCCTAACGTCAGCTCATGGCACATGACTGACATACAGCAGGCCTCCGCCCAGCCTCGTTGTCCGAACTCATTTTTCGGGTGACCCGGGCCATTCCGGCAAACGTTCATTTGCCGCGAGATCGGGTCGGAAAACGCCAATGAAGGCAATCGCATATTACCGGGTGAGCACGGCCTCTCAGGGGAGAAGTGGTCTGGGATTAGACGCTCAGCGCCACGCCGTTCAGCAACTTTCAGTGCAGCGCGGTCTGTCGCTTTTGGCGGAGTTTACCGAGGTCGAGACAGGCCGTCGCGACGACCGACCCGTGCTCAAGAAGGCGCTGGCGAGAGCAAAGCTAACGGAGGCGACCCTTGTGATAGCTAAGCTCGATCGGTTGTCCCGCAATGCTGCGTTCTTGCTGACCCTGCGCGACAGTGGTGCGCGGTTTTTGGCTGCGGACGTTCCGGACGCGAACGACCTGACCATCGGTGTGCTTGCTGTAATTGCCCAGGCCGAGCGGGAGATGATCTCGCGTAGGACGACCGAAGCTTTAGCCGCAATCAAACACAAGATCGCTCGTGGCGAGATGCATCTATCCAGCCGGAGCGGACGGCCCGTCACAGCGCTGGGTAATCCCCACGCGGAAGGAGCGCTTGGAAGGTATGCGGGAAATCTGACGCTGGCTCGTCGGGCGAATGCTCGCCGAACGGCTGCCCGCTATCGCGAGCTCGGCCCCATCGTGGCTGCGATTATGTCGGCCGGACACACGAAGCCCTCGGCAGTGGCGGCCGAGCTCAACCGACAGGGTATTGCCACCGTGCGCGGCGCTAAGTGGCATGCATCGACCGCCGCTCGGTTGATAGCTGCTCGGGTCGCCAAAACGTCTGCTATGCGCCTCGCCGCGAAGGGCTGATTTCGACCAATTGCGGACATTAGAAGCCCCCAGACTGTCTCTCCAGCGGCCCTCGTGTGGCGGCACGACGCCGCGCCCTCACTGTTCGCCAGCGCGAGAAAACCAGCCACGCATGTGTTTGCGGGCCGCGTCTGGCGACCGCCAGTTTTCAAAAAGGCCCGGCGGCCGAATGTGCTGAAATCAATCAGCATAAAGCGTTCCGATGAGCGCCCGCGCGGCTACCGGACGATCACGGCGGCTTCCTAGGGGCATATGAGACAGTGCACCATACCGTCTTTACGCTGTACTGGGACAGGAGGTGGCACCTAGGGCGGGGCTGACCGTGTTCCCACCCTAGCGCGAAATTCTCAGCTTCGAGATATCGCGCCCGATGGCTGCGAAGGCTTCGGACAGGTCGGATCCGCTGGTCGGCAGATGCGCATGGGCAGGGCTGGTAGCACAGTTCGCGAGGAGGTTGGCGGCATTCCCGCCCGCCGAGATCTGGAACCCGACGGTGTAGACGATGACGCCCCGGTCCTTCATGGCATTGCAGAGGGCGGCACCCTGCGTGAACGGGCTACCGTTGGCGGCGTTCTGATTGATTTTGTCGCCTGTGCCGCCGGATCCGGCCCCAGCGTTCTGGGCGATCACGCCGCTGTTGTAGGGCGTATTGAATTCTCCGTCCGTCATGATGATGACGGCCTTGAGCGTATCCTCGGGCTCATAGGCACCGGCAGGGCTGCCGGGCCATAGGGTATTGAAGTTGGGTGAGACGGCGTACCAGCCCCAGGCCATGCCGATCTGGCCCGCTGTGGAGCCGGTGACGGACAAGCCGCTGATCAAGGATTTAAGGGTCGACCGGTTGCTGCTGAGCGGCAGGATGGTTGCCGATGGACAAGGGTTACCCGAGGTGGACGGATAGTTGCGCCCGACTCTCGCCGAGCCGGGTGACGCGTCCGTATAGGCCTGAGCGCCTGTTCGTTCGCTCACACAGGTGCTGGTCTCGAGGGCGCGGAGAGCGCCGGACGGATTGGTGAACACCCGCCACTGGCAGCCGTCTGCGCCGCACCAGCTGGACCCTCCGGAGGTATGTGACCCCCATTCGGCGCCGTTGACGCCGATCGAATAGGTATTGGCGGTGACGTTGCCGACGATGTAGGGGCGATTGTTGACCTGGGTCATGCCGTTGGCGCCGGTAATGTAGACGCCATCACCGTCGGACAGGCCGTGGCCGGGAGCGGTTACCTGGACCGAACAGTCCGACAAGAGGCACTTGCGAACCTCGCCGCCGCTTCGATATCCACCGTACGCGCCAGTTTGCAGGGTCGCCCAGGATGAGCCATTCCAGGTCTGCAGCGAGAAACTGTTGCTACTGAGTTTCTGGACCCGGTAGGGGCGATTGTTCACCTGCGTCATACCGGTGACGTTTCGGATCCAGACATAGTCATTGGTCTGCAAGCCATGACCGGAAGTGGTGGTGACCACGCCCGTGCTGGCGCGTGTGATGCTGCTGATGCCTCTCCCGGCCGAGGCTGCCCATTCCATCTGCGAAATCGATCGGGCTCCGGTGGGGGTCCCGCGGGCACCGCTGGCATAGGAGCCGAGGTTGACCCCCATCGAGTAGGGCACAATTGCCATCCGCGTATAAAAGGGTGTCTGGACGTCCTGCACCACGATATCAACCAGTTGGGTCGCTGCCGCCTTCAGGTCGATGATGCGCTGCCCAGCCATCGAGCCGGTGATATCGAGAACCAGCGCGACCTCGATGTTCTTTGCAGACCGATCGACCTCCGAATGGGCACCGACGGGCAGATAGTCATCCATGAACTGGCCGTAGGGTGGCAGGAAGATGTTGGCGACCAGAGCCTTCACATCGACTTTTGAGCTTGCGATGACGACGTTCTCGTCATTGATGACGAAGCGGGTGTCCGCTTCGCGCAGCAGAACATCGGGATAGGCCTTGAGATTGGCTCGAAGCGCCACCAGACCCACCCGCTGGAGGTCGGCGTTGTCGGTATAGGGAGACCGTGCTGCGGTCAGGGCGGCGGCGTCGAGAGCGTCCTGCAGATTGACCCGCACGGTCGAGGCGCGGTGAAGATCAACCCCGCCGACAGATATGAGCACCACCACCGGCAGGCTGAATGCGAACAGCAAGGCCACATTGCCGCGGGCGTCCGAAAGAAGACCGCGTACAAGGTGGACAAGATGAGTGATCGCCGTGCGCATTCTGCCAATCCTCGTTAATTCGTCACTCCGGAATTCGGTCCAGAATCTCATACGCCCACGGCTCTATAACGCGCCGCCAAGCTTAGCTTCGCATTCACAGGCATGGTTGATGCTCTGGGAATCTTGCTGATCCGAGCGAGGTCGCGACCTGCCGCCGGGAACGGACGCACGGATGAAGGCCGGGCTTCAGGCCTCTCCACGACCGCTTCTACGCGAGCTCCCGCGGCGGTCGCTGCTGCGCATCCCGCCGTTCAACATCATCAACTCGAGCCTGATTTCGACCAGGCGCAGCTCGATGGAGCCGAGCGCCAGCCACAGGGTGGAAATGAAGAGCAGGGCCACCTCGAAGGCAAGGACGCTCATCGCGGCCCTGGCACCCAGGATTTCAACGGCCAGCAGGGTGATCACAAGCAGCGCCGTGCTGATCCCGACCCCCAGTGCGCCCAGCAACTTCAGCACGGATCGGCGAGGTGCCTGCGGATTGATACGGCTGCCGTTACTTCGCCGGTCAGGCCCCCGCCGTTCGGCCCGCGCCCTGCGGTCGGCCGGGGCCGGAACATCGATCTGTTCCGCCACAAGTCCAGCTTCCAATGCCATAAGGTGCTCCGTTCCTAGTCGATCAGCCGGCTGCCGCCGGTGCGCGGCCCGACGCCGCTGGGTACCGGCACGTCAGAAGCGTCGTAGTTGGCGTTGATGAAGAGTGAGGGTGATCCGCTGAGCCGGAGTTCCCGGGCGACAATCACGGTCCAGGCGCTGTCGCGCGCGACGTCCGCGGTTCCTTCAACGATCAGGCGTGCAGACGGCACATAGATCACCCCCAGCAGGCTCTCGACATGGTCAGCCGAGATGAGGAAATCCTGTTGGTTGTCACGCATGCTGGCCATGACGATGCCAGCGAAGGCACCCGACTCACGACCTTCAAGATTGACCCGGGCCGCTGCGCTGAACGCGAACTTCGAAGCTCGGTCGAACAGCAGCACAACATCTTCGCCCTCCAGACGGGCAGACCCGTCGATGAGGAGGTTGCCCTTCAGGAAATAATGCTCACCGCTCTGCAGGACAATCCGGCCGTCGCCTGTGGCCTCAATGCCTCCGCAGTGCCTCCCCGGACTGATGTAATGGACGCCCGACGACACGGTGACTTTCTCTCGCGTCGCGTCGACGTCGCGGCAGGCACCTCCAAGGCCACCGACCGTCTCGAGTTCCAGATTGGCGAATGGGTCGTCGATCGGGGCGGCGCCTGTATTGGCCGCCGGGCTGATGGCACCGCCGGCCGATGTCACGGCCTGGACTGCCGCCGCCGTGATGGCACCCCCGCTGACCTCGATGTCGCGGTTGGAGTGCACCATGCAGGACGGCGCGGTCATTCGCCCCGTGTCCCTGACATGAAGGACGCGATTGGCTGTGGTCCCCGTGACAAGGACGCACAATGGAACCAGCCCGACCGAAGTCGCGGTCGCCTCTCCTTTGAAGTTCCACCCCCCGGGCGGCAGCATATTGGCGAAGAATGACGTCCGGTTGGCCTGCAGCAGGACCCGGATGCCGCGCTGCCCCCCCTGCGTCACGACCTCATAGGTCTGGACCACCGTCGGCGCGTCGGACCACTCGCTGAGTTGCCCCGCAACGAACGAGGCTGACCGTTCGCGGGCCGCGGCCCCGTCGGTGGCCAGGGCCAGGGCGGGCGCGCCGGCCAGGGCCCCGGCATCGGCAATGGCTTGCAGCCGGGTCTGGGCCGCCGTGACGGCAAAAAGGTCAATCGCGCCGACGCTTACCATGGCGATCGCCGGAACGATCAGGGCAAATTTCAACGCGATGGAACCCCGGGTCTCGCGCAGCAGCCGCTGCATCAGTGCCTGGACCCGACGCTGCAGGCGTTCAATCATGCGCGGCTCCCCGCGACATGGCCCCGGCTCTCTGGCCACGGGGCCTTCACCCGCACCGAGCCGGCCTGCACGCCACAGGTCAGTCGGCTCACATCACACCGGCGGATGACGGTTCGGACGATTGCAGTCGCCGCTCCGCGCGCGATGCCCGCAGGACATAGCGAATTTGATAGGTCAGCAGGCGCCAGTGCAGGGGTTTGGTGACGAACGAGGTCGCGCCCAGACGGAAGGCCCTGTCGATGGCTTCAACATCCTCGCGCCCGGTCTGGACCATGACCGCCAGACCCTCGAACCGCGGGTCGGCCCGTATGGCTGCCAAGGTGTCAAAGCCGTTCAACACCGGCATTTCCAGATCAAGCAGCACGATTTCGTAGTCATTGAGCGCCAGCCGCTCCAGAGCCTCGGCACCGTTAGATGCGACATCCACCGTGGCCGTCGGGGATGCCAGGTTTACCTGTGCGAACTCTCGCAGGATCGGATCATCATCGACGAACAAGATGGGCGTCGATTCGTCTAAGACATAGAAAAACCGAGCCAGAGTTTGACTTTCTACTTAAATACAAAATACGATTAGCCATTCACCATCTATGGTTAATCGCGCTCTCGCCAGTGCCTGCGGCGCCATTATACCTAAAATGGGGAAAAATTCACCCATGCGGGCATTTGGCGCAATTTCAAAAGCCACCCCGAACGGCCACTATCCGTAAGCGGCGGAATCCAGAATGCGGTTTCCCGTCTGTATTCTGGAGTTCACCGTGGCCATCATCCTGCTCGTTGACGATGATCCCGCATTACGGCTGATCGCCAAGGAACTGCTGCGGGTTGGCGGCCATGCCATTCTGGAGGCTGAAGACGGCGATGAAGCCCTGAAAATCGCCGGCGCCATCGCGGTGGATCTGGTCGTGCTGGACATGCTGATGCCCAACAAGGACGGGCTGGAAACCATTCTTGAACTGCGAAAGACCCATCCACACATCCGAATTCTGGCCATCTCCTCGGGAGGAAGGATGGATGAGGGCATCCTCTTGAGAACAGCCAGTTTATTCGGGGCCGACGAAATAATGCAGAAACCTTTGCGGTTGGACGTTTTTTCTCGTGTCGTCGATCAGATGCTATCCGATAAAAAAACTTGAATATCACTAATGATAGGCGACTATCGAAAACTTAGTAATCAAGTGTTGAGACAGATTAAAGTGACATCGCCAGATGAAATCGACGATGCTCTATCGGGTTTCCTGTTTGCGCAAAACATGGACTTCGTGATGAAGAGCGTTACCGCTTACAAAGCGATATTCGATGGCGACAGTACGACAATGTTCATATTTTTCGCTATGGCGCGGGCTTCGGTGGAGCACCTGAACCGTAAAAAGGTCCCCCGCGATGAAGCAGCCCGTGGGGTTTTTCCGGACACGCTTCGGCGACCAGTCTCGATACTTGGCATCGCCGACTACCTGGGCCTGCCGTATGAAACGACCCGCCGGCACGTTATGAAACTGGTCGAGCAAGATTTTTGTCAGCGCCAAGGCTCGCGGGAGTTTTTTATTTCTGAGGCAACAATGTCTCGGCCGGAGTTCCGGGCCCTATCGAGAGAGACGCTTGATCTCAGCATTTCATATATAAAGACGGTCAGCCCTTATATTGAGATCTGACGCGCGAGTGCTGAAAGGATTGTTCGCTTTTACGTCGGACCCTCGGTTCTGACCCGGGTCGTTCAGACACTCGTTGATCAGCAGCTGGCTCATGCATCCCCCGATGCAGGACAACTTCGCATTGTTCGGGTTGCCCGAACAAGTGATCGCACGATTGAGCGGCGACCATTCCCTACTGAAGGTTCTCAGCGGCTCTCGGTCAGGTGTTGGGGAAGGCGGGTTGACGCTTGGAATGCTTCAGGGGTTGGCGGGGAAGCGTCAACATCTTGCCAGCACGCTGAGCGTTCACCCAGTAGGGACCCACGGAGGTAACAAACGAGAAGGCCCTTCCGCCGCTCGCCAGTCGATGTCCAAGTCAGAGTGGCATTTGAAAGGTGGTGCCGCCTGGGTGACTCGAACGCCTGACCCCCGCATTGCTCATCCTCGACACACAAGAGGCCGTGGTCAACGTCCGCTACCCACCCATAGCAGACCTCAAGACCGTCCGCTTTCCGGCGGACAGCTCAGCCGACCCCTTCATGCCGGAAAGCAGACTCTTGGGATGGCTGCTATGGGTGGAAAGCAGACCTTAGTCGAGCAACTCGGCTGGTGCGCTGATGATCACCGCCGCTCCTGCCGTCGTAAGCTCCTCTCGGCTACCGTAGCCCCATAGAACGCCAACAGTGGGGATAGCGTGACGGCTTGCTGCACGAACATCCTGTTCTCGGTCACCGACCATGCAAACGTCGTCCGGAACCAAGCCCTCTGTTTCAACAATGTGGCCGATTAGATCACCCTTGTCGTCGAAACGGCCATCAAGATCAGGCCCAAAGACTCCATCCAGCAGTTCAGCCAATCCGAAATGGTCAACAACCCGTCTCGCGAAAACGGCTGGCTTGGCAGTGCAGAGTAACAGTCGGTGTCCCATTTTTCGCCGCTCCAGCAGCACATCGTGGATGCCGCTGTAGACCTGCGCTTGAGTTAGCCCCCACTCAGAATATCGCTGCCGGTAGTGCCGGAGTGCTTCTTCAGGCTCACCACGGCCATTCAGTAGTTGAGCAAAGGTCGCCCGAAGCGGCGGGCCAATAACCCACCGGAAGTCCTCATTTGCTGTGACGGGCCGCCCCATTCGCTCCAAAGCATAGACGCAGCTTCCGATGATTCCTTCAGCGGGATCGGTCAGGGTGCCATCGAGATCGAGCAGCAGTGTTTTGCGGCGGCGGACGGGCATTGGGCTGGATTACACTGCCGGGGAGATGTCGCCTATGGGTCGATAGCAGCCATCTAGGTCACGCTCGCAAGCGGACCCCGGCGACGCTGAAGGGGCGGAACCGGAAGCGTTACCCTGCCTTTGAGTTTCCGACGTAATGAAATACAAAGAAGAATTCAATCACTCTCTTCCCGTCATAAGAACAGTAAGTATCTTGACGTACATCCCTACGGATTGGCGCAAAGACTGAATATTGCGGATTAAAAAAATGATGACCGGTTCCGGTCAACTCAATTTCATATTCACCTTGTTTAACATTTCTACTTACCACGCCATTCGGGTCGCCCAGATCAGACGCTTCATTTGAACTCCAGAAACAGTTCAATTTGACCGTTTCTGCCGTCGTTCTATAATCGAATGAAAAACCATACCATGTACATGGCACTGAGTTCCCATCGTAGATGCAGAGTTGATTACCGCTTATAGTGATATAGCTAGTTTCCTCACAGATTTCGCGATCACTCTTCGGCGAGCAGACGGTACCCACCTTCAGATTTGATATAAATACGCTGTTGAGGTCACTAGGTGGATTGACGCGGGCGCAACCTGCCAGAACGCCAAGCACTATCAAACAAGGCCGCCACCAACCAACCATTAGTCTATTCCTCTCTCGCGCGGACTCGCCAAACGATATACCCCATTTGAGACAATAGTCGGCACGTTGGGCATGACCTTTCGAGGAACGGCAACGTCCGCTTTGGGTCGGGAGCGGACCATCGCCTGAGGGTGGAAAGCGGACGAGCCTCAAAGGTCACTCGGGTCGAATATCTGTGACCGTCTGCTGCTGACCAACCCATCTCTCCAGAAACCGAACCAGAGACGTGGGCCCGTCTAAATCTCGCATATCGATTTGAGCAGATGCTTGTCCGTGTGCTTCGATGACAATCCTTCCTCGACTCTCATCCAGCCGAAAACGCACCGGCCGTTGAGACGACAGCGTGAATCGCCGGTCCTCCCAACCACGGACTAGCAGGGTGCCGCCCCGCAACTCCACTGCCGGGATACGCCCCAATGCTCTAACCACCATTGGAATACGGGATAGGGCGATCCCGACGAGAACGGCCCCCACCGCATACACAATATATGATCCTGGTGGCTGATGGAGATAGCGGAAGAACGTTGAGGGCCCATTCATTGCGACCGGAAGCAGCGCAATCATGATCAGCAGACCCGCCTGCCGCAACGCGACTGGCAAGGCGCGATAGTAAAACTTGGGCTGTTGCTCGACCGTAGCCATAGCCGCCAACCTAAGTCGCGCCTGAGGAGGTCCGCAATGGGTCGAGAGCCGACGGTGACCTCAGGGTGTGGAGCGGACACGAGGGTGCTATCGGTGGGGTATCGCTGCTGAGAACCCGTTGATGCCCTCGATCAAGACCATCGGCGCCGCGTATGGCTGGGGCGGCTGGATCGCGTTTTTCGGTGCAGTCTACCTCACGCAATTCAGTTGGATCGCCGCCGGAATTTTCCTGTTCAGCTACGCCTTGGCGGGACCGGTGCTCTTGAAGTGCCCGAGGTGCGGATTGCCGACGTCTGGCCGCGTCCGAACTGACAGGAAAGGTCGGGAGCGGCGCAGTTCTTCTCACCACTCCCCCGACCCGGATTATTGCAGCCGGTGCGCTCTCGACTTCCGCACCCACACCCTGGGTGAACGCTTTGATTGATGTGTAGCCAACGTCCGCTTTGGGTCGTTAGCGGACGGTCGGCTCTGGGGGAAAGCGGACTTTCGGACGAGCGTTTGATTTCTGCTCTCGGCACACTTCAGCGGTCTACCAACGCCCGCCTGGACGCCGCCCCGGGTGATTGAGAGGTAAAGCGGCCCGATCGTCTGGCACATGAATGTTGGCGAACCATCGCATCAGAACGCGATCCCCGGCGACTGGCCGAACACTGGCGTTCGTAAAGGCAGCCTGTCCGAACTCAGGCGGGATCCCGATATCAACCGCGACCAATGCGACATCGTCGCCGACAGCCCCATCGCAATCGGGGCGGTCGCTGGTTCGTTCATAGACCTCGATACGACCACGGTGCGTAAGGGCTGGTTCGTCGAACTGGACGGGGGGACCCTGTAGGCGGCGCACTGTGATTGTTCCGCACTCGCTCTCGAACATCACAATTTCGCCCATCACATTCATCCGACCATCTCGCCCGCCCTCGACACGCTGATCGACCAAAAAAGGGTCGACAGCCGGCGGTGCCTGCCAGTCGCGATAATCATAAGGGCGCGCGGCGCACGAGGCGACGAGGCCGCCTGCGACTAAGACTTGTATCCAACGAAACGCATGACGGTGAGACATTCGGCTAGCTATGCACCGTGGTAGCCAAACCGCAACGGCTCGCGCCAACGTCCGCTATGGGTCGGAAGCCGACCGTCGCTTGAGGGCGGTTAGCGGACGGCCCCTTTGCGCTTGCGCCAATAATCCCAGACGAACTTCAACACGTTCACACCAATGGCGACCCCAAGCAGCGGCGTGAGCCAGCCGTCTGGGATGTCGGCACCGATGTCGAAATGAACGGACGCCCAGAACAGGCCGAAGAAGGCCAGCATTCCTGCCCACAGCAGTATCGAGTTCTTCGCGTCTCGGCTCATGAAGTGCTCCCGATGGCAGAGTAGCTTACCGCCAGCCGAAATGTCCGCAATGGGTCGGGTCCGATCATCAGCCTCACGCCCGATGGCGGACACTCGCTGCCCCGCCCGGACGCGGACACTTTGACGGTCGGCCAGGGGGCACCGTAAAACTAAGTCGCAGCCTTGCGCTGCTCCCTCCACACGTCGCGGCTGATCTCCCATAGCTCCACATCGTGAACGCCTGAGACCAGTTGCTTGGGGAAGCGGGCGATCACGCGCATTCCACGCTTCTCCGAAATTCGACGCGATGACGGATTATCGACGGCTTTGGGAACTCGGAGAATTTCCCGTCCAAGAACCTCGAACCAGAAGTCGGTCACTGCATCGCTCGCTTCAGTCATGAGCCCGCGTTGTTGCCATTCTGGAGCAAGCCAAAATCCCCTGTTGTCGTCAGGGTGATCCCTCAAGCTTACGACCCCGATCAAGAGATCAGGCTGTTCTCGTGGCCTTAGACTCCAGTGCCAGCCATTCCCGGCTTCAATAGCGGGGAGCGCAACGTGCCGCAGGTAGCCTTCGGCTCCGTCCTCGGGGTAGGGCCATGGCACTGCACCGTCCATCCAGCGGACGATCTCCCACTTCGGAAATGTGCGCTGGATTGCGGGTGCATCGCTAATGGACAGCGGGACCAGGTGCAGACGCGTTGTTGCCAGAGACTGCATGGCGGGAGCCTACTCGATGGTCCGATGTCCGCAATGGGTCGGGAGCGGCCATTCGAGCCGTTGCCGAAAGCGGACCTTGGACTGCAGCCGAACGGCTCGGTCTGGGGCCCCGCGCAAGGCCGGAAACGCCCGAGCCGATTTTGAACCGCCCGGGCCGCGTGCTCTACTGGGCTCATGAACACTACCGCCCTTCTCGCCGGTCTCGCCCTCTTCGCGGGAGCCTGTACCGGCACGCTCGCACCCAGAGACGAGCCATCGTCCGGGGCGGCCATCAAGCTTGCGGCCTGGAACGTTGAGCATCTCGCCGAGGCCGATGGCTCGGGGTGTCGTCCACGCACTGAGGCCGACTACGCAGCTATGCGCGCCTATGTGGCTGAGCTGGATGCGGACGTGATCGCCTTCCAAGAAGTCGAGTCAAAAGTCGCAGCCGAACGAGTGTTTGATCCGGCGAGATACACGGTGGTGATCGAAGATCGGGTTGGCACAAATCGCCGGGGTCCCTGCGGAGGTCGCGAGGGGCTGACGATCAACGCCCAGCGGACTGGGTTTGCGATACGCAACGGCATTCCGTTCGAGCGACAGCCCGACTTCACCGATCTCCAAGTCGGCAACCCCGATCTTCGCTCTGGGGTCGATCTCGTCGTGCGCCCGCGAGGAGGTGAGCCGATCCGGGTTCTATCGGTCCATCTCAAATCTGGCTGCAGCTCCGGCGACCGAAACGAAGCTTGCCCCGTCCTTTTCGAGCAGGTTCCGGTCATGGAGCGCTGGATCGACGAGCGTGCGGTCGAAGGGACGCGGTTCGCCGTCATGGGCGACTTTAACCGTCGTCTAGCGATGCCGGATGATGCCGTGTGGTCGGATTGGGACGATGCATCACCACCGAACGCCGACCTTGCCCTTGCCTCCGGTGAACAGTCCGCTCGGTGTAATCCCCGCTACCGCGACTTCATCGACATGATCGTGCTTGATCGCCGAGCCGCCGCTGATCTTGTTGGCTTCGAAGAGAAGACGTTCGCCGGCGATGCCCTGAGCGACCACTGCGCGGTGTCGGCGCGCTTGAGCCTTCGATGAGCACGCTCCACCACCTGCTTAGCGGATGGGTGGGACTGCGATCCGCGTGGTCCCGGAACGATGGCAAGCCGCGTGAGGAATGGGCACCGGGGGTCGATCTCAAAGAGTTGGTGTTGACCGGGGCGCTGGTGGTCGTAGTCGCCACGCTGGCCGTCGTTGTGATCGCCGCTCTTACCTGAGAACCCGAGCGGATTGGCTCGACGCCGGTAGGGTCCGGAAGGGCTGCGGGCCGAAGGTCGCCTATGGCTCGGAAGAGATCATATGGGTGATCGAACCTTCGCGTTGTCCTTCAGCCGATCTGACCGGAAGGGGCCTTCATCAACTGAAGGAGGCCCACATGAGTGTTCTGGACAAACTTGAACTGACGGCTGGCGGCGAACGTCGGGCGAGCTACGACCCGGTGCAGGTTCGCCGGCGCAAACTGGCGGCGGGTCTGCTGGATCAGATCAAACTGATCGACGCTATCGAGCAGGGCGAGGCGCACACAAAGACGAAGATGCGCAAACAGATTGTGCAGGGCACCAACGAGGTCGTCACCACGCAGGAGAGCCGCTCGGTCTCCCCGTGGTGGACGATCGACGACGACGGCAAGGTTCACTTCGCCATCCGGTACGGTGCGATGCGTCTGAAGCTGAAGGGCACGAACGACACGATCGTGTGCAAGTCGCTCGGCGACCTCCGCCAAATCCTCCCGCCACTGAGGCAGGAGGCCCTTACGGGATCGTTTGATGCGGCGCTGGCGACGGCCGCCGCCGAACTTCAAACGCGGTTCACGCCGAAGAATGCCTCCAAGTCCAAATAGCGCTTTGAAGGTCAGCCAGGTGTCTCTCCGGATGCCTGGCTGATGCTTTCCAGATCACCTCTCCGACAGTATGCGCTTCCCAGCCGCATGCGCCTCATCCGGCGGCAAGTCGGGGATGGTGATGTCGCCCACGATTTCACCATTTAGGTCCATCTGGACCACCGACGGCGCCCCTCGGATCGCCACGTACAGGGTGCCTGCAAACTCGATGTGATCGATGAGCTCTCGAAGGCTGCTGGCCGTTTTCGCTCTAGCGTCCCGTCGTTCATCCGACGGCGGCCCATCCAGCAAATGATGAACGGCTGCGACACGATCGATGTGCTTGTCAGGGCTGACGGAGCCCCGAGCGTGTTCGAGACGAACCCTCAACCCTTCTGTTGCAGCTTCGGCAGAAGCGATTTCGGTGCGGGCTCCCAGCCACCGCTGGCGGGCCTCCTGGTCGCCAGTCTCTTCGAACAGGTCGAGCATCCGCTTGGCACGAGCTTTCGCATTCTCCAGCTCCCTGAGCGCTCGGTACTCAGCATCGACGAGGCTTGCCGTCCCGACCGAGTTTTCGAAGAACCGGTCAGACAGCGCTGATCGCAGGAAGGCGTCCAGTATGCCGCTCTCGATAGGCTCATACCGATAGTGGGTGGAGTGATCGCAGTTGCCGCCGCGAACACGCAGCGCACAGCTTAGGTAACTGGCCTGTCGCTGAGGCGTAGGGACGCCTCGGCGCATTCTGGTCCCTTCGTGGGACTTCAGCTGAAATGCCATCGGTCCGCCGCAAGACCCGCATCGACATAGGCCGCTGAGGAGGTTTCTGACCTGCCCCCGTTGCCCGTCATTGCCTCGGCTCGGCTTGCGCTTGCCTTGAACCGTCGCCCAAAGTTTTTCGGAAACCACCGGTGGAAAGTAGCCCGAGATCGGTTCGCCGAGAGGAACTCGACGGGTCGATCCGCGGGGCTTGGTGTGCGGTTGAAACTCGCCGATGACGGCTGGGTTGGTCAGGATCTTCTGGACATAACTGGAATGCCATGCGGTCGCTTGGCTCTTGCCTCTGCCCCACGGTTCGACACCCCGTCGGTTCAGGTCGCCGGTGATCAATCGCTTTCCTTCTCCGTCGGCGGAGCGCTGGAAAATCTCATGCACGATCGCTGCTCGATCGGGGATCAGTTCGAATCCAGTCTTGTCCGGATCAAGCCGCAGCCATGCCGGACAGACGCCGGTGATCGGGCGGCTGTCACCCTGTCCAAGACGATCCCTTTTGATCTTCCAGCTGGCGGAAAGACGCTCGCTCTTGTGCCGGCTTTCCTCGTGAGCCCGGAACGAGTTGAACACCAATCCCATGAAGCCCATCAGGTTAGTGCTGATGCTTTCCGCCGTGATGACGTACCCGTCGTTTGCCGTGGCAATCGAGACGCCGAGGTCGGTCACTCGCTGAATCCAAGCGATCACCTTGGCTGGTGGAAGCCGGCTGATCCGATCCAGCTGCTCGACGACGATGGTGATGTCCCGGGGAAGCCTTCCAGCCTCCACCCGCCGGATCACGTCACCCAAGTTTCCGGTCTGGACGTTGGTGCCTGCATAGGCGCTGGAGCCTTCGTCAGTGACTCGTTCGAGGATTTCTAGCCCGTGCTGCGAACAGTATCGCTCGACCACTTGGAGCTGCCGCTCCAGTGTCGATCCCTTTCCCTGTTCCAGTGAACTCCAGCGAGCGTAAGCAATGGCCAACATGCCAATCGCCTAGCTGAGAAATTCGGGATGTTAAACAAATAACCTGCTCTTCGTCGGCCCACAAGGCTCGGGCAAGTCGATGATGGCGGCGCGGCTGCCGGGCCTGCTGCCGCCGCTGACGCCGAAGGAACTGCTGGAGACCTCCATGGTCTGGTCGGTGGCCGGGCTGATCGAGCGTGGCGCCCTGACCCGCGACCGGCCGTTCCGCAGTCCCCACCATTCGGCCTCCATGGCCGCCCTGACTGGCGGCGGGCTACGGGCCAAGCCCGGCGAGGCCTCGCTGGCGCATAACGGCGTGCTCTTCCTCGACGAACTGCCCGAATACAGCGCCCAGGCGCTGGATTCCCTGCGCGCGCCGCTTGAGACGGGCGAGATCGTGGTGGCGCGGGCCAATGCCCATGTCCGATATCCGGCGCGGTTCCAGCTGATTGCCGCCATGAACCCGTGCCGCTGCGGTCTCGGCGGGGGCGGCAAGGGGGCCTGCGGCAAGGCCCCGCGCTGCCAGCGCGACTATCAGAACCGCATCTCCGGCCCGATGTTCGACCGCATCGATCTGACGGTCGAGACGCCGCCGGTCACCGCCGCCGACATGGCCCTGCCGCCGCCCGCCGAGGGCACGGCCGAGGCCTCGGCGCGGGTATTCGCCGCCCGCGCCATGCAGGAGGAGCGGCTGCGGGCCGCCGGGATCGACCCCGACACTGCTCGCGACCAGGCTGTCAACGCCCGCGCTTCGGGCGAGACCCTGGACCGGTTCGCCACGCCGGATGACGCGGGTCGCGCCCTGCTGATGCGCGCGGGGCAGGCCGGCGGTCTCACAGCGCGGGGCTGGACCCGGACGCTGCGACTGGCCCGCACCATCGCGGATCTGGACGGCTGCGACGGGGTGCTTCGCCGCCATATCGCGGAGGCCCTGGTCTATCGCCGCTCCACGGTCGGAGCCCAGGGCGATTTTGAGCGGCAGGCGGGCGTGAGGCGGGAGACACGCGCCTTCTGAGTCCCGCCCGGCCTCTTAACCGGGCCGATTGAGCCGGTCTTAAGGGATTGCCCCGCAGGATACGGCTCGAGGAGAGCGGCATGGCGCGGCGGGCGAAGTCAGATGTGGCAACGGAGGCACCGGAACAGCAGTTCCTGCGCCTGATGAGCCATGAGATGCGCACGCCCCTCAACGGCGTCATCGGCATGCTGGGCCTGTTGTCGCGGACCCGGCTGGACGGCGCCCAGCGCGCCTATGCCGAGGCGGCGCGATCATCGGCGGAGCACCTGCTGGGTCTGGTCAACGATCTGCTCGACTATGCCCGGCTCGAGGCCGGCAAGCTGGAGTTCGACCACGCTCCGGTCGACGTGGAGGCGCTGGTGCGCGGCGTCGCCGAACTGCTCAGCCCGCGCGCCCATGAAAAGGGGCTCGAGATCGCCTGGTCGGTGGCGCCCGGCGCCGTCGACATCATGGGCGACGAGGGCCGCGTGCGGCAGGTGCTGTTCAACCTCGCGGGCAATGCCGTCAAATTCACCGAGTCCGGCGGTGTCCGCATCGCGGTCGAGCGCATCGGCGGCGCTGACAAGGCCCCGCGGCTCGCCTTCATCATCGACGACACCGGGCCCGGTGTTCCGGCCGAGGCGCGGGCGCGGATCTTCGAGGAGTTCGGTCACGTCGACGCCTCGGACGCCAGTCGCTTCGGCGGCGCTGGCCTGGGTCTGGCCGTGGTTTCGAAACTGGCCGCCGCCATGCAGGGTGCGGTGAGCGTCGGCGACCGGCCGGACGGGCCGGGTGCCCGCTTCCGCTTCGAGGCGGTCTTCGAGGCGGCGACCGGAGTCCCCGAGCGCGGCACCGCCCTGACAGGTCATGCCGTTGCGGTGGTCAGCCCCGACCCCTTCGTCCGCGCCGCCGCCACGGCCCAGATCGTCGCCTCGGGCGGGACGGTGCGCGAGGACGCCGGCATCGTCCTGATCGACCATGCCGCGCGCGAGACGGATCACGGCCTCGTCCGACGGCCCGCCGACGGTCGCGCCATTGTCCTGCTGAAGCCCGCCGAGCGTGATCTGATCGCCCGCTATCGCGGTGCCGGTTTCCACGGCTATCTGATCAAGCCCCTGCGCCGCGCCTCCCTGGCCGAGCGCGTGCTGGCCGCGTCGGGCACCGGTCAGGCGCACCAGCCCGGCCTGGCACCCTCGCCGCCGGCCGAGGATGACCGTGTCGCCCCGACGCGCTTCTCCGGCACGCGGGTCCTGCTGGTCGAGGACAATCCGGTCGGCGCCCTGCTGGCCGCGACCCTGCTGCGCCGCGAGGGCTGCGCCGTCGAGACCGCCGCCAGCGGCCATGAGGCGGTCGATGCGATGAAGCGCGCCCGCTACGATCTGGTCTTCATGGACATGCGGATGCCCGGCATGGACGGGCCCAGCGCGGCCCGCGCCATCCGCGCCGCCGGCGACCGCACCCCCATCGTCGCCCTGACCGCCAACGCCTTCGCTGAGGACCGCAAGGCCTGTCTCGAGGCCGGCATGGATGACCATCTGGTCAAGCCGCTCGAGCTCGATTCCCTGCGCGCCGCACTCGCCCGCTGGACGAACCGCACGGACCGCGCCAAGGTCTCCGCCGGATAGGGACGCGGGGGCGTCGCTTCGAGGGACGCCAGAGATGACCGACAGCTCCACGGAGGCCGCGCCGCCCAAGGCGAGCACGAAGGACGTGATCAAGGCGCTGGGCCGGGGCCGCGTCCTGATCACCCTGCTGCTGGGCTTTGGCTCGGGCCTGCCCTTCCTGCTGACGGGTGCGACGCTCAGCCTCTGGCTGGGGGAGGGCGATGTCACCCTGTCGGCCATCGGCTTCATCTCGTGGGTCGGCCTCGCCTATTCCTTCAAATTCGTCTGGGCCCCGGTCGTTGACCGGTTCGACGTTCCGATCCTTGGCCGGTTCGGCCGGCGGCGCGGCTGGATGCTGCTGTCCCAGTTCCTGGTCGGCGCGGCCCTGATTGCAATGGCGATCGTCGGTCCGGAGGGCGGGCTGACCGCCCTCGGTGCCGCCGCCCTGGTCACCGCCTTCGCCTCTGCGACCCAGGACATCGTCGTGGACGCCTGGCGGATCGAGACCGCCGAGAACGACGAGGACCTCGGGCTGCTGACCTCGGCCTACCAACTGGGCTACCGGTTCGCGATGCTGGCCGGCAACGCGCTGATCCTGTTCTTCGCGACCTGGTTCGGCTGGAACGGCGCCTACTTCATCTGGGGCGCGGCCATGTCGATCGCCATCATCGCTACCCTGTTCGCCAAGGAGCCGCTGGACCGGATGGCCATAGCCCGGGCCACGGGCGGCGCGGCACCGTGGACCCTGCGCGGCATGTACGACGCCGTCGTCGGCCCGTTCATCCAATTCCTGAAGACGCACAAGACCGCCGCCCTGCTGATGCTGGCGGCGATCAGCCTCTACCGCCTGCCGGACTTCGTCATGGGACCGATGGTGGGGCCGTTCTATCTCGACCTGGGTCTGACCAAGGAGGCGATCGGGGCCATGCGCCTGAGCTTTGGTCTGGCGGGCTCGATCACCGGGATTGCGGCCGGCGGGATCTGCGCCCTTCGCCTCGGTTTCGGCCGGACCCTCCTTCTGGGCGCCCTGATCGGCCCCATGTCGAACCTGGGCTACACCCTGATGGCCATGGTCGGCCTCTCGACGCCGATGTTCGCCGGCGTCCTGTTCGTCGAGAATTTCAGCGAGGGTTTGGCCGGGGCGGCGCTCGTGGCCTACATGTCCAGCCTCACCGGGATTGGCTACACGGCCACCCAGTATGCCCTGCTCAGCTCCTTCTACGCCCTGCTCGGGAAGTTCCTCAAAGGCTTCTCGGGGGTCGTTGTCGACGGCCTTCAGCAAGGGCACGAGTTGATGGTCGCCTACGCGATGTTCTTCGCGGGGACAGCGGCCATCGGTATTCCGGCCGTCTTCCTTTGCTGGCTGCTGGATCGCCGGAACCGCAGGCTGAAAGAAGCGGTCGGGTCGACCTGACCCTTCAGCCCTCCGCCGCCGCCCCTTCGTCATAGGCCGCGAACGTCGCGGCCGTGATGATCTCGCTGACCGAGGCGCCGAGGCTGACGATCTGGACGGACTTCTCCAGCCCGACGAGCAGGGGGCCGATCACCCGCGCCCCGCCCAGCGACTGGACCAGACGGGTCGAGATCGAGGCTGAGTGGATGGCCGGCATGACCAGAACATTGGCGTGGCCGGTCAGGCGCATGAAGGGATAGGCGCCCCGGGCGTCGGGATCGAGCGCCAGTTCGGGCGGCATCTCGCCCTCATATTCGAAATCGACGCCGCGCTGGTCGAGGATCCGGATGGCCTCGCGCACCTTCTCGCCCCGGTCGCCCGGAGGGTTGCCGAAGGTCGAATAGCTGAGGAAGGCGACGCGCGGGGTCTTGCCCAGCTTGCGGACCGTCTCGGCCGCCTGGATGGCGATCTCGGCCAGTTCCTCGGCATTGGGCAGTTCGTGGATCGAGGTGTCGGCGACGAACAGCGTGCGGCCCTTGGCCAGCAGGATCGACATGCCGATCATGCGGTTCTTGACGTCGAGGACGCGACGGACCTCTTTCAGCACCATGTTGAAATTGCGGGTTACGCCGGTGACCATGGCGTCGGCCTGGCCGCGGGCGACCATGGTCGCGCCGAAATAGTTGCGGTCCTGGTTGATCATCCGCTGGACGTCGCGACGCAGATAGCCGCGGCGCTGCAGGCGGGCGTAGAGCCAGTCGGTGTATTCGACATTGTGCTCACTGACCCGGGCGTTGACGATCTCCATGCCCATGGCGTCGAAATCGAGCCCGGCCTCGGCGGCGTTCTTGCGGATCAGTTCCTCGCGGCCCAGCAGGATGGGCGTGCCCAGTTCGGCCTGTTTGAAGCCCCAGGCGGCGCGGATGACGGCGGTCTCCTCGCCCTCGGCGAACACCACCCGCTTGTTCGGGGCGGCGCGCACGGCACCGGAGATGTTCTGCATCAGGGCGGCGGACGGATCGAGCCGCGAGCGGAGCTCGGTCCGGTAGGCGTCCATGTCCTCGATCGGCTTGCGTGCCACATCCGAGTCCATCGCCGCCTGGGCGACGAAGGGCGGGATGTACCAGATCAGCCGCGGGTCGAACGGCGAGGGGATGATGTAGTCAGGGCCGAATTTCAGCTTGCGTCCGCGATAGGCCATGGCGACCTCGTCGGGCACATCCTCGCGGGCGAGGGCGGCCAGGGCCTGGGCGCAGGCCACCTTCATCTCGTGATTGACCCGCCGCGCGCGCACGTCCAGCGCGCCGCGGAAGATGTAGGGGAAGCCGAGGACGTTGTTGACCTGGTTGACGTAGTCGGACCGGCCCGTGGCCATGATGGCGTCCGAGCGCACCGAGGCCACGTCCTCGGGCGTGATCTCCGGATCCGGATTGGCCATGGCGAAGATGATCGGATTGGGAGCCATGGAGGCCACCATGTCCTTGGTGATCGCACCCTTGGCCGACAGGCCCAGAACCACATCGGCGCCGACCATGGCTTCGGCGAGGGTCCGGTGCGGCGTGTCGGTGGCGTGGGCGGCCTTCCACTGGTCCATCCCGGTGGGCCGGCCCTTGTAGACCACGCCGTCGCGATCGACGATGACGGTGTTCTCGGCGCGGACCCCGACCGCCTTCATCAGGCCGATCGACGACAGTCCCGCGGCACCGGCGCCGGCGAGCACGACCTTGATGTCCTCCAGCTTCTTGCCGGTGATGTGGCAGGCGTTGATCAGGCCGGCGGTCGAGATGATCGCCGTGCCGTGCTGGTCGTCATGGAAGACGGGGATGTCGAGCAGGTCCTGCAGCTCGCTCTCGATGACGAAACATTCCGGGGACTTGATGTCCTCCAGATTGATGCCGCCCCAGGTGTCGCCGATGTTCTTGACGACGGTGATGAACTCGTCCGGATCGGTGGCCTTGACCTCGACGTCGAAGCTGTCGACGTCGGCGAACCGTTTGAACAGGACGGACTTGCCCTCCATCACCGGCTTGGACGCCATGTGGCCGAGGTTGCCGAGGCCGAGGATGGCCGTGCCGTTGGAGATGACGGCGACCAGATTGCCCTTGGACGTATAGTCGTAGGCCTTGTCCGCATCGGCGGCGATCGCCAGCACCGGGATGGCGACGCCCGGCGAATAGGCCAGCGACAGGTCGCGCTGGGTCGCCATGGGCTTGGTCGGCGCCATGGAAATCTTGCCCGGCGTCGGACTGCGGTGAAACTCCAGCGCGTCTTCGTCGGAGAAGGTCTGTTTGTCTGTGAGATCGGCCATGCCCGTTCCTAAGCCGCGGGACGGGCGGGGACAACCGTTGACGCAGCGTCAGATCGCCAGCGTCCCCGTTCGTTCGACCTCGACCGGCCCCGTCATGAAGACGTGGTCGGTGGCCTCGTCCCATTCGATCCGCAGGGTGCCGCCATCGACCTCGATGGTCGCGGCGCGTCCGGTCAGGCCGCGGCGGGAAGCGGCGACCAGGGCGGCGCAGGCGCCCGTACCGCAGGCGCGGGTCAGGCCGGCCCCGCGCTCCCAGACGCGCAGACGGATGTGATCAGGCGCGAGGACGTGAGCGAAGCCCACGTTGACGCCTTCCGGGAAGCGCGGGTGGTGTTCGATCAGCGACCCCGTCCCGCGCACGAAGGCGTCGTCGGGCGTCTGGTCCATGAAGAAGACCACATGCGGATTGCCCATCGAAACCGCGCCGGGCGTGTGCAGGACCGGGGCGTCGATGGGGCCGACCTGAAGTTCGATGCCCCGGGTGTCCATCGCCTCGTCCAGCGGGATCTGTTCCCAGTCCAGACGCGGCGCGCCCATGTCGACGGTGATCCGGCCATCAGCGGCGCGGCGCGCGGTGGTCGGACCGCCCAGGGTGTCGATCGTCACCTCCGCCTTGCCGGTCGACTGCAGCAGCATCCAGCCGATGCAGCGCAGGGCGTTGCCGCAGGTCTCGACCACGCCGCCGTCGGCGTTCCAGACCCGCATGAAGGCATCGGCGTTCGTCGACGGCTCGAGCGCGATGAGCTGGTCGCAGCCTTCGCCCGTCTTCCGGTCGGCGATGGCGCGCGCCTGGTCAGCCGTCGGCGCGAACGGCGTCTCCAGCGCATTGACGACGACGAAGTCGTTGCCGGCACCGTTCATCTTGACGAAGGGGCGGGTCATCATCGCCGCATATAGCGTTTGCCGGTTCCTTGCGCGAGCCGGCCGCGTTATCGCTGCATCATGAGCCGAACCAAGCCCGCGCCCCAGCCCGAGCCTGTCGACCAGAAGATCGGCGGCCTGCGCCTGCGGGCCCGGCTGCGGGCGCTCTATCACGGCTCCTCGCCCGTCGCCGTCCGCTTCCGGCTGGCCGTCCTGATCATCGACCTTCTGATCATCGCCTTCTTCATCGCCGCACCGCTGCTGCGCATGGAAGGGCTGATCTTCTACATCATCGACTATGTCATCGCGGCGGTGCTGCTCGCGGATCTGGCGGCGCGCGCCTCGGCCTATTCCAACATCCGTGACTGGTTGAGGAAGCCGATCGTCTGGGTCGACCTGTTCGTCTTTGCGACCCTGTTGTTTCCGTTCCTGTTCAACCTCGGCTTCCTGCGGGTGCTGCGGCTCTGGACCCTGATCCATTCCGAGTTTTTCTGGCGCACGGTCGGGCGTCGCTATGACGACACCCGGGTCGAGGATGTCACCAAGGCCCTGGTGTCGCTGATCACCTTCGTCTTCGTCGCGACCGGCTTCGTCTACACCAGCTTCATGGGCCGCCACGACGGCATCAGCGGCTATCTCGACGCCCTCTATTTCACCGTCACCAGCCTGACCACGACGGGTTATGGCGACATCACCCTGCCGGGCGAGTGGGGCCGGATCGTCTCCATCCTGATCATGCTGGGCGGCGTGACCCTGTTCGTACGGCTGGGCCAGACCCTGCTGCGGCCGCACAAGGTGCGGTTCCCCTGTGATCGCTGCGGCCTTCAGGTGCACGACCCGGATGCCGTCCACTGCAAGGCCTGCGGCAAGATCCTGTGCATTCCGGATGAGGGGGCGTGAAGCGGGTGACTGGTGGTTGGTGATTGGTGGTTGGCCGGCCGCCGTGCGACGGCGCGGACTGCGCCGCCCTTCCGCGGGCAGCGAAGCCGCAGCCACCAATCACCAACCACCAGCCACCCCTCAAGATGACAAAGCCGTAACCTCGGCCCGCCCCGCCTTGCCGCCACTCGACCCGCCGCTAAGGTGCCGCACGACCATTGCCGGGGACCTGACCACATGATCCGCACCACCGCGCTCGCCGCGCTTCTCGTTTCCACTGCCCTTTGCACGAGCGCCATGGCCCAGACACCGACCCCGCCCAACCCGCCGCTGGCGGAGGGCGCCTTCGCCACCTCGGACGCGACCGATCCCTATGTCTGGCTGGAAGAGGTCGACGGCGAGCGCGCCATGGCCTGGGTCAACGCCCACAACGAGCATTCGCTGGGCGTTCTCCGCGGCGATCCGCGTTTCGAAGGTCTGCACCAGCAGGCGCTGGAGATCGTCCAGTCGCGCGACCGCATTCCCTCGCCGGGCTTCAACCACGACGGCACGATCGACAATTTCTGGCAGGACGCCGAGCATGTGCGCGGCATCTGGCGCACCACGACCCTGGACAGCTACCGCACCGACGCGCCGCAGTGGGAGACCATCCTCGATTTCGACGCCCTGGCCGCGGCCGAGGGCAAGAACTGGGTCTACAAGGGCGCGACCTGCCTGCCGCCGGACGAGACCCGCTGCCTCGTCTCCCTGTCGGACGGCGGCAAGGACGCCGTGACCATCCGCGAGTTCGACCGCGCGACCCGCACCTGGGTCGAGGGCGGTTTCGTGCTGGAGGAGTCCAAGGGGGGCGCGTCCTGGGTGGACGAGAACACCCTGCTGATCTCGCGCGACTTCGGCCCCGGTACCCTGACCAGCTCGGGCTATCCGATGATCGTCAAGATCCTGCGGCGCGGCCAGACCATCGAGCAGGCGCAGACGGTGTTTACCGGTCAGCCCTCGGACGTCTCGGTCTCGGGCTACACCCTGCGCGACGCCGACGGCGTGGTTCAGGCCACCCTGATCAACCGCGGCGTCAGCTTCTATGAGGGCGAGACCCACCGGCTGCTCGACGACGGGACGGTGGTCCAGCTGCCCCTGCCGCCCAAGTCCAATATCAACACCCTCGTCCAGGGCCAGCTGGTGGTCACCACCGATCAGGACTGGACCGCGCCCTCGGGCCAGGAGTTCAAAACGGGCGACGTTATCGCCTGGGACCTGACGGCTTGGCTGGCCGATCCGACCGTCCGGGCCCAGCTGGTCATCCGCCCCGGCCCGCGCGAGGCCATCGAGGGCATCACCAGCACCCGCAACAAACTGGTCGTGGCCCTGTACGAAAACGTGCGCGGCTCGGTCTATGTCTATGAACCCAATCCCTCGGGAGAATGGGCGCGCAGCCGCATGGACCTGCCGCAGAACGTCTCGGTCGGCGTCGGCTCGGCCAGCGAGCGGGACGACCAGATCTTCGTCAGCGTCACCGGCTATCTGAACCCGTCCAGCCTCTATCTCGCCGACGCCGCCACCGGCTCGGCCGACCTGACCAAATCCCTGCCGGCCAAATTCAACGCCGAGGGCATGACGGTCGACCAGTTCGAGGCCCGTTCGGCCGACGGGACGATGATCCCCTATTTCGTCGTCCATCGCGGCGACATGGCCATGGACGGGTCGAACGCGACCCTGCTGTACGGCTACGGCGGCTTCCAGTCGTCGCTGCTGCCCGGCTATTCGGCCACGGTCGGCAAGCTCTGGCTCGAGCGCGGCGGGGTCTATGTCATCGCCAATACCCGCGGCGGCGGCGAGTTCGGCCCCAACTGGCACCAGGCGGCCCTGCAGGAAAACCGGCAGCGGGCGCACGAGGATTATCAGGCCGTCGCCATGGACCTGATCGCCCGCAACATCACCAGCCAGCCGAAGCTCGGCATCATGGGCGGCTCGCAGGGCGGCCTGTTCATGGGGGCGATGCTGACCCAGCGTCCGGACCTGATCAACGCCGCCGTCATCCAGGTGCCCCTGTTCGACATGCTGCGCTTCCACCGCCTGCTGGCCGGGGCCAGCTGGATCGCGGAATACGGCAACCCGGACATCCCTGAAGAGCGGGCCTGGATCCAGCAGTATTCGCCCTACCAGAACCTGCGCGCCGGCCAGCCCTATCCCGAGGTCTTCATCCATACCTCGACCAAGGATGACCGCGTCCACCCCGGGCACGCCCGCAAGGCGGCGGCGCGGCTGGAGGAGCTGGGCTATCCGGTGCTGTTCTATGAGAACACCGACGGCGGCCACGCGGCGGGGGCCAACCTGCGCGAGACCGCCCGGCGGCTGGCGCTGGAATACACCTATCTGACGCGGCGGCTGATGGACGCCCCGGCGGCGGAATAGGCCATCCTCCGGCGGCGGAGGGTTTCAATGTGCGGAGTTTTGCGATGAACCGACTGATCCTGTCCGCCGCTATCCCGGCGCTGATGCTCGCGGCCTGTGCGGGCGCGCCGGCGACGATGGAGGTCCCGATGCTGACCGTGGCGGACGTGCCGCGTCCGCTGCTGGCCCCCCCGCCGCACATGCCCGCGGACCTGTCCCCCGCGGGCGTCCGCGCCGCCGACGACCATCTGGCGCTGGAGGAGGTCAACGGGACCGAGGCCATGGCCTTCGTCGCCGGCGAGAACCAGCGCGCCCTCGCCGCCCTGACCGGCGACCGCCGCTACGAGACCTTCCGCCGGCAGGCGGAGGCGATCCTGACCGCCACCGACCGCATCCCCGGCCCCAGCTTCCTCGGCGACGGCATCGGAAACTTCTGGCAGGACGCGGCCAATCCCAAGGGCATCTGGCGGCGGACGACGCTGGACAGCTACCGCTCGGCCAATACCCGCTGGGAGACGATCCTCGACATCGATGCCCTCGCCCGCGCCGAGGGCCGCGACTGGGTGTTCAAGGGTGCCGACTGTCTGGCCCCGGACGAAACCCGCTGCCTGATCAGCCTGTCCGACGGCGGCAAGGATGCGGTGGTGGTGCGCGAGTTCGACACGACCACCCGACGCTTTGTCGACGGTGGCTTCAGCCTGCCCGAGGGCAAGCACCGGCTGGAATGGCTGGACCGCGACACCCTGCTGGTGGCGACGGACTTCGGTGCCGGCACCCTGACCGAGAGCGGCTATCCCTTCATCGTCAAATCGCTGCGCCGCGGCCAGACGCTGGCGCAGGCGACGGAAGTCTATCGCGGCGACATCGGAGACGGCGGCTACGGGGTCAGTCCGAGCGTCTATCGCGACCGCGCCGGCGCGGTGCAGGCGGTGCTGATCAGCCGTCCGCTCGACACCTTCCGCTCGGAAACCTGGGAACTGGTCGACGGCCGTCCGGTCAAGCTGAACCTGCCCGAGCGGGTCAGTGTCTATGGGGTGCAGGGCGGGTCCTTTATCCTGTCGCCGGACGAGGATTGGGCGCGGCCCGGACGGTCGCACAAGGCCGGCTCCCTGCTGGCGATCTGTATTCCCTGTGTCCGCCCCACAAGCGGTCCGGTGGTGATCACCAACCAGGTTGAGACCATCTTCGAACCCACAGAGCGCCAGTCGATCGGGGGCGTCCGGGTCATGCATGACCGGGTCGTGGTGGCCATCTCGGACAATGTCGTCGGCCGCCTCGCCGTATTCCATAACCGCGGCGAATTCGGCTGGCCGCGCACGGACATTGTCGTGCCGGACAATGTCGACGTTTCGCTGGGCGACTCCTCGAAGTCGCGTGGCGAATTCTTCGTCTCGACACAGGGCTTCCTGACGCCCCAGACCCTCAGCCTGGCGACGGTCACCGCGACGGCCGAGGTCGTCCGGCAGGCTCCGGCCCGTTTCGACGCCTCCACCCACGTCACCGAACAGTTCGAGGCCCGGTCCTCGGACGGGACCATGATCCCCTATTTCGTCACCCGCCCGCGCGACATGGTGATGGACGGATCGGCCCCGACCATCCTGTTCGGCTACGGCGGCTTCCAGGTCAGTTTCCCGCCCGCCTACAAGCCCGAGATGGGCAAGCTGTGGCTCGAGAACGGCGGCGTCTTCGTCCAGGCCAACATCCGCGGCGGCGGGGAGTTCGGACCGCAGTGGCACCAGTCGGTGCTGAACGAGAACCGCCAGCTGGCCTTCGATGATTTCGCGGCGGTGGCAGCCGACCTGCACCGGCGAGGCATCAGCTCGCCACGCCGCACCGGCATCTATGGCCGTTCCAACGGCGGGGTCCTGACCTCGGTGTCGATCACCCAGCATCCGGAGCTGTTTCATGCGGCGGTGATCGAGAGCCCGCTGATCGACATGCTGCGCTACCACGAACTGCCTGCCGGGGCCTCGTGGATCGGCGAATATGGCGACCCGCGCATCCCGGAAGAGGCGGCGTGGATCGCCCGCTACTCCGCCTATCAGAACCTTCGTCCGGGTGCGGACTATCCGCGCGTCTACATCACCACCAACACCCGCGATGACCGCGTCCACCCCGGCCATTCGCGCAAGTTTGCCGCGCGGCTGGGCGAGATGGGCTATGACCACCTCTATTACGAAGAGACGTCAGGCGGTCACTCCAACGACGCCGACCCGATCGCCAACGCCCGCCGCTGGGCGAGGCATTACGTCTATCTGGCGCAGCAGTTGATGGATTGAGGGGGCGGCTCCCCACACCTGCTATCGTCATCCCGGGGGCGCGAAGCGAGCCCCGGGACCCAGCGGCGCGCGCGAGCGCGAAACTGTCGGGAGCGCCGTCAGCGAGCAGAGACCCGTAGCCGCCGGTGTTTCGCCGCCGTCGCGGCGCCGCTGGGTTCCGGCCTTCGCCGGAATGACGATAGCGGGGGCTAAGCCGGCTCGACGACCTTGGCTTTTTTCGGCTTGGCGGGCTTTTCGGCCTTGGGAGCCTTGGCCGGTTTCTCGGCCTTCACCTTGGCCGGTTTGGCCGCCTTCTTGGCCAGCTTCTTCGCGTCGCGCGCGGCCTTCTTGGCCGCGCGGGCCTCGGCCTTGGCCTTGTCCGGGGCTGCGTCGGCCTCGCCGGCCAGTTCGGCCAGCAGGTCCAGGAAGCCGTCGCGCTTGGCCTTGGGCAGCAGGGCGAGGATGCGTTTGTCAGCGGCCTCGACCTTCGGGCGGGCGGCGTCCAGCGCAGCCTGGCCGGCTACCGACAGGCTGACCGCCTTGGCGCGGGCGTCGACGGCCGACTTCACCCGGTCCAGCAGGCCCTTGGTCGTCATGCGCGAGACGAGGTCAGCGAGGGTCGAGCGGTCGATCCCCGTGGCTCGGACCAGATCGGTCTGGGTCAGGCCGGACTTCTGCGACACGGCCTCCAGCACGGCGAACTGACGCTGGGTCAGGCCGTCGGGGCCGGTTTCTTCTGAATAGATGTCGAGCGCCAGCTGCAGCACACGGTGCATCAGATGGCTGGGCGACGCAGCGAGGCTGCCGCCGCGCTTCGGCTTGTTCCCGGACTTGACCATGAACCGTATCCCTTCGGCCGCGATGGGCCATGCGTAGCAGCGGTGCTTTACGGTTTGACGACGAACGGTCCGTCGTCGGTCCGGATATTTCAGGGTGCGGTGTCGGGCTCCGCCGGAGCCATCGGATCGACCGGCGCATCCGGCGAAGTCAGGTTGCGCATGATCAGCGGGATCTGCGACAGGCCGAAGGCGGAGGAGGCGATCCACAGAACGCCGCGGAAGCTGACCCAGACGTCAGCCGGATCGACGTCCTGGCGTCCCATCTGCGCGGCGGCCCAGCCGACCAGCGCTTCGCTGCGGACCAGTTCATTGACGATGGCGACGGCGAGAAAATAGATCCCGTAGCGCAGGGTCAGGGTTCGCCAGGCTCGGTCGTTGATGGGGATGACCGTGCCCAGCAGGGCCTTCAGCGGCTGTTTGTGAAGCAGGACACCGCCGATCAGGGCGACCGCCAGCGACAGGTTCAGCGCCGTGACCTTGACCTTCACCCACAGGCCGTCGCCGGTCAGAACGGTCAGCAGGCCGAAGACCAGGGCGAAACCGCCGACCAGCAGCGGCATCAGGGCCAGCCGCTTCTCGACGATCAGCCCGACCGCGACGCCCACGGCGGAGCCGGCGACGAGGAACCAGGTCGCGTGCACGAGGGCGTCGTCGCCGCTCATGCCGCGCAGGCGCATCACCAGGAAGGCGAGGCCGAAGGCCAGCAGGCCGCCGAAATCCACGGCCTGTCGCAGGCCGGACTCCTTCCTGGCGGTCGGTTCCGGGGCGGGGGCGTCAGTCATGCGTCAGTCCTCAAGCCCCACCAGCAGCCTTGAAAAGGCTCGCGCGTCAAACGGTTGCAGGTCCTCGACGCCTTCGCCCACGCCGATCAGCTTGATCGGGGCGTCCGAGGCCTGGGCCACGGGAACCAGAACGCCGCCCCGTGCCGTGCCGTCCAGCTTGGTCATGACCAGTCCGGAAACATAGGCCGTGCGGCCGAATATCTGTTCCTGGGCGAGGGCGTTGCGGCCGACGGTGGCGTCGAGCACCAGCAGGGTCTCGTGCGGGGCCTCCGGATCGATCTTCTTCAGCACGCGCACGATCTTCAGCAGTTCGTCCATCAGGGCGGACTTGTTCTGCAGCCGCCCGGCGGTGTCGATCAGGACGACGTCGTAGCCTTCGGCCTTCGCCCTGGTATAGGCGTCGAAGGCCAGACCCGCGGGGTCGGCGCCGTCGCGGCGGCTCTCGAAAGAGGCCCCGGCGCGCTCGGCCCAGACCTTCAGCTGTTCGCGGGCCGCGGCGCGGAAGGTGTCGCAGGCGACGATCATCACCTTGGCCCCCTGGCCGGTCAGGTCGGCGGCGATCTTGCCCAGGGTCGTGGTCTTGCCCGAACCATTGACCCCGACGAACAGGGTGACGAACGGTCGCGGACCGTTCAGCGGTTCGTAGCGGGCCTCGTGGTTGACCAGTTCGGCGGTCACGGCCTCGGCCAGCGCCTCCTTGACCTCGCGCTCATTGGCGCCCGCGCCGAAGCGCAGCTCGCGGAAGCGGGCCACGATCCGGTCCGTGGCCGCAGGCCCCAGATCGCTCTCCAGCAGATGCTCTTCCAGCCCCTCAAGCGCGGCTTCGGACAGCGGTTCCTTGATGAAGGTCGCGACGACCTGTTCGGTCATCTGCTTCGAGGAGCGGGAGAGGCCCTCGGTCAGGCGTGAGAGCCAGCCCTTTTTCGGCGCGTCGTTCATGCAGCGGGCTTAGCGGACCCTGCGAACGCAGTCACCCGCATTCCTTTTCCGCTCATCCCGGCGAAAGCCGGGACCCGGTGCTTTGGATGAACGGTTTGGACCTGTATGAGCATAACTCGCGCTCCAGCGGCGTCACGCTGGACAGGACTGGGTCCCGGCTTTCGCCGGGATGAGCGGATATGAAGATGCCCAAGATCCACCCGTTCCATTCGCCCCGCACCCACGGCTTCGTCCGCGTGGCCGCCGCGACGCCGGTGGTGCACACCGCCGACCCCGCCGCCAATGCCGAAGAACATGTCGCCCTGATCCGGCAGGCGGGCGAACGGGGCGTGGACCTGATCGTGTTCCCGGAGCTGTCGCTGAGCGGCTACGCCATCGACGACCTGCTGATGCAGGACGCCCTGCTGGCCGAGGTGGAGCGGCAGATCGCGGTTCTGGCCGGGGTGGCGGACAAGGCGGGCGTGATCGCCGTGGTCGGGGCCCCGCTTCGCAACGGCGACGCCTTGTACAACTGCGCCGTGGTGCTCGGCTCGGGGGCCGTGCTCGGCGTCGTACCCAAGACCTATCTACCCAACTACCGGGAATATTATGAGAAGCGGTGGTTCGCCCCCGCCGCCAGCCGGTCGGAGGACACGATCGTTCTCGACGGCGAGTCGGTTGATTTCGCCCCCGGCCTGATCTTCGAGGCGGTCGATCGGCCGGGCTTCGTCTTTGCCGCCGAGATCTGCGAGGATTTCTGGGCCCCGCAGCCGCCCTCGACGCGCGCGGCGCTGGCCGGGGCTCGCATCCTGCTGAACCTGTCGGCCTCCAACATCGTCATCGGCAAGGCGGACGAGCGGGCCGTGTTGTGCGCCAGCCAGTCGATGCGGACCCTGTCGGCCTATGTCTTCACGGCCTCCGGCTGGGGCGAGAGCACAACAGACCTGGCGTGGGACGGGCAGGCGACGATCCATGAGCTCGGCGCGAAACTGGCTGAAGGCGAACGTTTCACCCTGGAAAGCCAACTGACCGTCGCCGACATCGACGTCGAGCGAATCGGCCTGGACCGTCTGCGCAACGGCACCTTCGCCGACTGTGCGCGGCTGGAGGGCGAGCCGGCGACGGTCGTGCCGTTCGAGGCCGGACCGGGGCCGGACAGCGACCTCCTCCGCCCCCTCGACCGCTTCCCCTTCGTCCCCGACGATCCGGCCCGACTGGACCAGGACTGCTACGAGGCCTTCAACATCCAGGTGCAGGGGCTGATGCGCCGGATGAAGGCGACGAGCGCCGAACGGCTCGTCATCGGCGTCTCGGGCGGGCTGGATTCGACCCAGGCCCTGCTGGTCGCCTGCCGGGCCTTTGATCGGCTCGGCCTGCCGAGGACCGGCATCCTCGCCTGGACCATGCCCGGCTTCGCCACCTCGGACGGCACGAAGTCGAACGCCTGGGCCCTGATGAAGGCGCTGGGCGTCACCGGGGCCGAGATCGACATCCGGCCGACCGCGCGGACCATGCTGGAGGCCATCGGCCACCCGTTCGCCAGCGGCGAGCCGGTGCACGACATCACCTTCGAGAATGTGCAGGCCGGTCTGAGGACGGACTATCTGTTCCGGCTCGCCAACCAGAACGGGGCCTTTGTGCTGGGCACCGGCGACCTGTCGGAGCTGGCCCTGGGCTGGTGCACCTATGGCGTCGGCGACCATATGAGCCACTACAACGTCAATGGCGGGGTGGCGAAGACCCTGATCCGGCATCTGATCCGCTGGGTGGCGATGAAGGAGCACACGGGCGGGGCGGCGGACATTCTGCAGGCCATTCTGGACACGGAGATTTCACCCGAACTGGTCCCCGCCGGCACCGACGGCAAGCTGCAGTCCACCGAGGCGACCGTCGGCCCCTATGCGCTGAATGACTTCTTCCTCTTCTACATCAGCCGCTTCGGCCTGAAGCCGTCGAAGGTGGCGTATCTGGCGCATCAGGCCTGGACGGATGCGGCGACGGGCCACTGGCCGACGGCCACCCCGGACGACGAGCGGGTGGCCTATGACCTGCCCACGATCAAACACTGGCTGCGGAAATTCCTGTTCCGCTTCTTCCAGACCAGCCAGTTCAAGCGCTCGGCCCTGCCCAACGGGCCCAAGGTCGTGACCGGCGGCTCGCTGAGCCCGCGTGGGGATTGGCGCGCGCCCTCTGACGCGACCGCCCGGGTGTGGCTGGGTGAGCTGGAAGCCAACGTTCCGGACTGAGGGCTTAGGTCTTGGAGACGACCCCTAAGCCCTACGCCCTAAGCCCTCCCTATCAGGGCAGTTCGCTCAGGAACGGAAAGATAGCCGCCTTGGCCTCGGGTTCGTCCAGCATGGGTGCATGGCCGACGCCGGGAACCTCGACGACGTCCATCTTCGGCGCGCGCTTCTGCATCTTGGCCATGATCTCGGGGCTGAGCAGATCCGAGGTCTCGCCGCGCACCAGCAGCACCGGCCGACCCTTGGTGAGCCGGGTGAAGAAGGGCCACAGATTGGGGACCAGGGCCTTGGCCCCGGCCGCCCGGATCGGGGCCATGATGTCGGGGTCATAATCCGGAATCGGCGTGCCCTCGGTGCCCATGCGGAAGGTGCGACGGGCGAAGGCGTCCCAGTCGGCGTCCGACAGGTGCGGCAGGGCGACTTCGTTGAGCTTGCGGGCATAGGCCGCCGCATCGGCCCAGTTGCTGATCTCGACCGGTTGTCCGGCATAGGCGGCGATCCGGCCCAGGCCGACGGGCGACACCTCGGGACCGACGTCATTTATGATGGCGGCGGCGATGACCTTCGACCGGATGGCAGCGAGCGCCATGGTGATCAGCCCGCCCATGGAGGTGCCGAGGAAGACCGCCCGCTCGATGCCGAGGTCGCGCATCAGGGCCAGCACGTCCTGGGCATAGGTCGCGGGCTGGTAGGTCATCGGATCCGGCGCCCGGTCCGACTGGCCGCGGCCCCGGATGTCCACGGCCAGGACCCGTCGGCCGCTCTGGGCGATCAGCGGGGCGATGGCATCGAAGTCAGCGGAGTTTCGGGTCAGGCCGTGGATGGCGATGACCGGCAGTTTCGCGGTCCCGGACGTCGCGGCATAGTCGCGGGCGTACAGGCTCAGGCCATCGGAACTGGACCAGCGGCGCTCGGCGAAGGTCTGGGTCATGACGGGCTCCAAGGGCTGACGGCCAAGCTTATTTCATGGGCGGAAGAATTCCCACCCGACGTGACCTGACAGCGGGTGTCAGCTCTTCAGTGACCGAGCAGTTCCCGGACGAAATCGAACAGGTCGCCGCCCTCGAAGCGGAAACCCGGCACGCCGGCGCGGCGGGCGGCCTCCATGTCCGACGGCTGGTCGCCGATCATGAAGCTTTTCGCCGGGTCGATGCCGTGGTCGGCGATGGCCCGAAGGATCATGCCGGGGTTGGGCTTCCGATCCGGATGGTCGGGATGGATATAGGCCTCGACCCGGCCCTCGCTGTGGAAGGGGCAGGCGTAGACGGCACCGATCACCGCCCCCTTGGCGGCCAGCTTCCGGACGATCAGGGCGTTGAAGGCCTTCATCTGGTCTTCGGAGAACAGGCCGCGCGCGACGCCCGACTGGTTGGTCACAATCACGCACAGATAGCCGAGCTGGTTCAGCCGCCGCACGGCCTCGGCCGCGCCTGCCACGAGGCGCAGATGTTCTTCCAGATGGGGATAGCCGGTGTCCTCGATCAGCACGCCGTCGCGATCGAGGAAGACGGCGGGAACGCCAGAATTCATGATTTCCGGGCATACGGCGCCGTACACGGTCGTTGCAACCCGTCACGCGAAGTGACGGCGCGTGATTTGGCTTTAAGGCGACCGATTTGGTAGGAGGCCGCAACCGCAGCGGCGTCGACCGCCGCCGTCACGCCGCGCGCCCGGAGATATTCCCGACATGAGCATCGCCTTCATCGACCTTCAGGCCCAGCGCCTTCGTCTCAACGGCCGGATCGAGGCCGCCGTGCAGGAAGCCGTCGTGGGCGGTGCCTGGGTCATGGGACCGCAGGTGCGCCAGTTCGAGGCTGATCTGGCCGCCTTCGGCCAGGCGAAGCACGCGCTCGGCTGCGCCAACGGCACCGACGCCCTGATCCTGCCCCTGATCGCTTGGGGCATCCGCACCGGCGATGCGGTCTTCTGTCCCAGTTTCACCTTTACGGCGACGGCCGAGGTCGTGCCGTGGCTGGGTGCCACGCCGGTGTTTGTGGATGTGGACTCCCGGACCTTCAACATGGACCCGGTCCAGCTCGAGGCGGCGATCGAGGCGACCCTGAAGGAGGGCCGACTGAAGCCGCGCGTGGTCATCGCCGTCGACCTGTTCGGCCAGCCCGCCGACTATCCGGCCATCCGGGCCATCTGTGACCGCTACGGCCTCAAGCTGATCGCCGATTCGGCCCAGGGCTTCGGCTGTACCCTCAATGGCGACCATCCCATCAAATGGGCCGACATCACCACCACCAGCTTCTTCCCGGCCAAGCCGCTGGGCTGCTACGGCGACGGCGGGGCGGTGCTGACCGATGATGAGGATCTCGCCCAGGAAATGGACTCGCTGCGGGTCCACGGCAAGGTCGTCGCCAAGGACATGAAGCCCGGCGAGACGTTCGCCCACGACCCCAAATACCTGGCCATGCGGATCGGCATGAACAGCCGGCTCGATACCATCCAGGCCGCGGTCCTGATCGAGAAGCTGAAGGTCTTCGGCCAGGAGATCGAGTGGCGCAATCGCGCGGCGGACCGCTATGCCGAAGGTCTGGCACCCCATGTCGCCAGCGTGCCCACCGTGATCGACGGCGGGGTTTCGATCTGGGCCCAGTACACGATCGAGCACGAGAACCGCGACGGCCTGGCCGCGCATCTGAAGGACCAGGGCGTGCCCACGGCGGTCTACTATCCCGTCCCCATGCACCTGCAGCCCGCCTATGCCCGGTTCTCCAGCGGGCCTGGCAGCCTGCCGGTCACCGAGCGGCTGATGGAGCGGGTCATCAGCCTGCCGATGCACGCCGATCTCGATGAGGCGACCCAGGACAGGATCATCGCCGCGGTCGCCAGCTTCCGCTAAGGATCGCGCATGACCCAGCACCTTCCCCCGCTCAAGGTCGGCGTCGCCGGCGTCGGCGTCATGGGGCGCAACCACGCGCGCGTCCTGTCCGACATCCGTGACTTCGACCTGACCGCCGTCTTCGATCCCGACGCCGCCACGGCCGACGGGGTCGCGGCCCTGTATGGGGCGAAGGCCTTCACCACGGCCGCCGACTTCGTCGCCGCCGGTCTGGACGCCGCCGTGGTCGCCACGCCCAACCGGCACCACGCCGAACTCGGCGTCGCCCTGCTGGAAGCCGGGGTGCATGTGCTGGTCGAAAAGCCGATCGCGGCCACCGTCGCCGACGCCCAGCGGATGATCGACGCCGCCAAGGCCAACAGCCGGGTTCTGATGGTCGGTCAGGTCGAGCGGTTCAACCCGGCGGTCGAGGCCGTGAAGCGCGCCATTGACGGCGACGACATCATCTCGATCCAGATCACCCGCGTCGGCCCCTTCCCGCCGCGCATGGGCGAGGTCGGGGTGGTCATCGATCTGGCGGTCCACGACATCGACATCATCCGTCACCTGACGGGTTCCGAGATCACCGAGGTCCAGCCCCAGCTGGCCCGCACCAAGGCCGAGCGCGAGGACACGGCCCTGCTGCAGTTCCGGCTGGCCAATGGGACCATCGCCCACATCACCACCAACTGGGTCACGCCCTACAAGGTCCGCACCCTGCAGGTCGCCACGGCCAACAAATTCGTCGTCGCCGACCTGATCACCCGTCAGGTGACGGAGTATTTCGGCCAGCAGCCCGATGGTTCCTACCAGACCCGCGCCGTCAACAGCTGGCCCGCCGAGCCGCTGAAGAAGGAGCTGGAGGCGTTCGCCCACGCGATCCGCACCGGCGAGCCGCCGGCGGTCACGGGCGAGGACGGGCTGAGGAACCTGGAAGTGGCGCTGAGGTGTCTGGGGGAGGGCTAAAGGCCGTTCAGGCGCCGAAGCTCGTCGTCGCCAGGATAGTCTTTTAGCTGCTGCGATAGCGCGGCGAGGTCATAGGTCACGTCCGTGATGCCGGGGACGGGCGCATACTGCCCCCAGCCCTGACGGTCGTAGTGGGCCTGCATCGCTTCGTCCTGGGTCGAGGCGTAGACGACATAAAGCAGCGTGCCGGGCCCACTGATCCGTTCCATCTGGGCGGTGCCGTCCAGTGTCACCCTGCCAAAGCACAGGCCATCGGCGTATTCGCGTCCCTCATGCCGCAAGGTCGCCATTCAGGCCGCGCCCACCACCTGCATCCCCAGCCATTCCGCGATCAGGGCCGGCTTGTCCGCGCCCTCGATCTCGACCGTGACCTCGTGCTTCAGCAGCCAGCGTCCGCCACCCTTGTCCTCGGCGGACAGGAGTTTGAACCGGCCCCGGACGTTGGAACCTGCCGGCACCGGCGCGAGGAAGCGCAGTTTGTCGAAGCCGTAGTTGACCCCCATCACCACGCCCTCCAGCGGCGGCACGGCGTCATAGGTCATGGCCGACAGCAGGCTCAGCGTCAGGAAGCCGTGGGCGATGGTGCCGCCGAACGGGGTCTGCGCCGCCGCCACCGGATCGATGTGGATGAACTGACGGTCCTCGGTGATCTCGGCGAAGGCGTCGATCCGGGCCTGGTCGACGGTGATCCAGCGGCTGACGCCGATCTCCTGACCGATCAGGCCGGCCAGATCGGCGACGGGGGTGGGGGCGCCTGTGCGTTCGGTGCGGCTCATGCGGTCGGCTCCTTCAGGGGATGGGCGTGAAACGGTCTTCGATGATGGCGGCGAACAGGGCCGGGTCGACATTGCCGCCCGACAGGATGACGGCGGTGGTGCGATCGCGTGTCTCGATCCTGCCCGCCAGAATCGCGGCCAGCGACACTGCGCCGCCCGGCTCGACCACCTGTTTCAGCACCTTGAAGGCGTAGCGCACGGCCTCCGCCACCTCGGCGTCCGACACGGTCTCGACCCGGTCGACGCGGCGGTTGATGGGGAAGGTCAGCTCGCCCGGCCGGTCGGTCATCAGGGCGTCGCAGATGGTGCCCGGCGCCGGCGCATAGGTCAGCCGGTCGTTCGCGGCGATCGACCGCTGCATGTCGTTGTAGTGGTGCGGCTCGACGGCGATCACCGGACTGTCCGGCGACAGGGCCTCCATGGCCAGATTGATCCCCGCGATCAGACCGCCGCCCGAGGCACCGCAGACCAGCTGGTCGATCAGGCCGTCGGCCTGTTCCATGATCTCCAGCCCGATGGTGCCCTGGCCCTCGATGACGAAGGGGTCGTCGAACGGGCGGACGAGGATGGAGCCCTTCGACGCCGCGATCTCCTCGCCGATGGCCTCGCGGCTCTCGGTATAGCGGTCGTACATCCGCACCTCGCCGCCGAAGTCGATGACGCCCTCGACCTTCACCTTCGGACTGTCGGCGGGCATGACGATGATCGCCTCGATGCCGAGCATCTTCGCGGCGCAGGCCACGGCCTGGGCGTGGTTGCCCGAGGAATAGGCGACGACGCCGCGCGCCTTTTCCTCATCCGTCAGCCGGCTGATCCGGTTCCAGGCCCCGCGGAATTTGAAGGCCCCGGCGCGTTGCAGGTTCTCGGCCTTCAGCAGGATCCGGCCGCCGGTCAGCGCATTCAGCGCCGGGCTCTCGATCAGGGGCGTGCGCACGGCCTGGCCGGCGATCTGGCGGGCGGCGTCGCGGACGCCGGCAAAGGAGGCGGTATGCATGGGAGACTCATACCGCGTGATTTCCTCCCGGCGAAGCCGGCTTTGAAGGCCGGCTGGTTCATCACAACGAACACAACGAAGAATCCACAAAGGACACGACGGGGCCTGCGCCGAAATCCCATACCGTTGTGTCCGTCGTGCCTCGTTGTGTTCGTTGTGATGAACCTCGACTGCGCGTCTCCGGCTCACGAGTTACGGCTTCGCCGCGACGGCAGCGATGACCGGTTGAGTCTGCGGAAGGGCGCTCTAACCTGACCGGATGAAGAGCCTGATCCTCGCCATCGACCAGGGCACGACCTCGACCCGGGCCATCGCCTTTGAGGCGGCACCCGAGGGCGGTCTGCGGCCAGTCGCCGTCAGCCAGATCGAGCTGGAGCAGCATTTTCCGCAGCCCGGCTGGGTCGAGCATGACGCGGCCGAGATCTGGTCCGCGACCCTGCAGACCTGCCGCGAGGTGATCCGCAAGGCGGGCGGCGTCGGCCGGTTCGCCGCCATCGGCATCACCAACCAGCGCGAGACTTCGGTCCTGTGGGACGTCGCCACGGGCCAGCCCCTGCATCGCGCCATCGTCTGGCAGGACCGGCGCACGGCGGATGTCACCGGCAAGCTGGCCGCCGCCGGTCATGAGCCCATGGTCCAGGCGGCGACCGGCCTGATCCTCGACCCCTATTTCTCTGCCTCCAAATTCGCCTGGCTGCTGGACGCCGTTCCAGGCGCACGCGCGCGGGCGGAGACGGGGGAGGTCAAGGTCGGCACCATCGAATGCTGGCTGATCTGGAAGCTGACCGGCGGGGCCAGCCATGTCACTGATGCCACCAACGCCAGCCGCACCTCGCTGATGGACCTGTCGACGCGTCGGTGGCGTTCCGATCTCGCGGACCTGTTCAACGTCCCGATGGCGGTCCTGCCTGAGATCCGCGGCTGCGCCGACCCGTTCGGCGACTGCGATCCGACCCTGTTCGGCGCGGCCCTGCCGATTCATGGCGCGGCCGGCGACCAGCAGGCGGCCCTGGTCGGCCACGGCGCGCTCAAGGCCGGGGACGCCAAGATCACCTATGGCACGGGGGCCTTCCTGGTCGCCAATGTCGGGGCGGAACCGGTCGGCTCGACCAGCCGCCTGCTGGGCACGATGGGCTATGCGGTCGGAGACGACGTTGCCTGGGCGCTGGAGGGCTCCATCTTCTCGGCCGGCTCGGCCATCCAGTGGCTCCGCGACGGGCTGAAGGTCATCACTGAGTCGCGCCAGTCCGAAGCCATGGCCATGAGCCTGAAGGACAACGGCGGCGTCTATCTGGTGCCCGGCTTCACCGGCCTCGGCGCGCCCTGGTGGGAGCCGGAGGCGCGCGGGACCATCATTGGCCTGACCCGCGACAGCGGCCCGGCCCAGATGGTGCGGGCGGCGCTCGAATCGCTGGCCTACCAGACCCGCGACCTGCTCGACGCCCTGGCGAAGGACGGGGCACCGAAGCTCAAGGTGCTCAAGGTCGACGGTGGCGTCACCGCCAACGCCTTCGCCATGCAGTTCGTGGCGGACATCTGCGACGTCGTGGTCGAACGCCCGGCGTTTCAGGAGATGACGGCGCTGGGTGCGGCGAAGCTGGCGGCGCTGGGCGTCGGCCTGATCGGCGATCTGGAGGACCATCCGGTCGAGGCACCGGCCCGCTGGGCGCCCCGAATGGCACCGGAAGAGCGTGAACGGTTGCTCAGGGGCTGGCGCAGCGCGGTCCGCGCGGCCATCATCGCCGCTCACCCGGAAGACGCATGACCCAGACCGCCCCCGAAGACGCACAATCAACCTTTTCCGGCACCCGGGAGGTGGACCCCCGCTATGCGCTCGACGAGGCGGCGCTGGATCGCTGGTTGACGGCCCATGTCGAGGGCTACGCCGGCCCGCTGACCGTGCGCCAGTTCAAGGGCGGCCAGTCGAATCCGACCTATGAACTCGTCACGCCCGGACACGCCTATGTCCTGCGCCGCAAGCCGCCCGGGACGCTCCTGCCCAGCGCCCATGCGGTCGATCGCGAGTTCACCGTCATCTCGGCCCTGCATGCCCAGGGCTATCCGGTCGCCCGGCCGTATGCGTTGTGCACCGACGACGGCGTCATCGGGTCAATGTTCTACGTCATGGACAAGGTCGAGGGCCGGGTGCTCTGGGATCTGAAACTGCCGGGCCTGGAGCCGGCCCAGCGCCGCGCCATCTACGACAGCCAGGTCGACACCCTGGCGGCACTCCACGCCTTCGACCCGGCAGCCATCGGACTGTCCGACTACGGACGGCCCGGCAACTATTTCGAGCGTCAGGTCGGTCGCTGGACCAAACAGTACCGCGCCTCCGAGATCGATCCGATCCCGGCCATGGACCGGCTGATCGAATTCCTGCCCGCGACCCTGCCGCCGGACGGACCGACGCGGATCGTCCACGGCGACTTCCGTCTCGACAATCTGATCCTCGCCCCGGACGGGCCGCAGGTCCGCGCCGTGCTGGACTGGGAGCTGTCGACGCTGGGCGATCCGATGGCGGATTTTTCCTATCTGCTGATTGCCTGGGTGATCCCTGCGACGGCGCGAAACGGCCTCGCCGGTGCCGATCTCGAGGCGCTGGGCATTCCGTCGGTCGCCGATACGGTCGAACGCTATGCCCGCCTGACCGGGACGACGCCGGCCAATCTGGACTGGCTGTTCGCCTACAACCTGTTCCGGCTGGCCGCCATCTGCCAGGGCATCGCCGGGCGCGTGCGGGACGGGACGGCGGCCTCGGCCCACGCCCGGACCATGGCGGCGCAGGTGCCGATGCTGGCCGCAGGGGCGCTGAACTTTGCGGAGAAGGCAGGGGCCTGACGAGGGCTTGGGCCTTGGGTCCTAGGTCTTGGGAAGATGGGGACTCCGCGGCCTGTTGGGCATCATGGTTTCCAAGCCCCAGGCCCCAAACCTCAATCCCTGATCTCCTAACCCGGTTCGCCCACCAGGGTGAACGCCGCCCAGTAGGCTGGATGGGCCCAGCGGCGTTCGGCGCGGACGGCCCGGATGCCTGCCTGCAGGGCCCGGGCGCGGACGCCGGGATCACGCGCGCCCTCTCCGTCCAGATCGGCGAAGGCGGAGGTGATCAGGGTCGTCGTGGCGGCGTCCGAAACCTCCCAGTGCGACACCATCACCGACCGCGCCCCGGCGTAGAAGAAGGCCCGCGCCAGCCCCGAAAGGCCCTCGCCGCCGGGCCGCCCGTCTGACGCTGCGGTGTTGCAGGCCGAGAGCACCACGAACTCGGCGTTGAGTTTCAACTGGGCGGCTTCCGAGGCGCTCAGATAGCCGTCGTCGGCCTCGGTGGCCTGATCGGGCGGGGTCATCACCAGTCCGGGCTCGGCGGCGGCGGATCCGGCCATCAGGCCGTGGGTCGAGAAGACCACGAACCGCGCCCGCGACAGGGCGTCGGCGTCGTCGGCGCGCACGGCGTGCTCCGTCGCCTCGGGCCCGATCCTCACGACGGCGTCAGGGTAGCGGGTCTTCAGCGTCTCCAGCTCCAGTTTCGAGCCGGGCAGGGCGGGCAGGGCGCGCAGTTTGCCGACATCGGCCAGCCGGCCCTCGCCCATGACGTCGTCGGCGGCGGGCGAGCCGCGGGTGGCGTTCGTCGGCTCGCCGGTCAGCAGGGGCGCGCCGAAGGCGGCGAGCTGCAGGCGGGCGCCGCCGGCCTCGGCCCGCCGCACCACGGCTCCGCGACGCGGCGCGCAGCCGGCGCTGCGCTGGGCCGGGTCGGCGACCAGATGGCAACGAAGGGCTTCAAGGCTGGACACCGAGGGCAGGGTGGCGAGGGCGTAGCGGTCGATCAGCCAGGGCGTGGCGGCCAGGGCCTCGGGCGCGGCGTCGGAACCGGACGGTGCGGCGGTCGTCAATACCGACAGGGGCAGGGCGGTCAGCGCACCCGTGACGACCGAGATCAGGGTCTTCTTGCCGGCGAAGGCGGCCTCAACGGGCTGGATAAGCTCCGTGTACAGATGATGTGCCGTGGCGCGGTCGAATGGTGTCGCCTGCGGGCCGGCGAACAGCAGCGGGTCGACGTCCTGCCCGCCGCGCACGGTGCCGGCGCTGGTCAGGGAGGTGCGCAGCCGGTTCACGGCCGCGGTCATGGCCGCGTCACCGAGATTGTCCGCCCGGGCCCATTCGACCCGCTCGCGCGAAACGCCCCAGACATAGGTCGCCTCTGGATTGACCAGCACGAGCAGCAGGCCCTCGTCCGGACCGAGCAGGGCCTGGGTCTCCGCGATCGACAGGGCGCGCGGGCTGGTCAGTTCGGAATAGGCGGGGAACCGGGCGTCGATGTCGGCGTCGACGGTCTGCAGTCGTTCGACGGTCGCCTCCCAGACCGCGCGGGTGCGGGTCCGGTTGGCCAGCGCCTCGGCGTCCTCCGATGCGTAGAGCCGCTCCAGTTCACGCTCCAGACGGTCGCGGCGTTCGATCAGCTCCTCGCGCTCCTCCGCCAGCCGCCCCAGCGCATCGTCGCCCTGGGCGAAACGGGCCGAGACCCGCGCCAACGCGTCGGCGGCGTCGGAAGCGATGGCCCATTGCGCCGCCTCATAAGCCTCTGCGCGCAGGGCGGCGGGGGAGTCCTGGCGCGCGGGTGCGGGGCCGGCAGCGAGCAGGGCGGCGATTGCGGCGACCGCGGCCACAGACCTTGCGAATCCGGCTGCGATCATCCGTTCATGCCTCAGTTGCTCAGGACCTGGACCCGGGTCCAGACCGCGCCACGGTTGACGATGTCGACCTGCATCTGCCCGCCCGCCCGCGGCGAGACGGTGCAGACCGGATAGTGGTCGCCGAAGCCGTCGCGGCACACCACGGCGCCCCGCGCATCGCGCACGGTCAGGTCGATGTTGGTGTCGCCGTCGCCGATGGCCGCGACCCGCAGGATCTCGCCCCCGCGCGCCTCGACCGCGAAGGCCCAGCTTTCGCGGGCCTGAAGCGATTTCACCGTCAACACCGGTCCGTTCCCGAAGGTCGAGGAACGCACCCCGCGGGTCAGGGGGTCGCGCAGCCGGTCTATGGCGTCGACCACGCCGGGATTGTCGCCCGCCATGGCCGCCGCTTCGTCCAGAAGGCTGGTCGCGGTCAGGAAGGGAATCTCGCCGTCGGTCTGGCGCAGCGGCACCTCGGCCAGCAGCCGCGCCGCCATGATCAGGGCCCCGGCGTCATTGCGGGCACGGCCCCAGGCGGCCAGTTCGGCGGCGGTCAGGACCTGGGTCACGCCGCGCGCGGCCGGGGTCATCGAGCCTTCGTCCTGCGCCGCTGTCGCCACGGCGGCGCAGCCGAACAGCAGGCTGATCGCCAGGCCCGCACCGATCCATGTCCGTCCGCCGATACGCATCACCGTTCCCGCCCGCTGTCCGGCCCACGGACTGCAGGCCAATCATGCACTGTCCGGGGCTTTGGGAGAACAGGGATACTGACGGAAGCTGACAGCGCCGGTCCGGAGGTTCAGCGCGGGGCCAGAACGGCCGCGTTCAGGATGCGGCGGTCGTCCTTCGCCTGGACGAGAATGGCGACGGCCTGACCGGGCTCGCTGGTGCCGGGCAGAGCGTAGAGGGCGGGCCGTCCGGTCCACTCCCCGAGCGTCCGGACCGAGCGCACGACATTCATGTGCCGCACCGTGCGCCCGCGATTGTCGCCGCGGGCGATGACGACCTCCTGCGGACCGGGTGTGAAGGTCACCGCCACGACCTCGGCACCGCCGGAGGGGACGCGGCCGGAGCCGACCCCGACACGCTCGCCGCCGGTGCGGAATTCGATCTCCGGCGGAAACACCCGGCGCGCGGCCTCCTCGTCGATGGCGCTCTGCAGGGCGGGTGCCTGGGCCCCCACGACCTGACGACGGCCATCGATCACCACCTGGGGCGTGGACACATTGCGCAGTCTCAGCGGCTTGCGGTAGGCGCGCTGGCGCTGGGCGAATTCCGGACGGGCGAAGGTGTCCTGCCAGCCCAGATAGTCCCAGTAGTCGACGGCGTAGGTCAGGGCGATGACGCCGGGCTCGGCCGCGACCGACTCGAACCGCGCATTGGCCTCGGGACAGCCGGCGCAGCCCTGGGCGGTAAACAGTTCGATGACCACGGGCTCGGGCGGGGGCGCGGTTTCTCGGGCGGCGCGGGCCGACGACGGCTGGGCCACAGACCCCGCCGCGACAAGGGCGGCCGCCAGGGCCGCCGCAGGGATGATCCAGCCCCTCGCGCGCATGGTGGAGAGGTTAATCACGGTGGGCGAAAACGCGCCGCTCATTTTCGCGTGAAGGCCGAACGTCGCGGGGGATGATCAGACGCGGATGTCCAGCAGGGCCCCGGGGCGCGGGGGCTGGTCTTCCCGGGCTGTGCCGGCAGACGCCGGCGCCGCGGCGCGGACGACCGGCTCCGCCCCGCCTGTCTGGACGGCGTCCAGCGCGGCCTTGAAGAAGTCCGACCGCGCGGCGCGCGCCGGAGCCTGTGCGGGCTGCAGGGGTGTCGGGAAGGACGGCAGATTGGGTCGAATCGCGCTCATGCCGACAGGGTTAACGAAAACCGTCGGAAAGAGGTTAACGCGCCGGCGTGCGCGGCGTGGCGGTGGGCAGCGGCCGGGCCGGCGCCTGTATGGCCGCGACCAGACGCTCGATCTCGGCGGCGTCGAGCAGCGGACCGGACGATTTGGCGACGACCTTGCCCATGGCGTTGACGGCGAAGGTCTCGGGGGCGCCGCTGATGCCCAGGTCGAGGCCGGCGCGTCCGTCGCGGTCGACCAGCACCATGGCATAGGGGTCGCCCAGCTCGTCAAGGAAGGCGCGGGTGGCGACGGGGTCGTCCTTCCAGGCCACGCCGACTACGGCCACGCCGCGCGCCTTGAGGGCCATCAGGGCCGGATGTTCGGCGCGGCAGGGCGCGCACCAGCTGGCGAAAACATTGACCAGCATCGGCTTGCCGACGCCGGCGGTCTTCAGGTCCAGATGGCCGGGACCGGGCTGGTCGCCCGTCAGCAGGGGCAGGACGGTCTCGGGGATGGGCTGGCCGACGATGGCGTCGGGCTTGATCGACGGATCGCGCTTCAGCGACCAGCCGATGAACAGGGCCGCCAGCGCCACGAGGACGATCAGCGGGACGACGGACAGCCAGCGGCTCATTCCGGGTGCGCTACCGTGCTTCGCACTACTTGAGCGCGGTCCGGCTCGTCCTCGAGCCGCTTCAGCTCGGCCGACCAGCGGCGGGCCGCGATCAGGGCACGGGCGGCGAGCGCGGCGAGGACGATCGCGCTCAGGCCCCAGGCGGGCCAGACGAAGGCGGCGTAGCGGCCCATGTCGAGGTCGAGCATCATCAGGCCTCCAGCGCCCTGCGGGCGCGGATCGACACCACGCGGCGGCGCACGATCTCGGTCCGGATCGAGGTCAGCCAGATGGCCAGGAACAGCGCCCCGTAAGCCGCCATCATCAGCAGCAGGGGCGTCAGGAAGACGGCGGACATCGACGGCCCGTCGGCCCGCATCAGCGACGCCGGCTGGTGCAGGGTGTTCCACCAGTCGACCGAGAATTTGACGATCGGCAGGTTGATCAGCCCGACTAGGCCCAGCACGGCGGCAGCGCGCGCGGCCTTGGCCTCGTCATCGATCGAGGCCCTTAGCGCCATATAGCCGAGGTAGAACAGGAACAGGATCAGCACCGACATCAGCCGCGCGTCGCCCCACGCCCACCAGGCCCCCCACATCGGCTTGCCCCACAGGCTGCCGGTCACCAGCGCCAGGGCAGTGTAGGCGGCACCGGGCAGGGCGGCGGCGCGGGCGGCGGCGTCGGCCAGCGGATGGCGGAACACCAGGGCGAAGAAGCTGGAAACACCGAGCGCGCCATAGATCATCAGCCCGACCGAGGCCGCGGGCACATGCACGAACATGATCCGCACCGTGTCGCCCTGCTGATAGTCCTCGGGCGCGATGAAGCTGAACCAGGTCCCGACGGCCAGCAGCACGACGGCCACCCCCCACACCACCGGCGTCAGCGGGCGGGTGAAGCGCAGGAAGCGGTCGGGATTGGCGAGGCCGAACATCGTCGACGTCTTAGCGGCCCGGAACGGCGCGCGCCATATACGGACTTCACCGGGTGGCGCGAGGACGCAGGCAGTGTGCTAAGGCCACGCTTCCTCCCGACCCGAAAGACCCGGACATGACCGACGACGTGACCAAGGACTCCAACGGCAACATCCTGGCCGACGGCGACAGCGTGACCCTGATCAAGGACCTGAAGGTCAAGGGCTCGGGCGGGGTGACCCTGAAGCGCGGGACCCTCGTCAAGAACATCCGCCTGACCGGTGACACCGACGAGATCGAAGCCAATGTCGACAAGGTCCGCGGGCTGGTTCTGCGCGTGGAGTTCGTCAAGAAGGCCTGACCGGCGAGGCCGATCGCGCGAAGCGCAACGGGCTTCGAACGCGCAGGTTCATCACAACGGATACAACGAGGTCACGACGAACACTGCGGGATTTCGTCAGGCTCCGGTCCCGTCGTGCCCGCTGTGAGAGCGTTGTGTCCGTTGTGATGAACCTGCGCCGCCAAGGGGTTGAAGGGCGCTTCGCGCGGCCGGATTCACCCCTGCGCGTTGCGGACGGCCGCCGCCCCCGCAAACGGCGTGACCACGGCCGCGAACAGTACATAAGCGCCCAGGAAGGCCAGTGCCGGGGCCGGGTCGAGTCCGTTGACGGCCCGCTCCAGCGCCCCCGCCCCGAACACCACCGGCGGAATGAACAGCGGAAGGACGACCACCGCGATCAACAGGCCGCCGCGCTTTGAGCCCAGCGCCAGCGCCGCGCCGAGCGCGCCGGTCAGGGCGAAGCCGAGCGAACCGATCAGGGCGGACAGGCCGACCAGCCCGGCCAGCGACGTCGGCAGGCCCAGGGTGATCGCCGCAATCGGTGCGGTCAGGGCCAGCGGCACGCCGACCGCCAGCCACTGGGCCTTGGCCTTGGTCAGGACCACCAGTTCCAGCGGCACGGGGCCGAGGGCGATCAGGTCCAGCGCACCGTCTTCCAGATCGCGCTCGAACAGCCGCTCCAGCGACAGGATCGACGACAGGGCCAGGGCCAGCCAGGCGATGCCGCCCGCGATCGGCCTCAGGCCCGCCGGGTCGCCGCCGGCCGCCAGTGGAATGAGCACCGTCAGGCACAGGAAGAAGGCGCAGGCCAGCAGGGGCCCGCCGCCGCCGGACCAGGCCAGCGCCAGCTCGCGCCGGAAAAGGACCATCAGCGCCTTCATCGTCCGGCCCCGATGTCGAGCGCCCGCGCCGCGACGGGCAACGGATCATGGACCGCGGCGAGAATGGCGCCCCCCTTGTCCAGATGGGTCTGCATCAGCAGGCCGAGGGCGGCCCGCCACCGGGCGTCCAGCGGGGCGAAAGGCTCGTCCAGCAGCCACAACGGGCGCGGCGCGGCGACCAGCCGGGCGAAGGCCAGACGGCGGCGCTGACCGGCCGACAGCTTGCGCACTTCGAGATCGAGCAGGGGCTCCAGTGCCAGCACGTCTATGGCGGCCGCGATTCCGTCCGCCTCGGCCCCGGCCCAGCGGGCGTGGAAGTCCAGCTCCTCGCGCGCCCGGCGGCCGGTCTTGAGGCCGTCCAGATGACCCAGCCAGTGGATGTGGCTCGCCCGGGCCTGCGCCGGTTCGATGTCGGCGAAGGCGACCGTCCCGGCGTCCGGGCGGATGAAGCCGGCCAGGGTGCGCAACAGGGTGGTCTTGCCCGCGCCATTGGCCCCGGTCAGGGCCACGGCCTCGCCGGAGGCGATCTGGAAAGACAGGTCACGGAACAGGACGCGTTCGCCGCGGGAGACCGTGAGGGACGTGACGGAAATCATCCGCGCCCCCTCCAGTTGCGAACCCTTCTCAATGACCCTGCTTCCATCGTGGATACATGGACGCGACCCGCAACGCTCGTTATATCCGGCCCCGCCGCAGCAGGCGTTCGCCGCGCGCGTCGGGGACCTGTGTGCCCCGCCGTCGACCGCGCGTTCGTGCAACCGGATTGTCGGGCGGCGTGAACCAGAGGAAGCCTCTCCATGCCGTCAGTCGACAGCCTCAAGACCCGCCGGGACATCACGGTCGGGCGCAAGAAATACGCCTATTACAGCCTTCCGGCCGCTGAGGAAGCCGGCCTGACCGGGATTTCCCGCCTGCCGCGCTCGATGAAGGTGCTGCTGGAGAACCTGCTGCGCAACGAGGACGGTGTTTCCGTCAGCGAAGCCGACCTGAAAGCCGTCGCCGCCTGGATCGAGAACAAGGGCTCGGTCGAGCACGAGATCGCCTTCCGCCCGGCCCGCGTCCTGATGCAGGACTTCACCGGCGTTCCCGCCGTCGTCGACCTGGCCGCCATGCGCGACGCCATGTCGGCCCTCGGCGCCGACGCCTCGAAGATCAATCCGCTGAACCCCGTTGATCTGGTCATCGACCACTCGGTCATGGTCGACCATTTCGGCACACCCGGCGCCTTCAACCAGAACGTCGAGCGCGAATATGAGCGCAACATCGAGCGCTACAAATTCCTGCGCTGGGGCTCGTCGGCCTTCAACAATTTCCGCGTCGTGCCCCCCGGCACCGGCATCTGCCACCAGGTGAACCTGGAGAACCTGGCCCAGACCGTCTGGACCGTGGCAGAGGGCAAGGCGACCGTCGCCTATCCCGACACCGTGGTCGGCACCGACAGCCACACCACCATGATCAACGGCCTGGCCGTTCTGGGCTGGGGCGTCGGCGGCATCGAGGCCGAGGCGGCCATGCTGGGCCAGCCCATCCCCATGCTGATCCCGGAAGTCGTCGGCTTCCGCCTGACCGGCACCCTGCCGGAAGGCGCGACGGCCACCGACCTGGTCCTGACCGTCACCCAGATGCTGCGCAAGAAGGGCGTGGTCGGCAAGTTCGTCGAATTCTTCGGCCCCGGCGTCATCAGCCTGACCATCGAGGACCAGGCCACCATCGCCAACATGGCTCCGGAATACGGCGCCACCTGCGGCTTCTTCCCCGTCTCGGCGGCGACCATCGGCTATCTGACCGCCACCGGCCGCGACAAGGCGCGCGTCGCCCTCGTGGAAGCCTACGCCAAGGCGCAAGGCCTGTGGATCGACGAGACCTCGGAAGACCCGGTGTTCTCGGACATCCTCGAACTGGACATGTCTTCGGTCGTACCGTCGATCGCCGGTCCGAAACGCCCGCAGGACAAGGTCGAACTGACCGTGGCCGCCCCCGCCTTCGAAACCGCCCTGACCGAAGTCTTCAACCGCCCGGTCGACGCCCCGCGCGTCAAGGTCGAGGGTGAGAAGTTCGACCTCGGAGACGGCGACGTCGTCATCGCCGCCATCACCTCCTGCACCAACACCTCCAACCCGTCGGTCCTGATCGCCGCCGGCCTGGTGGCGCGCAAGGCGAAGAAGCTGGGCCTGTCGGTCAAGCCCTGGGTCAAGACCTCGCTGGCCCCCGGCTCGCAGGTGGTCACCGATTATCTGACCGCCGCCGGCCTGCAGGCCGATCTGGACGCCATGGGCTTCAACCTGGTCGGCTACGGCTGCACCACCTGCATCGGCAACTCGGGCCCGCTGTCGGACAGCATCTCCAAGGCTATCAACGACAACGGCCTCGTCGGCGCCTCGGTGCTGTCGGGCAACCGCAACTTCGAAGGCCGGGTGAACCCCGACGTCCAAGCCAACTACCTGGCCTCGCCGCCGCTGGTCGTCGCCTACGCTCTCGCCGGCTCGATGCGGATCGACATCTCCAAGGATCCGATCGGCCAGGACAAGAAGGGCAAGGACGTGTTCCTGAAGGACGTCTGGCCGACCTCGAAAGAGATCGCCGACATCCAGAAGAAATGCGTCACCCCGGCCATGTTCGCCAAACGCTATGCCGACGTCTTCAAGGGCGACAAGCACTGGCAGGGCATCAAGGTCGAGGGCGGCCAGACCTACGCCTGGGACGACAGCTCGACCTATGTCGCCAACCCTCCGTATTTCGAGGGCCTGTCGATGGAGCCGACGCCGGTCACCGACATCGTTGAGGCCCGCGTGCTGGCCATCTTCGGCGACTCGATCACCACCGACCACATCAGCCCGGCCGGTTCGATCAAGAAGACCTCGCCCGCCGGCGCCTGGCTGACCAACCGCGGCGTCGATGCGCTGGACTTCAACAGCTACGGCGCCCGCCGCGGCCACCACGAAGTCATGATGCGCGGCACCTTCGCCAACATCCGCATCCGCAACAAGATCACGCCTGACATCGAGGGCGGCGTCACGCGCCACTTCCCGTCGCAGGACACGATGTCGATCTACGACGCGGCCATGCGCTACCAGTCCGAGGGCCGGCCGCTGGTCGTGTTCGCGGGCAAGGAATACGGCACCGGCTCGTCGCGCGACTGGGCGGCCAAGGGCACCCGCCTGCTCGGCGTCCGCGCCGTTCTGGCCGAGAGCTATGAGCGCATCCACCGCTCCAACCTGGTCGGGATGGGCGTGGTGCCGCTGCAGTTCAAGGCCGAGGGCTGGACCCGTCTGGGCCTGACCGGCGAGGAGATCGTCACCATCCGCGGCCTGTCCGACGTCAACATCGGCAAGCTGCGTCCGCGTCAGGACCTGTGGGTCGAGCTGTTCCGTCCGTCGGACGGCAAGATGGCCCGCTTCCCGGTCCGCTGCCGCATCGATAACCAGACCGAGCTGGACTACTTCAAGGCCGGCGGCGTCATGCCCTACGTCCTGCGCAACCTGGCGCGCGGCGACGCCGAATAGGCTTCACGCCTCACGACACAACGAGGGCCGGCGGAGCGATCCGTCGGCCCTTTTTGTTTGGCGGAGTCTGGCGCTGGAAGCGGACGCTCCGGAGGGTCGGCTATGGGTGGGAAGCGGACGTTGACTTGCCGGGCTGAGCCCGTCGGAATGCAGCCCCAATCCAGTCCGGCATATCGTCCTGGACGGAAGAGAAACGGGGTCACGTCACAGGTCAGCTTGGATGGGTGCGACCTGTGCGGCGGGTTGACGCGTGCGCGTACGACCTGCATCCGCGACATGGCAACGGTCGTTCCTGACCACGCTCGCCAGCAGGCGATCGCAGTCAGGAAGCAACCCATGAAGCTCAACTCCCTCCTCGGCGCTGTCTCGGCCGTCGCCCTGCTCGTCGCCGCACCCGCCATGGCAAGCACAGCCGCCGAATCGTCCTCCGTCGCCCAGGCCCGGCAGACCATCGTCGAGGCCGTCGTCGCCTCGCCCTCCCACACGACCCTGGTCGCCGCGGCCCAGGCCGCGGGCCTTGGCGATACCCTGTCCAGCGCGGGCCCGTTTACGGTCTTTGCACCCACAGACGCCGCCTTCGCCGCCCTGCCGTCCGGCACGGTCCAGACACTGGTCCAGCCGGCCAACCGCGCCATCCTGACCAGGATCCTGACGTATCATGTCGTTGCCGGTCGTGTTGCCGCAGCCGACGTGATTGCCCTGATCCAGGCGGGTGGCGGATCGGCCGCCATCACCACCGTCTCGGGCGATACCCTGACCGCGTCGCTGCGCGATGGCTCGGTGATCCTGACCGACGAGAATGGCGGCGTCGCCACCGTGATCCAGGCCGACTTGTTCCAGTCGAACGGCGTGATCCACGTCACTGACGCGGTTTCCCTGCCGAACTGACGATGACGTGCGGAGGTGTTCACGGATGCCTCCGCACAGTTCTTCGCGCTGAAGATCTGATCAACCAGGACAATCCGGTGATAGGACTTTGATCGGCTAACCCTGATGATGGGAGCAGATCAACCAAGGGCCGAACTCTGGCACCGCCCGGAGGGAATTCTCGCGGGCAGGTCACAGATGGTGCTACGCTCGGTCTAGGCCACAAGGCCTATGCGGCCTGCGGAATCCGCTGCTGATGCTCGGAGTCTGCAGCGACTGGCTGCTGCGGCTCGCCCGAGGACGGGCGTTGCCCCTGTCCTGATCCAACCGTTACCGGGAGCACTCATGTCCACAAACTGCAAACCGGGCTCATCTCTACTGATTTCAGGCCTGACCGGAGGTCGACGCGCGTGATTGCATCCCAGAAATTTGGTCTTCCGGTCATAGCCGGTGCGCTCGGACTGGCAGGACTACTGCCGCAGGTTCTGGTCGTGGCTGCATTAGTGTTTGGTGGCCCTGAAGTGCGTTTTACGGCGCTCAGCCTCGGCTACGCCTATGCGGCCCTGATCGTCAGCTTTCTGGGCGGCGCATGGTGGGGCCTGGCCGCCATCGGTGGCTCAAGGACGCCCCGTTGGGCCTGGATCGCTGCTGTGCTCCCGTCGCTGCTTGCTCTGGCGACAGCTTGGCCTTGGGCGACCGGTGGGAACTGGCCGTGGCCGTCTCTACTCGTCCTTGGCGTGTTCCTCGGATTGAGTCCGCTGGTCGACCGGAGACTGAAGGCGGCCGGGTTGACGCCAGCCGGTTGGATGGCGCTGCGAATCCCCCTCTCCCTTGGACTGGGTGTTTTGACGATCCTGGCGGGACTGGTTTAGCCCGGGATAAACCCGATTTGCCATGAAGAGCCTGATCCGGCGAGGTGAACTGCACCCGGTTTCGTCGACACCAGGAAAAGGTGTTTTTGGCTCTGACCGGGGTGAAAAGCGGACGTCCCTGACCGCCGCTTCGGGTCGGGAGCGGACTGCCAGCGGAGGGTGGTGAGCGGACATTTGACCCTGCCGCTCTCCCTCAGGGAAAGGCCCGTTCTGCCGACCTCGTGTGCTCGACCCCGATCAGAGCCGGGAAACGCCGCAGGTTCGCCCGCCTCAGCTTTCCGGCCGGCGCACGGCTCAGGAGCTTGGACCATTCGCCGCAGACGCCGGACCATGGCAGGCGTCGCCCCGAACGTGCATTATCCGGCCTGAACCGGCCTTCGAGCGCCGCCCCTCTCCCACGAACGGATGCATGATGACACCGATCAGAAACCTGGCCCTTGTCTCCGCCGTGCTGGCGACGCTCGCGGCATGCTCCGCCCCGGAGCCGACACCCCCCGCGGCCGAGGTCGTCGACGCGGCCAACGGCACCGTGCGGGTGCGCGGCACCGTCCAGTCCGTGACGGACGGTTCGATGACGGTTCAGACCTGGGACGGCCGGACGGTCGCCGTGCCGGTGGCGGCGACCACGCGGTTTGTCTGGGTCGTGGCGTCCAGCCTTTCGACCCTCAAGGACGGCGATTTCGTCGGGACCGCGACCGAGGGTCCGAAGACGGCGCTTCGATCGCTGGAGCTGGTGATCTTCCCTGAATCGATGCGCGGTGCCGGCGAGGGTCACTATGAGTGGGACGTACCGGGCGTTGTCGCCTCCCGTGGTGGCGGCTCGGTCGTGTCGAGCGCGATGACCAACGGCACGGTCGCGAGCCAGAGCGCGATGACCAACGGCACGGTCGCGGGCAATGAAGCCTCGGCCGGCGGCCGTATGCTGACCATCTCCTATGCGGGCGGCTCAGCCAATGTCACGATTCCCGAGGGCACGCCGGTCGTGCGTTTCGAGCCGACCGAACGGGCTTCCCTGGCGGTCGGTCAGAAGGTCTACGCCGTGATCCCGCAGGGCACGACGGCGGCCGGGTTCCTGGCCATGGGCAAGGACGGCGTGACCCCGCCGATGTAGCCGGCAGGGGGATCCCGCTCAGCCCTCCGTCGCATTGTGCAGCCCGCGGTCGCGCGGATTGCGCCCGAAGGCCTGCTCGCAGACGGCGCGGCCGAACTCTTCGGAGACCATCATCTGGCGGTCGCCCAGCAGGGCGCCGAGCCGGCCCTGGGCGCTGGTCGCCACCGAGACGGGGAAGCGACCCACCACCCGGTTGTCGTCCGCCGGATCGACGAACTCGACGGTGCCGGACAGCGTATGGCTACCCTCGCCGGTCAGCAGGGTTTCCAGACGGCCGGCGCGCTGCATCTCGTCGATATGGACGCGGATGTTGATCGGTGCGGTGCCCCACATGCAGCGGCGCAGCTCCTCATGGACCTCGGTCGAGAAGGTCAGGGCGAAGTCTTCCTCCGCGTCCAGCCAGCCGGTCGACAGGGTGACCGAACCGGCCTGGGCGGTTTCCTGCAGGCCGATCGGCAGGGCCATGGGCGGGCCGCCCTCGATGACGGGCGCGCAGGCTGCGACGGACAGCAGGGCGGCGGCGACGGCGGCGGTGATGGCGGTTTTCATTTCGGGCTCCCCGTTTTTTTCGCGGCAAGCTTAAGCGTGGCGGGCGGTGAACGCCGGATGAACCGCATTCCTCCGGAGATTAAATCGCCGTAAGGCGCGCCGGTCCAGCGCCGAACACCTCAACCCCGATCCCGCCGTCGGTCGTCAGCCAGGCCCGCTTCATGCCCTGGCTGTTGAACGGCGCGGTGATGTTGCCGTCACGGTCCAGCGCGATCAGGCCGCCGTCGCCGCCCATGCCGCCGATCTCCTCGATCACGGCCCGCCCCGCCTCGGCCAAGGTCTGACCCGCCCCGACGCGCCAGCTGACCTGGGCGCAGGCCGCCACGCGGATGAAATACTCGCCCTGGCCGGTGCCCGATACGGCCACGCGGCCGTCGGCCCAGCTGCCGGCACCGGGGATGGGGGTGTCGCCGACGCGACCCGGCATCTTGCCAAACACGCCCGCCGTCGAGGTCGCCGCCGCCAGCCGGCCGTCGCGGTCCAGCACGCAGCAGCCGACCGTGCCGTGGGCCAGGGTCCCCGGTGGGTGATTGTCCTCGCCCTGACCGGCCCGGGTGAACCAGGCCTCCTCGTCGGCAATGGGTTCGAGCCCCTGGTCAAGGGCGAACAGGGCCGCGCCCTCGCCCGCCAGCATAACGTGGGGCGTCCGGTCCATCACCGCACGCGCGGCCACGACCGGATTGCGGAAGCCCTGCAGGGCGGCGACGGCCCCGGCCTTGCGCGTCGCGCCGTCCATCAGACTGGCGTCCAGCTCATAGGCACCCGCCAGATTGGGTGAGGCGCCGCGTCCGGCGACATAGAGGCCGGAATCCTCCAGCAGGACCGTCGCCTCGACCGCCACATCCAGCGCTGAGGCACCTGCGTCCAGCCGCGCCTTCATGGCCGCCACGACCTCGCCCATATGGGCGATCTCGCGCGTGTAGTCGCGTTCGCGCCGGGCGCCGGCGCCGCCGTGGAGGATGAGGGCGGGTCTGCCGGTCATCAGGGCCTCTTTTAACTCGGGTCGTGGGTCGCTAGCGTCGGACGAAGACGGCAGCGCTTTCGCCCGTCATGCGCGCCAAGGGATGATCCGTGCAAGCTTCAGGGCCGTTTGTGGTATCGAATTCCGCCCGGATCGGGATCGATCCGGCGCTGAAACCGGCGTCCATGAGCGCCGCCTTCAAACAGTTCGGCCGCATCCACATCCCCGGCTTCCTGAAGCCCGCCTCGGCGGAGATGCTGCATCGGGCGCTGGCGACGGAGACGCAGTGGATCTGCTCGACCATGGGCGGCGGCCAGACGATCGACATCCCCGTTGAACAGCTGGAGGCGTTTCCGCCCGACAAGGCCATGCGTTTCATGCAGCTGGCCCACGCCGAGGCGCGCGACGGCTTCCACTATATGTTCGACAGCGTCCGCATCAGCGACCTGGCGGAGCAGCGGCAGCCCCTGGCCGTCGAACTGGCCGCCGCCTACGGCTTCCTCAACAGCCCGGACTTCCTCGACTTCGTCCGCGCCCTGACCGGCGACCCGCGCCCCAACTATGTCGACGCCCAGGCGACCCGCTATGAGCGCGGCCACTATCTGACGCAGCATGACGATTCCGCCGCCGAAAAGGGCCGGCTCTATGCCTTCGTCATGAACCTGACCCCGCACTGGCGGACGGACTGGGGCGGCCTGTTGAACTTCATCGACGCCGACGGCCACGTGGCCGAGGCCTACAGTCCGGCCTGGAACGCCCTCAACCTGTTCCGTGTGCCCCAGCCCCACGCCGTCTCCTGCGTGGCCCCCTTCGCCGGGGCTCCCCGTCTGTCCATCACCGGCTGGGTGCGCCAGGTCGACCCCAGCCTCCTCCCTTCAAGAAAGACTCCCTGATGCGCGCTGTCCTGTCCAAGGCCCCCGGCGGTCCTGAAACCCTCGTCGTCGAGGAGGTGCTGGACCCCCGGCCGATGAAGGGCGAGGTGGTGATTGAGGTGAGGGCGGTGGGCGTCAACTTCCCCGACACCCTGATCATTGAGGACCGATACCAGTTCAAGCCGACACGGCCTTTCTCGCCGGGTGGCGAGGTCGCGGGCGTGGTGGAGGCCATCGGCGAGGGCGTGACCAATGTCCGCAAGGGCGACCGGGTCATCGCCGTGCCCGGCTGGGGCGGCATGGTCGAACGGCTGGCGGTGCCCGCCGCCTCGGTGATGAAGATCCCCGACGCCATGGATTTCAACACGGCCGCGGCCCTGGTGATGACCTATGGCACCTCCTATTACGCCCTCAAGGACCGGGCGCAGCTGAAGGCGGGCGAGCGGCTTCTGGTGCTCGGCGCAGCCGGCGGCGTCGGTATCGCTGCGGTCGAACTGGGCAAGGCCATGGGGGCCCAGGTCACCGCCGCCGCCTCGACCAACGACAAGGTCCAGTTCGCGCTGGAGGCGGGCGCAGACAACGGCCTGATCTATCCCTCGGGCAAGATGGACAAGGCGGCCCAGAAGGAGCTGTCGGGCGAGCTGAAACTGGCCTCGGGCCGCGACGGTCCGGACGTGGTCTATGACGCCGTCGGCGGCGACTATTGCGAGCCGGCCATCCGAGCCATGGACTGGAACGGCCGCTATCTGGTCGTCGGCTTCCCGGCCGGCATCCCCTCCCTGCCGCTGAACCTGACCCTGCTGAAGTCGGTGTCGGTGATCGGGGTGTTCTGGGGCGCGGCGGTGATGCGCGATCCTGCCGCCCACGCCGCCAACATGGGCGACCTCCTGAAGATGTGGAGCGAGGGCAAGATCCGTCCGCGCGTCAGCCAGACCTTCCCGCTGGAACGCGCCCATGAGGCGATCAAGGCGCTGGGCGACCGGTCGGTGATGGGCAAGGTCGTGGTCACGGTCGATTCGTGACCCTGCGCCTGTCGCCCGCGCTGGACATCGCGGCGCTGCGCGCGGCGTTTGCGGAGCGGCGGCGGCTGCATATTCCGGGTGTCCTTGATCCTGACAGCGCCGGGGCGCTGGTCGCGGCCATGGAAGCCTTTGACGACTGGAAGGTCAGCGTCTCGGCGGGGGGCGAGTTCTTCGAACTTCCCCTCAAGGGCCGTGTCGCCGCCGAGCCGGGCAAACAGGGCTGGATCGACGGGGCCCGTGTCGACGGGGCCGAGCCCCGCATGCAGTACATCTTCGACACCCGCCGGCTGGATATGGACCCGGAGGACGCGCCGCGGGACGCCGTCAGCGAGGTGCTCGCCTTCCTCAACGGGCCGGACGTCCTCGCCTTCGTCCAGGGCGTGACCGGGGACGCCCGCATCGACTTCGCCGACGCCCAGGCCACCCGCTACCGGCCCGGCCATGTCCTGACCGGCCATGACGACGCCGCCGATGGCAAGAACCGGCTCTACGCCTATGTGCTGAACCTGACTCGCGACTGGCGCGCCGACTGGGGCGGGGTGCTGGCCTTCGAGGGGGCGGGCGGCCACATCGAGGAAGGCTTCGCGCCGGCCTTCAACGCCCTCAACATCTTCGCCGTGCCGATGCGGCATGCGGTGACCCAGGTGGCCAGCTTCGCCCCGCGCGACCGGTTATCGATCACCGGCTGGCTGCGCTCACATCAGACGGTCTAGGCGTCGCGCAGCCGCTCCAGCGCCGCGTCGGCCTGATCCTTGTGGCGGCGCTTGATGTTGGCCCCCAGGGTGGCGACCAGGGCCGCGATCACCGCCGCATCGTCCGTGAAGCCGATGCCGGCGAAAATGTCCGGAATGGCGTCGATGGGCAGGACGAAATAGGCCAGCGCGCCCAGCATGATCCCCTTGGCCGCCGTCGGGGTCTCCGGATCCCGGGCGGCATACCAGACGCTGACCACCTGCCGGGCAAACGGGATGCGGGCCGCGGTGCGCCGAATCTTGGGCCAGAATCCCTTCTGCACCCGCACCTCGTTGACCTGCTGGATCGCGGGGACGAGGGCGCGGGACGGGTCCAGCGCGTCTTCGGGCGTCATGGGTTTGGCATTCGTGGTCATGGCGGCTAAATCCCCGCGACTGATCTCAGGTTCAATCTCAACATAGGGGCTCCGGCCATGAAACTCGACGGGTCGATTGCGGCGGTGGTGACGGGCGGAGCCTCGGGCCTCGGCGAGGGGACGGCGCGGGCCATCGCGGCCACTGGCGCCAGGGTCGCCCTGTTCGATCTCAATGAAGAGCGCGGCGAGGCCATCGCGGCCGAAATCGGCGGCGTTTTCTGCAAGGTCGACGTCACCGACGACGCATCTGTCGCCGCCGCCTTCGCCAGGGCTCGCGCCGCGCACGGCCAGGAGCGTCTGACGGTCAACTGCGCCGGCATCGCCACGGGCCAGAAGACGGTCAGCCGCAAGAAGGACACCGGCGAGATCCGCGCCCATGACATGGCCGGCTTCGAACGCACCGTGCGGGTCAATCTGTTCGGCACCTTCCGCGTCCTCAGCCAGTCGGCGGCCGGCATGGTCACGCTGGAGCCCATGGCCGACGGCGAGCGGGGCCTGATCGTCAACACCGCCTCGGTGGCGGCCCAGGACGGCCAGATCGGCCAGGCGGCCTATTCGGCCTCCAAGGGCGGCGTCTATGCCATGACCCTGCCGGTCGCCCGCGACCTCGCCCAGGAAGGCATCCGCTGCAACACCATCCTGCCGGGGATCATGTGGACGCCGATGATGGCCGGCATGGACCAGAAGATCCAGGACGCCCTCGCCGCCGCCATCCCCTTCCCGAGCCGCCTCGGCACGCCCGCCGACTACGCCTCGCTGGTGCTGGAACTGGCCCGCAACGTCTACATCAACGGCGAATGCATCCGGCTTGATGGAGCCATTCGGCTCGCCCCGCGCTGACGCGCGGGCAGGGCGCTAACGCTCGGCTCGCGGAGCCTCGCTGCTTGAGCGCAAGGAAATGTGCGCAGGGGACTTGCGAGGGACCGGGCCGCTCGGTATACGCCCGCCTCCGACTGAAGTGCGGGCGTAGCTCAGTGGTAGAGCACAACCTTGCCAAGGTTGGGGTCGAGAGTTCGAATCTCTTCGCCCGCTCCAGTTGGAACCTGAAAAGCTCGGCTTCGGCCGGGCTTTTTGCTTTTTGGCGCCACGGGCCGCCTGAGTTTGCCAAGGTTGGGGTCGAGAGTTCGAATCTCTTCGCCCGCTCCAGTTGGAACACGAAAAAGCCCGGCCTCGGCCGGGCTTTTTTGCATTCTGGAGCCCTGGGCGCAGATCGGTGATGGACCTGCCGCGTCCGCAGCCGCGTCCGCCCGGGCTACAGCCCGAGCGCAGTCCGGATGTCGCGCCAGTCGATGTATTTGAAATTCTGCGTCCCGGCGTCGTTGATGTCGTCCTGGACGACCACCAGTCCTTCCGGGAAGGCGTCGCCGACCGGACCGCCCCGGGCGGCCAGGCCGTCTGTTCCGGTGACGCGATCGACGGTGCCGTCCTGGACCACGAACCGGCCCGCATAGACCGGAGCGGCACCATCGATGCGCCAGACGGGGAAGGTCGAATCGCCCTGGCTCGAACCGATCAGATACCGGGCGGCGCCGTCCTCAAGGATGGTCAGCCCCTCGGCGTCCGCGACGAGGACGCCCGGCGCGATCGGCTGGACCAGGGTCCGCCCCGCGCCGGCCGCCGGATCGAGGCCGTAGCGCCAGAGGCCGACGTTCTCTTCGGCGATATAGAGGGCATCGGTGGCCTCGTCGGCGGCGCAGCCTTCCGAAATCGTCCCGACGTCAAAGCGGCGCACCTCGCGGGCCGACGGCGCGCCCGTGGCCTCGGCCGTCAGGACGAACTGGCGCACCTCGCCCTCGTGTCCGACCAGCACGGCGTGGATCTCGGTGCCGCGGCGGGCGAAGCAGAAGCCGTAGGGCTCGACCACGTCGGTGGTGACGGCACCCCAGGGGCGCACGCCCGTCGCGTCGGCGGGGTCGAACAGATACAGGGCGACACCGGTCTTGCCCGGTGTGCGGTCGCTGGCACCGAGCACCACCTGCGGCCGGCCGCCCACGGTCAGGCCTTCGGTCAGATCGACATTGTTCAGCAGGCCTTCAGGCAGGAACTGCAGGACGGCTCCGTCCAGGCCGTAGATGTACAGGCCGGCCTTCTTGTCCGTTCCGGCGACGAAGCCGCGCGTGGACACGCCGCCGATCATGACGGGCGCGTCGCCGGCCCAGATCGCCGGATCGTCGGCGGCGTCCTGTCCGGCCGTCCCGACCGAGGGCGTCTCAAGCCGGGCCGTGACGCCCGCGCCCTGGCCGACGAAACCCTCCCCCTCGCCCTGGAAATCGACCTCCGGGGTCGCGCAGGCGGTCAGGAGCAGAGCCGACGCGGCAAGCGTGGTCAGGGTGCGGACAAACATGGAGCGCGCCTGTGATGGATCGGGATCGTCGCGCCAGAACACGGGGCCCCGGACCCGTCAACGCAAGGGTCGGTGACAGAACAGCGTCATCCCGATGAAAGTCTCTCCGGCATCGGAACAAGCGTCACCTTGGCGTTCGAAAAACGCCAAACCGGCTTCGCCAAATCGTCGTGTCCGCGTCGCTCCGACCGCCTAGCTGGGCCGTCAGAACCGGCGACCGTGGGGGCGACCGGGCCATCGGGATGCTTGTCATGAAACTCGGACTTCTGCTCGGCGCCGCGCTTGCGCCGCTCGCCTTTGCCGGCGCCGCCTTCGCCCAGTCGGGCCCGGACACCGCGCCGCAGGGCCCCGTCTCGTCGCTGGACGAGGTGATCGTCGCCGGCGAGCCGATCATGCGCAACCGCACCGACGACGTGGTCTCGACCCTGTCCTATGACCTGGAGTTCTTCCAGCGCTTCGAGCCCCTGACGGTCGGCGACGCGCTCAAGCGGGTCCCCAGCGTGACCTTCCTGTCGGACATTCTCGAGTCGGACGGCGTCCGCATGCGGGGTCTGAACCCGGGCTATACGCAGATCCTGATCAACGGCGAGCGGGTGCCCGGCGGCGAGGCTGACCGCTCCTTCTTCGTCGACCGTATTCCGGCCGAGCTGATCGAGCGGGTCGAGCTGGTGCGATCCTCCTCGGCCAACCGGTCGGGCGACGCCCTGGCTGGAACCATCAACATCGTGCTGCGTGACGCCCTGTCGCTGGACGGCGGCTACATCCGCGCCGGCGCCCTGCTGTTCCCTGACGATGAGATCGGCGGCACCTTCGGTGCCGTCTACGGCGGCGAGGTCGGACCGGGCCGCTTGCTGCTGGGTGCCAGCGTGCAGGACCGCCGCAATCCGAAGAACAAATACAGCCAGCGCTTCGACCAGCCGGGTGGCACGCTCGTCAACACCGAGGTCCAGACCGACGTCCGCGACGGCACCGACTATTCCTTCAACGCCGCCTATGAGGTCGAGGTCGGCGGCGGGTCGCTGGATCTGTCCGGCGTGTTCGTGCGCACCGACCGCCTGCAGGACGAGGACTCGATCGAGTACCGCAACGGCATTGAGAACGATGCCAACCTGCTGACCATCAACGACAACGACATCGACATCCAGACCGACAACCTGGCCCTCCGCGCCCGCTATGAGCGCGAAATGCTGGGCGGCGAGACCCGGATCAAGCTGGGCTACGCCTCCTTCGACGACGCGCAGACGGAGTTCGAGAACGAGGCGGAATACCTGCGTGACGGCCTGCCCTTCCCCGAAGAGGACCGCTTCACCGCCGATCTGGAGATCCGTGACCTGCAGGACGAGGAAGTCTCGTTCGCCCTCGAGCACAGCCGCCCGATCAGCGACAATGTCGAGATGGAGTTCGGCATCCAGGCGGTGAGCAAGGACCGCGACTCCACCACGGTGGTGGCCAACCGGGTCCGCTTCACCATTCCCAACGCGCCGACCCCGCGTCCGGCCCAGCCGCCGTTCGTGTTCAACACCAACAGCTACGTCATCGAAGAGACCCGGTTCGACCCCTATCTGATGTTCTCGGGCGAGAGCGGCGCCCTGAAGTGGGAGGCCGGCCTGCGCTATGAGACCACCGACACGACCATCGCCGGCATCGACAATGACTTCGCCGTCCTGCTGCCCTCGGCCAGCCTGCGCTACCGCCTGTCGGACTCGGACCGCCTGACGCTGTCGGTCGCCCGCACCGTCCGCCGTGCCGATTTCGACGACCTGGCCCCGGTGACCCTGGAAGAGGAGCGCGGTGACAACGATTTCCGCGGTAACCCGCTGCTCGAGCCCGAAACGGCCTGGGGTGTGGACCTCGGCTTCGAGCGCCGCCTGGGTCGCCGCGGTGTGATCGGCATCAATGCCTTCTATCGCGACGTCACGGATCTGATCGAGGACGTCAACACGGGCCTGGAGGGCAGCGGCGGGCCGGGCACCTTCATCGAGTCGATCGACAATGTCGGCGACGGCCAGGTCTATGGTGTCGAGTTCGACCTCTCCACGCCGCTGGACTTCATCGGCATGGAGACCACGGGCGTGTTCCTGAACGCCTCCTGGCTGGACAGCAACGTCGAGGACGCTCTCGGCGAGCGCCGCTTCAACGACCAGTCGGACTATGTCTACAACTTCGGCTTTACCCACGACATTCCGACCTGGGGCGCGGCGTTCGGTGCCACCTATCGCAAACAGGCCGGCGCCTTCGGCCGCGTCTATGCGGAAGAGGTCGGGACCGCCTACGGTGCCGATCTGGAAGTGTTCATCGAGAAGCAGATCTTCTCCAACACCGTCATCCGCCTGACCGGGTCCAATCTGCTCGACAGTTCGAAGGATGAGGGGTTCGACAAGTTCAACGACCAGGACGACCAGGAAAACCGCGTCTACGACGAGTACGAGCTGGAAACCGAGTCCGCCGGCCCGGTTTATCAGCTGGTGATGCGCGTCGCCTTCTGATCAGGGGCACATCAGTCCACACGAGGATGAGGCCGGGCGGCGACGCCCGGCCTCTTTTCCTGTCTGCTGTCCTGATCCGGCACGGTGACGCTGGACGGCGGACGAAAGCCCGGCTAGGTCGCCTTCGGGGCGAAAGCGGGCCGGTTCGGTTCGCCGTTTGCAAGGTGTCTCCCGGACAGGCGCATGTGGCGCCAGAACGGGACAGTCGGGTCGCATGTTTCTCGAAGGCCAGGTGAACTGGATGTGGGTGTTGGGGGCGGTCGCCGCCGTGGGCTGGATCGTGGGGCTGGTCGCCCTGTGGTTCGCCTTCCGCAACGGTACGCGCCATGTCAGCACCTCCGATCAGCTTGATCTGGTCCAGCGCGTCGCCGACGATTCCCAGAAGCGCCTGTTCGAAACCCTGAACGCCATTCCCGTGGCCCTGGTCGAGACCGACCTGCAAGGCAAATTCGTCTTCGCCAACCGCGCCGCCCACCAGCTGCTGGGCCGCAAGGATGCCGAACTGATCGGGCTGCGGTTCCATTCCGCGACCTGGGGCATCACCTTCCCCGACGGCCGGCCCGTGCCGCCGGACCTGCTGCCCAGCGCCCGCGCCCTGCGTGGCCAGACGGTGCGCGGCTTCCAGCATCTGCTGGCCAACCCCGCCTCGCGCCGCAAGATGCTGGTCTCGGTTACGGCCATGCCGATCGAGAACGAACTGGGCCAGGTCACCGGCTCGACCGCCGCCATCGTCGAGACCGAAGGCCTGCAGACCCCGGAACAGTTCATGCCGGAGCCCGCCGCGGCCCCGTCGGACGACCTGACCCGCCGCGTCTTTGACGCCGCCTCCAGCGCCCTGATCGTGGTCGGTGCCGACGGCCGGGTTCGTGAGGCGAACCGCACCGCCCTGCTGGTGCTCGGTCGCCCCGAAGCCGAGGGCGACTTCTCCGACCTGTTCCTCGCTGAGGACGAGCGCGTCGAAGGCCGTCAGGCCCTGCGCGCCGCCCTGTCCGCTCCGGCGGGCGAGGCCGAGCCCTTCGTCTCGCGCCGCGGTGCCGAGGAAGGCATCCGCTGGTCCATGCTGCCGCTGACCGACACCGACGGCCGCGTCGACGCCCTGTTGCTGGCCGGCGAGCGGGCTGAGCCGACTCCGACCGCCGAACCGGTGGTTATCGAGACGCCGGCCGCGCCTGAAGCCGTCTCCGACGAGACCCTCGCCCTGCGCGAAGCCGCCGAGACCGCGCGCCAGCAGGCCGAGGAGGCGATCGCCGCCGCCGCCGCCGCTCGCGAGGAAGCCCGGGCCGCCTATGCCGCCGCGCGCAAGGCCGGCGAGGACGCCGAGGCCGAGCTGGCCGGGGGGCGCCGCATGGAGAACGTCGGCCGCCTGACCGGCGGACTGGCACACGATTTCAACGCCCTGCTGGGCGTCATGACCGGCGCACTCGACATGATGCTGCGCCAGGCCGACGACCCTGCCCGGGTCCGCCGCATCGGCCAGGCCGCGCTGGCCGCGGGCCAGCGGGGCGAGCTTCTGACCCGCCGTCTGACCGCCTTCTCGCAGGGCGACGACGAACCGGTGCTGCGCGTCCTCGACGCCGGGGTGCTGCTGCGTGGCATGGAGACCCGTCTGCGCGCCCTCGCCGGGCCGAATGTGGACCTGATGATCGAAGGCCCGTCAGAGGCTGCGCCCGTCAGCCTGGACCCGGTCGCCTTCGAGGGCGCAGTCCAGAGTCTCACCCGCAACGCCGTTGAGGCCGTCGCGGGTCGGGGCTCGGTCGCGGTGCGGCTGGAGACCATGCTCGAGGGCGGCGTCCGCCTGAGCGTGCGGGACAGCGGCCCGGGCATGGACCGCGACCTGGCCGCCCGCGCGGTCGAGCCCTTCTTCACCACCCGCGAGGGCGCGGCCGGTCTGGGCCTGTCCCAGGCCTATGCCTTCGCCCGCCAGTGCGGCGGCGTCCTGTCGATCGACAGTGCGCCCGGCGAGGGTGCCGAGGTCTCCATCACCCTGCCCAACGCAGCCTGAGCCGCCGCCTTCCACCGTTCGTCGGGCGGGGGTATGGTAGTTAACGCGGGGGCGGGAGGTTCTTTATGAAGCTGTTGCGATTCATCGTCGTCCTCGCGGTCATCGGCTACGCTGGCTGGCTGGCCTGGCCGTTCATCTCTCCATTCCTCGAAGGCTCCGGACCGGATGTGGCGGCGTCGCGCATGGGGGCCGAGGCACAGTCCGGCGGCGACCTGTTCGGCTTCCTGCCGGCCTGGACCCTGTGGGCGGGGGCGGTGGGCCTGTATCTGATCGCGGCTTTGCTGCTGGGCTCGGGCAATCCCAAGGCCGCTGTGGCCTATTTCCTCGGCTTCATCGCCGACGCCGTCCTGCGGCTGGCGCTGGACCAGAACGGTGGTGGCGACGTCGCCGCCCGCTCCGCCGGCCCGACCCCCATGGCCGCGCCGGAAAGCCTGGGTGGCCTGCCGGTCGATCCGGTCTGGCTGGTGCTCGGCGCGGTCTTCCTGCTGGGCGTTCTGGTCGTCGTGGCCAGCCGGCGCGTGCGGCGCAGGCGCGAAGCGGACCAGCTGAATTTCTGAAGTCACGGCTGCGGATTGGCCGCGAAGCCCCCTATATGCGGGGTGACGGTTGACCCTTGCGGGCGGGCCGTTAGGTTCCGCGCGCCTTTCCGCGCCCAAGACAGACCCGAGAGATTCCATGGCCGAAGCCGCCGTTTCCAGCGCCTCGTATGACGTCGTCATCATCGGCGGCGGTCCGGGCGGCTATAATGCCGCCATCCGGGCGGGCCAGCTGGGCCTGACCGCCGCCTGTGTCGAGATGCGCGAGACCCTGGGGGGGACCTGCCTGAACGTCGGCTGCATGCCCTCCAAGGCCCTGCTGCACGCGTCGGAACTCTATGAGATGGCGGGCAAGGAATTCGCCGGCCTCGGCATCGAGGTGACGCCGAAGCTCAATCTGGCGCAGATGATGGCGCAGAAGTCCGAGAGCGTGACCGCCCTGACCAAGGGCATCGAATTCCTGTTCAAGAAGAACAAGGTCGACTGGGTCCGCGGCCGCGGCCGCATCGCCGGCACCGGCAAGGTCGAGGTCACCGCCGCGGACGGAACGGTCAGCACCCTGTCCGCGAAGAACATCGTCATCGCCACCGGCTCGGAACCCACCCCCCTGCCGGGCGTGGCCTTCGAGGACGGCAAGGTGGTGGACTCCACCGGTGCCCTGTCGCTGCCCGTCCTGCCGAAGCACCTGATCGTGGTCGGTGCCGGCATCATCGGCCTTGAACTCGGCTCGGTCTGGCGTCGTCTGGGGGCGCAGGTGACGGTGGTCGAATACCTCGATCGCATCACCCCCGGCATGGACAGCGACCTGGCCAAGGCCTTCCAGCGCAGCCTGACCAAACAGGGCATGACCTTCAAACTGGGATCGAAGGTCACGGCGGCGAAATCGTCGAAGGACGGCGTCGAGCTGACCGTCGAGCCCGCCGCGGGCGGTGCCGCCGAGACGCTGAAGGGCGACGTCGTCCTCGTCGCCATCGGCCGCCGTCCCTACACCGAGGGTCTGGGTCTGGAGACGGTGGGCGTCACGCCGGACAAGCGTGGATTCCTCGACAACGACCACTTCAAGGTGGCGGAAGGTGTCTGGGTCATCGGCGACGTCACCCACGGCCCGATGCTGGCCCACAAGGCTGAGGAAGACTCCGTCGCGGTCATCGAACTGATCGCGGGCAAGGCCGGTCACGTCGACTACAACCTGGTCCCCAGCGTGGTCTACACCGCTCCCGAGGTCGCCTGGGTGGGCCAGACCGAAGACCAGCTGAAGGCCGCCGGGGTCGCCTACAAGAGCGGCAAATTCCCGTTCACCGCCAACAGCCGGGCGAAGATCAACCATGAGACCGACGGCTTCGCCAAGGTGCTGGCCGACGCCGCGACCGACCGGATCCTCGGCGTCCACATCATGGGGCCCCAGGCGGGCGAGATGATCGGCGAGGCCTGTGTGGCCATGGCCTTCGGCGGTTCGTCGGAAGATATCGCCCGCGTCTGCCATCCCCACCCGACCCGCTCGGAGGCCGTCAAACAGGCGGCCATGGGCGTTGAGGGCTGGACGATGCAGGCCTAACCGCCCGGAAGCTCCAGCGTTCGCGTCGACTGGCGGCGCAGGCCGGAGAAGGTCACCGTGTCGGCGGGGAAGTCGAGCGTCACCTCGCGGAACCGGCCCAGCAGGTCGGCACCGATCAGCAGGGCCGGTCGGTTGCTCAGGCCCAGGGTGTCGAAAGCGTGCAGGTCAGCGAACAGCATCGGGGTGGCCCCGAGCCGGGTCGCGCCCAGCCGCAGGTCGTCGACCTGCGCCAGGTCGGCGCTCAGGCTCTGGCCTGTCACCCCATAGATGGGCACCGACCGCGCCAGACGCCCGCCGTCCCGGCGGCGCACCGCGATCGCCCGCCGAAGCGCGAGGTTGCCGATCGAATACTGGGCCCCGCTGTCGATGAAGGCGACGGTCGGCTGGCCGTCCACGGTCACCTGGGTCAGCATCATCTGGCCGAAGGGGCCGGTCGTCGCCCGCAGTCCGTCCCGGCGAATGCGCGAGCCGGTCTGCATGTCTCCGCCCATGATGACGGCGACGCCGCGCATGGTCAGGCTGGCCGCGCGCCGCACGACGTCGAAGCGAAGCTTGAAACGCCCCAGAACGTCGAGGCCAATCAGGCCGTCGGCACCCAGCTGGTCGCGCTCGAAGACGGGACAGGTCAGGTCGCGGAACCCCAGGCCGCTGAGCTGCAGCCGGCTCACCGCCACGCTGCGGGTGATGCGCGCCTCGGTGATGCCGTGCACCATGACCGGCTGGAGCGCCGGCAGGGCCAGCTGATCCGCCAGGCTGTCGGCGATGGAGGTGGTGCCGGCGCCGGTGTCGATCACGAAGGTGAACGGACCACGGTTGTTGATGAAGACCGCCGCCCCGACCCGTGTGAACAGGTTGGCGAGCAGCTGGATCGGCTGTGTGTCTAACCCGGGATCCGGCGCTTCGGGCGCGTCCTGGGCCGCGGCGGGCCGGGCTGCGCCCATGCCGACGGCTGCGGTCAGGCCGGCGATCAGGCCGCGACGATCCAGGCCCTGAAAATCCCGTACGCTCAGCGCCGCCTCCCCAGCGGTTTCGAGCGTCACTTTACCTCCTTGAGTGACGCTGACCAGCCCGGGGCCGTCAGCGCCTGGGATGAGCGCCGGAATATGCGTCCAACAGCCTCTGGGCGTCGACGGCGGTGTATTTCTGGGTCGTCGACAGGCTGGCGTGGCCCAGAAGTTCCTGGATCGAGCGCAGGTCGGCGCCGGCACCCAGAAGATGGGTGGCGAAGCTGTGGCGCAGGGCGTGCGGCGTGGCCGTGGCGGGCAGGCCCAGCCGGCCGCGCAGGCGCTGGACCATGGCCTGGACATGGCGCGGTGTCAGCGGCCCGCCGCGGCGCGCGCGGAACAGGGCGTCGGCCGGCGCCAGCGGGAAGGGCTGCAGGGCCAGATAGCCGTCCACCGCCTCGCGCACCGCGGGCAGGACGGGGGCCAGCCGCGTCTTGCCGCCCTTGCCGGTGATGCGCAGGGTCTCGGGCAGGGGGGCGTCGGACCGGCTCAGGGACAGGCCCTCCGATATCCGCAGGCCGCAGCCGTACAGCAGGGTCAGGACGGCGCGGTCGCGGGCGGCCTCCCAGGCCTCGGCGTCAGGGTCGGCGTCGGTCTCCTGCAACAGGCCGCGCGCCTGGTCCTCGCTGACGGGGCGGGGCAGGGACGTCTTGATCCGGGGGCCGCGCACCAGCGCCAGCTGCGGGGCGGGCGTGCCGCAGCGCCGGTCGAGGAAGCCGTGGAAGGCACGAATGGCTGACAGAGTCTGGCTGATCGACCGCGCCGCCAGCGGATGGTCGCCCGAGCGGCGTTCCGCCAGATGGCCCCGCACCTCGGCAGCAGTGACCGTTCCGAGGTCGGCCAGTCGCTGCGGCCCGCCCCGGTGCTGCGCCAGAAAGGCGAGATACAGCCGGCCGATGCGGCCATAGGCTTCCAGCGTGTTCGGGGCCAGCCGCCGCTCGTGGGCCAGATGCTCCAGCCAGGCCGCGAGGGCCTCGTCCGCGCTCAGTTGAGGATCGGCCATCGCTCGGCTGTCCGTTCCACCACCCGGGCGATGAAGGCCACCAGTTCGCAGCCCATGGTGGGGGTGAAACCGTCCTCATCGGGCGAGCCGAAGGCGCAGATGGCATGGCGGGCGGCGGGTTCCGCGCCGGGGAACTGCGGAGCCATGCGGATCAGGGCGACCGACTTCACCTCGGCCTCATTGGCACCGAACAGGTTCAGCCCGTCAAAATTGGGTCCCAGCCAGGTCAGGCCGTGCTCGCCCAGCAGACCATCGACCCCGTTGGCCTCCAGGCCGCGCCAGCCGAACGGCACGCCGCCGGGCTTCTCCAGGGCGATGGCCGCGCCGGCCAGGCCGAACCGGCCCTGCGCCACCGCATCGAGCCGGCGGGCCAGATCGGAGGGATTGCGCGCCTCCATCAGGTCGAGCGCCGCCACATGGGTCTGGGTCTGGGCGGCGAAATTGGCCCGGGCGATGGATTCAATCCGTTTGCGGGCGTCGGCCTCGCGCTCCGCGGCCTCTTCCAGCTTCGTCAGGGCGGCGCGGCCGAACTCCACCACGTTGCGGCCGTGCGGCTTCAGGCCGATCTCCTCCAGCAGGGACCGGTCGTCCAGCAGGGTCTGGGGGTTGGCCTGCAGCCAGGCGCGGATCTCCGGCCAGTGGGGCTCGGCCGGCGGAAGCTTCGAAAAGAGGTCAGGCTTGCCGCTCAAAGACCTCTCCTCGAGGTGACACTACAGGATGGACTGGCCCGTCTTGCCCCAGTCCGCCAGGAAGGCATCAAGCCCCTTGTCGGTTAACGGGTGCTTGACCAGCGCCTTGAAAACGTCGGCCGGGATGGTCGCGGCGTCGGCGCCGGCGACCGCGGCCGCGCTGACATGGTTCGGATTGCGCAGGGACGCGGCCAGAATCTGCGTGTCGAAGCCGTGCACGTCATACAGCACCCGGATCTCTTCCAGCAGGCCGATGCCGTCGGCACCGTGGTCTTCCAGCCGGCCGACGAAGGGCGAGATGAAGGTGGCGCCGGCCTTGGCGGCCAGCATGGCCTGGGCGGCCGAGAAGCACAGGGTGACGTTGGTCCGGATCCCCTTGTCGGCGAAGGCTCGCGCCGCGCGCAGCCCGTCCCAGGTCAGGGGCAGCTTCACCACCACGTTCGGGGCGATGGCGGCGAGCTTGTCGCCCTCCTTCACCATGGTCTCGAAATCGGTCGCCACGGCCTCGGCGGAGATCGGCCCCTCGACGAGGGCGCAAATCTCGGCGATGACCTCGGCGATGTTGCGACCGGATTTGGCGATCAGCGAGGGATTGGTGGTGACGCCGTCCACCATGCCGGTGGGGACCATGTCCTTGATGACGGCGACGTCGGCTGTGTCGAGAAAGAGTTTCATGAGCGTCTCTCTAGCGGAGCGGACCCGGCGGTGAAAGTCGCCAGCGTCCTCATTCCCCTGCCGGTGTCCGAGGCCTTCGACTACGAGGTCCCCGAAGGCATGGATGTGACCCGCGGTGATCAGGTCGCCGTGCCACTGGGCCCGCGGCTGATGCGGGGGGTGGTGTCCGAGGCGCGCGAGACGACCGGCTCCAACCGGCGGCTCAAGGCGATCGACCATTTGTTGGATGATCCGCGCCTGCCCGAACGCACCGTGGACTTCGTCGAATGGGCCGCGCGCTGGACGCTCAGCGCGCCCGGCGAGATGGCGGCGGCGGCGTTGAAGGGCCTGCGCGCGCCTCGCCCGCGGCCCGAGCGGCGCGTCCGGCGGGTCGGGGACCGCGCGCCTGCCAAGCTGACCGCGCCCCGCGCGGCAGTGCTCGAGGCCCTCGGCCAGCGGTCCATGGCCGGGCCGGACCTGGCGCGGGCGGCAGGTGTCTCCTCCGGCGTGGTCAAGGGGCTGCTCGACGAGGGTGTTCTCGAGGTCATCGAGATCGAGGCGGTCGCCGCCTTCGACCCGCCCGACCCCGATCACGCCCCCGCGGCGCTCAATCCGGATCAGGCGGCGGCGGCCTCGGCTATGGCTGAAGCCACAATGAAGGGCGGCTTCGCCCCCTTCCTGCTCGACGGGGTCACCGGCTCGGGCAAGACCGAGGCCTATCTGGAGGCGGCGGCGCGGACCCTGAAGGCCGAGCCGTCGGCGCAGATCCTGATCCTGCTGCCCGAGATCGCCCTGACCCAGGACCTGATCGCGCGCATCACCGCCCGTTTCGGCGTTGCGCCGGCCGAGTGGCACTCCGGGGTCGCCCCGCCGCGCCGGCGGCAGGTCTGGGAGGCGGTGGTCGCCGGCCGCTGCAACATCGTGGTCGGGGCCCGATCGGCCCTGTTCCTGCCGTTCGTCAATCTGCGGCTGCTCGTCGTCGATGAGGAGCACGACGGCTCGTTCAAACAGGACGAGGGACTGGTCTATCACGGCCGCGACCTGGCCGTGGCACGGGCGCGGATCGAGGGCGCGACGGTGGTGCTGGCCTCGGCCACGCCCTCGCTGGAGACCCTGTGGAATGCCCATCAGGGCCGCTACGGCTGGCTGAAGCTCGCCGCACGGCACGGGGCGGCGGTCCTGCCCGAGGTCACCCTGCTGGATCTGCGACAGTGCCCGCCCGACCCCCAGACCTGGCTGTCCCAGCCCCTGCGCGAAGCCATCGGCGAGACGTTCGCGCGTGGCGAACAGACCCTGCTGTTCCTGAACCGGCGCGGTTATGCGCCGGTGGTCCTGTGCCGGACCTGCGGTCACCGGATGACGGCACCCGACACCGACAGCTGGCTGGTCGAGCATCGCTACACCGGCCGGCTGATCTGCCACCTGACCGGCTTCACCATGGCGCGGCCGAAACTCTGCCCGTCCTGCGGCGCGGTCGACAGCCTGGTCTCGGTCGGGCCCGGGGTCGAGCGGGTCGAGGAGGAGGTGCGCCAGCTGTTCCCCGAGGCCCGCACGGCGGTGTTCAGCTCCGACACCACGCCTGATGCGAAGTCCGCCCGCGCCCTGATCCAGCGCATGACCGACGGCGAGATCGACATCCTCGTCGCCACCCAGGCGGCGGCCAAGGGGCACAACTTCCCCCTGCTGACTCTCGTCGGCGTGGTCGATGCCGACCTCGGTCTGCGGGGCGGCGACCTGCGGGCGGCGGAGCGCACCTTCCAGCTGCTGACCCAGGCCACGGGCCGGGCCGGACGGGCCGACAAGCCGGGCCGCGCCATCCTGCAGACCTGGACGCCGGAGCATCCGGTGCTGATGGCGCTGGCAGCCGGCGACCGGGACGCCTTCGTCGCCGCCGAACTGGCCGAGCGAGAGGCCGCCTTCCTGCCACCGTACGGCCGGCTGGCGGCGATCATCCTGTCGAGCGAAAATGCGGTCGCGGTGGAGAAATTGGCGCGGGAATTGGCCGGTTCGATTCCCAACGCCGAACGCCTGGAAGTCTACGGCCCCGCCGACGCCCCCCTGGCCCTGGTGCGCGGCCGCCGTCGCAAACGCCTGCTGGTCCGCGCCGACCGCGACGTCGACCTGCAGGGCTTCCTGCGGGCCTGGCTGGCGCGGGTGAAGGTTCCGGGCTCGGTCCGCCTCAGCGTGGACGTGGACCCGTACAGTTTCCTGTAGGGGGCGCTAACGCTCGCGACGCGGTCGCTCGCTGCTTGAGCGCGGGTTGGCGTTCCGGGCATGCGCGAAGCGCCAGGCCGCGTCGGATCGACAAGGCGGAGCCTTGTGACGGCGGCCCAACAAGAACAAGCGCTGGCCTCGCGTAGCGAGGCTAGCGCGGCCCCGTCAGCCGGATCTCGAACAGTTTCGGCCAGTTCTTGCCGGTCACGAACAGCCGGCGGCCCTCCGGGTCCCAGGCGATGCCGTTCAGGACCGCGTCGGTCGGGTCCAGCCCGCTGCGGTCCGGCATCAGTTCGGTCAGGTCGATGATGCCCGTGATCGCCCCCGTCGTCGGGTTGATACGGACGATAAAGTCTGTCTGCCACAGGTTGGCGAAGACCTCGCCCTCGATCCACTCCAGCTCGTTGATCCGGCCGACCGGTCGGCCCTGCAGGGTGACGGGCACGCGGCCGGTCTCGGCCAGGGTCGCCGGATCGAGGAAGCGCAGCGCCGCGGTCCCGTCGGACAGGATCAGGCGCGTCGTGTCGTGGGTCAGGCCCCAGCCCTCGCCCGCATAGGTGAACTGGCCTTCGGGCTCGAGCGTCGCGGGGTCCCAGATGAAGCCCTTGCCACCCTTCCAGGTCAGGGTCAGGACGCGGTCGCCGACCGCGGTCAGCCCCTCACCGAAATATTCCTCGTCCAGCTGGCGCTGCTGCAGGACGACGCCGTCCTCCAGCCGGACGCGCCGGACCGTCGAGGGATAGCGGCCGGTGCTTTCCAGAAGCTCGCCGTTCCTGAACACCAGTCCCTGGGTGAAGGCCTCCGGGTCGTGCGGATAGGCGCGCACGACCTCGAAGCCATAGACGGGCACGGGCGTGACCGGGGCCGCGGGCGCTGCTGTCGACTGCGCCGCCGCCGGAACCGGCACCAGCAGCAGGGCGAACAGGAGCGCCGCGACCCTCATGATCAGATGCCCGGCTCGGCGGTCTCCGCCTTGTTGAGGCTGGCCAGGCGCGCCTCGGCGGCAGCGGCCTTCTTCACCTGTGCCCTGCGCGAGACCATGTTCAGACCCTCGACCGCGGCGGAGAACGCCATGGCCGTATAGATATAGCCCTTGGGCACATGCGCCCCGAAGCCCTCGGCGATCAGCACCATGCCGATCATCAGCAGGAAGCCGAGGGCCAGCATGACCACGGTCGGGTTCTCGTTGATGAAGTTTGCCAGCGGGTCGGCGGCCAGCAGCATGACCGCGACGGCGACCAGCACGGCCACGACCATGATCGGCAGGTGGTCGGTCATGCCGACGGCGGTCAGGATCGAGTCGATCGAGAACACCAGGTCCAGCAGGATGATCTGGAAAATGGCCGAGCCGACGTTGGAGATGACCATGTCGGTCTTGTCCTTCTCCAGCATGTCATCGCTCTTGGAGTGATCGACGCTGTGATGGATCTCCTTGGTCGCCTTCCAGAGCAGGAACAGGCCGCCCGCGATCAGGATCATGTCCTTCCAGGAGAAGGCGTTGTCCATGACGGTAAAGACCGGCGCGGTCAGGCTGACGATCCAGGCGATCATCGACAGCAGGGCCAGGCGCATGATCAGGGCCAGCGAGATGCCGATGCGGCGAACCCGTTGCCGGTGCTCTGGCGGCAGCTTGTTCGACAGGATCGAGATGAAGATCAGATTGTCGATCCCCAGCACGACTTCCATGACGACGAGGGTGATAAGGGCGGCCCAGGCGGCCGGGTCGGACAGGAGTGCGGTAATTTCGGTCATGTGCCTTGGGATATGCCAGCCGGGAACGTCGCGCCAGAATTTTCCGTAGGGGAAGGGCGCGGCAGGGCGCCGCGCCGGAACAGCCCACTGGACCCGGCTGCCGGGCTCGCCTAGCCAGAAAGGAACTGCATTCGTTCTGTCAGGTGAAGCGTGCCCTCAGGTCTTGCCGCCCTTCTCGACGACGTCGCCGCGATCGCCAAAATGGCGGCCGCCTCGGTCGATGACGTGTCCGCCGCCGCCGGCCGCGCCGGCGTCAAGGCCGCCGGGGTCGTGGTTGACGACGCTGCGGTGACGCCCGGCTATGCGATGGGCTTCTCACCCCAGCGCGAGCTGCCCATCATCGGCAAGATCGCCATCGGGTCGCTGAAGAACAAATTCCTGATTCTCCTGCCCGGGGCCCTGCTGATCAGCGCCTTTGCGCCCTGGGCCCTGACGCCGCTGCTCATGATGGGCGGTGCCTATCTCTGTTTCGAGGCGTCCGAGAAGATCTGGGAAAAGCTGGCGGGCCATGACCATGGCGAGATCGCGCCGGACGAACTGGCCCTGTCGTCCGAAGAGCAGGAAAAGAAGATGGTGGGCTCGGCCATCCGCACCGACCTGATCCTTTCGGCCGAGATCACCGCCATCGCCCTGGCCGACCTGGCCGAACGTCCGCTGGCGACCCAGGCGGCGGCCCTGGCCGTGGTCGGACTGCTGATCACTGTGGCGGTCTACGGTGCGGTCGCGTTGATCGTGAAGATGGACGATATCGGCCTGCATCTGGCGGAGCGCCGCCTGGCTTCAACCCGCGCCCTCGGGCGAGGCCTGGTTCGCGCCATGCCGATGGTGCTCGCCGCGCTGGCGACGATCGGCACCGGGGCCATGCTGTGGGTCGGCGGCGGGATTCTGGTCCACGGCCTGCACGAATACCATCTCGATCTCCTGCCCGGCCTGATCGAGGGTCTGGGACACGCCGCCGGGCAGGTTCCGCTCATCGGCCCCGTAACGGGATGGCTGGTGACGGCCTCGGCCTCGGCGATCGTCGGGCTTGTGACCGGCGGGGTGATCGTGGCGATCCTGCACGTCATCCCCCGCGGCAAGCGCCCCGCCCACTGACAAGGTGCGGCAATCAGACGGACTGCGACCCGCCGCCTCGGTTGCGGTCGGGGGGTTACGATGCTATCAGGCGCCCGGCTGAGCCGGAGGGCGCGTTGCAAGACGCGTCCCCCAAGTGCTTTCTCAAAGCATTTCAGACCTTTGACTGGCGCGGACACGCCGCCGGTCGCCAACCCGAACGCTAACCGCGCGGACATGACTAGTGGCTGACGACTACAGGACGACGGAAGTCGGCGAGCGCTACGCACAGGCGCTGTTCGACCTTGCTGATGAAACGGGCGCCCTGGAGGCGGTTCGCGCCGACCTGGCCTCGCTGCGCGCGGCCTGGAACGAGAGCGCTGACCTGCGCCGTCTGGCACAGTCGCCGGTGATCGCCGCCGAGGACCAGCAGAAGGGTCTGACCGCCATCGCCGACAAGGCGAAGTTCAACGGTGTGACGAAGAATTTCCTCGGTCTGCTGGCCCAGAACGGCCGCTCGCGCGATCTGACCGCCGTCATCGCCGGTTTCGACCTGCTGTACGCGAAGAAGACCGGCGTGGTCGCCGCCGAGGTCGTCTCGGCCCAGCCGCTGACCGCCGCCCAGATGAAGTCCATCCAGTCGGCGCTGCGCGCCTCGCTGGGCAAGGATCCCGAAATGACCGCCCGCGTCGATCCGTCGATCCTGGGCGGCCTCAAGGTCAAGGTCGGCTCGAAACTCTTCGACGCCTCGCTGAAGACCAAGCTCGACCAGATGAAGTTTGCCCTGAAGCGCGCGTAAGCGCGCTGACCCACCAGAATTCAACGCGCCCGACCGGCGCGCTGACAAGACGATAACAGAGAGCCTGTCATGGACATCCGCGCCGCCGAAATCTCGGCCATCCTCAAGTCGCAGATCGCCTCCTTCGGCGTCGAAGCCGACGTGTCCGACGTCGGCCAGGTGCTGTCGGTCGGCGACGGCATCGCCCGCATCCACGGTCTGGACAACGTCCAGGCCGGCGAGATGATCGAATTCCCGAAAGCCGGCGTGAAGGGCATGGCCCTGAACCTCGAGCGCGACAACGTCGGCGCCGTGATCTTCGGCCAGGACAACCAGATCGCCGAGGGCGACGAGGTCCGCCGCCTCGGTGAGATCGTGGACGTTCCGGTCGGCAAGGGCCTGCTGGGCCGCGTCGTCAACCCGCTGGGCGAGCCGATCGACGGCAAGGGCCCGATCCAGTTCACCGAGCGCCGCCGCGTCGACGTGAAGGCCCCGGGCATCATCCCCCGGAAGTCGGTGCATGAGCCCATGCAGACCGGCCTGAAGGCCATCGACACCCTGATCCCGATCGGCCGCGGCCAGCGCGAGCTCATCATTGGCGACCGTCAGGTCGGCAAGACCGCCGTCGCCATCGACACCATCCTGAACCAGAAGAGCACCAACGCGGCCGCCGCGTCGGAAGGCGAGAAGCTCTACTGCATCTACGTCGCCATCGGTCAGAAGCGCTCGACCGTCGCCCAGATCGTCAAGACGCTCGAGGAGCGCGGCGCCCTGGACTACACCATCGTCGTCGCCGCCACGGCCTCCGAGCCGGCCCCGCTGCAGTTCCTGGCCCCGTTCTCGGGCACGGCCATGGGCGAGTTCTTCCGCGACAACGGCATGCACGCCCTGATCGTCTATGACGATCTGTCCAAGCAGGCCGTGGCGTATCGCCAGATGTCCCTGCTGCTGCGCCGCCCGCCGGGCCGTGAAGCCTATCCGGGCGACGTCTTCTACCTGCACAGCCGCCTGCTGGAGCGTTCGGCCAAGCTGAACGCCGACTACGGCTCGGGCTCGATGACCGCCCTGCCGCTGATCGAGACCCAGGCCAACGACGTGTCGGCCTACATCCCGACCAACGTGATCTCGATCACCGACGGCCAGATCTTCCTCGAGTCCGACCTGTTCTACCAGGGCATCCGCCCGGCCGTGAACGTTGGCATCTCGGTGTCGCGCGTGGGCTCCTCGGCCCAGACCAAGGCGATGAAGAAGGTCGCCGGCTCGATCAAGGGTGAGCTGGCCCAGTATCGGGAAATGGCCGCCTTCGCGAAATTCGGTTCGGACCTCGACGCCTCGACCCAGAAGCTTCTGGCCCGCGGCGCCCGCCTGACCGAGCTGCTGAAGCAGCCGCAGTACAGCCCGCTGACCATGGAAGAGCAGGTGGTCTCGGTTTACGCCGGTACGCGCGGCTACCTCGATGGCATCGCCGTCGGCGACATCGGCCGCTTCGAGAGCGAGCTGCTGGCCCGCATCAAGTCGTCGAACGCCGGCCTGCTGGACGGCATCCGCGCCAAGAAGGACCTCACCGCCGAGCTCGAAGCCGAGCTGAAGTCGGTGCTGGACGCCTTCCTCAAGACCTTCGCCTGAGACCGGACCGGATAGCGAGAAAGTAGCGCCGGATGGCCAGCCTCAAGGAAATGCGCAATCGGATCGGAAGCGTCAAGTCGACGCAGAAGATCACGAAAGCCCTGAACATGGTCGCCGCGGCCAAGCTGAAGCGCGCCCAGGACCAGGCTGAAAGCGCCCGTCCGTATGCCCGCAAGATGGCCGCGGTCATCGCCAACCTCGCCGCCGGCGTGTCCGGCGACGGCGCGCCGAAGCTGCTGGCCGGCACGGGCAAGGACCAGAAGCACCTGATCGTCGTCGCCACCGGCGACAAGGGTCTGGCGGGCGGGTTCAACACCAACGTCATCCGGGCCGCGCGCGAGCGGATCAACAGCCTGATCGCCGCCGGCAAGGACGTCCGCATCATCGCCGTGGGCCGCAAGTCCCGCGACGGCCTGACGCGTCTGTATGGCGACAAGCTGGTCAAGACGTTCGAGATGTCGGACCACAAGGTCATCGGTCTGCCGGCGGCGGAGCCGATCGCGGCCCTGATCGCCGAGGAGTTCGAGGGCGGCAACGCCGACGTCGTGACCCTGTTCTTCAGCCGCTTCCAGTCGGTCATCGCCCAGATCCCGACGCCGAAACAGCTGATCCCGGCGGTCGTCGACGGCGACGCCCCGCCGATCGATCTGAACGGCGCGACCTATGAGTATGAGCCGTCGGAAGAGGAAATCCTTGAGACGCTCCTGCCGCGCAACATCACCACCCAGGTGCTGGCCGCCCTGTACGAGAACCAGGCCAGCTTCTTCGGGGCCCAGATGGGCGCCATGGACAACGCCACGCGTAATGCGGGCGACCTGATCAACAGCCTGACCCTGCAGTACAACCGCAAGCGCCAGGCCCAGATCACCACCGAACTGATCGAGATCATCGCCGGCGCAGAAGCCCTCTGATCCGAACCCCGCCCAGACACGCCCAGATACACGCCAAGCACGACCTTCCGAACGGAACGAACCGATGACCGACACCACCGCCAAGAAACCCGCCGCCAAGAAGCCGGCTGCTCCCAAGGCCCCGAAAGCCGCCTCCGCCACCGGCAACGCCGCCTACACGGCCGGCACCGGCGTGGGCCGGATCGCCCAGGTCATCGGCGCCGTTGTCGACGTCGAGTTCACCGGCCAGCTGCCGGCGATCCTGAACGCCCTGGAGACGCAGAACGTCGACCAGAAGACCGGCAAGCCCTTCACCCTGGTTCTGGAAGTCGCCCAGCACCTCGGCGAGAACATGGTCCGCACCATCGCCATGGACACCTCGGAAGGCCTGACGCGCGGCCAGGCCGTGACCGACACCGGCACCTCCATCCTGGCCCCGGTCGGCCCCGGCACGCTCGGCCGCATCATGAACGTCGTCGGCGCGCCGATCGACGAGCAGGGCCCGATCAAGACGACCATGTATCGCCCGATCCACCGCGAGGCGCCTTCGTTCGAAGAGCAGTCGACCTCGTCGGAAATCCTCGTCACGGGGATCAAGGTCATCGACCTGATGTGCCCCTACACCAAGGGCGGCAAGATCGGCCTGTTCGGCGGCGCCGGCGTGGGCAAGACCGTGACCATGCAGGAACTGATCAACAACATCGCCAAGGCCTACGGCGGTTATTCGGTTCTGGCCGGCGTGGGTGAGCGCACCCGCGAGGGCAACGACCTGTATCACGAGATGATCGAGTCCAACGTGAACGTGGACCCGACCAAGAACGGCGGCTCGACCGAAGGCTCGAAATGCGCCCTCGTTTACGGCCAGATGAACGAGCCTCCCGGTGCCCGCGCCCGCGTCGCCCTGACCGGCCTGGCCCAGGCCGAGTATTTCCGCGACGAGGAAGGCAAGGACGTTCTGCTGTTCGTCGACAACATCTTCCGCTTCACGCAAGCCGGTTCGGAAGTGTCCGCCCTGCTGGGCCGTATCCCGTCCGCCGTGGGCTATCAGCCGACGCTGGCCACCGAGATGGGCAACCTGCAGGAGCGCATCACCTCGACCAAGAAGGGCTCGATCACCTCGGTCCAGGCCATCTACGTTCCCGCCGACGACCTGACCGACCCGGCCCCCGCCGCCTCGTTCGCCCACCTGGACGCAACGACCGTGCTGAGCCGCGACATCGCCGCCCAGGCCATCTTCCCGGCCGTGGACCCGCTCGACTCGACCTCGCGGATCATGGACCCGCTGGTCATCGGTGAAGAGCACTACCGCGTCGCCCGTTCGGTCCAGGAAGTCCTGCAGCAGTACAAGGCGCTGAAGGACATCATCGCCATCCTGGGCATGGATGAGCTGTCGGAAGAGGACAAGCTGATCGTCTCGCGCGCCCGCAAGATCCAGCGCTTCCTGTCGCAGCCCTTCTTCGTGGCCGAGCAGTTCACCGGCGCGGACGGCAAGTTCGTCTCGCTGGAAGACACGATCCGCTCGTTCAAGGGCATCGTCGCCGGCGAATACGACCACCTTCCGGAAGCCGCCTTCTACATGGTCGGTGCCATCGAGGAAGCCGTCGAGAAGGCCCAGAAGCTCGCCGCCGAGGCGGCCTGATCCATGGCCGGCAAGCTCAGCTTCTCGCTGGTGTCGCCTGAGCGCGAGGTCTTCAACGGCCTCGTCGACCAGGTCGACGCGCCCGGCGTCGAGGGCGACTTCGGCGTTCTCGCCGATCACGCACCCTTCATGACCGCCCTGCGCGAAGGCGTCGTCACGGTCATCGACGGCGGTTCGCGCCGCCAGTTCGAGGTCCATGGCGGTTTCGCCGACGTGACCCCGGCCGGCCTGACAATCCTGGCCGAACAGGCCTCGGAAGTCGCGGCGGCCTAAGGCCCTTGTCATCCCGGACGCGGCGCAGCCGCGATCCGGGACGCGCCTGCTCCAGCATCTCTCCTCCCGGAAGGCGCGCAGCGACTGTCCGGGAGCAGGGTTGAACCTTCCCGGATCCCGGTTCAGCTCTTCGAGCTGCCCGGGATTTTCTCTTTTTGGGCCGCGCCCCGTCCCGGCCCTACGCTTCGCTTCGGCCGGGATGACAAGGTATGCGGACCTTGACCCTCCCGACGGGTGCCCTAGATAGCCCCTGCAGACGAGGCCACGTCCTCGCCCCGGCGATCCTGGATCGCGGGCAAAGTCCGGGACGGCCCGGCCCTTTGCACGGAGGGCCTTCATGGCCTGGACCTATCTCATCATCGCCGGCCTGCTCGAGATCGTGTGGGCCTACTTCATGAAGCAGTCGGACGGCTTCACCCGTCTGTGGCCCAGCGTGGCGACCCTGGCTTTCATGGGGGCCAGTTTCGGCCTGCTGGCGCTGGCCATGAAATCCCTGCCCATGGGCTCGGCCTATATGGTCTGGACCGGTATCGGCGCGGTCGGCGCCTTCATCGTCGGCGTGGTCTTCCTGCAGGAACATCTCAGCCTGTGGCGGGTGCTGGCGGCCTTGCTGATCGTCAGCGGGATCGTCCTCATGCGTCTGGCGCCCAGCCAGTAGCGGCGTTAGCCTCGGGCCATGCTCGAGCTTCGACCCAACTGCGAATGCTGTGACCGCGACCTGCCGTTCGACAGTGTCGAGGCCCGCATCTGCACCTTCGAATGCACCTTCTGCGCCGATTGCGTGGACGGCGTGCTCAAGGGTGTCTGCCCCAACTGCGGCGGCGGGTTCAGCGCAAGACCGCTCCGGCCGGCGCATCTGATGGCGAAATATCCGGCCTCGACGAAGCGGGTGCTCAAGCCGCAGGGCTGCGCGGCCGCCTAGACCACCAGCGGCGCGAATACGGCCACGACCTGCTCGTACGAGGCCCGTTTGAACGGCACGATCAGATCGGGCGCGTCACTGAGCGGCCCCCAGCGCCAGGCGTCGAACTCGATCTCCTCATAGGCCTCGAGGTCGATCTCGGACTCCTCGCCGGTGAAGCGGAAGGCGAACCACTGCTGCTTCTGGCCGGCCCAGCCGCGCGCCTGTTTCGACCCGCCGTAGTCGGGCGGGAAGTCGTAGGCGATCCATTCTTCGGTGCGGGCGATCAGTTCGACAGAGACGACACCGGTCTCCTCGGCCAGCTCACGCCGGGCGGCGGCCTCAAGGTCCTCGCCCTCATCGACCCCGCCCTGCGGGAACTGCCAGGCGTGAGTGTTCCCGCTCCCGGCGCGACGCCCGTACCAGACGCGCCCGTCCGGATGGAACAGCACGACGCCGACATTGGGGCGGTAGCGGGAGAGGTCCATGGGAGGGCTTAGGTCTTAGGAGTTAGGGTGAGCAGGGGACTTCTAGCAGGTCGCCGGGTGGCCGCCCTACTGCCTAATTCCCAAGACCCAAGCCCTTACCTGCCCGGCCGCTGCGTCATCGCGCTCGCCGGGGCCAGCTGCAGGCCGCGGGCGTCCATGTCGGCGGTCCAGCGGGCCACGGCCTCGACCGTCACCGGATAGCTGAAGCCTGTCCCCAGCGCCTGGCCACGGCCCTTGGCCAGGGCCTCCAGCGCGTTCAGCTGGGCCACGATGGCTGTTGGATTCTGCTCTTCGTCGATGATGCGGTTGGCGCTCGCCCGGGCCCAGGCCCCGGGCCGGCGGCTCATCGATCCGTCGTCGAGGAAGGCCACGCCGCGCTGGCGCAGGATGCTCATGAAGGCGTTCATGCCCGCGTCCGAGCTCGCGAACCGGTCGCCCATATAGTTGGTGACCCCGAAATAGCCGGTCGCCCGTCCCAGCAGCCAGTTCATCCGCGCCTGGATGTCGGCCGCCTCGGCCGAGGCCAGCAGGGTATGCGGGCCGGGGTCATTGTCGGGGTAGCCCGACGGCTCCATCGGCATTTCCAGCATGACCTCATGGCCCTGGGCGCGCGCCAGGTCGATCCAGCCCTGCAGGCCTTCGGCATAGGGGACGAAGCTCAGTGTCACCTCGGCGGGCAGCCGCTCGATGGCGGCGCGCGTGGTGACGGCGTTCAGGCCGAGGCCGCCGACGATAATGGACACCCGCGGCCGGCCATTCGAGCGGAACGGGCGGGCATAGGCCTGGGCCGGGACGCGGCCATCGGTGGCGATGGTCGGCAGCGGGCCGTTGGGGCCCGGCTGGCTCAGACCGGCGATGGGGGCCGCGGGCAGGGGGCTGGCGGCGACGCGTGGGGCGGTCACCGGCGCACCATTGCCCGACACTGTGGCACCGTTGGGCAGGGTGATCACGGCCTCGCCGCCCAGGGCGGGATCGACGGTGCCGCCGTCTGCGGCGAGGTCCTGCCAGGAGCCGTAGGCGCCCACCGAGAAGGCTTCCAGACCGCTCGGGGCTGGAGCCGCCACCGGCGCTTCGCGCTTCAGCGCGGCGCGGGCCGAGGGGGCACCGGCGCGCGGGTCACCCAGCACGGTGATGAACAGGGCGGCGGCGCCGAGCAGCAGCAGGCCGGCACCGGCGACGGCGACGGGCGGCTTCTTCAGGATGCGGCCGACGGGGGCGAGATTTTCACGCAGCGAACGGCGCACCGGTGGCGCTCCGGCGGTCGTGGCGAGAACAGACTGGCGCTTGGCGAACATGGGCAGGACTGGACGCTCGAACGGGGGTCCGCGAAGCGGACTCCTTCAGGCCTCACAGTGGCGGGCGTCGGTTAAGAAAGCCTAACGCGCCGTTATCCATGTGTCGTCCCTGGCCGCGTCAGTTTTCCGGCGCGGGCTCCGGCTCGCCCGCGGCCAGGGCGGTGCCCGGCTCGGTCACGACGATGCCCTCGGGCGCGGCCGCCAGCTGGGCCAGGTTTCCGCCCGCCCGCAGCACGTCGAAGGCCCGTTCCAGCTGATAGTCCTTGTCCTCGGGCCAGCCTTCGCCGGGGGCCTCGTGCGGGGTGTGCGGTCCCTTGCGCTCGGCCCCGATGGAGGCGTCCAGCGCCGTGGCGTAGGCGGCTTCGGAATAGATGAAGTTCGACCGGGACACGATCCGGGCCTCGGCCAGCGAGCGCGACACTTCCAGATCGGGCTCGATGCCGATCTTCTGGATCGAGGCCCCCGAGGGCGTGTAGTAGCGCGCCGTCGTGATCGACAGGGCACCGTCGGCGCCGTTGCGCAGCGGAATGACGGTCTGGACCGAGCCCTTGCCGAAGCTGGTCAGGCCCACGATCGTGGCCCGCTGGTGGTCCTTCAGGGCACCGGCGACGATCTCCGAGGCCGAGGCCGAGCCGTAGTTGATCAGCACCACCAGGGGCAGGCCGCCGGTCAGGTCGCCCGGCCGCGCGCCGTAGCGCTGGATCTGGTCGGCCTTGCGCCCGCGCTGGCTGACGATTTCGCCGCGTTCCAGGAAGGCGTCGGAGACCGCGATGGCCGCGTCCAGCAGGCCGCCGCCATTGTTCCGCAGATCCAGCACATAGCCCTTGATGCCGGGGTTCTCGGCCTTGAGGCGGGTGATGGTCTCGCCCAGTTCGCGGCCGGTGTTCTCGTTGAAGGTCGAGACGCGCAGATAGGCGAAGTCGCCCTCGATGCGGCCGGTGACGGATTCGATCTTGATGACCTCACGCGTCAGGGTCACCTCGCGCGGCTCCTCGCCGTCGCGCAGGAAGGTGACCTGAACCGAGGTGCCGACGGCCCCGCGCAGTTTCTCGGAGACCTGGCTCACGGTCAGGCCCGCGGCGCTCTGGCCCTCGATGGAGGAGATGACGTCCCCGGCGTTGACGCCGGCGCGGGCGGCGGGCCCGCCGTCCATGGGCGAGATCACCTTCACCAGACCGCCCTCGGCCTGGATGGTCAGCCCCACGCCCGAATAGGCGCCCGAGGTCCGCTCCTGAAGCTCGTCGAAACCGGCCGGCGGCAGATAGTTCGAATGGGGATCCAGCGCCGACATCATGCCCTGCAGCGCCGCCTCGATCAGCTTCTTGTCGTCGACCGGGACGACATAGGCCTGTTCGACGATGCCCAGCACATCACCGAACAGCGCCAGCATCCGGAACGCCTCGTTGCGCGGGGTCTGGCCTGTCGCGCTCGCGGCGCCCAGCCCCACCAGGGTCACGGCGGCGGCGCCAACCAGCAACAATTTACGCATCGGGGTTCTTTCAGCGGACAGGGAGGCGGCTCTTGGTCGGGCAGTTACGGACCGACCGGCGACGAAATCGTGGCCGATCGGCGATTCCCGGATAAAATCAGCGTCATCGGCGGATGGGAAGCAGTTTCGCTGAAGGGGTGATTGGTGGTTGGTGGCTGGTGACTGGCAGGTTCCAGAACAGGCACCCGGCCCGCGAACCCGAAAATCACCAATCACCAATCACCAATCACCAATCACCAGCCACCAGCCACTCACCTCAACCAGGGCTCCGGATCGATCGGCCGCTCGTCGCGGCGCAGTTCGAACGCCGGCTCGCCGTCCGCGCCGGTCCGGCCCAGGCTCTGGCCGTCCACGACACGGTCGCCGGCCTCGACCGAGACCTCATCCAGCCCGGAGATCACCGCGCGCCAGCCGGGGCCGAGGTCGAGGATCACGACCTGCCCCCAACCGCTCAGCGGCCCGACGAAGGCGACCTGCGCCGCGGCAGGGGCGCGGACCTCCGCGCTGCCGGCGCGCCAGCTCCAGCCGCTCGACCCTTGGCCGAAACGCCGCGACGGCGCGCCCTCGACCGGCGGGGACAGACGGCTGCGTCCGGCGGGCAGGCGGGCCGAGGCCGGCTCTACCTCGGTCCCGGGCGGCGGGACGGCGGCACCCAGCGAGCGCAGCCGGGCCTCCAGCACGCGAGCGGCCGTTTCAGCGCCCTCGGCCTCGGCCTTCAGCACCGCCTGAAGCCCGGCCTTGCGCCCGGTCAGGGCCTCGATTTCGGCGCGCCGGTCGCCCCGGGCGCTTTCGGTGGTGAACAGCTGTTCGCTGTTCAGCGCGCTGAGCCGGCGGACCCGGACCACCTCGGCCTGACGGTCGGCAAGGCCCTGGGCCTGGGCCTGCAGCGCCGGCGCCATGGCGCGCATCAGTATGGCGGCCCGCACGGTGTCCACGGCCTTGTCGGCGGGGACCAGCAGCGGCGGCGGCGGGCGTCGGCTCATCATCTGCAGGGCGGACAGCAACCGGCCCTGCCGGCCCCGTGCCCGGGACAGCTGGGCCACCAGCGCCGCCTCGCGGGCGCTCAGCTCGCGCAGCCGGGCCCGCTGGCCGGCGATGACGGCGTCGTCCTGTCCGACCGCGGCGCGCAGTTCGGTCAGCTGGCCCTCCAGCCGGGCGATCTCGCGGGCGGCCTCGGCGGCCTCCGCGCGCAGGCGCAGGGCGCGGGCGCGCTCGTCACGGAACTCGGCCTGCAGCCGGCCGACCTCGGCCGCCGGCGGCGACTGGCGCGCGATCGCCGCCACAGGCAGGGCAATCAGGCTCAGGCAGAAGATCAGGATCGGGGCGCGCATCAATCCCGATGATAGGGTGATCCGGCCAGAATGGTCACGGCGCGATACAGCTGTTCCGCCAGCATCGCCCGCGCCAGCGCATGCGGCCAGGTCTGCGGCCCGAAGGCGAGGGTTGAGCCTGCCGCCGCCCGCACGCTCTCATCCAGCCCGTCGGCCCCGCCGATAGCGAACACCAGCCGCCGCTCGCCGCGATCCCGCAGCAGGGCGATATGGTCGGCGAAGGCGCGGCTGGAGAAGGTCTTGCCGCGCTCGTCGCAGGCGATCAGATGCGCCCCTTCGGCGGCCTTCAGGATCAGCTCGGCCTCGGGTGCCTTGCCCGGCTTGCGCGGTTCCAGATCGACCAGCTCGAGCGGGCCAAGACCGAGGGCCCGACCGGCCAGGGTGGCGCGCTCGGCATAGTCGGCCGCCAGCACGGCCTCGGGTCCCCGCCCCGGCTTGCCGATGGCGATGACGGCCAGCTTCATGGGGTCAGGACTTCGGGCTCAGGAGATCAGGCGCGCGCGTCGACGCGGTGGCCGCTCTCGACCGACCAGATCTTCTCGATGTTGTAGAAGGCGCGCACTTCCGGGCGGAACAGGTGGACGATGACGTCCCCCGCATCCAGCAGCACCCAGTCGCAGTGCGGCAGGCCCGAAACCTTGACCTTGCCGAGACCGGTTTCCTTCAGCGTGCGCTGCAGGTGGTCGGCCAGGGCGCCGACGTGACGGTGCGACCGCCCGGAGGCGATGATCATGGTGTCGGCCATCGGGCTTTTGCCCTTCAGGTCGATAAGGACGATGTCCTGGGCCTTGTCGTCGTCGAGACGCGACAGGATGGCCGTTTCCAGAGCGGTGGAGCCGACGGGAAGGGGAGCCTGCGGACCGTCGGATTGGATGGGCTCGAATTCGTCCATCTCGTGCGCCGTGTTGGCGGCGTCTTGCGCGTCGTGCGCGGGCGAGGGGGTCAGCGGAGGGCTCCGGGGAGATTACTAAAGCGGAAGCCTATCACAAACGCGCGGCGGCGTCACGCGCGGCCCGCAGCGCCGTTGAGGATCGGGGATTCAGCGGGGCCGTCAGATAGGTCCAAGCGGGCGCGTCGAGTGCCGGCACCAGTCGCGCACGGGCGGCCGGAACCCGCGCGGAGGCGAAGCGCGCGGCGGCCGGGGCGGTGCGGCTGTCCAGCTGGCTGCCCGGTCGGGCGATCACCGCCATGGGCATCATCCGCATGATGTCGGTCCAGCCGCGCCATTTGTGAAAGCCGGCCAGATTGTCCGACCCCATCAGCCAGACAAAGCGCACGCCGGGGTGCCGGGCCGTCAGGGCGCGCAGGGTGTCGACGGTCCACTGCGTGCCGATCCGGGTCTCGAAATCCGACACCACCATGGACGGCCCCGCCGCCGCCATGGCCGCCGCGGCCCGCGCCGAGGCCATCCGCTCGGCCAGCGGCGCACTGTCGCGGGCGTCCTTGAGCGGGTTCTGCGGTGACACCAGCCAGATCACGCGGTCCAGCCCCAGCCGCCGCATGGCCGTCTCGGCGACATGGGCGTGGCCGTCATGGGCCGGATTGAATGAGCCGCCGAACAGACCGACGGCCATGCCGGGCGACAGGTCCAGCCCATCGCGCAGGGCGCCGGGTCTGGGTCCTCTGGCCTTGGGCGCGGGTCCGGCGTGGAAGAAGGGCAAGACGGGCTCGCGGGGGCTTATGCTCACAAGGGAGCTAACACGCCGCCCCTCCCGTGTCGCCTGCGATCAACGGCCCAATTTTTTGCATGGGCCGGAAATCCTGACGCTCCGTGTCAGGTGATGCGGAACAGGGTGCCGATCTCACAGGAGACGCTCATGACCCTTTCCCGCCCCCGCCGCCGGTCCGTCCTGCAGGCCGCCGCCGCCCTGGCCGCTGCCGGCACCGTCCCCGCCTCGGCCCAGACGGCCCCGCTGCCTGCGCGAGCCGGCGAATTCGATTTCCTCTCCGGTGAGTGGCGGATCGCCCACCGCCGCCTGAAGGCGCCCGGCGACTGGGATGTCTTCGAGGGCGAGGCGACCTGCTGGAGCATCCTCGGCGGCGTCGCTCACGTGGAGGAGCTGCGCATCCCGGCGCGGGACTTCAGCGGCTTGGGTCTGAGAACCCTCGACGCCGCCAACGGCGTCTGGCTCGACTACTGGATGAACGCGAAAGTCGGCGTCCCGGGCGCGGCGGGGACGCCGGGCCGGTTCATCGACGGCGCCGGCAATTTCGATACGCCGGATACGGAAGACGGCCAGCCGGTGATCTATCGCGGCTGCTGGGACCAGATCACCGCTACCGGCTGCCGCTGGCGCCAGGGCGTTTCGCGCGACGGCGGAACGACCTGGGACTGGGGCTGGATCATGGAATGGACGCGGGTCGCCTGAAGGCGATCAGGGCGCCCAGCCGCCGGGCGTTTCCATGACGGTCTCGTCGGTCTCGGCCGGCGCGATCTCGCCGCGATCCTTGCGGACCTCGGTCCAGGCGGCGCGCAGCAGTTCGGTCACGCCTTCGCCCGACACGCCGGACACGAGCATGGGACGGCGGCCGGCGGCAGCCTCCAGCTCGGCGGCCTTCTCCTCGCGCGCCTCGGGCGTCAGGGCGTCGACCTTGTTCAGGGCCAGGACCTCGGCCTTCTCGGCGAGGCCGGCACCATAGGCTTCGAGCTCGTTGCGGATGGTGTGATAGGCGCCGGCGACATCGTCCTGCGTCCCGTCGATCAGATGGATCAGACAGCCCGACCGCTCAACGTGGCCGAGGAAGCGGGTGCCCAGACCGGCCCCTTCCGACGCGCCCTCGATCAGGCCGGGGATGTCGGCGATGACGAACCGCTCGGTGGGCGACAGGTCGACCACGCCAAGGTTGGGCACCAGGGTCGTGAACGGATAGTCGGCGATCTTGGGCCGCGCCGCCGATGCCGCCGCGAGGAAGGTCGACTTGCCGGCGTTGGGCAGGCCGGCCAGGCCGACGTCGGCGATCAGTTTCAGCCGCAGCCAGATCCAGCGCTCCTGGCCTTCCTGGCCGGGGTTGGCATAGGCGGGCGCCTGGTTGGACGGGCCCTTGAAATGGACATTGCCCCAGCCGCCGTTGCCGCCCTTGAGCAGCATCTCGGTCTTGCCGGCGTAGTCCATGTCCAGCAGGACGGTTTCCTTGTCGTCGTCCAGCACCTGGGTGCCGACCGGGACCTTGAGGATGATGTCCTCGCCCTTGGCGCCGTGCATCTGACGGCCCATGCCGTGGACGCCGGTCTGGGCCTTGAAATGCTGCTGGTAACGGAAGTCGATCAGGGTGTTCAGGCCGTCCATGGCCGTGATCCAGACGTTGCCGCCATTGCCGCCGTCGCCGCCGTCGGGCCCGCCGTTCGGAATGAATTTCTCCCGCCGGAACGAGACGGCGCCCGCCCCGCCATTGCCGGAGCGGATATAGATCTTGGCCTGGTCGAGAAACTTCATCGCGGGATTTCTAAGTGGGCGCTAACGCTCGCGACGTGGTCGCTCGCTGCTTGAGGGCGGCTTATGCCTCAAGAGCACGGCGATTTACAGGCGAAGGCGGACGGTCGGCCTTAAACGGATCGTAAGCGTGGCCGGAACAGGGTGTCCGGGAATGTTCACGGAGAGATCAGAATGATCTCGTTGACGGCCGTTTCGGCCTCGCCACTTCCCGCCTGGCGTACCCCGTTGCCGGGCAGGTCCCGGCCCGCCGCGGAGGCGTCGCCGGGGTTCGGCCTCCCGTCCCTCTCCGATCTGCGCGACGCACAGAGGTCGATGCGGAAGGAGATGGCGGCAAGGAAGGTCCAGGCCGTGCGCGAACGCCGCGACGCCCTGATGCTGCTGGTGAAGATCGACCCGAAAGCGGCGCTGAAGATGACCGCCGCGCTGGCGAAGGAGCTCGGGTCGGCGGTGGCGGACTATGTCGAGGCTGGCGGCCGGAACGTCACCGACGGCGAGATGGCCCTGATGCGTCGGGACGCGATGGAGGCCCGCGAGGCGGCCGATACGGCGCTGAACGGCTTGCCCGCAGAGCCTGAAGAGTCCGGTGCGGAGGCGCGCGAGGTGCTGGCCGGGTCGGCACCCGCGGTCGTCGATGCTGAGCTGAAGCGGGCCCAGGCTGCCTATGCCGCCGCTTTCAGCGTCGCCGATGCGCGCGACGAGAGGGCCGACCGGGCGGAGGCCGTCCTCGGCGTGGCCGTGGCCGACCGCGGCTTCTTCCAGCAGGTGAAAGAGGCGCTCGCCGAGCTCAAGGAGGCGCGCGAGAAGATCAAGGCCAACTGGGCCCATCCGAGGGCACCGGGCCGGGACGACTGGAAAGAGGCCGACAAGGAGATGGCCGAGCTCGAGAAGGCCATCGACATGGCCCCGACCGGAACGCCGGAGCTGGCATCGACGGGCGCGTCGGTTCAGGCCTGAGCCCTCTCCCGTCAGGGAGAGGGCCCGGAAACCTCAGCCCTTGGCCCAGACGCCGAACGGATCGCTCCACGGCATGTCCAGCGCTTCGGCGACGGCCGGATAGGTCAGTTCGCCCTTCAGCACGTTCAGGCCGCGTGCCAGATGCGGGTTCTTCTTCAGCGCTTCCAGGCCATGGTCCGCCAGCGCGAGGCCGAAGGGCAGGGTGGCGTTGTTGAGGGCCTCGGACGACGTGCGCGGGGCGGCACCCGGCATGTTGGCGACGCAGTAGTGGACCACGTTGTCGATCACATAGGTCGGGTCTTCGTGGGTCGTGGCGTGGCTGGTTTCGAAACAGCCGCCCTGGTCGATGGCGACATCGACCAGCACCGAGCCGGGCTTCATCTGCTTGAGGTGCTCGCGCTTGATCAGCTTGGGCGCCTCGGCCCCGGGGACCAGCACGGCGCCGATGATGACGTCGGCCTTGACCATCTCCTCCTCGACCGCGCCGATCGAGGAATAGCGGGTGATGACGCGGCCGTTGGTGACCTCGTCGATATAGGCCATGCGCGGGATCGAGCGTTCGAGGACGACGACTTCCGCGCCGAGGCCCATGGCCATGCGGGCCGCGTTGAGACCGACGACGCCGCCGCCCAGAACCAGCACGCGCGCCGGAGCCACGCCTGGAACGCCGCAGAACAGCAGCCCCATGCCGCCGTTGTGCTTCAGCAGGGTCTCGGCGGCCGAGAAGACGGCGATCCGGCCGGCGACTTCGGACATCGGCGCCAGCAGCGGCAGGCCCTTGCGGTCGTCGGTGACGGTCTCATAGGCGATGGCGGCGCATTTCGAGGCCAGCAGACCCTTGGTCTGCTCGGGATCGGGCGCGAGGTGCAGGTAGGTGAACAGGATCTGGTCCTCGCGGAGCATTTCCCACTCGACCTTCTGCGGCTCCTTCACCTTCACGATCATGTCGTTTTCGGCGAAGATGGTCTTGGCGTCGGAGACGATCTTCGCCCCGGCCTTCTTGTAGTCGGCATCCGTGAAGCCCGCGCCGAGGCCGGCACCGGTCTCGATCGAGACCGTATGACCGTGGGCGACGTATTCGCGCACCGCCGTCGGCGTCAGGCCGATGCGGTGTTCGTTCTTCTTGATTTCCTTCGGGACGCCGACGCGCATGACCGTTTCCTTCTGATCAGGACGGGCCGATCTACGGCGGCTCCGTTTCGGGCGGCAATCTAGCGGCGGTTTGACCGCAGGTTCCTGTTCTTTTCGTCGTGTGAACGCTGTAAAGTCGCAGAACCTGCGAAGGAGTGCGCTCTTGAAGACTGTTTCTGCTGTCGCCCTCGACGACACCGACCGCAAGATGATCCGCGCCCTGCAAGGCGACGGCCGCATGACCAACGCTGACCTGGCCCGGACGGTGAACCTGTCCGAGAGTGCCTGCCTGCGTCGGCTCCGGGCGCTGGAGGCCGCCGAGGTCATCAGCCGCTACGCCGCCATCATCAACGAACGCGCCGTCGGCCTGCCGATCAGCGTCTTCGTGACCGTGACCCTCTCGTCCCAGGCCGAGGCCTCCCTGACCGCCTTCGAGACCGCCATCTCAACGGTGCCGGAGGTGGTGGAGTGCTATCTGATGACCGGCGGCTCGGACTATCTGCTGCGGCTGGTGGTGCGCGACGTCGACGACCTGGAGCGCGTCCACTCCCGCGAACTGACCCGCATCCCCGGCGTGACCCGCGTATCCTCGAGCGTGGCCATGCGCACGGTGGTCAAGCGGGGTGCGCTACCGGTCTGATCTCAGCCTCGCCGGCCGCGCGCCACACCGATCACCGCCACCACCAGCCAGACCGCGCCGATGATCAGCAGCAGGTCGGCGACGGGCCGCGAGATGCTGTAGAGCTGATAGTCCTGCCAGCGGCCGACCGCGAACTCCGCCAGCCAGTTGGCCGCCGCGCCGATGATCAGCACCGCGACCGGCCAGACCAGCGGCTTGAGACGGCGCTGTTTCATGCGTGCTCCCGGCAAGGTCAGGACGCCGCAGGCGTCGGCTCAGCAACGCGCGTCACCCGGAACGGCTGCCACCGGCCATAGGTGGCCGAACGCCAGAGCCACTCCAGCGGTCCGAAGCGGAACCGCGCCAGCCACCACTGACTGAAGACGATCTGCAGGGCGAAAACGCCCACCGCCAGAAGCGTAAGCACCGTCGGACCCGAATAGGTCAGCAGCCCCAGTCCGAAGCCGTTGAGCACGAACAGATAGACCAGGCTGTGCGCCAGGTAGTTGGTCAGGGCCATCTGCCCTACGGCACCCAGCCCCGACAGCCGGCTGCGCCCTGCGTCCGACCGGCACAGCACGACGATCCCGCAGCCGTAGCCGAGGGCCAGCACCAGTTGCGAGGCACCCGTGACCAGCTCCAGCCCGAGACCGACCGGGCCTCTGGCCGCGAGGTCCAGGACCTCCATCAGCGGTCCCGCCGCGGCCATGCCCAGCCCGAGGGTCAACAGCCATGGCAGGGCGCGGCGGAAGCCGGCGGCGTATCGCGCGGTGTCCTGAAGCCAGCCCTGCCGATAGATCCAGGCCCCCAGCAGGAAGCGGCCCAGGATCGTGCCCAGCAGCGAATATCCCAGCGGGGAATAGTAGAACTCCGGCCCGGCCATGGTCAGGTTTTCACGCACGAAGGCGGCGTAGTCCCGTCCGAGTATGACGTCCCAGCGCCGCGTCATTCCGGCCTCGAGAAGCGCGAAGACCGCCGGTGCCTCCCCGGCGGGAGTCGTCGCCACAAACCAAAGCGTCGCGGCCGCTCCCGACGCGATCGCCAGGATGAGCCCCGGTACCAGCAGCAGCTTCGACGGCCAGCGCCGCGTCATCATCAGGACCAGCCCCATCAGCGCATAGGCGTGCAGGATATCCCCCGCGAAGATCAGCAGGAGATGCGCCACGCCGACCGCCAACAGGATCAGGACCCGCCTCAGGTAAATGGCCCCGGCGTTCGCACCGCGCGCCTCGGCGCGGTCGCTCAGGACCGCAAAGCCGAAGCCGAACAACAGCGAAAACAGCGCCTGCGCCTTGCCGTGGACCAGCCAGGTGCCCACCAGTCCGACGTAACGGTCGAGGGTCTCGCCAAAGAGGTGAACGACCCGCTCGTCAGAGACGATGTAATCGAAATAGCCGAACATGTTCATCCACAGCACCCCGAAGAGAGCGAGACCGCGGATGATGTCGAGCTCGCCGATCCGGTCGCGTCCGAGCACAGGATCGGACGCCGCGCTGAGGTCGGACGCTGAGGTCATTATGGCTTTCCCCCGATAGCGGGGTCAGCCTTAGGGCGAACCGTGTTCGGCGTCCATTATTGGGGCCATTGCCCTAGATCGCATCGAGGTCCCGCCCCTTTGTCTCCGGCAGCCAGATCAGGGCCACGACCGCGGCCAGGGCGGTGAAGGCGACCGAATACCAGAGGCCGAAATAGATGTTCCCGGACCAGGCCACGAGGGCGAAGCTGGCGGCGGGCAACAGGCCGCCGACCCAGCCGGTGCCGATGTTGTAGGGCAGGCTCATGGCGGTATAGCGCACCCGCGTCGGGAACAGCTCGACGAGGGCCGCCGCCTGCGGCCCGTACAGGGCCGTGGCCGCGACCATGAAGATCATCAGGATGCCGAAGACCAGCGGCATGTTGATCCGCGCCGGATCAGCCTTCGCCGGATAGCCGGCCTCGGCCAGCGCCGCCTTGATGCGGGTCTCGACCCCGGTGCGCGCGGCCTTCAGGGCGACGGCGTCCATGCCGGCTCCCTCGACCGAGGCGACCTCGATCCCCCCGACCCGGACCATGGCGATGGAGCCCGGCGCGGCCTCGGCGTTGCCGTAGGAGACACCGGCGTTGGACAGCACGCTCTTGGCGATGTCGCAGGAGCTGGAGAAGGCGGCCTTGCCGATCGGATCGAACTGCAGGGCGCAGGTGGCCGGGTCGGCGACCACAGTCACGGGCGCGGCGGCCTGCGCCTCCGCCAGCGCCGGATTGGCGGCCTTGGTCAGGGCGTGGAAGCCGGGGAAGAAGGCGACCAGCGCCAGGATCATGCCGAACAGCATCACCGGCTTGCGCCCGACCCGGTCCGACAGCCAGCCGAAGAAGACATAGAGCGCGGCCGAGGCGACGGTCACCATCAGCACCAGCTGGTCGACCGTATTGACGTCGATCTTGAGCACCCGCTCCATGAAGAACCGGGTGTAGAAATAGCCGCAGTACCAGACCGCCCCCTGGGCGATCATGATGCCGAACAGGGCGATCAGCACGAACCGGCCGTTGCCCCACTGGAGGAAGGCTTCCTTGTACGGCGCGCGGCGCTCGCCGCCTTCGGCCTCCATCCGCTGGTAAGCCGGGCTCTCGTTCAGCTTCAGCCGGATCCACAGCGACACGACCAGCAGCAGGGCCGATAGCAGGAACGGGATGCGCCAGCCCCATTCATCGAAGGCCTCGACGCCGACGATCTGGCGGGTGATCAGGATCACCGACAGGGCACCGATCAGGCCGAAGGCGGCGGTGGTCTGGATCCAGCCGGTCAGCAGGCCACGCTTCTTCGGCGGCGAATGTTCGGCGACATAGATGGCCGCCCCGCCATACTCCCCGCCGAGCGCGAAGCCCTGCAGCACGCGCATGATCAGCAGCAGTATGGGCGCGGCCAGGCCGATCTGGCCGTAGTCGGGCAACAGGCCGATGGCCACGGTGGCCACGCCCATCAGGGTGATGGTCACGAGGAAGGTGGTCTTTCGCCCCGTCCGGTCACCGAACCAGCCGAACACCAGCGCGCCCAGCGGCCGCACGATGAAGCCGAGGCCGAAGGTCAGCAGGGCGAGGATGTAGGCGACGGTCTCGCCGGCGTCGGCGAAGAAGTGGCGCGCGATGACGGTGGCCAGGGAGCCGAAGACAAAGAAGTCGTACCATTCAAAGGCGGTGCCGGCGGCTGATGCCACCACGACCGTCTTCAGGCTCGGCTCCGCCCTCGTCTCAACCGCTTCCGTCATCGATCGCCTCCCCGCGTCGTCATGGCGTCTCTGCGGACGCCTCCGGGGGGATGCTAGACGGCGTTGCGGGCCGCGCAAATAGCGAAGGCCCGCCGGCGGGGGGATGCCAGCGGGCCTTCTTCAACCGAACCGCGCGTCGGGGGGGAATCGCGGTCGGGAAGGGGGTGTCTAGTTCTTCGCGTCTTCGGCGGCGCCGGTGACGGCCTGGCCGGCGGCGGAGGCGTCGCGGCCCACGCCGGAGACGGTGTTGCAGGCCGCAGTGGTCAGGGCGGCGGCAGCGGCGAACAGGACAAAAATCTTGCGCATCGAGAGAACTCCTTCAGGCCGGGGGAGGCGGCGTCTGGAGTATCAACGTCGTGACGGCGCGGCGGTTCCAAGGTCGGCCGGATCGGTGGGGATGACCGCTTCCGGGGTGGCGAAGGTCATGCGGGCGATGGTGCCGCCGCCCTCGGCCGGGACCATCTCTGCCGTTCCCCGAAGCTGCTTGGCGAAGGCCCCCATCAGGGTGCGCCCCACGCCGGCGCGGAAGGTTTCGCTGACGCCCGGTCCGTCGTCCTGGACTTCCAGCACGCTGGTCTCGCCCTGGACGAAGAAGCGGACCTTGAGGTCGCCGCCGCGCCCGGTGAAGGCGTGTTTCTGGGCATTGCTCACAGCCTCGACCAGCCACAGGGCCAGCGGTGCCAGCTTGTCGGGGTCGACGACCAGGGAGTCGGCCTCGACCGATGAGGTGACCAGCTGGCCCCGTCCCGATTCGCTGGCGACCAGCTGTCCGACCAGTTCGGTCAGGAAGATGCGGGCGTCGGCGTAGCGCAGGTCGTCGCTCTGGTAGAGGGTGCGGTAGATCAGGGCGAGCGCCGAAATGCGCTGACGCGTATCGCCGACCGCCGCCTTCGACGCCGGATCGGTCAGGGCCCGCTGCTGCATCGACAGCAGGGACGAGATGATCTGCAGATTGTTCTTCACCCGGTGGTGGATCTCGCGCATCAGCGCGTCCTTCTCCTCCAGCGAAGCGGTCAGGGCGGCGTCGCGGGCGACGATGGACTCGGCCAATTCGTCGAGGGTTCGCGCCAGGACCCGGATTTCGGCCGGCGCGTTCATGGCCTGGACGGGACGCACCGAGAACCGGCCCTTGGCATAGATGGCCGCCACCCGCTCCAGATAGTTCAGCCAGCGGATCACGACCCGTTCGCTGACCCACATGACCGCTGTGAAGGCCAGGAACCAGGCCAGCAAGGGCATGAACAACGCACCGACGGGGTTCAGCCGTGCCCAGGACAGCAGGCCCGGTGCCGGTGCCGAGAGCAGGGCGTAGACGTCGCGGCCGGCTAGGGCGGCTCCCGCATAGACCCTGTGGCGTCCAGCGGCGTCGTCGGCCTCGAAGATCGCCGAGGCGTCGCTGCGCGCACGCTCGACCCAGCCGGCCAGCGGTTCGCCGCGGGTCAGGGTGAAGGCCTCAAGGTTGGTGGCGGTCAGCAGCCGTCCGTCGGCATCGGTGAGCGCCGCCTGCGAGCCCGCCGGAAGGGAGGGATCGTCCAGGTCGGGTTGCAGGCTGGACAGGGGGATCAGGGCGACCATCGCACCGTCGAACCGGCCCATCGGCCGCTCCAGCCGGGTGGCCACGATCAGGCCGGGCGGCTGTCCGGCCACCGCCGGCGCACGCGCCAGAACCGTGCCTTCGCCGCTGCGCAGGCGTGCGAACCAGGGCGTGGACCTTGCCTGGCTCAACCACGCGGGCGGCGCGGCGCCGAGGCTCTCGGACGCGCAGGCTGTGGTGCCGCTTGCGGTCAGTCGCGCCAGTCCGTCCAGATCCTCGAGCCGGGCGACCAGATCGCTGAGCCTCGGCTCGCAGAAGATTTCCAGCGCCTCGGGGCGCAGGGCGATCAGCAGGACACCGGTGCTGTCCAGCTGCGCCTTGGCATTGGCGGCGCTGCGTTCGGCGGCCAGTTGCAGATCGGACCGACGGTCGGCGTCCTGGGCCCGGAAGGCCGCCTGCGCCTGAAAGCCGCCGAGGATCAGCAGGGGCAGGAGGGCAATGGCCAGCCAGAGCCCCAACCGGAAGCGGATGCCCTGGAACCTTGCGGGGCCCAGGCCCCGACCCATTCCCCTGGCGATCGCGCGGCCGAACCTGACCACAGCGTCAGCCTTGCCTCGCGCTGCTCAGACGGTCCGCGGCCGCGAGGATGGAGCGCATGGCGTCGCCCGCGGCGCGGCCGTCGCGCGCATATCCGCCCCGTTCCAGCGTCGCCTGCAGGGCCTTGCGGGCCCGCGACACGCGGCTCTTCACGGTTCCTACGGCGCACTGGCAGATTGCAGCGGCCTCTTCATAGGCGAAGCCGCCGGCGCCCACGAGGATCAGCGCCTCGCGCTGCTCTTCGGGCAGGGTGCCGAGGGCCAGGCGCAGTTCGTCCAGCGCCACCGGGGACTCCGGATCATCGACCGCGACCAGGGTCCGTTCAGCGGCCTCCTGGTCCAGCTGCGTCTGGCGCCAAGAGCGGCGCTTTTCGGAGTAGAACTGATTGCGCAGGATCATGAAGGTCCACGCCTTCATGTTCGTGCCCATCTGATAGCTGGCGCGCGCATCCCACGCCTTCATCATGGCGTCCTGGGCCAGGTCGTCGGCCGCCGTCGGGTCACCCGTCAGGGTCCGCGCGAAGGCGCGCAGATGCGGGATCAGCACGACCAATTCCCGCTTGAAGGCGTCGTCGTCCGCTGAAGGGGGTTTGGGCGGCGGGCTGGAGGCGCCGCTCATTCGCCGTTCCCTTCGGCCGAGCGCGCGTCGGCCCGGCGCAGAATGTCCAGAAACTCGTCGGGAACGGGCTCGTTCACGATCTCGTCGAACATGTGACGCAGTTTGACGCCGATCGCCTGCTGGCGAAGTCGGGCTTCCTCCAGGCTTGCGCCGCCCTTGGGAGGCTTGCCGGGGGGATTGGAATTATCTGTCATTGAAAAAACGGCCGCCACCCTGACGATAGTTGTTGCGAGTGCCGGAACGCCGCCCCGCAGGCCCGGTTCCTAGGGAATCGGGAATTAATGCTCAAGCTTGAGCGCCGAAGCGGAACCGTGACCGATTTGATACGTTGAGGGGCACTGCAGCGGCTCCAGGGTGGGAGCCGTAATCGTCGGGGATTTGATACATGAGCCTGCTGGCCCGCCTTGCGCCGCATCTGCCTTACGTCCGTCGTTACGCGCGCGCGCTGACCGGCGACCAGACCACGGGCGACAACTACGTCCGTGTTGCCCTGGAGGCCCTCGCCGCCGGTGAACGCCAGCTGCCGGCCGAGATGACGCCGCGCGTGGCGCTCTATCACGTCTTCCACGCCATCTGGACCACCACCGGTGCCCAGCTGGAGGACAAGAGCGGCCTCGACGGCCGGGACGATGATGCCTCGCGCCGTCTGATGCGGATCGCGCCCCGCTCCCGCCAGGCCTTCCTGCTGACGGCGCTCGAAGGCTTCACCCCCTCCGAAGCTGCGCAAATCCTCGACGCCGACGCCCATGACGTCGAGCGGCTGATCTCGGAAGCCCAGACGGATATCGACGCCGAACTGGCCACCGATGTCCTGATCATCGAGGACGAGGCCATTATCTCGGCCGACATCGAAAGCCTGGTCCGGGAGCTCGGTCACCGGGTCACCGGCACCGCCACCACCCATGATGAGGCCGTCGACGCCGTCGCCCGCCATCGCCCGGGTCTGGTCCTGGCCGATATCCAGCTGGCCGACGGTTCGTCGGGCATCGACGCGGTCAAGGACATCCTCAAGCGGATCGACGTGCCGGTGATCTTCATCACCGCCTTCCCCGAGCGGCTGCTGACCGGCGAGCGGCCGGAGCCGACCTTCCTGATCACCAAGCCCTTCCAGCCGGAAACGGTGAAGGCGGCGATCAGCCAGGCGCTCTTCTTCCACCCGTCGCGCCAGAAGGCGGCAGCCTAGGGCCTCGCCAGGAACAACAGGAAAAGCCCCGGTCGCAGGACCGGGGCTTTTTCGTATGGCCCTACTGCGGCGCGGGGGTCGGCGCCGGGCCGGAGTCGTCAAAGGCCCGAACATCCACGGGCTGCGCGCCTGTGTTGGCATTGGTGTCAGCGAAGCCGCCCTGGCTGACGAACCACATGCCCAGCAGCAGTACGGCGACGGCCGACAGGGACACCATCAGAATGACGAAGATGCGCCGGCCCTTGCCGCCCCCGCGAACATACTGGGCTTCGACGGGTCGGCCTTCATGGACCGCGTCGGCGGCCTTGTCGTGAGGCGATGGGTGGGTCATGGCCGGCGCTCCGCAGGTGATGGTTCTGACCTGCTGAACGCGGCGCGAACCGCCGCCGTTCCGGCACGGCGCGATGCGCAAAAAAAGATTCAAACAGGCGGGAACCCCCGGCGGACTTCACCGTTAGGTCTTTGCGGAGGCGGCGACGCCCCCCCGACTTGAGGCTGGTGCAAGCCAGCCTGTCGCCTCCGCGCCTCATTCTCGATGATGCCACTTCAAGGCGGACCTTCTGGTCCGCCTTTTTCTTTGCCCCGGCTGGACAGCGGGCCGCGGCATGCAGACTATGCGGGTTCACAAAGAAAACCCCATACAGACCCGGAGATGGCCATGGCTCGCGTGAATCGTCAGTGGGTGTTGCGCCAGCGGCCCAAGGGTCTGATCCAGCCGGGGGATCTGGAGCTGGTCGAGGCGCCGGTTCCCGCCCTGAACGAATCCCAGGTGCTGGTCCGGACCGTCTATCTGTCGCTCGATCCCACCAACCGCACCTGGATGAACGACGCCGAGGGCTATCTGCCGCCGGTACCGATCGGCGGCGTCATGCGCGGCCTGACCCTTGGCGTGGTCGAGGAAAGCCGGTCCAGCCGGTTCCGGGCCGGGGATGTGGTCACGCCGATGTCTGGCGGCTGGGCGGACTACGCCGTGGTCAATGAGATGGAGTTGCGACAGGTCCATCGCGCGGCGGGCCTGCCGCTGACGGCGAACCTCAGCGTGCTCGGCATGACCGGGATGACCGCCTATTTCGGCGTCACCGACGTGCTCAAGGCCAAGGCCGGCGAGACGCTGGTGATCTCCGCCGCCGCCGGCGCCGTGGGTTCGATCGCCGGCCAGGTGGCGAAGGCGCGTGGCTGCCGCGTGATCGGCATCGCGGGCGGCGCTGACAAATGCCGCTGGCTGACCGGGGAACTCGGCTTCGACGCCGCCATCGACTACAAGAATGAGGATGTCGGCGAGGCGCTGGACCGGCTCGCACCCGACGGGATCGATCTCAATTTCGAAAACGTCGGCGGCGACATCATGATTGCTGTCTACAACCGGCTGAAGACCCACGGCCGGATGGCGGTCTGCGGCCTGATCTCGGCCTATAACGCCACGAAGATGCCGCCGTCGCCGAACTTCAGCCGGATCATCACCCATCGCCTCAACATCCAGGGCTTCCTGGTGCTGGACTACGCCCACCGCGCCCGCGAGATGGTCACCGAGATGGGCCCCTGGCTGCAGAGCGGCGAGGTCAAGTGGAAGGTCCACGTCGACGACGGTCTCGAAGGCGCGCTGGACTCGCTGAACCGCTTGTTCACGGGCGATCACGACGGCAAGCTGCTGGTCCGGGTGTCGGAAGAGCCTGCGGGCTGATAGGACCGATTGGATGACCGAACCGCTGCACGTCCATTTTGAAGATCTGGGCGTCGGCGAGGTCGTGCCCCTCGGCGCCTGTATGGTCGATGCCGGCGCGCTTGATGTCTTCGTCGAGCGGTTTCTGCCGGGCTGGGACCCGTCCTACGGCGCGCCCGACGCCATGGTCTACGCCCTGTGGAGCCGGCTGTTCGCCGACAAGGCCGCGGGCTGGGCCCAGTCCAAGGTGCTGGCTGTCGACGGCCTGCGCTATTTGCGGAACCCGCCTGCCGGCGAGCTGATGCGCGGACGGATGACCGTCATGGGCAAGGACCCGGTCGGCGACGAGAAGGGCATCGTCATCGCCCAGCACGACCTGCTCGACGAGGCCGGCCGTCTGGTCTTCTCGTGCCTGACCCGGGCGCTGCTCGCCCGCCGCTGATGCGATGGGCGCGGCTGGTGGCCAGTGTGAGCCGGACCTCTGCCCCGCCAGGGAAAAACCCCGCCCGGACGAACCGGACGGGGTTTTCTGTTCTTCGAAAAGCAGCTTGCGGCCGCGGACCAGCCGCTAGCCACCAATCACTCGCTTCAGGCGTTGCCGGCAGCCGGCTGCGCTGCGGCGGCCTTCTGGAAGGCCATGGCGATCAGACGATCCCAGCCCAGCAGCGACACCAGGTGGGCGTAGATCTGGCCCAGGGCGCCGTTGTCGCGCAGTTCGGCCAGCTTCTCGGCCGGCAGGGCCTTCAGCTTGTCTTCCGAGACGGCGAAATATTCCGCGATCTTCTGCGGCGCGGCGGCGGTGCCGTCGGGGTTGCGCGGCGTGAACACAGCCTCGCGGGTGTCGAACAGGTCCAGCTCGGTCAGCAGCTTGACGAAGGCGTCGGTGCGCTGACGCTCCAGTTCGAAATTGTTGCAGAACTCCATCGCCTGTTCGACGTAGGGCGAAGGCTTGCCGTCGATGAACAGCGGCGTGGCACCGCCGTCCTTGATGAAGGGGGCGTCGCGGTCGACGCAGAGAATCAGACGCTTCTGGACCTCGTCATTGGCGAAGACGAACGGATAGCGGCGCACATAGGCCGGGATGTAGGCCTCGGGGCGGAACTCGCCCGCGTCGCTGACGAACAGGTTCTCGCCGCCGCGCAGGGCCATGACGGCGACCGGCATCTTGGCGTCACCGACGAAGATCACCGGATAGGACAGGGCGGCCGGAGCGAACTCGGTCACGGTCAGCGGAACCAGATTGGTCGTGGCCACAAAGCCGTAGGGCTTTTCGACCGGATCAACACCGAGCGCGCCGTGGGCCTCGACCGACAGGGGCTCGGGCTTGCCATAGAACAGGACGTTGCCGGACAGGCCGGCGGTGGAGGTGGTGTCGGTCATGGACGCGAAACGAGCTCTCTTGATGAAGGAAGGCGCGTGTCTAGCGCAGACACGTCAAGGCGGCAAACCGGCTCTCCAATCCGGCGTAGCCCCTAGAACCGGTAGCTGATCCCGGCCCGGAAATTGCGCCCCGGCAGCGGTGCCCGGTCCTTCAGGAAGCTGACGTGCTCGCGTGCCTCCGTGTCGGTCAGGTTGTGTCCCTCGGCGAAGACGGAGATGTCCCGGTCGGCGAACGGACGCCAGACCCCCGACAGATTGACCATCGTATAGCCGTCGGTCCCGAGTTCGTAGGCGGCCAGCTGGTCCTGCTCCCCGACCCGCCGCACCTCGAGGGTCGCGTCGAACGGCGTCGAGGCCCAGAGCAGGCGTCCGCTCACGCTGTAAGGCGGAATGCGCGCCGCCGGACCCAGGTCGGTCTCGGCGTCCACGAAATCGACCGCGCCCTCGAAGCTCAGGGCCCGATCGGCGCTGGACCAGAGATCATAGCCGGCCTCGGCCTCGAAACCGCGGAACTCCGCCCCGGTCTGGACGAATTGGAAGATCGGGAAGCTCTCGCCGCCGTCCACGAACACTGCGCCGGTGTCCTGCTCATCGATGAAGCCGTCGTATTTCGAGGCATAGACGTGCAGGTCGCCATGGAACCGCCCGGCCTCATAGTGGACCGTGCCCTCAATCGTGGTGACGGTCTCATTGTCCAGGGTGACGTCGCCGGTCTCATAGACGCCGGTGGCGATGTGCAGGCCGTCGGCGAAAAGTTCGACCTCGGACGGCGCGCGCTCGTTGCGGGCCAGGCTGATCCCGAGGAACAGGTCCGCCGTCGGCTTGATGAAGGCGGCCGCCGAGCCTGACCAGTTGTCGAAATCGCGCTCGATCTCCGCTCCGCCGGACAGCGGCGTCGCGGTCACCGTGCGCCGGTCGTAGCGCAGACCGCCCTCAAGGCCCCAGCCGGTGCGGTCCAGCCGCTGGACGGTGTAGATCCCGGCCTCCTCGATCTCGCTGCCCGGGACAAAGGCTTCCGAGCCGATGGCCTCGAACGAGCGCGACAGGGTCTGGACCCCGATCGCGCCGTTCCAGCCGTCGCGGGTCCGCTGCACCAGGTCGGCGCGCGCTTCCCAGCCGTCGGACTGGAAGACGGTGCCCGGGTTGCCGGGGCCTTCGAATTCCGTGTGAGTGTAGTCGGCGTGCCCAAAGGACCCGGTCAGGCGTTGGAAGGGGCCGCCGTCGAGGGTCAGTTCGCCGCGCACGTCCTCGCGGGTCTGCTCCAGCTCGATGAAGACGTCTTCCTCCGCCACCACGCCATAGGTGCTGGACAGGTCCTTGATCGAGGCGCCGATGAAGCCGCGCGATCCGATCCACGACAGGCCGAGGCCCCGGCTGTCCAGCTCCGAAAAGCTGTTGGGCTGGGTCCCGCCCGGTCCGCGCGGAATCCCCTCGGCGTCGGCCAGCCGTTGCGAGATCGAGGGGGCGGGGATGTCGTAGTCGTCAGACTCCTTGCTGACGCCGTCGAGACTGACCACGACCGGCCCGAGGGCGAAGGCCAGGCGGCCGGCGACCGACCGGCCGTTGTCCACGCTCGAGGCCTGGGTCGAGATCGCGCCGTCGAGGCCGTCGGGCAGGGCGGTCGGGATGCGGTTGTCCAGCACATTGACGACGCCACCGATGGCCGTGCCGCCATAGGCCAGCGTCGCCGGGCCGCGCACGATCTCGATCCGGTTCGCCTCGGCCGGGTCCGTGGCCACCTGGTGGTCGGGCGAGACCGAGCTGGCATCGATCAGGCCGATGCCATTGGTCAGCACCTGCACCCGCGGCCCGCTCAGGCCGCGGATAACGGGTCGGCTGGCACCCGGGGCGAAATCGGTCGAGCGCATGCCGGGCAGACCGGCGACCAGATCACCGAGGGACGAGGCCGGGGCCGAGGCGAGGGCTTCCTCGCCGATGACCGTGGTCGCGATGGTCGTGGCTCGCGCGCTGATACCGTAGGGGGCGCCGGTGACGATGACCTCGTCCAGCTCCGTCGGGCGCGGCCCGTCCTGGGCGGCGGCGGCCCCGGCGAGGGCGGCCCAGCTTGCGGCGGTCAACAGGGCGGCGCGGGACACGACAGCGAGACTCATGGGGGACATCCGGACTAAAGCGAAGGTATGGTGTTATGAGATAACATCACGTCTCGTCAAGGGCCGGATGTTGCGGGACCGCCCCGGAAGCCCTAGCTCAGGGTCATGAGCGAAGCCTGCGGCCATCATCACGCGGACGGTCCTCCGGGAGCCGCCGACGTCGCCCGCGCCATCCAGGCGGCCGATCTCCGGCTGACCGCCGAGGGCGAGCGGATGACCCCGCCGCGCCTGCGCGTGCTGGAGCTCTTGCTGGCCGCCGGCGAGCCGGTGAAGGCCTATGACCTGATCGCCCGCTTCGGCGAGGACGGTCAGCCGGCCAAACCGCCCACCGTCTATCGCGCCCTGGAGTTTCTCGAACGCAAGGGTCTCGCCCACCGCATCGCCTCGATCAGCGCCTATGTCGCCTGCACCTCCGGCGCGGCCGATCACGCGGCGGCCTTCCTGATCTGCGACTGCTGCGGCGCGACGGCCGAGGTCTCCGCCCCGGTGGCCGGTGATCTGGGCCGGGCCGCCGAGGCCGCCGGCTACGCCATCCAGCGCACGACGATTGAGGCCCACGGCCGCTGTCCGGCCTGCCAGTAGGGCGCTGGCAATCGGCGTGCCGAGGCCCTATCTCCGCCCCATGGATGCGATCCGGCTTTCCCCGCCCCGACGTCTGAGCCTGCCGGTGTCGAACGACCGGGGCGAGGGCTTCATAAACGTGCTGGACTTCGGCGACCGCAAGCGGCCCGTGGATCTGGTCTTCGTCCATGCCAACGGCTTCAACGCCCTGACCTACCGCACCCTGCTGGCGCCCTTGTCCGGGTCCCTGCGCATCTGGGCCCCCGACCTGCGTGGCCATGGCAGCACGACCCTGCCGGCCGAGGGCGGCGATCGCCGCGACTGGCACGACCACCGGGACGACCTCGTCACCCTGCTGGACAGCCTCGACGGACCGCCGGTGATTCTGGCGGGCCATTCGATGGGCGGCACCTCGGCGCTTCTGGCCGCGGCCGAACGTCCCGACCGTGTCGGCGGCCTGGTCCTGTTCGACCCGGTGATCTGGAGTCGCTGGGTCGTGACGGCCTTCAAACTGCCGCTGCTGGACCGGCTCGGCTCGCGCATCCCGCTGGTCCGGAATGCCCTGCGGCGCCGCAAGGTCTTCGACAGTCGCGAACAGGCCATGGCCGCCTACCTGGGCCGCGGCGCCTTCCGCGGCTGGCCCGAGATGATGCTGGCTGACTATATCGCCGACGGCCTGATCGAGACGCCGGAAGGCTATACGCTCGCCTGCGACCCCGCCTGGGAGGCCTCCAACTATGCCGCCCAGAGCCACGATCCCTGGCGCGCCCTGAAACGCCTCGACTGCCCGGTGACCGTGCTCAAGGCCGAGGGGCCGGGTCCCTGCAGACTCCCGGAGAACCCGCGCGGCCTGCCCCACGTCACCGTCGGGACCGTGCCCGGCGGTACCCATTTCTTCCCCATGCTCCAGGCCGACATCGCCCGCGACGCCCTCTTCGACGCCGCCGTCTAGACCGGCTGGCGCCCGCGCGGGGCAGGGGCTAAACCGCTGCCCATCCGACCCGACTGTTTCGTTTTCCAGGACCGTTTCCGATCATGCGTGACATCAACCACTTCATCGACGGCACCAGCTTCATCGGCGCTTCGGGCCGCTTCTCGGACGTGTTCAACCCCAATACGGGCGAGGTCCAGGCGCGGGTTCAGCTGGCCTCGGTCGCCGAGATGGACCGCGCGGTCCAGGCCGCCCAGAAGGCCTTCGACGGCTGGTCCTCGACCAATCCCCAGCGCCGCGCGCGGGTGATGTTCGAGTTCAAACGCCTCGTCGAGGCCAATATGAACGAGCTGGCCGAACTGCTCTCGGCCGAGCACGGCAAGGTCATCGCCGACTCCAAGGGCGACATCCAGCGCGGTCTTGAAGTCATCGAGTTCGCCTGCGGAATCCCCCACGCCCTGAAGGGCGAATACACCTGGGGCGCGGGTCCCGGCATCGACGTCTATTCGATGCGCCAGCCGCTGGGCGTGGTTTCGGGCATCACCCCGTTCAACTTCCCGGCCATGATCCCGATGTGGATGTTCGGCGTCGCCATCGCCGTCGGCAACACCTTCATCCTCAAGCCGTCCGAGCGTGACCCGTCGGTGCCGGTCCGTCTGGCCGAACTGATGATGGAAGCCGGCGCTCCGGCGGGCGTGCTCAACGTCGTCCACGGTGACAAGGCGGCGGTCGACGCCATCCTGACCCACCCGCAGATCCACGCCGTGAGCTTCGTCGGCTCGTCCGACATCGCCAACTATGTCTACCAGACCGGCGCGACCCACGGGAAACGCGTCCAGGCCATGGGCGGCGCCAAAAACCACGGCATCGTCCTGCCCGACGCCGACATGGACCAGGTCATCAAGGACCTGTCCGGCGCGGCCTACGGCTCGGCCGGCGAGCGCTGCATGGCCCTGCCTGTAGTGGTCCCGGTCGGCAAGAAGACCGCCGACGAACTGCGCGAGCGGATGGTCGCCGAGATCCCGACCATGCGGGTCGGCATCTCGACCGACGCCGGCGCCCACTACGGCCCCGTCGTCACCGCCCAGCACAAGGCCCGCGTCGAGGGCTGGATCGAGACCGGGGTGCGCGAAGGCGCCGAGCTGGTCGTCGACGGCCGCGGCTTCAGTCTGCAGGGGCATGAGAAGGGCTATTTCATCGGCCCGTCGCTGTTCGACCACGTCACCCCGGAGATGGAGTCCTACAAGGAAGAGATCTTCGGCCCCGTGCTGCAGATCGTCCGCGCCGCCAGCTTCGAGGAAGCCCTGTCCCTGCCGTCGAAGCACCAGTACGGCAACGGCGTCGCCATCTTCACCCAGAACGGCCGCGCGGCCCGCGACTTCGCCGCCCGGGTCAATGTCGGCATGGTCGGGATCAACGTCCCGATCCCGGTGCCGGTCGCCTATCACACCTTCGGCGGCTGGAAGCGCTCGGCCTTCGGCGACACCAACCAGCACGGCATGGAAGGCGTGAAATTCTGGACCAAGGTCAAGACGGTCACGGCCCGCTGGCCCGACAGCGACCTGGAGCATGCGGATTCGAGCTTCGTCATCCCGACCATGGGGTGATGTTCGATGGAGCCCGTGACCCTCAGGGCCGCCGGGCCCGCTGACGCCACTAGCCTGTATCGCCTCATGTGCGGCCTTGCGGACAATCAGGGGGAAGCCGCTTACCTGGCCGCAACCCCGGCCAGTCTGGCTGCAGCGCTCGCTGCGGACCCCCCGGCCTTCGGATGTCTGCTGGCCGAACGGGACGGGCGGGATGTCGGCTATCTGACCTGGGTCCGCTGCTACGGCATCTGGCGCGGTGCCGACTATCTGAACCTCGACGACCTGTTCGTTGACGAGTCCGTGCGGGGCCTGGGAGTCGGCGCGGCCCTGATGCGCCGGTTCGGTCAGTTGGCGGCCGGGCAGGGGGTTGGAGCGCGCTGGGAGGTCCAGTCCGACAATCTGGGTGCCCGCCGCTTCTATGCCCGCCTCGGTGCCGACCAGGAGGACAAGACCATCGTGCGTTGGTCGGTCGCCGCCATGCGGTCTTCCGACTGACCACTCGCCTCACAGGCGTGCGCGACAACCCAATTCGGTGCTAGGCGTTAACCTTCGCGAACCGTGAAGCTGGAGCGTCCCCCCGCATGCGTCGCTTTTTCATCTGGTCGGCCCTCGCGGCCGTCATCGGCCTGGTCCTCGCCGGCGTCGCCTACTGGGCGTACTGGACCTATTATGCGCGGTTCCAGCCCGTCACGGTGACCCGCAACCAGGCTGAAATCCAGCGCCTGCTGGATGAGGCGTCCTGGGTCTCGGCGGGCGGCGGTGGCGAGCCGCTGTACATCATCGGCTACCGCGACTCGGCGGCCATGGCCCGCTACGAGCGCGAGGAGATCCCCAAGCTGCGCGCCGCGGGCATCGAGGCCCGGACCATCCTGTTTGCGCGCCCGGACCGCGAGGGGCTGGCCCAGTCCACCGCCGCCGAACGCGCCACCATCGCCGAGCTCTGGCTGACCCGCGACTGGACCCTGTACCAGCGCTGGACCGCCACCCCGGTGCGCAACTGGACGGCCGCGGGCATTCCCGCCGCCGACGGCAATCTGGCGCGCGGGGCCGTGGTCGAGGCCGGCCGCGACTTCGTCGCCCGACTGACCGAGGATCTCAAGGAGGCGGGTTTGCAGACGCGCTATCCGCTGGTCATCTGGCGCGACCGCGAGGGCTTCATGAAGGCCTGCGCCTGTTCGGACAGCCGCTCCTGGGTCTTCATCCGCGATGATCTGGACGCACCGGACCGGATTGATCCGCCGGTCGTCGCGCCGGGCGATCCTTCAGCCCCGCAGGCCTTCCCCGGCGACGGCAGCCCCGAAAGCCTGCCCTATCCGACCCTGCCGCCAATCGCCCCGGCCGACGGTATCGCGCCGGGGGCCACGCCCGTCCCGGCCCCGGCCTCGCCGCCGGTCCCGCGCAAGGCACCCGAGGCGAAACAGGCGGAAGACACGACCTTCTTCTAGGCCGCCGGCGGAATCAGAGCGCGCGCTTGCAGGCGGTGATCAGCCGTTCGACGTCGTCCGCGTCCTGATAGAGGCCGAAGCCGAAGCGGATCACGTCGTCGCGCACGTCGGTGAACACGCCCGCATCCTGCAGCCGTGACTTCCACGCCGGCGCATCGTCATGGCGGAAGGCCAGGAAGCGCGCGCGCCGGGCCTCGCCGGTCAGGGGATTGATCAGTTCGGCCGCCGCCAGCCGCCCGGCCTCGCCGCCCGCCACCGCCGTCTGGAACCGCGCCATCAGGCTCTGGGCGTGGGCGCTGACGTCCGCCGTGCCCAGCCCCGCCTCGTCCAGCATCCGCCGCACGGCATTGAACCGGTACAGGGGCGAGACGTCGAAGGTGGCGCCCCAGAAGCGGCCGCCGTCGCTGCGATACTGAACCCCGCCCGGCGGCCCCGACAGATCGCCGAACTCGGCAAACCAGCCGGTCACGACCGGCCGCGGGCAATAGCCGTCCGGCGCATGCAGGAAGCAGACGCCCTCGCCGGCCATGGCGTATTTGTAGCCGCCGGCCAGATAGAAAACCCGGTCCGCGACCGCCGACAGGTCGGTCGGCTGGGCCATGAAGCCGTGATAGCCGTCGATGACCACCCAGGGCCCGGCCGGATCGGCCAGGTCCGCCAGATCGGCGATCCGGCCGAAGCTCTGGCCGGTGCGGAAGAAGACCTGGCTGATCAGGATCAGGTCAAAGCCGCCGCCGCTGGCCGCCTCGACGAACCGGTCGTCAAAGGTCTCGAACGGATGCAGGGGCACGCGGGTGACGACGGCCTCGCCCGCCTCTTCCCAGCGCTGGGCCTGACGCCGGAAAGAATGAAACTCGCCGTCGGTGGACAGGATGCGGACCGGCTTGCGCTCAAGGCCCGAGACGATCCGCAGCAGCAGGTCATGGGTGTTGGGAGCGAACACCACCGTGTCCCGGGACGGCAGGTTCAGCTCGCGGGCGACGTGCGTCTGGGCCTCGGGAATGACCTCCCCGAAGATGAGGTCCCATTTCCGGTCCGCGAACTGGTTGGCCTCGACCCAGGCCCGCAGCTGTCCGTCGAAACTGGCGTCCGGCCACAGGTGATGACTGTGCGCGGCGAAATGCAGCCGTTCGGGATCCAGCGACAGGGCGCGGGAGAACAGGTCCTTGTGAGTCCCGGCCATCCGGGGACCTAGATCAAACTGCCGTGGCAGTGTTTGAACTTGCGGCCCGAGCCGCAGGGGCAGTCCGAGTTGCGCGGCGTGCGCTCCCAGCCGGCGGGCAGGGTGTCGACCGGCAGGCGCGCGCGATCATCGCCCTGCAGCTGGCCTTCGGGGTTCTGCGCCAGCGGGTTCGACATCTCGTTCTCGCCGGTGCCCGGGTTCAGGTGGATTTCCTGGAACTCCGGCATCTCCATCGCCGGCGGGGCCTCGAAGCGGAACTCCACCGTCATCAGCCAGCGGGTCACGTTGTGGCGCAGCTCATAGAGCAGCGTCTCGAACAGGTTGAAGGCCTCGGTCTTGTACTCGTTCAGCGGATCACGCTGGCCGTAGCCGCGCAGGCCGATGACGCCGCGCAGATGGTCCAGGTGGACCAGGTGCTCGCGCCACTGCATGTCGATCATCTGCAGCAGGAACTGCTTCTCGAGCCCGCGCGTCTGCTCGGCGCCGATCTGCTCCAGACGGGCGTTGGCACGGGTGTCGGCGGCGGCGATGACCCGCTCCTCGATCTCCTCGTTCGACACGCCTTCCTCGGCGGCCCAGTCGTGCAGCGGCAGCTCCAGACCGAGGGTCGACTTCACCTTCTCGTCCAGGCCGTCGATGTCCCACTGCTCGGCATAGGCCTTGGGCGGCATATGCTTCTCGATCAGGTCGGCGATGACGTCGTTGCGGAACTCGCCGACCAGTTCGGACAGGTCGGTCGAGTCCATGAACTCCTGACGCTGCTCGAACACGGCCTTTCGCTGGTCGTTCACGACGTCGTCGTACTTCAGCAGGTTCTTGCGGATGTCGTAGTTGCGCGTCTCGACCCGCTTCTGGGCGGTCTCGACGGCGCGGTTCAGCCAGGGGTGGCTGATCGCCTCGCCCTCGGCCACGCCGAAGCTGCGCATGATGGCGTCCAGACGGTCGCCGGCGAAGATGCGCAGCAGATCGTCCTCGCAGGACAGGAAGAATTTCGAGGTGCCGGGGTCGCCCTGACGGCCGGTCCGGCCGCGCAGCTGGTTGTCGATGCGGCGGCTTTCGTGGCGTTCGGTGCCGAGCACGAACAGACCGCCGGCGGCCAGCGACTTCTGCTTCTGCACGGCGATGTCGGCCTTGAGACGGGCCTCTTCCTCGGCCTCCATCCCGGGGGTGACCTCCTGCGCCATGTTGCGCAGGTCCTGACGCCATTTCTGCAGGCGCATTTCGAGGTTGCCGCCCAGCTGGATGTCGGTGCCGCGGCCGGCCATGTTGGTGGCGATGGTCACCACACCGGGCAGGCCGGCGTCGGCGACGATATAGGCTTCCTGCTCGTGCTGGCGGGCGTTCAGCACGCTGTGCGGAATGCCCTTGCCGGTCCGGACCTCGATGTCGAAATCCTCGTCCTTCAGCGCCTGATAGGCCTTCTTGGCCTCGCGCCGCGCCTTCTCGTCCTCGCTGGTCACGGCCTCCAGCAGATGGGCGTGCTGCGGCTTCAGCGTCTTGAGGGTGACCTCATACTGATAGGTCTTGAGCAGTTCGGACAGGGTTTCCGACTTCTCGATCGACACCGTGCCGACCAGGATCGGCTGACCCTTGACGTGGCATTCGGCGATCAGGCCGGCGATGGCCTGGTTCTTCTCGGTCTCGGTGCGGAAGATCTCGTCGTCGTGGTCGATCCGCTTGACGGGCCGGTTGGTCGGCACTTCCAGGACGTCCATCTTGTAGATGTCGAGGAATTCCTGGGCCTCGGTCGCGGCCGTGCCGGTCATGCCGGACAGCTTCTCGTAGAGGCGGAAATAGTTCTGGATGGTGACCGAGGCCAGGGTCTGGTTCTCGGGCATGATCTTCACGCCCTCCTTGGCCTCGATGGCCTGGTGCAGGCCTTCGGACAGGCGGCGGCCCTGCATCATCCGGCCGGTGAACTCATCGATCAGCATGACCTCGCCGGCCTTGATGATGTAGTCCTTGTCCTTCTGGTACAGGGTGTTGGCGCGCAGGGCCTGGTTGATGTGGTGGACCAGGGTGATGTTGGCCGCGTCGTACAGACCAGTCGTGTCGGCCTCGAACAGGCCGCGCTCTTCCATGATCTGCTCGATCTTCTCCGAGCCCTCCTCGGTCAGCAGCGCCTGACGCTGCTTCTCGTCCAGGTCGAAGGTGGTCTTGTCCTGGATCAGTTCCTTGATGATGCCGTCGACGATCAGATACAGGTCCGACCGGTCTTCCGTCGGGCCCGAGATGATCAGCGGCGTGCGCGCCTCGTCGACCAGGATGGAGTCGACCTCATCGACGATCGCGAAATGGTGCGGACGCTGCACCATTTCCTTGCGGTCATAGACCAGGTTATCGCGCAGATAGTCGAAGCCGAATTCGTTGTTGGTGCCGTAGGTGATGTCGGCCGCATAGGCCGCCTGGCGCTGGCCCGAGGACAGGCCGTTGACGATGACGCCGACCTCCATGCCCAGGAAGCGATAGACCCGGCCCATCCATTCGGCGTCGCGTCGGGCCAGATAGTCGTTGACCGTGATGACGTGCACGCCCTTGCCGGCGAGCGCGTTCAGATACACCGGCGCCACGGCGACCAGGGTCTTGCCCTCACCGGTGCGCATCTCGGCGATGCCGCCGTCGTGCAGGATCATGCCGCCCGCCAGCTGGACGTCGTACTGGCGCTGGCCCAGCACCCGCCGGGACGCCTCGCGGGCCACGGCGAAGGCCTCGTTCAGGATCTTGTCCAGCGTCTCACCGCCCGCGAGCCGGTCGCGGAAGGCGTCGGTCATCATCCGCAGCTCATCGTCCGACAGGGCGGTGAACTTGCCTTCCAGCGCGTTGATCTTCTGAACCCGGCTCATGAAGTCCTTGACCTTGCGGTCGTTGGAGGAGCCGAAAATCTTCTTGGCGATGCCGAGCATGGATGATCCGAAGGCGGGCGAGCGACAGGGGCTCTGGTACTGAAAGGTCCCGAAGGAGCGGCGACGACTGCGCGGGCGGAAGGGGCTTCGGCGACGGCGACCCGGTGCGCCTGTCACAGGCGCGCGCGAGGGCCGCGCGATCGTTCGAAAACCCCTCGACTTGGGCGCAGGCGGGACTTAAGCACCGGCCTTATCCCTGTCAACGCGAGGGGCTTTTCCGCCCCGTGACGGAGCGCGCCCAAATGCGGCTTTCCAGCCCCCTCGTTCCCGTTCTTCTGGCGGCCTGTCTGACCCTTGCGGCCTGTGGTCCCGGCGGCGGCGCCGACCGCGCCCCCGAACCCGGCGATCGCGCCGTGGCCGAGGTCCAGGGCAAGACCATCTGGGCGTCTGACGTCAAACGCGAGGCGGTGGCGCAAGGCCTGGTCGGCGAGGGTGAGCCCCTGGACGTGACCTCCGACCTGTTCCGTCGCGTGCTGGACGAGGTCATCGACCAGAAACTGCTGGCCCGCGAGGCCGAACGTCGCGGTCTCGACAACTCCGCCCTCGCCCAGCGCCGGCTGGAGGCAACCCGGGAACGCATTCTCGGCGACATGCTGGTCGAGACCGTGGTCAACGGCTCCATCTCGGACCGTGCCGTGGAGACCATCTACCAGGAGCAGGTCCGTCTGGCGCAGACGTCCGAGGAAATCCGCGTCCGCCTGATCCTGTCGCGCACCAGGCCCGAGGCCGATGCCGTGATCGGCATTCTGGCCCAGGGTGCCGCCTTCGAGGCCGTGGCCGCCGAAAGCTCGATCGACGACGCCACCCGCTATTCCGGCGGCGACCTCGGCTACCGGACCATCGACGTCATGCCCGAGGCCTACAAGAACGCTCTGCGCGACCGCCCCGCGGGCTCGACCGTCGGTCCGTTCCAGACCGAGGGCGGCTGGGCCGTGCTGCGGGTCGAGGACCGCCGCCGCGAGACCCCGCCGACGCTGGAACAGGCGCGGCCCCAGATCGTGCGCTACCTGACCTATGAAGGCGTCCGCCAGCTGCTCGAGGAGTTGCGCGGCAAGGCCGAGGTCGAAAACCTTCTGCCGGGCGACACGCCCCGCTCGCAGGAGCCGGCCTCGGCACCGCGTCCGCCGGCCGCTTCCGCCGGAACCCCCGCCGCGCCCGCATCGCCCCCGGCCGCCGCCGTGGCACCGGCGCCCCGGAAGGCGTCATGAGCCGTCCGCCCGAGGCCGGCCGCGCCTCCACCGGCCAGAAGATTGAACAGGCCATCGAAAAGGCCTTCGATCCCCTCGCCACGGCCCTGAAACGCGCCACGACGCCGGCACCGGCGAAGCCCCTTGCGCCGGCCGCGCCGGGCAAGCCGGGGCTCGAAATCTCGCCCCTGGCCGTGCCCTTCCCGATGATCCCGCCCATCGGCGGGGTCGAGATCGCGACGGCCCGGGCCGGCTTCTACAAGCATGAGCGCGACGATCTGGTGGTGTTCCGCTTCGCCCGGGGCACGACCTGCGCCGGGGTCTTCACCCGGCACAAGATCGGCTCGGCACCCGTCGACTGGTGCAAACGCCAGCTGGATGCGGACGGCGGCGGTCAGGACGTCCGCGCGCTGGTCGTCAACGCAGGCTGCGCCAACGCCTTCACCGGCAAGGCCGGCGCCGATGCGGCCCGACGCACGGCCTCCGAGGTCGCCAAACGCTTCGGCTGCCGCCAGCGCGACGTCATGCTGGCCTCGACCGGGGTGATCGGCGTGGTGCTGGACGACCGCAAGATCGTCGCCCGGATGCCGGATATCGACGCCGGACTGGATGCCGACGCCTGGGCCCGCGCCGGCCAGGCCATCATGACCACCGACACCTTCCCCAAGGGGTCGTATGCCGAATGCAGGATCGAGGGACACACGGTCCGCATCGCCGGCATCGCCAAGGGGTCGGGCATGATCGCGCCCGACATGGCCACCATGCTGGGCTTCATCGTCACCGATGCCGCCATCGCCCCGCCGGTGCTGCGCGCCCTGCTGGGCCTGCATGTCCGCACCACCTTCAACAGCGTCACCGTCGACGGCGACACCTCGACCAATGACACCTGCCTGCTGTTCGCCACGGGTGCCTCGGGCGCGCCGCGCATCGGCCGGGTCGGCGACCGCCGGCTGAAGGAATTCTCGGCCGCGCTGGACAGGGTCATGCTCGACCTCGCCCACCAGCTGGTCCGGGACGGCGAGGGCGCGACCAAATTCGTCAAGGTTACCGTGGACGGTGCCGCCTCACCGGCCTCGGCCCGGAAACTGGCCAAGTCGATCGCCGACAGCCCGCTGGTCAAGACCGCCCTGGCCGGCGAGGACGCCAACTGGGGCCGGGTCGTCATGGCCGTCGGCAAGACCGAGGAGCCGGTCGACCGCGACAGCCTCGCCATCCGCTTCGGCCCCCATGTGGCGGCCATCGACGGCGCCCCCGCCCCGAACTACGACGAGGCGAAGATGAGCGCCTATATGAAGAAGGCCGAGATCGACATCACCGTCGACGTCGGCTCGGGCCGCGCCTCCGCCACCGTCTGGACCTGCGACCTGACCAAGCGGTACGTCGAGATCAACGGCGACTATCGGTCGTGAGCGACGGATTGCCCACCGTCCTCGTCGTCGCCGTGGCCCTGATCGATACCGACGGCCGGGTCCTGATCGCCCAGCGGCCCGAGGGCAAGAAACTGGCCGGGCTGTGGGAGTTTCCGGGCGGCAAGGTCGAGCCCGGCGAGCGGCCCGAACAGGCCCTGATCCGCGAATTGCAGGAAGAGCTCGGCATCGACGTCAACGAGGCCTGCCTGGCCCCGTTCGTTTTTGCCAGCCACGCTTACGATTCGTTTCATCTGTTGATGCCATTGTACCTCTGCCGACGCTGGTCGGGGGTGGTTCAGAACCGCGAGCACGCGGCGCTGAAATGGGTCAGGCCGAACCAGCTTTCGGACTATCCCATGCCGCCGGCCGATGAACCCCTGGTCGCCTGGTTGCGCGACCTGCTCTAGCCGCCGGAAGGAGGGGGCCGATGATGAGACGCTTCCTCTCCCGCTTCCTGCGCGACGAAAGCGGCGCGACTGCCATCGAGTACGGCATGATCCTGGCCCTGATGTTCCTCGTCATCCTGGGCGCCATGCAGGCCTTTGGCACCACGGGCAGCGGCATCTTCAACACCGCCATGGACAAGATCCGCACCGCCATGGGCGGCTGAAACCTACTCGCCGGTCTGCTCCCTGACCCCCAGCGCATCGGCCAGCCGCATCTTCGCGGAGCCGCGCGGCAGCGGCTTCTGCTGGCTTTCGTGCGGGGCCCAGCCGGCCAGGTGCACGATCTCGAAGGTCGCCGGGATGCGGCCGTCGGTGCCGGCGTACCGTTCCGCATAAAGCTGCGCCGCCCGGCCGAGGATACCGCGCGTCAGCGGCCGTACCGGCCCGGCCAGCACATTGGTCTCTCCCATGGCGCGCAGGTCGCGGAACAGGGCCAGCAGGTCGGGATAGCGCACCGTCACCCGGTCGACGTCGGCCACGGGCAGGGCGAACCCGGCCCGCTGCAGCAGGGCCGCGCCGTCGAAGCCGTCGGCAAAGGGCGAGACCCGCGCCTGGGCCCCGCCGCGCGCCTCCAGCTCGGCCTCGGTCAGGACCGCGCGCAACTCCTTCAGCGTCCCGGCCCCCAGCAGGGTGCCGAGGAACAGGCCGTCGGGTTTCAGCGCACGGCGGATCTGGCTCAGGGCGCCCGGCAGGTCATTGGCCCAGTGCAGGCTCATCAGGGAGACGATCAGGTCCTGCGACCCGTCGGCCAGATCGATCGGCGCCACGCCGGGGCCCGCCCGGGCCGCCCGGTCGCCGACGGTCTTCACCGGCCCGACCCGGGCCGCCGCCGGGCTTTCGGCCAGCGCCCCGGCGAAAGCCCCCGGATGCGCCGACAGATCCGCCGCCTCGGGCCAGTCGCGGACGAGGGCCTCCAGACTGCCCACGGCGTTCTCCGCCGCCCGCGCATGCAGGAAGTCGGCGCGGGAAAGCGAGGGCTCGCTGCGTTCAAGCCTTGCCGTGCGGCGCTGAACGTCGAAAATGCGGGGGGGACCGGAGGAAGGGCTCATGCGGCTTCAGGATGGGGTCTGGCGCGACCGATTGAAAGCGGCCGCCCCGCGCATCGTGTTCGGTGCCCGCGCCCTGGGTCGCGGCGTCGCCGATCTGCTGCTCCCGTCGCTGGCCCACGACAGGGCCGAGGCCGCCGCCTCGCCCGGCCTGACCGCCGGTGCCTGGAGCCGGGTGACCTTCCTCGAGGACCCGGTCTGCGACGGCTGCGGTGCCGGTTTCGAGATGGATGGCGGCCCGTTTGCGGCTGCGCGGTGCGCTGCCTGTCTGGCCCAGCCCTATGCCTTCGACCGGGCCCGGGCCGCCTGCGTCTATGACGAGGCGTCGCGCGGGCTGATCCTCAGGTTCAAACATGGCGACCATCAGCCCTTCGCCCCCCTGTTCGCCCGCTGGATCGCCCGCTCGGCCGCGCCCCTGCTGGACGGGACCGACGCCGTCGTTCCCGTGCCCCTGCATCGTTTCCGCCTGTTGTCGCGCCGCTTCAACCAGGCCGCAGAGATCGCCCGGCCGCTCGCCCGCGACACCGGTCTGGACTATCTGCCCGACGCCCTGATCCGCACGACCCACACGACCACCCAGGGCGGCAAGTCCGTGCGCGGCCGGCGCCTGAACGTCAGGAAGGCTTTCGCCGTCAGCGAGGCGGGCCGTCGACAGGTCAGGGGCCGCCGCATCCTTCTGGTCGATGACGTGTTGACCACGGGCGCCACGGCCGAGGCCTGCGCCCGCGCGCTGATCGAGGCCGGCGCCCGCGCCGTGGACCTGGCCGTCGTGGCCCGGGTACGCACGGCACGGCAATTGCCTGTATAGGCGGATCAGGATTCAGGAGACCCCGTTGGCCGAGATCGTCATCTATACCAAGCCCGGCTGCGGCTACTGCCACGCCGCCCGCGACCTGCTCGACCGCAAGGGAGCCGATTATGAGGATATCGTCGCCTCCCACGATCCCGCGAAGAAGCAGGAGATGATCCAGCGCTCGGGCGGCCGCATGACCTTCCCGCAGATCTTCATCGGCGGAAAACACATTGGTGGCTCCGACGACCTGCATGCGCTTGACCGCAAAGGCGAGCTGGACGCATTGCTCGAGGCCTGATGGCAACGCTTCCGCTCGCCCTGCTCCAGACCCGCACGCCGGCCAGTCCGGCGGCGGCTCTTGCCCATGTCGCGCCGCTGATCCGCGAAGCGGCGGCGGGCGGGGCGAAATTGATCCTGACGCCGGAAGCGACCAATTTCCTGATCAAGGACCCCGCCGCCCGCGCCGCGGCTCTCACGACCGAGGACCAGGACGCGGTCATCGCCGGCCTGCGCGACCTGGCCCGGGAGCTCGGTGTCTGGCTCCTGATCGGCTCGGCCATCGTGAAGTCGGGCCACGCGGGCGACGATCGCGCCGCCAACCGCTCCCTGCTGATCGACGACACGGGCGCGGTGGTCGCGACCTATGACAAGCTGCACGTCTATGACGTCGACCTGCCGACGGGCGAGCGCTGGCGCGAAAGCGCCGCCATCCGTCCCGGCGACAAGGCGGTCGTGGCCGATACGCCCTGGGCCCGGCTCGGCCTGACCATCTGCTACGACATCCGCTTCCCCCATCTGTACCGCGCCCTGGCGAAGGCCGACGCCGGGATGATCGCGGTGCCCGCCGCCTTCACCGTCCCGACCGGCGACGCCCACTGGGAGACCCTGTTGCGCGCCCGGGCCATCGAGACGGGCTGCTGGATCCTCGCCCCCGCCCAGGCCGGCCTGCACGAGGACGGCCGCCGCACCTGGGGTCGATCCACGGTGGTGGGCCCATGGGGCGAGGTGGTCGCCAAACTCGATCACGACGAGCCCGGCGTCCTGTTCGCGACCCTGGACTTTGACGCGGTCACGCGCGCCCGCAACGCCGTGCCGCAACTGACCCACGACCGCGATTTCGCGGGGCCGGCATGATCCGCTACGCCCTCCAGTGCGACGGCGGCCACGGCTTCGAGGCCTGGTTCGGCGACTCGGTCGCCTATGACGACCAGGCCGCGCGGGGTCTGGTTGAATGCCCCCATTGCGGCTCGCGCGGTGTCTCCAAACAGATCATGGCCCCGGCCGTGGCGGGGACCCGCAAGACGGCGGTCTCCAGCCCCGATCTGGCGAAGATGCAGACCATGATGACGCAGATGGCCCGCGAGGTGCGGTCCCACGTCGAGCAGAATTTCGACTATGTCGGCGACGCCTTCGCCCGCGAGGCCCGCGACATCCACGAAGGCCGCTCGGAGAAGCGCGAGATCTACGGCGAGGCCACGCCCGCCGAGGTGAAGAAGCTCAAGGACGACGGCGTCCCCTGCGCTGCCCTGCCGCCGCTCCCGCCCGATCCGGCCAAGGCCCACTGACCGGTGGGGGAGGGGGAGCGCTACCAGGAGTTCGAACCGCCCGCGGCGCTTCGGCCCTTCGTCCGCACGATCTGGACCTATGCCGCGCCCGCTCCCGAGCCGATTGTCCAGCGGATCGCCCCCGACGGCTGCCCCGAACTGATCCTCGACATCGGCGCCCCCTATGAGGAACAGGGCGAGGACGGCGTCTTCCGGCTCCAGCCGCCGGCCCTGTTTGCTGGCCAGATGACCCGTCCGCTGGCCCTGCGTCCGGTCGGGCCGGTGGAACTGGTCGCGGTCCGGTTCGAGCCCGACGGGGCCCGCGACTGGCTGGGCCATCCCGCGGTGGAGGCGGTTGATCGCCGTCTCGACATGACCGCCCGCCTCGCCGGCGTCAGCGCCCCGTCCGGCGATCCGGCGGCCCAGGTCGAGGTGATGGTCCGTGTTCTCGAGGACCACCGCCGCCGCCATGACTGGACCCTCGACCCGGCTGTCCGCGCCGAGATCGAAGCCGCCGCCGCGGATCGTCCGGGTGCGGACCGATCGCCGGGCGAGCAGCGCGCCCTGCAGCGCCGCTTCCGCGACCGCGTCGGCGTCCCGCCGCGCATCCTGCGCTCCATCTTCCGCTTCCGCCGCGTCTTCGATCACGCCGCCGAACCCGGCCCCGAGGCCCTGGGCTGGCTCGAGGCGGGGCTGGAGGCCGGCTATTTCGATCAGCCCCAGCTGGCCCGCGACTTCCGCCGCTTCCTCGGCTGCACCGCCACCGAATGGGCCCGCGACCAGGCCGGTCTGGCGCGACGGCTGGCGTCGCAATCCTACAAGCCGGGACCGCTGTCGCCGCACTAGGGTGCCGCTAATGCCGAACCCAAGGGGAGTTTCCCATGCTGACCGCCGCCCTCGCCGCCGCCCTGATCCAGACCGCCGCGCCGGCCACGCCTGACATGTCATGGATGGCCGGCTACTGGCTGGATTGCGCCAACGGCCGCGAGGTCTCCGAGACCTGGAGCGATCCGCGGCGTGGTCTCAGCGTCGGCCACGCCCTGACGGTCGAGAACGGCCGGGTCTCGTTCGAGGTCTCCCATCTCCGGCGCACGGCCCAGGGCTTCGCCTATGTCGCCCAGCCCGGCGGCGCCGCGCCCACGGTTTTCGTCCTCGCCGAAAGCGGCCCGAACCGCGCGGTCTTCGCCAATCCGGAAAACGACTTCCCGACCCGTATCGTCTATGAACGCGACGGCGACGCCCTCAAGGCCCGGATCGAGGGCGAGATCAACGGGCAGGCGCAGAGCATGGAATGGACCTTCACCTCGGCCCCGCTGAACACACGCTGTCCCGGCTGAACTGGCGGGCGATGAGGGCGGCTGATCTGGACGCCGTCGCCGCCATCGCCGCCGTCGGTTTTCCGGATCATTTCGAGGACCGCGACTGTTTCGGGAACCGGCTGGTGCTCAACCCTGCCGGTTGCTTCGTGCTGGCCGGGGAGGACGGCGCGCCGCACGGCTATCTGGTCGCCTATCCGTGGACGGCCGACGCCGCCCCCGCGCTCAACACCCTGATCCCGGCGATCCCGGACGAGGCGGCGGTGATGTACCTGCACGACCTCGCTATCGGCCCTGCGGCGCGCGGCGGCGGCTGGTCCCGCCCTATCGTCGAGCGGCTGGCAAAGGACGCGTGCGCTGCCGGCTGGCCGGCCCTGACGCTGGTGGCCGTCAACGACGCCGCGCCGTTCTGGGAACGGCACGGCTTCGTGGTCGCCGATCCGCCGGGCATGGCGGACAAACTGGCCGGCTACGGCCCGGATGCCCGCTACATGGTCCGGCGTCTGAAGGCCTAGCTGCGGGTCCAGCCCTTGGCGGCCATGCACTGGCGGAAGGCATCGCTGCGCGGGCCCTCGCCGGTCGAGGCGCGGCATTCGGCGCGCGCGCCGTCGAAGGGCTGGGCATTTTCGCCGTGCCAGCCGAAATCATCATCGTGGTCGGCGTCGATCACGGTGATGCAGGCCGAGGTCATGAGGGCGGCCGACAGGGCGGCGAGGATCAGCAGGCGTTTCATGGGGGGCTCCTGTGCGGGAGGTGGAGGGGAGCCCCGTCATCCCACCGTCAAGCTTTCCTGTCCCGTTACTTCGAGGTCAGGTCGATGAACCGCCGATGAACCGCCCTCAGTCGCGCGTCGCGACCATCATGTAGTTGATGCCGACGTCGTCGCTCTCGCTCCACCGATCCGTGAACGGATCATAGACCAGGCCAAAGGGCCCGCTGACCGCCACCGGCTCCTCGCCCAGCATCCGGCGGATCTCCTCCGGCTTGAGGAACTGGCTCCAGTCGTGCGTCCCCGCCGGTACCCAGCGCAGCACATATTCCGCCGCGACCTTGCCGAGCGCCAGCGCCTTCAGCGTCCGGTTCAGGGTCGCCACGATCATCATCCCGCCCGGCTTCACCAGTCGCGAACAGGCGCGGATGAAGGCTTCCGGGTCGGCGACGTGCTCGATCACCTCCAGCGTCAGCACGACGTCGAACGGCCCGGCCCCCCCGGCCTCCAGCTGTTCGACCGTCGCGGCGCGATAGGCGATGTCCAGTCCCTGCTGTTCCGCATGGGCCCGCGCCGTGCCGATGTTCTCGGCCGAGGCGTCGACGGCGGTGACCTCAAACCCCATCCGCCGCATCGGTTCGGCGATCAGCCCGCCGCCACAGCCGACGTCCAGCAGGGTCAGGCCCTCGAAGGCTCCCCGCGTCCTGACATCCCGCCCGAACCGCTCCGACGCCCGGTCGCGGACAAAGGCCAGCCGGGCCGGATTGAATTTGTGCAGCGGCGCAAACGGTCCGTGGGCATCCCACCATTCCGCCGCCTGGGCCGAAAACCGGGCCACATCGGCGGGATCGATCGAGGGGCCGGCGGCCCCGTCGTCGAATTCCGCGCCGCTTTGGGGTTTGCGCGTTGATACCGTGTCGTTAGAAGCGGCCATGGGCCGAGGGATGAACCCGCGCGGCCCTCCACGCAAGATGGGGCGATCCGCCACGATGACGCGGCCAGCTACGACGCGACTGGTGATGAAGTTCGGCGGCACCTCGATGGGCGACCTCGAACGCATCCGCCGCGCCGCCCGTATCGTCGCGGCCGAGGCCGCCGCGGGCAAACAGGTCGCCGTCGTCGTCTCTGCCATGGCCGGCAAGACCAATGAGCTGGTCGCCTGGACCGACGGCGCCGGCCGACCGGGTGCGGGCATCGCACCGTCGGACGACGAATACGATATCGTCGTCGCCTCGGGCGAACAGGTCACCGCGGGCCTCCTGGCCCTGACCCTGCGCAACATGGGTCTGAACGCCCGCAGCTGGATGGGCTGGCAGATTCCGATCCTCACCGACGACGCCCACGGCCGCGCCCGTATCGAGGACGTGCCGGGCGAGGTCCTGGGGGCCGCCATGGACAAGGGCGAGATCGCCGTGGTCCCGGGCTTCCAGGGCGTCAGCCGCTCGGGCCGGATCACCACCCTGGGCCGGGGCGGCTCGGATACCTCGGCCGTCGCCGTGGCCGCCGCCCTCGACTGTCCCTGTGACATCTACACCGACGTCGACGGCGTCTACACGACCGACCCGCGCATCGAATCCAAGGCCCGCCGCCTCGAAAAGATTTCCTACGAAGAGATGCTGGAAATGGCCTCGCTCGGGGCCAAGGTGCTGCAGACCCGTTCGGTCGAACTGGCCATGGCCAAGCGCGTGCCGCTGCGGGTGCTGTCCAGCTTCATCGAACCCGACGAAAACGGCGTCCTGCCCGCCAAGTCCGGCACCCTGATCTGCGACGAGGAGGAAATCGTGGAAAAACGCATCGTATCCGGCGTGACCATGAGCCGTGACGAGGCCCGCATCACCCTGCTGGGCCTGTCCGATCGGGTCGAGGCCCCGGCCGACGTCTTCACCCGGCTGGCTGAGGCCAACGTCAATGTCGACATGATCGTGCAGAGCCAGGCCCGCAGCGGGGACGCGGTCAACCTGACCTTCACCACCGGCCGCCGCGACGCCGCCCGCGCCGCCGAACTGATGCGCGCCGCCCAGGGCCAGCTCGGCTTCGAGGAGCTCCGCGTTGACGAGGACGTGGCCAAGGTCTCGGTCGTCGGCGTCGGCATGCGAAGCCACGCGGGCGTGGCCCAGACCATGTTCCGGGCCCTCGCGGACAAGGGCGTGAAGTTCCAGGCCATCTCGACATCCGAGATCAAGATCAGCGTATTGATCGACGCCGCCTATGCGGAACTGGCGGTTCGTGCGCTTCATGCGGCCTATGGACTGGAACAAGTCTAGGAATTGAGCCGGACGGTGCCCATCTGCGGCATCGTTCATTGGGAGGGGCCATGCCGGTTGGCGGATTGACGACGGGGCCACGGAACCTCCTTCGCCAGATTCGCGAAGCCATGGCCGGCGCGTCCCCGGCCCAGGACCGGCTCGATACCGTCGTGCGCATCATCGCCCAGTCGATGGTGGCCGAGGTCTGTTCGATCTATCTGCGCCGCGCCTCGGGCGAGCTTGAGCTGTTCGCTACCCAGGGCCTGAAGCCCGAAGCCGTCCACACCACCCGCCTGCGCCCCGGCGAGGGTCTGGTCGGCGAGGTGGCGCGCACCGCCGCCCCCATCAGCCTGTCGGACGCCCCGGCACACCCCAGCTTCGCCTACCGGCCGGAGACGGGGGAGGATCCGTACCACGCCTTCCTCGGTGCCCCCCTGCTGCGCGGCGGCCGGGCCATCGGTGTGCTGGTCGTCCAGAACCGCTCCGAGCGGCGCTATGACGATGAGGAAGTCGAGGACATCCAGACCATCGCCATGGTCCTGGCCGAGACCGTGGCCTCGGGCGAACTGCTGGCGCAGGACGAGCTGCGCGACATCGAGGTCGCGCCGCATCGGCCGGAGCGCCTCAAGGGCCAGCGCTTCGCCGAGGGCCTCGCCTATGGCCACGTCATCCTGCACGAGGCGCCGGTTCCGCCCGAAAACCTGCTGGCCGAGAACCAGCAGGTCGAGGAGATCCGCCTGCGTGAGGCCCTGATCACGCTCAAGGCCGGGATCGACTCCATCCTCGACGGAGGTCAGGGCAAGCTGGCAGGCCAGTCGTTCGAGGTGCTGGAAACCTACCGGATGTTCGCCGACGACCGCGGCTGGAACCGGTCGCTGGAAGAGGCCGTGCGCACCGGCCTGACCGCCGAGGCCGCCGTCGACCGCGTCCGCAATGAGCACCGGGCCCGCTTCGCCCAGGCCCGTGACCCCTATATCAAGGAGCGGCTGCACGATTTCGAGGACCTGGCCAACCGCCTGCTGCGCGTCCTCGCCGGGGACCGGCCGGGCGAACGCGACATTCCGCCCGACGCCATCCTGGTCGCCCGTAACCTCGGCCCCGCCGACCTGCTGGAGTATCCGCGCCACAAGCTGCGCGGCCTGCTGCTTGAGGAAGGCTCGGCCGCCAGCCACGCCGCCATCGTCGCCCGCGCCCTGCAGATCCCCTGCGTCGGCCGTATCATGGGCCTGCGCGACCGTCTGTCCGAGGGCGACCTCGTCATCGTCGACGGCGAGACGGGCGAGACCTATCTGCGGCCCCGCCCGGACATGCTGGCCGCCGTCCAGTCGCGGATGCTGGTCCGCAGCGAACGCCAGGCCGAGTTCACCAAGCTTCGCGACGTCGCCGCCGTCACCCTCGACGGGACCCGCATCACCGTCCTGACCAATGCCGGTCTGGCTGTCGATCTGGAGAATCTGGACGCAACGGGCGCGGAGGGCATCGGCCTGTTCCGCACCGAGTTCCAGTTCATGGTCTCCGAGGAACTGCCCCGGCTGACCAGCCAGACCGCCCTGTACAAACTGGTCCTGGACACCGCCGGCGACCGGCCCGTGACCTTCCGGACGCTGGATATCGGCGGCGACAAGGTCCTGCCCTATCTGGAGACGGAGCGGGAGGAGAACCCCGCCCTCGGCCGCCGCGCCATCCGCCTCGGCCTCGACCGGCCCGGCCTGCTCCGGCTGCAGCTGCGCGCCCTGCTGACCGCCGCCGCCGGTCGCGAGCTGCGTGTCATGTTCCCGATGATCGCCACGGTCGACGAGTTCCGGGCCGCGCGCGAGCTGGTCGACGTCGAATGCGCCTGGGCCAGACGCCGGGGCCGGGCGCTTCCGGCCCTGCTGCGCGTGGGGGCCATGATCGAATGCCCGTCGCTGCTCTGGCACCTCGATGCCCTTCTGCCGCTGACGGATTTCGTCTCCGTCGGGACTAACGACCTGTTCCAGTACATGTTCGCCGCCGACCGAACGAACCCGCTGGTCTCCGACCGCTACGACCCGCTCTCGCCACCCGCCCTGCGCGCCCTGGCCGAGATCCAGAAGAAATGCGCCGACACCGGCACCCCCGTGTCCGTCTGCGGTGAACTGGCCGGCCGCCCGCTTGAGGCCTTCGCCCTGCTGACCCTCGGCTTTACCCGACTGTCGGCCCCGGCCGGCGGCGTCGGACCGGTCAAGCGGATGATCCTGTCCGCCGATCTGACCGCCGCCCGGCGCGGCATGGCCAATCTGCTCGGCTCCTCCGCCGGCTCGATCCGGGGCGAGCTGGAATCGCTGGCCCGGAAGTTGAACGTCACGATCTGAACCGTCCCGGTCCGACACGCCGGGATGCCTAACAAATCGTTGATCGGGCGGCTCTTATGAGTTATCCACAAGCCGGAACGTGGTGGTCTGCGGGGGCAGGTCCGGGCTGTCATCCCGATATGATACAGGCCACGGGTTCGAGTATGGCGATGCGTGAGGAACCCTCGCGCGCGCAGAGTGTGGGGTCAGGCGTAATGGCGCTGGATACGGGGGGCATCTCCCAGGAGCTCAGGGCTCATCCAGACTGGAAGGATGTCGTTCCTTCCGTCACCGACGCTCCGACTCTCGGCGACGGCCTGCGGATCGCCCGCGAACATTCCGGCCGCTCGCTTGCCGAACTGTCCAGCCTGACCCGCGTGCCGTCGCGCTACCTGACCGCGCTGGAGCAGAACGACTTCTCGACCCTGCCCAACCGCGTCTTCTCGATCGGCTATGTCCGCGCCTACGCCGGCTCGCTGGGCCTCGACGAACAGCTCGCGGTCGAGCGGTTCAAGCGCGAAAGCCCCGATCCCTCGGTCCCGCTCCAGGCCCCCGTGGGCGTCGCCTTCGAGGAGGTGCGTCGTTATTCGCCCCGCCTGATCGCCGCCGGCATGGCCCTGGTCCTCGCCGTGGTCGGCTGGAACGTCTTCCAGCGCGTCAGCCTGATGCGCGCGCCCCAGCCCTCCGACCTGACTGCCATCCCGGAAAGCTGGACCCTGGGCGCCGTCCCCGGCCAGCCCGCCGCTCTCAGCCTGGCCGCGCCGCGGCCGGCACCGCCCGACCAGACCATTCCGGCCCTCTACATCACGCCCGGCCTCGAGGCCGAACTGACCGGCGTCGATCCGGCTTCGCCCGAAGCCATCGCCGCCGCCACCGCCGGCGCGCCGCCGGTGCAGCGGGCCTTCAATCCGCGCGGCGCCATCTACGGCGCCTCGGCCAACGCGTCCCAGGTGGTGATCCAGGCCCGCAAGGCCGCCAGTCTGGTGGTCCGCATGGCTGACGGCCGGGTGCTGTTCGCCCGCCAGCTGGCCGCCGGCGACGCCTGGCGCGCGCCGGCCGGGGTCGCGGCTGTCGTGGACGTCTCCAGCCATTTCTCGGACTTCGACGTCTATCTGAACGGTGAGCACGGCGGCACGCTGACGGCCGAGCAGACGCCGCTCAGCCAGCTGAACACCCGCGCCCAGGCCCTGGCCCGTCAGGCCGCCGCCGAGGTCGCGGCCCGGACCCAGGCCGCCCAGATCGAGGCCCAGGCCGAGGCCCAGGCCCGCGCCGCCACGGTCCAGACGGCGATGGCCACCACGACCGGCGGCTGATTGCGGCAGTCTGCCGTCGTGGCCATGCCGCAATCGAACGCCTATGTTGCGGTCGCATGAGCTCTGACCTTTCCCACGTCCGCCCGTGGCGCCACATCGAGCGCCGCAAGAGTCGCCAGATCATGGTGGGGAACGTCCCCGTGGGCGGCGACGCGCCCATCACCGTCCAGTCGATGACCAATACGCCGACGTCCGACGCGGCGGCCACGCTCGAGCAGATCCGCCAGCTGGAAGAGGCCGGCGCCGACATCGTCCGCGTCTCCTGCCCGGACGAGGCCTCGACGGCCGCCTTCCGGACCATCGCCCGCGAGTCCCGGGTCCCGCTCGTCGCCGACATCCATTTTCACTACAAGCGCGGCATCGAGGCCGCCGAGGCCGGGGCCGCCTGCCTGCGCATCAATCCGGGCAACATCGGCTCGGCGGACCGCGTCCGCGACGTCATCCAGGCCGCCCGCGACCACGGCTGCTCCATGCGTATCGGCGTCAATGCCGGCTCGCTGGAGAAGGAGCTGCTCGAGAAATACGGCGAGCCCTGCCCCGAGGCCATGGTAGAGTCCGCCCTCAACCACGCCCGCATCCTGCAGGACCACGACTTCCACGAGTTCAAGATCTCGGTGAAGGCGTCCGATCCCTTCCTGACCGTCGCCGCCTACCAGCAGCTGGCCGACGCCATCGACTGCCCCCTGCACCTCGGCGTCACCGAGGCCGGGCCGCTGCGCTCGGGGACGATCAAGTCGTCCATCGGCCTCGGCAACATGCTGTGGTCGGGCATCGGCGACACGATTCGCGTCAGTCTTGCCGCGGACCCCGTGGAGGAGATCAAGGTCGGCTTCGACATCCTCAAGTCGCTGGGGCTGCGCCACCGCGGCGTCAACATCATCGCCTGCCCCTCCTGCGCGCGTCAGGGGTTCAACGTCATCGAGACCGTCGGCATCCTGGAGGAGCGGCTGGCCCATGTGACCACGCCCATGTCGCTGTCGATCATCGGCTGTGTGGTCAACGGCCCGGGCGAGGCCCTGTACACGGACGTCGGCTTCACGGGCGGCGGGGCCGGCTCGGGCATGGTCTATGTCAACGGCCGGATGGCCCACAAACAGCACAACGACGGCATGGTCGACCACATCGTCGAACTGGTCGAGGCCAGGGCCGCCGAGCTGGACGCCGCGCGGGCGGTAGAAGCAAAACCGCCGGTCGCCGTAGGGTAGCAACCGGTTGCGGGCTGGCAGGGGCGGGCGCATATTCCGCCCATGCCCGCGCTCGATCCCACAGAATCCGAGTTTGGCTCGACCGAAGAGGCCGAAGCCTATGACGCTTGGTTCCGGGCGAAGGTAGAGCGGTCTCTGGCGGATACCCGGCCTCCGATTCCGCATGAACAGGTCATGGCGGAAATGAAGGCCTTGATCGAGAGCTACCGCAGATAGTCGTGGCCCGGGTCGCCTGGGCCGAAGATGCGCGGTCCGACCTGCGCTCGATTCTTGCCTTCATCGCCGAGCGAAATCCCGATGCTTCCGAGGCTATGAACAACCTCTTCGAGGCCGCTGCCGACCGGCTTGCCCGGTTTTCGATGGCAGGGCGACCCGGGCGCCGAGCCGGCACGCGGGAGATGGTCGTCCATCCCAACTACATTCTGGTCTATCGCGAGGAAGAGAAACTGGTGCGGATCGTGAACGTGCTGCACACCAGCCGACAATACCCGTGACCGGTCTCCTGAATCTGGGAAGAGCAGCATGAAACTCTACATCACCGTCCCGTCCCCCTTCGCCCGCAAATGCCGGATCGTGGCCCGTGAGAAGGGGCTGATCGGCCGGATCGAGGAGATCGTGGTCGATCCCTATGCCAATGCGCCCGAGCTGCTGGCCTCCAATCCGGTGGTCCAGGTCCCGACCCTGATCGCGGAGGACGGCCTGCCGCTCAACGACAGCCCGGTGATCTGCGAATACCTCGACAGCCTCGGCGACGGCCCGCGCCTGCTGCCGGCCGACGGTGCCGACCGGCTGCGCGTGCGGCGGCTCGAAACCCTCGGCAATCAGGCACTGGAGATGGGCGTCAAACTGGTGCTGGAAAAGCGTCGTCCCGAAGCCGAGCGGTCGCCCTCGTGGATCGCCCGCTGGACCGAAAACATGGCCCGCGCCCTCGACGCGCTGGAGGCCGCCCGTCCGGACCCGGACCGGCTCGACATCGGCGTCATCACCGCCGGCGTCGCCGTCACCTGGATCGGCTTCCGCCATCCGGACTTCGACCTGGCCACCGGCCGGCCGGGACTGGTGGCCCTGCAGGCCGCGCTGGAAGCCCGGCCGAGCTTCGCTGACACCCGGCCAAGTTGAGATTGCTTGCTGATACCTCTCGCGTGTGCGACTAGCTCCAAGGAGCTAGGGGGCGTTATGAAATATTTGGTTGGTTTGGGGGCCTTGGCGGGCGCCCTGGCCCTTGCTGTGCCAGCTTTCGCTGAACTGCCAGCTTTACCGAGCTTCGCGGCCGAAGCGGCTTTCTCAAACCCGCAGGAACAAGCGCCGACGTTGAGAAGGCGAATTGCCGTAGGGCGATTCAGCAATAGCTCCCCCTACGGCAGGGCCCTGTTGTTGCCGGGTGAACCGGACCCGATTGCATCGCAGGCGTCGGACATGCTGACCAATGCACTGGTCGGCTCCGAAAAATTCATTGTGTTCGAGCGCCAGGATTTGGATGCCGTCACGAGAGAAAGGACCATCTCGGACGTCGAAGGCGCGACGCTGAGCGGTGTCGACGCTTTGGTGGTCGGTTCGGTCACCCAATTGGGGCGGCGCAATGAAGGCCAGGCTGGCTTTCTCAACTCTCGCCGCCGCCAGACTGTTGCCGCCACCGTGGAGATTCGACTGGTCGATATCCGAAGCGGGCACGTCTTCTTCACAACCTCGGGAACGGGCGAAGCGTCTACCGAAGTGAGCGAAGTCGCCGGATTTGGTTCGCGAGCAGGATACGATTCGACCCTGAACGACCGCGCAATCGCCGCGGCGATTGCTGACACCATGACCAACGTCATACGGCGCCTCGAGGAGCGCGCATGGTTTACGGATGTCCTGCGTGTCGATGGTTCTCGCGTCTTCATAACCGGTGGAGCCTCGCAGGGTATTCGGCCGGGTACCGAGTTTGTTGTCGAGACTGCGGGTGATGTCGTGATCAGTGGTCAAACCGGTTTGCCGATCACCCTTCCTGGAGCTCCTGTCGCTCGTATCCGTGTCGATAGCTCGTTCGGTGACAGCGCTGAGACTGAAGGATCGATCACTTCGATCACTTCCGGCTCCCTGGAGGGCCAGAACCTGCATCGCCTTCGCGTCATGGAGATTCGCTGATGCGCCTGCCAAAGATACCCGCGGTCGTTGTGATGATGGTCCTGTCGGGATGTGCCTCCTACCCCACGTCGTCCGTCAGCCAAGGAGCGGCGGACGCCGGGATCTGGATTTCCGGGGCTCCTGCAGGAGCGCAAATCCGTGTCGCCGGCACGGTCTTGGGTCCAGTGATTTCATTCGGCGACAGTCGCCATGTCGCGCCTCTCGAACCGGGACGGCATGAAGTTGAGATTGTCTCCGCTGGTGGTGAAGTCGTCTCCAGACAGGTTGTCGTCCTGTCTGCGGGCGCGAAATATGAGGTACGCGTGCGATGAGGACCGTCAGTAGGCTGCTATTGATCGGGGCTGTGCTTGCGGTGTCCGCCTGTGCGCCAGCGTCGCGATTCGAGTGGGGAACGTATGAGAGTACTCTTTACGCTTACTCCAAGACCCCAGAGGCGAAGGAAGCCTATAGAAACTCATTGGTTGCCGCTCTCCGCAACGGAGAGGCTTCCAACCGGGTCGCGCCGGGTCTGAATGCCGAGCTGGGCTACCTCTATATGGAGGAGGGGCGGACAGCAGAGGCGATCCAGTGTTTTGAAGCCGAGAAGCGTCTGTTTCCGGAAGCTCAGCAGTTCATGGATGGGGTGATCATTCGGTTGCGCTCCGGTGAATCCGTAGGAGCAAACCGATGAGCATCGTTAAGAACATCAAGACTCTCGTGATTCTAGCCGTGGGCGCTTTGTTTTTGACGGCCTGCGTCACGGCGCCCGCGCCGAAAAACTACTCGCCATTTTACAATGAAAATCCGCGGAGCATCCTTGTGGTGCCTGCGCTGAACAATACAGTTTCCGTCACTGCTTCTGACTTTTTTGTTTCCACTGTATCTCGACCCTTCGCAGAGCGTGGTTACTACGTTTACCCGGCCTACATGGTGAAGCGTGTTCTCGAAGACCAAGGTTTGTCTGACGCGGGGCTTGTCCATTCTGCTGACGCATCTCGTCTCGGAAATCTGTTCGGATGCGATGCAGTCTTGTTCGTTGAAATTCAGCGGTGGGAAAGCCAGTACATTGTGATTTCGACGTCGACGAACGTGCAGTTCGACTACGTCCTGAAAAGCTGCAAGACTGGCGAAGAGCTCTGGCGCGATACTCAATCGCTGACCTATTCGCCTCAAGCCTCAAATTCGGGCAACCCGCTTGCTGACCTGCTGGTTCAAGCGATCGTTTCCGCGATTGAGAAGGGGGCCCCGAACTACATTCCTCTTACGCAGCAGGCTAACCTGCTCGCTTCCTCGATGCCTGGCCAAGGACTGCCTGCCGGTCCCTACCTCCCGACCACCTATGGTCAGGATCGGGCACAGTTCCCGGCGGGGCAGTAAAATCCGACGATGAGGGCGGGACAGGCGCAGGCCGGTCCCGCCCTTGTCGTTTCACCCCAGCACCCCCGCCAGCTGCAGCCCCTGGAACGCCGCCAGCGCCAGCAGCAGCAAGCCGACCGCATAGGTCAGGACCTTTCGCGGCACCCGTTTGGCGATCAGGCCCGCGAACGGCGCCGCCAGCAGCCCGCCGGCCACCAGACCGCCCACTGCCGACGCGTGGTTCTCCAGCGCGCCCGCCTCGGCCCAGTGTCCCGTGACCAGGGCCCAGACGAAGGTCGCGCTGATGGCCACGGTCAGAAAGAACTCGGCCGTATTGACCGTGCCGATGGCGCGGCGCGGCTCCTGTCCCGCCGCGACCAGGGTGGAAGACACCGTCGGACCCCAGCCGCCGCCGCCGACCGCATCGAGGAATCCCCCGACCGCGCCCGTCGGGGCCATCAGCCATGACGGCAGGCGGCGTGGCTGGATGTCATGGCCGGCCCGCCAGACGATGTAACCGCCGATCACAGCCAGATAGAGGACGATGAACGGCTTGATCACATCGCCCTCGATCCCGCTCAGCACATAGGCGCCGAGGCAGCCGCCGATCACGCCGGCCAGGGCCAGGGGCCGCAACAGCCGCCAGTCCACATTCCTGTGCCACACATGGCTGCCCGCCGAGGCCGCGGTGGTGAAGACCTCCGCGCCGTGCACGCTGGCCGAGGCCATGGCGGGCGGCACGCCGAAGGCCAGCAGCACCGAGGAGGAGATCACCCCATAGGCCATGCCCAGCGCCCCATCGACGGCCTGGGCCAGCGCGCCGACCACGAAGAACAGCAGGAAGGTTTCCATTCAGTCCGATCTGAAACAGCAAGGCTGACGAAAGCAAAGCCCTGCCCGAACATTGGTTGCGCGGTCAGGCCGCCACAGCGCCGCTGTCCACCGCCCGCGCGATCGCCGCCAGCACGTCCCGGCGGCCATAGGGCTTGAGCACCAGGGCGGTCGCCAGCCGGGCATGGCGCGCCGCCGCCGCCACGTCGCCGGACAGGAACATCACGGGCACGCCCCATGTCTCCTTCAGCGCCCGGGCCAGGGCGAGGCCGTCGCCGTCGCCGATCAGATTGATGTCGACCAGCGCAAGGTCGATCCCATGCAGGCCCGCCGCCGTAATGGCCGCCGCCGGATCCGAAAATGGGCCCACGACGCCGTGCCCTGCCTCGACCAGCACATCCATCAGGTCTGCCGCCGTGACCGGATCATCCTCGACCACCATGATCGTCAGCGGCGGTGTGGTCGGGGCGATGGCTTCGTCTCCGGCCTGCAGCGGCACCGCCTGTCGCGTCAGCACCGCGCGCAGGTCGCGCCACACCCCGGCCGCGGGCCGCTCTGCGTCGAGGTCGAAGATCCGCGCCATGGCGTCCAGATCGACCCGCGCCGCATCGGAAATCTCCGCGGGCGCGGGCTCCAGCAGCCCGTCGTACAACGCTCTCAGCCGGGCCAGTTCGCTCCCCTCGTCCTGCCTCGTCTTCAACGTGCCATCAAACATGCGACCTCCGGTTCCGGATCGAAACTGGGGTCCCGACCGGCCCGGCGAAACCGGCCTGACGGCCTTGTGACGCCCGGTCACGATCACGCCATCGCCGCGCCGCATCGACAGGGCGGCGTCCGTCGGAGTAAACACCGCCTCCCGTTTTGAAGAGGCGCTTCCCCCTTGCGACTGCCCCAGGCCCGGCTCGATCAGGTGCTCGACCGTTTCCACCAGGTGGAGGCGCGCATGGGTGCGGCCAGCGATGGTCAGGAGATCGTCCGGCTCTCGAAAGAGCATGCGGAGATGAAGCCCATCGCCGACGCCGTCATGGCGCTGGCGAAGACGCGCGCCGAGATGGCCGATCTGGAGGCCATGGCGTCGGACCCGGAAATGGCCGAGATGGCCGCCGACGAGCTTCAGACCCTGAAGGACACCCTGCCGGACATGGAGCGGGACGTCGCCCTGCTGCTGGCCCCGCGCGACGCTGACGAGAACGCCTCGGCCGTGCTGGAAGTCCGCGCCGGCACCGGTGGCGACGAGGCCGCCCTGTTCGCGGGCGACCTGTTCCGCATGTACTCCCGCTACGCCTCGACCCGCGGCTGGAAGGTCGAGCTGGACTCGGCCACCGAGGGTGACGCCGGCGGCTACAAGGAAATCATCGCCACGGTTACCGGCGACGGCGTCTTCGGCCGGCTGAAGTTCGAAAGCGGCGTCCACCGCGTCCAGCGCGTCCCGACCACCGAGGCCGGCGGCCGCATCCACACTTCGGCCGCCACCGTCGCGGTCCTGCCCGAGGTCGAGGATGTCGAGATCGACATCCAGGACAAGGATATTCGTATCGACACCTTCCGCGCCTCGGGCTCGGGCGGTCAGCACGTCAACAAGACCGACTCGGCCGTGCGCATCACCCACTTCCCGTCGGGGATCGTGGTGACCTCCTCGGAGAAGTCGCAGCACGTCAACCGCGACAAGGCGATGAAGAACCTGCGCGTCCGGCTGTACGACATGCAGCGCCAGATGAAGGACGACGCCCGGTCCGACTCGCGCAAATCCCAGGTCGGCTCCGGCGACCGCTCGGAACGCATCCGCACCTACAATTTCCCGCAGGGCCGCGTCACCGACCACCGCATCGGCCTGACCCTGCACAGCCTGCCGCAGATCCTCGAGGGCGACATCGACCCCCTGCTGAACGCGCTCATCGCCGAGGACCAAGCCGCGCGGCTGGCGGATCTGGAGGCGGAGTTCAGCTGATCAGGGCTTCCTGATCCGCCGCTTCAGCAGCCGGTCCGACAACGCCTCCGCATGCTTCAGCGTGAACGCCAGCGCCGCCGGCGACCCGCGCTTCGGCCCGACCGTATCCGCCACCACCGCGCCCCGCTCGCCGATCGCCCGCGCATCGCCGGTGGTCGTGTCCATGGCCGTCTGGTGCTCGATCTCGGCGTTCAGCTCGGCCCCCATCAGCACGATCTGGACGGTCAGCCAGGTCCACAGCAGGAAGCCCATCATCGCTGCCAGCGGGCCGTAGTAGGCCGTGCGCACGAAGGTCTGCAGGTACCAGCTGAAGATTAGCGACAGGGTCAGGCTCAGCAGGGCGGCGAAGATCGCGCCCGGCGTCAGCCAGCGCCAGCGCGCCTTCTGACGGCATGGCCCCATCCGGTAGATCAGCGTCAGGGCGGCACCATAGACCAGCAGCAGGACCGGCCAGCGGAACGGCGCCAGATAGCTCCACTCGGCGGCCCAGCCGAACACGCCCAGCACCAAGGGTACGCCGACGATGGCCGCGGCAGTGATCAGGATCGAGGCGAGCCCGCCGACGGTGAAGGCCATGCACATCAGATTGTAGCGGACGATGTTGCGCTTCTCGACCTCGTGATAGGCGACGTTCAGGCCATAGAAGAGCACCTTGATCGCCCCGTTCGCGGTCCACAGTGACAGGGCCAGGGTCCAGATCAGGGTGAAGGTCAGCTGGGTGTTTGAATTGGCCGCCAGCCGGTTCATCTCCTCCGCCAGGAAGCGGGCCACCCCCGACGGCATCACCGAATAGAGGAATGAGATGCGTGAGGCGGCGTCCGCCGGATCGGCGAACAGGCCGTAGACGGTCACGAAGGCCGCGAGCGTCGGGAACAGCGACAGCATGACGAAGAAGGTTACGCCCCCGGCCAGGAATCCTATCCGGTCGCCGAAATAGGACATGCCCAGTCGCCAGAAGATGTCGACCCAGCCCTTGTGCGGAATATGCTCCGGGCGCTGGGCCAGACGCCCCCGGCCGGGTTCCTTCGCCTCGAAATCCTCCGGCGTCGCCGGACGCGGGGGGAGGGGCTCCGGCCGCTCCTTGCGCAGTTCGACCCCGAATTTGTGCCCGCGCGAATACAGCAGGTGCGCCGCGCCGGCACCCGCCGCCAGTCCGCCTGCGACGGCACCGAACACACCCCAGACGCCGATTTTCCCGGCCTTTTTCGATCGTCCCTGCATCCCGGCCACAACGGCTCCCCGTGCGGCCCTGTTCCACCGCTTGCGCAAGGGGCCATGCTCCGGCACGAAACGCCATGGTTGAGCCACTGTTTCCATCCGCCTCCGGCATTGTGACCGCCCTCTGGCGCCACCCGGTCAAGGGTTTCACGCCCGAGCCGCTGGACGCTGTCGACCTGCCGACCGGGGGCTGGTTCCCCGGCGACCGGATGTTCGCCGTCGAGGACGGCCCCTCCGGCTTCGATCGCGCCGCCCCGGAGCATCTGCCCAAGCAGAAATTCACCGTCCTGATGCGCACGGCCGAGGTGGCCGGAGTCCGGACGCGCTGGAATGAAGCGACCCGAATGATCGACGCCGCGTCTGACGATCACGGCTCGATATCGTTTTCCGTCGATGATCCCCGGTCGCGTGACTATTTCTCGGCCTGGCTGGCCGACGTGCTGGGTGACGCCGTCATCGGGCCCCTGCGGCTGGTGTCTGCCGAAGGACTCGACCACCGCTTCATGGACCACCCGCTGGGCCGCATCTCCCTGCTCAATCTGGCCAGCGTGCGCGATTTCGAGGCCCGCGTCGGCCGTCCCGTCGATCCGCGCCGCTTCCGCGCCAACGTCTGGATCGAGGGCTGGCCGGCCTGGATCGAGAACGACGGCACCGACCGCGACCTGGCCCTCGGCGGAGCCCGCCTGCGCGGGGTCAAGCCGATCGTCCGCTGCGCCGCCACCCATGTGGACCCGGACACCGCCGCGCGCGATTTCGATCTGGTCCCGGCGCTGTTCGATCTCTATGGGCACCGCTGGTGCGGCCTGTATGCCACCCTCGCCGCGGGCGGAGCGGTGCGCGTCGGCGACCGTGTGGAGATGACATGACCCAGACCCCCGGTCCGACCCTCGTCGCCGCCTGGAAGGCCGCGACCGCCACGCTCAAGGCCGGCCGTATCGACAGCCCGTCCATCGACGCCCGTCTTCTGCTCGAGGTCGCCACCGGCGCGACCCGCACCGACATCCTGACCGACCCCTACCGCGTCGTGACCGCTGACCAGCAGGCCGCGCTGGACGCCTTCGTCGAACGCCGTCTGCGCCGCGAGCCCGTGTCGCGCATCCTCGGCAAGAAGGGCTTCTGGAAGATCATGCTGAACGTCACACCCGACGTGCTCAGCCCCCGACCGGACACCGAGGCCATTCTCGACGTCGTCATGCTGGCCTTCCCGCCGCACAAGGCCTTCGAGATGATCGACCTGGGCACCGGCTCCGGCGCCATCCTGCTGGCCACCCTGGCCGAGCGATTCGGCGCCCGTGGCGTCGGCACCGACATCTCCTTCGAGGCCCTGGCCGTCGCGAAAGAGAACGCCACCAACCTCGAGCTCGACAACCGCGCCACCTTCCTGCGCACCGAATGGGCCGCCGGTTTCGGCGACGCCAGCTTCGATCTGGTGGTGTCCAATCCGCCCTACATCCCCTCTGGCGACATTCCCGGCCTCGACCCCGAGGTCCGCGACCACGACCCGCTTCTGGCCCTCGACGGCGGCCCCGACGGCCTCACCGCCTATCGCGAACTGGCCCCCGAAATCCGCCGCATCCTCCGCCCCGAGGGCATCTTCGCCGTCGAGATCGGCTGGGACCAGGGCCCGCAGGTCAAGGCCCTGTTCGAGGCCGCGGGCTTCGAGCACGTCATCATCGTCAAGGACCTGTCCGACCGCGACCGCGTCATCACCAACGGCCCGGACCCGAGGACAAACCCCATCCCGAAGATGTAGGCGGCTCCAAACAAACCCCTTGGAAACGGCCCCATGCCGCGCTAAGTCTTCGCCTGTCTCCCACCCAAAACGCACGCCTTGGACCGCTTCAGGCCCATCCACGCGCGCCCGGGACAGTGACGGTCGGGCCAGTCGCCCGGCGGACCACGGGGCCGACAACGGATTTCCGATCACATCGTCAGCGGGGATTGGCCTCGCGCGAGACGGAACGACGACACGGACAGACCCAGGCGCATGGCGCGTCGGGCGGTCCCTCATAAAAAGCACGGTAGCGTCCGATGAGAGATTTCAAGGGCATGAAGCGTCAGCGCGGACGCAACAGAAAGCCCGGCGGCGGCAGCGGCAACAACAATGCCAACGCCACCAACCCGAACCGCTCGTGGGACTCGCAAGGCCCCGAGAACATCAAGGTTCGCGGCAACGCCCAGACCGTCTATGAGCGCTACATGCAGCTGGCGCGCGACGCCTCGGCCGCGGGCGACCGCGTCCTGGCCGAGAACTACACCCAGCACGCCGAACACTATTTCCGCGTCCTGCGCGCCCTCCAGCCCTCGCGTCCCGTGTCCGAGATCGCCCAGCGCGAACTGGCCGGCCAGGGCTTCGACATCGATTTCGAGGACGAGACCGGCGCCCAGGCTGCCGCCATCATGGCCGCCGAAAAGGTCGAGGCCGACCGTCTCGCCCAGATCGAGGCCCGCCAGCGCGAAGCCGAGGAACGCCAGAACGACCGCTCGAACGACCGTCCCAACGATCGTCAGGGTGAACAGCCCCGCCGCGAATGGCGCGACCGCGACGACCAGCCGCGTCAGGACCGCGAGCCGCGCGAACCCCGTGAGCCCCGCGCCGAAGGCGAGGGCGGCTTCAACCCCGACGGCAGCCGTCGCGAGACCCGCCGCGAACGCTGGGAGCGTCGCCAGCTGGAACGCAACGCCCGCTTCGAACGCGAAGGCGGCGAGCCCCGCGCCGAAGGCGACGCCCCTCCTGCCGAGGCCGTTGAGGCTGCACCCGAGGTCCGCGCCGAACGTCCCGAACGCGCCGAGCGCCCGGCCCGCGCGGAACGTCCCGAGCGCAAGCCCCGCCGCGACGCCGGCGTGGCCACCGACGACGGCCCGTCGGCCCTGCCGGGCTTCCTGACCCGTTCGACCGCCCCCGCGCCCGCCGCGCCGGACGCTGTCGAAGCCCCGGAAGAAGCCGCCGCGCCCAAGCGTCGCGCGCCCCGCCGCAAGGTCGAGGCACCCGCCGCCGAGGACTGATCCGCCTGCGACGCGTGCGCGCTTGACGCGACGGCACATGACTGGCCCAAGGAGCGCCAGACCTGTCCCGGAGCGCCCATGTCCCGCCTGTCCCGGCCCGCGGCCCTGATTGTGCTGGCGAGCCTCGTCCTCGCCGCCTGTGCGTCCACGCCCCCGCCCCCGCCCCCGCCCCCGCCTCCGCCGCCGCCGCCGCCCGCCGGGTCCGACGGTCCCGTCGCCCTGCGTGACTGGCGCAGCATCGTCACCGCCGGCGATCGCGACCGCTACAGCCGCCGCGCCGCCGCCTGGTCCCTCGCCCTGCAGCAGGCCCGCCGCCAGCCCGGCTCGGGCGACCTGACCGGCCTGGGCGATCTGATCGACCCGCGCGCGGCCCTGTCATCCGTCGCACCCCCGCCCGGCGACTATCGCTGCCGGACCGTCAAACTGGGCTCCCAGGGCGGCGAGGATGGCCTCGGCTACGTCGTCTACGGCTGGTTCGCCTGCCGTATCGAACAGACCCCGCGCGGCCTGAAATTCTCCAAACTGACCGGGAGCCAGCGTCAGGGCGGTCTGCTCTTCCCGGAGAACGACCGCGAGATGGTCATGCTCGGCTCCCTCGCCCTCGCCGCCGAGCCGCCCGCCAACTCCTACGGCCAGCGTCCCGACCGCGATCTGATCGCCGTGCTGGAACGCATCGGCGACCGCCGCTGGCGGCTGGTCATCCCCTGGCCCCAGGCGGAGTCCAACCTCGATCTGATCGAGCTCGTTCCAGCCTGATCATCATCGGACCATGCCGCCGCCCGTGAGCTCGATCGCCATCATCGGTGCCGGACCCGCCGGCCTGGCCGCCGCCCTGATACTGGCGCGGCAGGGACGGACCGTGGACGTCTTCGAACGCTTCGAACAGGCCGGTCCGGTCGGGGCCGGCTTCATGCTCCAGCCGACCGGCCTCGCCGTTCTCGACGACCTCGGCCTGACCCCGGCCGTCGAGGCCATGGCCCAGCCGATCGACCATCTGTTCGGCCGGGAGTTCCGGCGCGGCCGGGTCGTCCTGGACGTGCGCTACGCCGACCTGAAGCGGCCGCGCCCGGCCCTCGGCGTCCATCGCGCGGCCCTGTTCGACGTCCTGTATCGCGCCTGTGTCGAGGCCGGCGTCCGCTTCGAGACCGGCCGGGAAATGGTCGTCGCCGAAGGGGGCCGGCTCACGGATGTCCGCGGTGCTTCCACCCCCGCCTTCGATCTCGTCATTGATGCCTCGGGCGCGCGCTCGCGGATCGCCGCCGCCCACGGCGCCGCGCCGCGCCCGCTGACCTGGGGTGCCCTGTGGGCGACCGTCCCCTGGCCCGGCGAACCCTTCGACGCCCGCGCCCTGCAACAGGTCTATCGCGGGGCCTCGAAGATGGTCGGCGTCCTGCCCGTCGGGGCCCGGCCCGGCAGCCCTGATCGCCTCGCCACCTTCTTCTGGAGCCTGCGGACCGACGACCATGCCGCCTGGCGCGCCGCCGGCCTGGACGCCTGGAAGGCCGAGGTCCGCGCCCTCTGGCCAGACACCGCCGGCCTGCTCGAGGCCCTGACCGACCCGGACCAGCTGACCCTCGCCCGCTACGGCCACCACACCCTCGCCCGACCGGTCGCCGACCGGCTGGCGATCATCGGCGACGCCGCCCATTCGACCAGTCCGCAGCTGGGGCAGGGGGTCAACATGGGCCTGCTCGACGCATGGAGCCTGACGCAGGCGCTGTCGTCCCATGCCGATCTCCCGGCTGCCCTGTCCGCCTATGCCGCCGCCCGACGCTGGCATGTGCGGTTCTATCAGGCCCTCAGCCTCGGGTTCACGCCCTTCTACCAGGCCGACGGCCGTGTGCTGCCGTGGATCCGCGACCATGTGTTGGGCAAGGTGGCGCGCCTGCCGCTGGCCCCGCGTCTGCTGGCCGCGACCGTCTCCGGCCTGCTGCTGGACCCCCGCCCGCGCGACCGCCGCTGATCCGTCACGCACGCCGCCCTTGACCCTGGCGGCCCCGACGGCGAGTCTGGCGACGCGGGGCGGTCCCGCCCTGTCAGGAGGCTCTCATGCGCGGCGTCAGCATAACCATCGGCTCGGTCATCGCTGTGGTGATCGTTCTCGCCATCGTCATGATCGGCCTGCCGACCTACAACGTCTATTCCAAGCAGATGCAGGGCAAGGCCGCCTATGAGGAGGCGGTGCAGAACCGCCGCATCCGCGTGCTGGAGGCCCAGGCCGCCCTCGATTCGGCCCAGCTCACCGCCCAGGCCGAGGTCGCCCGCGCCCGCGGCACCAACGAGGCCAACCGCATCATGGCCGAAAGCCTCGGCGGCCCGGACAACTACCTGCGCTGGGCCTATATCGACATGCTCAAGGAAACCGCCGGCAAGGCGGGCCGCGAAACCATCTACATCCCCACCGAGGCCGGCATGCCCCTGCTTGAGGCGGGCCGGGTGTCGCGCCGACAGGCGGAGTAGGGGACCTCAAATCTTCGTCAGGCGCAGGTCGTGATAGTCGTAGCTGAAGTCCGCATCCGGACTGACCGCCTTCATCGTCGCTGACACCGGCCGGCCGTTCTCCAGCGTGAAGGTGATGAAGACGTCCTCCTCGCGCCGGTCGGTGAACCGGGTCCGCAGGGTGTCGCCGTCGTACGGCTCGACCGGCCCGTTCAGCGACGGCGTCCGGCTGAAGCTCAGCCACAGCTGCAGGTCCCGAGCCTGTATCGTGATGTCGCCGTACCAGGGGTCGCGCCAGGTCCCGGCATAGGCCGCCAGCGGCAGGGACGGCGGCGCGCCCGCGGCCTGTTTCGCATCGATCTCTGCCGCCGCCGCGCCCGAGGCCGCGTCGCCCTCGCGGTGCAGCCGCTGGCCGTCCGCGATCCAGTCGAAGCCGGTCTTGCCCATCACGATGTCGGTGATGCCGCTGCGCAGCGCCCGCGTCAGGAAGCTTTCCTCGGCATTGGTGAAATACGAAAAGCCGGCGTTGCGTCCGGGGATCAGCACCGTGCCCGAGACGAATCCGGGCGCCCCGCCGCCATGGGTGATCATCCGCTCGCCGCGATAGTCCTGCACCTGCCAGCCGGTGGCATAGGTCGAGGCGATGGCCCGCCCGGGCAGGGTCTCCGTCGGCCCCGCCGAGTTGGAGATGATGATATTGGGCCGCCACATCTCATTGGCCCGCGCCTCGGAATACAGACGCGTCCCGTCCGGCAGGGCACCGCGCGCCAACTGCACCGCGATCCATTTGGCCCAGTCGACCGGCGTGGTGACGAAGCCGCCCGCCGCCCCCGCCGACGACCAGTTCCAGACTTCCTGGATCGACTGGCCGATCGTCTGCATCGCACCCTGGTACCGCAGCGGCGGCCCGACCCGACCGTGCGGCAGGGCCGATTTCGCCGGATCGGCCGCGGTCATCAGCGGCAGGGTCTCGCTCATGCCCAGACGGTCGAGAATCCGCGTCTGGATGAAATCCTCCCACGCCATGCCGGAGGCTGCGGCGACGACCTCGCCGGCCACCACGAACATCAGATTGCAGTAGTGGTAGCTGGTGCGGAACGTGTCCTCGATCGGCACATGCGGCACGGCCGCCATGATCTCGGCCCGGGTCCGGTCGCTATTGGGCCAGAACAGCAGGTCCCCGGCGCCGAGGCCGAAACCGATCCGGTGGCTGACCAGGTCGCGCACCGTGACCATGTCGTTCAGCTCGGGCTTGGACAGGCTGAAGCCGGGCAGATAGGTCCGCACCGGCTCGTCCCACTTCACCTTGCCTTCGTCGATCAGGATGGCGAGGGCGGCGCAGGTCACCGCCTTGGTGTTGGAGGCGATGGCGAACAGGGTGTGCTCATCCACCGCCGCTCCGCCGATCGCCCGCACACCATAGCCGCGCGTCAGCACCGCCTGACCGTCCTTGACCAGCGCCACCGACACCGCCGGCTGCTCCGGAAAACCGGCCATGACCCGTTTCACATAGGCGTCGACCTGATCGGCCAGCGAGGCGCCGTCGTTCGCCGCCGCCTGCGCCCAGCCGGTCGCGGGCAGGGCGGCCGCTCCGGCCACCGAGGAAACCAGGGCCGCGCGGCGGGTGAGGCGGATCGACATGGGGGGACTCCGGACAGGTTCGGCGCGGACGCTAGCCCGCGCGTGCGGAGCCTGTCCATCGCCGCCTCAGCCCCGGCGCTAGGCCCGTGTCTCCCACGCCATCCATACGGCGACCAGGGCGATGCCGCCGGCCATCAGGGCGCGCGCCGCGGGTCCCTGCATGCGTTTCAGCACCAGGCCGCCGGCGCTCGCCGCGCCCAGCACGATCAGCGAATGGATCGCCACCGCCACCGCCAGATGCAGCCCGCCGAGGGTCAGCGCCTGCGCCAGCGGCGACCCGTGATCGGGGCGCATGAAGGTCGGCAGCAGGGCGACATAGAAGACCGCCGCCTTGGGGTTCAGCAGATTGCCTGTCATGCCGCGCAGGAACAGGCCGCGCAGGGTGCTGTGGTCGGGGCCGTCGGGCGCGGCCGGGTCGCTGTCGCCGCGCCAGGCCTCCCAGGCCAGCCACAGCAGGAAGACGACGCCCGCCCAGCGGATGATCTGGAACAGCGGTGGCCAGATCAGCAGGACCTGGGTCAGGCCGAAGGCGGCGGCCAGCATCCAGGCCGCCAGCCCGACCGTCACCCCCGCGACCGCCGCGAACCCCGCCGGCCGTCCCCGCCCGAGCGACACCAGCGCCAGCCAGCCCATGTTCGGCCCCGGCGTCAGCTCGATCAGGGCCACGGCCAGCAGGAAGGGCGCGATGACGGCGGGATCGACGGGCCAGGCGGCATGCGGGATCAAACGGGCGCTCCGGGGGTCATGAAGGTCCGCCTCCGACCTATCCCCCTGCCGGCCGGAAGGCCAGAGACCCGCCGGGACCACCCACGGACACCCCATGCTCTGCGGCGGGGAGGCGGCCGGTTCTGACGGCGGCATAATGAAAAAGATGTAACTCGCTCCGGCTCACCGCGGTCGATATGGAAAGGAAACTTGACGGGCTGACGCCCGATCACGCGCAGGGGGCGCACGCCATGACTTCCATCCGTTTCCTGCTGCTCGTCGGCACGGCCCTTGCGACCTCGTCGGGTGCCGCCTTCGCCCAGACCCCCGCGCCGGCCCAGGGCCAGACCCCGCCGCCGGCACCTGCGCCCGCCGCCACGCCGCAGGAAGAGGCTCCGGCCGAGGGTGCTGAAAAGCCCGCCGAGGCCGCGGCGCTCGACGAAGTGGTCGTCACCGCCCGCCCCAATGACATCCGCACCTCCAGCGAAGGCACCAGCTACAGCCTCGCCAACGATCTCCAGGCCCAGACCGGCACCCTGGCCGAGGCGCTGCGCAACATTCCCTCGGTCGAGGTCGACCCGGACGGCAATGTCAGCCTGCGCGGCGATGCCAATGTCACCATCCTCGTCGACGGCCGGCCCGCCAGCCAGTTCAACGGGCCCAGCCGGGGCCAGCTGCTGCAGCAGATTCCCGCCGCCCAGTACGCCCGTATCGAAATCCTGACCAATCCGTCCGCCGCCTACAGCCCCGAGGGCTCGGGCGGGGTCATCAATCTCATCTCCAAGCCGGCTACGGTCCGGCCCGGTCAGACCACGACCGGCTCGCTGCGCGCCAATATCGGCGACACCGGCCGCTACAATATCGGCGGCAGCCTCTCGCATGTGAACGGCCCGACGACCCTGTCCGCCGACGTCGGCGTGCGCCACGACGCCTATCTGCAGGAGCTCGAGCGGCTGCGGACGCGGTTTGACGCCGGTTCCGGCCGGTTCCTCGAGGCGCGCCAGAGCCAGAATGTCGAGGGCGATTCCGACAGCGTCTTCATCCGCCTGGCGGTCGAGCACAATCTCGACGACAAGACCCAGCTGACCGGCGATGTGCGCCATACGGACGTCGACAGCTTCGCCGACAGTCTCGACCTGTATGAGGCCGACGCCGCCGGCGGCGGCATCGCCTCGGCCTATCGTCGTGTCTCGGGCGGCGGCTTCCAGGGCCAGTTCTCCGGCGCGAGCGCCCGGGTCCTGCGCCGCTTCGACGCGGCGGGCCATGAGTGGTCCAACGAGCTGCGCTACGACCGCAACCGCTTCGGCATTGAGCTCGCCACTCTGGCCGACCAGCTGATCCCGGTGACGGCCCCCTTCAATGAGCTGCTCAGCAACCAGAACCGCCAGGACCAGATCGGGTTCACCAGCGCCTATGTCCGGCCGATGGCCGACGGCGGCCGCCTGCGCCTGGGCTATGAGCGTCAGGGCCTGACCCTCGAACAGGACAACCTCTTCGCCCGCGGTCCTACCCCGGCGACGCTGGTCACCGATCCCGTCGTGTCCAATGAATTCCACCTCGATCAGACGGTGCACGCCGTCTATGCGACCCTGGAACGGCCGTTCGGCGAGAAGCTGACCGCCCAGTTCGGCCTGCGTCTCGAACAGGCGGATCTCGAACTGAACCAGATCACCTCCGGCCTGCGGTCGTCGCAGGACTATTTCCGCGCCTATCCGACCCTGAACGTCTCGTACCAGCTGGACGAGACCCAGACCCTGCGGGCCAGCTACGGCCGCCGGATCCAGCGCCCCGGCCCCGGCGACCTCAACCCCTTCCTGACCTACCAGGACAGTCTGAACCGCCGCTCCGGCAATCCCGACCTGCTGCCGCAGGAGACGGACGCGCTGGAGCTGATCTGGGGCTACCGCCAGCAGCAGACCTTCTACCAGGCCACCCTCTATTACCGTGACACCCGCGACGCCTTCACCCCGGTCACGACCGATCTGGGCGGCGGCGTCTTCCTGACCCGTCCCGAAAACCTCGGGGCCAGCACCTCGACCGGCCTCGAACTGGTGGCCAGCGGGGCCCTGCATCCGACCCTGCGCTACAATGCCAGCCTCAACGTCTTCCGCCAGGAGATCGATGCCGCCGGCCTCGTCGGCACCGTCGACAGCGAGGGCGAGAGCGTCTCCGGCCGTCTGACCATGAACTGGACACCGACACAGGAGGACTTCCTCCAGGTGTCCGGCATCTGGGGCGGCGAGCAGCTGCTGGCCCAGGGCAGCCGCGAACAGTCGACCCTCGTCAATCTCGGCTATCGCCGGAAGATCAATGACGCCTGGTCGTTCAATGTGACGGTCCGGGATGTGTTCGACGATTTCGGCTCCACCACCACCCTGACCACCCCGACCTTCACCGACCGGGCGGACCAGGTGTTCGGCGGCCGCGCGGCCTTCATCGGCCTGACGTGGAATTTCGGGGGCGGTCAGCGGCGGCCCGAACAGTTCGACTTCTCGGCACCGACCACCGGCGGGTGATCCCGCCGGCTTCGGCCGGCTCCCAGCCTCCCCCTTGCGTGGCGTTTCGGTCACACCCACCTGAGCTGCAGCCGCACGGCGCGTTGCTTGCATCAGAGGGCGCGTCGGCGGATTCCGCCTGACACAGGGGACCACATTGAACCTCGACCTCTACTCCGACCGCGCCAAACAGGCCGTCCAGTCCGCCCAGTCGCTGGCCCTCGCCCGCCGGCACCAGCAGTTCGCCCCCGAACACCTGCTCAAGGTGCTGCTGGAAGAGCGCGACGGCCTCGCCCGCAATCTGATCACCGCCGCCGGCGGCGACCCGGCCAGGGCCGAGACCGCCACCGAAACCGCCCTGAAAAAGCGCGCCCAGGTCACCGGCGGCAACGGCCAGATCTATCTCGACGGCGACACCGCCCGCGTCTTCTCCTCCGCTGAAGAGGCCTCGAAAAAAGCCGGCGACGCCTTCGTCACCACCGAACGCCTGCTCAGCGCCATCGCGCGTGAAGGCGGCGTCGCGGCCGAAGTCCTGAAATCCGTCGGGGCCACCCCCGCCGCCCTCGACGCCGCTATCGCCGAGGTCCGCAAGGGCAAGACCGCCGACAGCGCCGGGGCCGAGGACGCCTATGACGCCCTCAAACGCTATGCCCGCGACCTGACCCTGGCCGCCCGCGACGGCAAGATCGACCCGGTCATCGGCCGCGACGAGGAGATCCGCCGCACCATCCAGGTCCTCGCCCGCCGCACCAAGAATAACCCCGTCCTGATCGGCGAGCCCGGCGTCGGCAAGACCGCCATTGTCGAGGGCCTGGCCCTGCGTATCGTCAACGGCGACGTGCCCGAATCCTTGCGCGACAAGACCGTCATGGCCCTCGACATGGGCTCCCTGATCGCCGGCGCCAAATACCGCGGCGAGTTCGAGGAACGGCTGAAGGCGGTCCTCGCCGAGGTCACGGCGGCCGAGGGCGGGATCATCCTGTTCATCGATGAGATGCACACCCTGGTCGGCGCCGGAAAGGGCGACGGCGCCATGGACGCCTCCAACCTGCTCAAGCCCGCGCTCGCCCGTGGCGAGCTGCACTGCGTCGGCGCCACCACGCTGGATGAATACCGCAAGCACGTCGAGAAGGACGCGGCTCTCGCCCGCCGCTTCCAGCCCGTCTTCATCGAGGAGCCCAGCGTCGAGGACACCGTCTCCATCCTGCGCGGCATCAAGGAGAAGTATGAGGTCCACCACGGGGTGCGCATCTCCGACAGCGCCATCGTCGCCGCCGCCACCCTCAGCCACCGCTACATCACCGACCGCTTCCTGCCCGATAAGGCCATCGACCTGATCGATGAGGCCGGCAGCCGCGTGCGCATGGCCGTCGACTCCAAGCCCGAGGCCCTCGACGAGATCGACCGCCGTCTGGTCCAGCTGAAGATCGAGCGCGAGGCCCTGAAGAAGGAATCCGATGCAGCGTCCAAAGCCCGGCTCGAAAAGCTTGAGGACGAGATCATCGACCTCGAGGGCCAGTCCGACGACCTCACCGGTCGCTGGAAGTCCGAGAAGGAAAAGGTCGGGCAGGGGGCCCAGCTGCGCGAAACCCTCGACCGCCTGCGCGCCGAACTGATCGCCGTCCAGCGCGCCGGCGACCTCGGCCGTGCCTCCGAGATCGCCTACGGCCAGATCCCCCAGATCGAGAAACAACTCGCCGACGCCGAGGCCGCGGAGGCCGACAAGTCCGGCCCGCTCACGCCAGAAGTGGTCGACGCCGAACAGATCGCCCAGGTCGTCTCCCGCTGGACCGGCGTCCCCGTGGACAAGATGCTGGAGGGCGAGCGCGAGAAACTGCTGGCCATGGAGGACGCCCTGCGCCGCCGCGTGGTCGGCCAGGACGAGGCCCTCACCGCCGTCGCCGACGCCGTCCGCCGCGCCCGCGCCGGCCTCAACGACCCCAACCGCCCGCTGGGCAGCTTCCTCTTCCTCGGCCCCACCGGCGTCGGCAAGACCGAGCTGACCAAGGCGCTCGCCGCCTTCCTGTTCGACGACGAGGCCGCCATCACCCGGATGGACATGTCGGAGTACATGGAGAAGCACAGCGTCTCCCGCCTGATCGGTGCCCCGCCCGGATACGTCGGCTATGACGAGGGCGGCGCCCTGACAGAAGCTGTCCGCAGGCGCCCCTATCAGGTCGTCCTGTTCGACGAGGTCGAGAAGGCCCACCCCGATGTCTTCAACGTGCTCCTGCAGGTGCTGGACGACGGCCGCCTGACGGACGGCCAGGGCCGGGTGATCGATTTCAAGAACACCCTGATCATCATGACCTCCAACCTCGGGTCAGAGGCCCTGGCCAACCAGGGCGAGGGCGACGACGTCGAGTCGGTCCGCCCCTACGTCATGGAACAGGTCCGCGGCCATTTCCGCCCCGAATTCCTGAACCGCATCGACGAGATCATCCTCTTCCGCCGCCTCGGCCGCGACCAGATGGCCGGCATCGTCCGCATACAGATGGCCCGGTTCGAGAAACTGCTGGCCGACCGCCGCCTGACCCTCTCGCTGGACGACAGCGCCTACGCCTGGCTGGCCGACAAGGGCTATGACCCGGTGTACGGGGCGCGTCCGCTGAAGCGCGTCATCCAGAAGGACCTCGTCGACCCGATCGCGAAGAAGCTGCTGGCCGGGGAGATCGAGGACGGGTCGGTGATCGCCGTGTCAGCCGGGGAGGGCGGGCTGGAGATCGGGAAGGCGCGGGTGCACTAGACCTCCACCTTCGTCATCCTCCGGCAAGCCGCGCCTTCGCGGCGCAGACCGGGGGACCCAGCGGCGCGCGCGAGCGCGACCCTGCCGGGAGCTCGACGTTCACGACAGCCTGCCTGAACAGGTCGCCTTCGGCGCCGCTGGGTCCCCCGGTCTCGCTGCGCTCGCCGGAGGATGACGAAAGGAATGGAAACGTATAAGTTGTGCGTATGCGCACGCACCGCACCTTCATCGCCACCTATATGATGGGCAGCGGACGGAACGGGACGATCTACACCGGCATGACCTCCAACCTGTTCTCGCGGGTGTGGAAGCACAAGGCGCACACCTTCGCCGGGTTCACCGACGATTACGATTGCACCCGACTGCTCTGGTTCGAGCGCCATGCCTGGGTGGTCGAAGCGATCCGGCGCGAGAAGCGGATCAAGAAATGGCTTCGCGACTGGAAGCTGGCGCTGATCGAGAAAGACAATCCAGGTTGGCTCGACCTCGCCGCCGACTGGTTCCCCGTAAATGATCCGAACTGGGTCCCGCCCGAAGAGCCGGACTGAATCATCAGCCCCGCACCGCCTCCCCCGCCACCCGATCCGTCCAGGCCTTCTTGCACGCCGCATACGCCCCGCTGTCCCCCGGATGCCGCGCCGCGCACCGCGCCTTCTCCCGCGCATAGGCCGCCGCCGTCTCCGGCTCGGCCCTCAGCCGATCCCGGAACGCCAGATGCCAGGCGATCATCGGGTCCCCCGCCGCATGGACGTGCAGATGGGCGGCCCGCTCGCCCGTCTCCGGATCGTCCATCGTGAAATACCGCCGCCCGGTCGCGCCGTTCTCGCCGCGCCAGCGCCAGCCCAGCGCCTCCAGCGCCGGCCGCGCCGCCTCGATCGCCGCCAGACTTCCCGCCTCGCCCAGCAGGTCGATCACCGGCTTGGCCGCCAGCCCCGGCACGGCGGTCGAGCCGATGTGATGCAGGGCCGTGAAGGCGTCGGGCGCCGCCGCCCGCAGGGCCGCGATCAGCGCCGCCGCCCGGACGGCCCACTGCGGATCATGGGGCGCGAGCGCGACGGGTCTGGGCATGCGCCATGTTCCCGAGCGGCGCGGGCGGGGTCAAGGCGGGGGAGGGGCTCCAACCGCTTGACCTCATCCCCTCCGCCCCACACCCTCCGCCCATGAAACGCGCGCCCGTCCTCCTCATCCTCGCCGCCGTCGCCTTCGCGGCTTCCGCCGGAACCTGCGCCTGGCTCATGAGCCGTTACACGCCCGGCTACTCCGCCGCGCAGATGTTCATGGACGCGGATCCCGTCGCCAAACTGGTCATTCTGTTCGTCCAGACCCTGACCTTCGGCGTGGTGGTGTTCGGGGTGATCGGTCTGTTCGCGCGCGGCGCCGCCGGCGCCATGCGGCTGCTGCTGGCGCTCGCCGCCGGCCTCTCGGCGGCCCTCGGACTGCTGGCCGGCCTCTACGGCTGGATGAATATCCAGACGGCCATCCGCAACGTCGGCCCCGTCAGGTTCGAGGTCGCAGCGCCGTCCTACGCCGAGACCCTGCTGGCCCTGTCGGTCGGCCTGTTCGGCGCCCTCGTCGCCCTCGGCCTCCACGCCCTGATCGGCCGCCGGCACAGGATGTAACCGGGTCCGGGCCCGACCTTCCCGCCCCCGATCATCCCGCCCTTTCGAACCCCCGACCGTTCCTTCTCGCCCCCTCAAACGCGGGCGCAGACTTTATTTGCCATCCCCCCTCCGGCGCCCGGCTAGACTCCGGGGTCGAGGCCCGCGTGGCCTCGCCGTCGCCTGCCCGGTCTTTGACAATCCCATCCCGACCCCGCCCGACCGCCCCAGGTCCGGCGCGCATCCCCCCAAGGCCGAGGGGCGAGAAGACAGCTTTTCGCAATTTTTCGAGGGTAGCCCGCGCGAAGCGCCAGGCCGCGTCGGGTCGACCCGAAGGGCGGCGCGTAGCAGTCACAGGGCGGAGCCCTGTGACCGCGGCCCACCAAGGATGTTTGTTGGCGTTTCGCGAATGAACACCTGCCGTCATTCGCGAACGGCAGCCGCCCGAAACCGCAATCGACATGGCGGCGGCCCCGGCGGCCCCTCACGGTCCGTCCATCGAAACGGCCCGCCCAAAACCACCTCCGGAAATCGGGCTGCTCACACAAGGGACTTCCGCCATGATCCGCATCGCCTCCGTCGCCGCCGCCCTGCTGCTCACCGCCGCCCCGGCCTTCGCCCAGTCCGCCGACAACAAGGTCGTCCTGACCTTCGAGACCGGCGCCCGCACCGGCATGGTCATGGTCGCCCTGTATGACTCGGCCTCGGCCTTCGACGGCGGCTCGGCCCGTCCCGTCGCCGCCACCGCTGTCAGCGCCTCGGGCAGCCGGGTCGTCGCCACCTTCGAGAACCTGCCCGCCGGCGACTACGCGATGAAGGCGTTCCACGACGTCAACGGCGACGGCGAGATGAACACCAACCCCTTCGGCATGCCGGTCGAGCCCTACGCCTTCTCCAACAATGCCGTCGGCAACATGGGCCCCGCCCGCTGGTCCGCCGCCCATTTCGCCGTCTCCGGCGAGACGACGCAGACCATCAGCATCCGCTGATCCGACCCGCACAGCGCCCGTCAGGAGAGACCGTCATGATCGCCAACCGCCGAAACTTCCTGATGGGCGCCGCCGCCCTGTCAGCCGCCGTCGTCACACCCGAAACCGTCCGCGCCATGGCCGCGCAACAGGCCGCCGCCGACTGGGCCCTGGCCACCGCCGACCTTGAGGCCGACGTCGCGCCGCACGCCATGCACCTCGTCCACGGCCGCGCGCCGGCCGACTTGACGGGGACCCTGTTCCGCAACGGTCCGGGCAAATTCCGGCGCCCCGGCGGCTCGGCCACCCACTGGTTCGACGGCGACGGCCTGATGCGGGCCTTCCGCGTCAACGACGGCCAGGTCACGCTCGACGCCCGGTTCGCCGACACCCCCAAACGCCGCTGGGAAAGCGAGATCGACGCCGTCGTCACCCCCGGCTTCGGCACCCCCGGCGACGACCGCGCCCGCATCGGCTCCAACGATGACGCCAATGCCGCCAACACCGCCGTCATGGTCGCCGGCGACGAGGTCTGGGCCCTCTGGGAAGGCGGTGCGGCCCTCGCCCTGTCGGCCTCGGACCTGTCGACGAAGCGGTTCGTCACCCTGCGCGACGACCTCAAGGGCATGCCCTTCCAGGCCCACCCCCGCTACGACCCCGATGGCACGATCTGGAACATCGGCCTGAACGGCGACAAGGCCGTCGTCTGGCATCTGAATGCCGACCGCAGCCTGAGCACGGCCGAGGTCATCGACCTGCCGCGCGCCAGCTATATGCACGACTTCACCGCCACCGCCCGCCACCTGATCATCGTGCTGCAGCCCTGGGTCTTCGACCACCGCGGCATGCCCTTCTCGAGCCGGTTCGCCTGGCGGCCCGAACTGGGCACCCAGGTGCTGGTCATCGACAAGGCCGACCTGACGCGCCGCCGGATCTATGAGCTGCCGACCTTCAGCTATTTCCACCTCGGCGACGCCTGGGAGGACGCCTCGGGCACGATCCGCTTCGACGTCGCCGCCGGGAAGGACGTGGCCTTCGCCGTCGAGGGCGCCCGCGTCATGGTCGCCCAGCGCGGCTCGGTCCCCGGCGAACATGCCGTGCTGAACCTGATTACGCTGCATACGGACGGTCGCGCCGAGATGGTCGCCTCGGGCGTCACCGCCGAGTTCCCGAAAAGCGACCCGCGCCGCGCCGGCCTGCCCCGCCGCCTGACCGTCCACGTCGCCGGTGAACGCCCCGATCGCCCGCTACCCACCGGCCTCGCGACCTGGGACTGGGACACGGGCCGGTCCGACGCCTTCCTCTTCGGCGACACCCAGATCGTGGAAGAGGCCGTCTTCGTCCCGCGCGGCCCGGATGAGGCCGACGCCTGGCTGATCGCCCCCTCGATCAACCTCGCCGAGGGCGTCACCGAACTGCACGCCTTCAACGCCGCCCGCGTCGCCGACGGCCCGGTCGCGACCTGGCGCGCCGAGGTGGCCCTGCCGGCCGGCTTCCACGGCGTGTGGGCGGGCTAGGTGGAAGCTTCAATACCAGCCGGCGTCGCGCAGGGCCTTGGCATAGCGGCGGCTGACCGGGGCTTCGATGCCGCCCTCCAGCGTCAGGGTCGCGCGGCCGTCGCCACGGCTGACGTCGCGCACGGCCTCCCTGGCGACCCACCAGCTGCGGTGCGTCTGCGCGCCCTCCAGTCCCTCCAGCTCGACGAGGGCGTCGGACAGCCGCATCAGGATCAGGTCCGATCCGCGGTCGGTGTGGATGCGCAGGTAGTGGTCCTCGGACGACACCGCCCGGATGGCCGCGCCGCGCAGCTTGAACGGCAGCCGGTCGATGAACCGCGCCGGTTTCGCCCCGGGCAGGGCCGCATGCGTCTGCACCGGCGTCCGCGCGAGGAAGACGTTCAGGGCGCTGACCGTCCCCGTCACCACCAGCACCGGCCCGATGAAGTCCGGCAGCCGCGCCAGGTCGACCGACCGGTCCTCGTCAAAGAACCAGCCGGTGAAGGCCCAGACCAGGACCACCAGTGGCCCGGACATCACCACGGTCAGGGCCACGACCGCCATCAGGGGCCGCCGGTCCATATCGAGATAGCGCTCGACCAGCAGGGAGCACAGATGCCCCCAGAGCGAGCCCAGCAGCATGAGTGGCAGCCAGTAGCCCAGCCGGAACAGCAGGGAGGTCCCGCTCATGCCGAACGCCTCGGTCAGGGCCAGCAGCAGGCCGGCGGCCAGCGCTACAGCGAGGCCACGCAGCAGCCCGCGATCGATGGAGATGCGCACGACATCCTGTGCCGGCTCGCTCGCGCTCATGCTGGACGGCCCCCTGTCCGCGTGGTCTGTCGGACTGCCTTGAGACCACGAAACGGGCCGGGAATGAAGCGCGGATCTGTCACGGACAAACGACCGACCCTTCGACCAGGACATACCCAATGGAGACCCTTGTGACCCACCAGAGCCCCGCCGCCTCCGCCACCTTTCCTGCCCGTCGCCTGTGGCTGCTCGCCGCCGTCACGGCCGGTGCCGGTCTGGCCCTGGCGGCCGTATCGACCGTCGCCCACGCCCCCGACTGGGCCCTGCTCGCCCGCCAGCCGTGGGTGATCCAGCTCCATATCGCCGCCGCCCTGCTCGCCCTCCTGCTCGGGACGGTCCAGCTGGTGGGGATCAAGGGCACGGGCGTGCACCGGCTGATCGGCTGGACCTGGGTCGTCGCCATGGTGACCGTCGCGATCAGCTCCCTGTTCATTCGCCAGATCAATCCGGGCTCCTTCTCCCTGATTCACCTGCTGAGCGGCTGGACCCTGATCGCCCTGCCCATGGCGCTGTTCGCCATCCGTCGGGGTCGGGTCGCCCGTCACGCCAGCGGCATGACCTGGACCTTCGTCGGCGGCCTGATCGTCGCCGGTGCGTTCACCTTCCTGCCGGGCCGCCTGCTGTGGGAGGTGTTCTTCGGCTAGGCCGGCTCGGGCCCGCAGACCGCCCGGAACCCGGCCGCGGCGAACCGCACGATATAGTCGCAGGCGCTCTCCAGATCCCCCGACCGGCACAGTCCGCCCGATAGCCGGTCCAGCCGCCCGGTCTCACCCAGCGTCAGCGTCAGCGCGCCCGACAGGTTGTGATAGGCCCAGTAAAGATCGACCTCGCGGGCGTCCGGCAGAACCCGCTTGATCAGCTCGATCAGCCGCCGGATCGCCGGATCATAGTAGCGGGCCATGGTCTCGCCGCCGAAGGTCGGGTTGGCGTTGGTCTGGGCCACGAGCGCCGAATAGTGCTTCCAACCCGGCCCGCCCTTCATGGACCACTGGAACGGTGGCCGGAGAAACGCCTCGAACAGGCCCTCCAGCGTCATCGCATCACCCATCTCGGCGGCATAGCGGTTGATGGCGTCGACCCGCTCGTTGTTCCAGACCTCGGCGCGCCGCAGGAAGACCGCGTCGAACAGCCCCCGCTTGGCCCCGAAATAGTAGTGGACCAGGGCCGTATCCACCCCGGCCTCGCGCGCCACTTCGCGGATGGTGACGCCATAGAAGCCGTGTTTGGAAAACAGGTCCTCCGCCGCGTCGAGGATCAGGTCCCGTGTATCGGCGGTGCCTGCGGCCTTTGCCTTGGGCGGGCGGCCCCGTTTTGCGGTCGGCGCGTCGATCTTGGTCATGACGCCGAAGCTAGGCCGCATCGCCCTGCCTGTGCAACGGCGCCACAGGTCGGACCGCAGGTGACCAACGGTAAGCTGGACCGTTTGACAGGCGGCTGAAAACGATTACGTTCCGGAAAATCATTGAACGCTGAATAAAAGCGTCATCGGGCTGGAAATCACAGGACTGGGGCTACCATGAACCGCTATGTAAAGACCGCCTTGCTTGCCGGAGCCGCCTGGAGCGCGCTCTCCACCTTCGCGATGGCGCAAGACGCCGCGCCGCAGGACGGGGCTTCCTCGCTGGACGACATCGTCGTCAGCGCCCGTCGCCGCGACGAACTGCTGAAGGACGTGCCGATCTCGGTGTCGGCCATCGGCGAGGAGCGTCTGGAGCAGACCGGCGCTTCGGACATCACCGCCCTGCAGCAGCAGACCCCGAACGCCACCGTCCAGGTCGCGCGCGGTTCGAACTCGACCCTGATCTCCTTCATCCGCGGCGTCGGCCAGCAGGACCCGCTCTGGGGCTTCGAGCCCGGCGTGGGTCTCTACGTCGATGACGTCTATGTCGCCCGTCCGCAGGGCGCTGTGCTCGACATCTACGACGTCCAGCGCATCGAGGTGCTGCGCGGTCCGCAAGGTTCGCTGTACGGCCGCAACACCGTCGGCGGCGCGATCAAATACGTCACCAATACCCTGTCGAGCGACCCGGAGCTTACGCTGCGCGGTGCCTACGGCAGCTATAACCAGGTCGACCTGATGGCTGTGGGCAGCGTCCCGCTGGCCGACAATTTCCGCGTCGGCGGTGCCATCGCTTCCTATCAGCGCGACGGCTACGGAACCAACCTCACCACCGGTGCCGAACACTACAACAAGGACGTGCTGGCCGGCCGCCTGAGTGCCGAGTGGGAGCCGCGCGACGACATCTCCATCCGCCTCGCCTATGACCGGGTCCAGGACGACTCCAACCCCCGCCACGGCAGCCGACTGGTCGCCGGTGCCACCCCGGCCGGTGCCGTCCTGCCGAGCGTCTACGACACCCGCGCAGGGCTCGGCGACGTCAACTCGGTGGAGAGCCAGGGCGCGTCTGCGACCGTCCAGATCAATCTGAACGACAACTGGACCTTCAAGTCGATCACGGCCTGGCGCGAGGGCGAGACCACCACGGTCATCGACTTCGACAACACGCCGGCGGCGACTCTGGACATCCCGGGCTTCTATGCCGATGACCAGTTCACGCAGGAGTTCCAGTTCCTGTTCGACTTTGACCGGATCCAGGGTGTGGCCGGCTTCTTCTATCTGGACGGCCACGCCGAAGGCGCTTTCGACACCATCCTGGCCAATGCCGGCATCGTCATCGGCACCAACGGCCAGGTGGAAACCGAGAGCTGGGCCGGCTTCGCCGACGTCAACCTCGACCTGACCGATCGCCTGCACCTTGGCCTCGGCGTTCGCTATACGCTGGACGACAAGGAAGGGACCGTGTTCCGCGCCAACTATCTCGGTGCCACTCGCAGCCCCCTGCTCGGTGGCACGGTGCGTGCGCCGCTGCTGGTCCGCTCCAACTATACCAACGACAACGATTTCAGCCAGTTCACGCCGCGCATCGCCCTGTCCTATGACCTGACGGATGACCTGACGACCTACGCGTCCTACTCGCAGGGCTTCAAGTCCGGCGGCTTCGACATGCGAGGCGACGTGATCCTGACGCCGAACACGGTCAATGGCTACGATCCCGAGACGGTCGACTCCTATGAGATCGGACTGAAGGGTGCCCTTGATCGCCTGACCTTCTCGACCGCGATCTTCTACAATGAATACCAGGACCAGCAGGTCACCACCCAGGTTCCCTCGGGTGCCAGCATTGCCAGCTTCGTCGACAACGTCGGTTCCTCGACCTTCTACGGTGCCGAGTTCGAAGGCCGGCTGCGCATCCTCGACAACCTGTCGGCCAACTTCGCGGTCGGCTACCTGCACTCCGACTTCGAAGAGTTCCTGCGCTACAATCTGACGACCATGGTGTTCGAGGACATCTCCAATCAGGTCGTGCTGCAGAACGCCCCGGAGTGGACCGGCTACCTCGGCTTCACCTGGATCGGCGATGTGGCCGGCGGTGCCCTGGCGGTGACCCCGTCGGTCAGCTACCGCGGCGACTCGAGCATGTTCGAGTTCCCGAACCCGGTCCTCGACCAGCAGGCCTATTCGCTGGTTGATCTGTCGATCGTCTGGACCGATCCGACCGACCGCTTCACCCTGGGCCTCTACGGCAAGAACCTGACCGACGAAGAGTACCGCGTCGGCGGCTACAACTTCCCGGGCGCGCTCTTCGACAACTCGCTGATCGGCTACTACGGCCCGCCGCAGACGGTTACCGCCTCGCTGCAGGTCAAGTTCTGATCCGACCAAACGACTCCTGAAGCCTGATCGCATCTGATCCAGGGCGGCGGTTCACCTGAGCCGCCGCCCTTTTTCTTTGGCGCTGCTGAAAAGCGACGCTACCGTTCCGACCAACAAGAAGACCAAGTCGAGGGAAGCGCCATGAGCATGACGGATCAGGGCATCGGGCCCGCCGCCAATCCGGGTTACCGCGCCTACGTTCTGGCGCTGCTGATGGTGGTCTACACCTTCAACTTCATCGACCGGCAGATCCTCGCCATCCTGCTGCCCTACATCAAGGCCGAGCTGCATTTCACCGACAGCCAGTTGGGCCTGCTGGGCGGGCCGGCCTTCGCCGTCGTCTATTCGACGCTCGCCATTCCCATCGCCTGGCTGGCTGACCGGGTCAGCCGGGTTTCCATCGTCGGCGTGTCGCTGGCGGTGTGGAGCGGCTTTACGGCCCTGTGCGGGTTCGCGACCGGCTTCTGGACCCTGTTCGGCGCCCGCATGGGCGTCGGTGTCGGCGAGGCGGGCGGCGTCGCCCCGTCCTATTCGCTGGTGGCCGACTATTTCCCCAAGTCGCAGCGCGCGCGGGCCCTGGCCTTCTATTCGTTCGGCGTCCCGATCGGCACGGCCCTGGGCTATCTGTTCGGCGGCCTGCTGGCCGAGCACATCAACTGGCGAATCGCCTTCATGATCGTCGGCGGCGTCGGCGTCCTGCTGTTCCCGCTGCTGAAATTTACCGTCAAGGACCCCGTCCGCGGCGGCTTTGACCGGCCCGAACCGGTCGCGGGCGAGGCCGAGGTCGAGCATGTGCCCACCAAGGCCGCCGGTTTCGGCGAGGTCTGGAACGTCCTGCTCAAGAAGCCCAGCTTCTGGTTCCTCGCCTTCGGTGCCGCCTGTTCGTCGGTCTATGGCTACGGGGCGGCCTTCTGGCTGCCCAGCTTCTTCCAGCGCTCCATGGGCATGGAGGGGGTCGACCGGGCGCTCTACATCGCCGGCATCGCCTTCATCGGCGGCACGATCGGCATCTGGCTCGGCGGCTGGCTGGCCGACAAGCTCGGCAAGGGCGTGAAGAAGGCGGCCTATCCGCTGGTCCCGGCGATCGGTTTCATCATTGCCGTGCCGATGTTCTGGCTGGCCATGAATGTGCCGGACCGGTCGTTCGACATCCTCGGCTTCGCCGTGGCCGGCAAATGGGTGGCCTTCGTGCTGTTCCTCGTGCCCCAGGCGCTCAGCCTCGCCTGGCTGGGTCCGGTCGTCACTTCGGTGCAGCATCTGGTCCCGGCGCACATGCGCTCGACCGCCTCGGCCAGCTTCCTGCTGATCAACAATCTGGTCGGCATCGGTCTGGGCATCTACCTCCTCGGTGCCGTGTCGGACTATCTGACACCGCGCTTCGGCGAGGAGGCGCTGCGCTATTCGCTGTACGTCGGACAGTGGTTCTACGCCCTGGCCGCCATCCTTCTGATCATCTCGGCGCGGAGCCTGAAGAAGGACTGGGTGGACTGATCGCGGGGGGACGGTTGCGCCTGCGAAGGCGCAGACCCTATAAGCGCCGCAACTCCTCCCAGCAGTCCGGCGGCGCCTCTCCATGAACATCCACGAATACCAGGCCAAACAGGTCCTGAAGGGCTTTGGCGCACCGGTCGCCGAAGGCGTCGCCATCACCTCGGCCGACCAGGCCGAGGCCGCCGCGAAGCAACTGCCCGGCCCGCTGTATGTGGTGAAGTCGCAGATCCACGCCGGCGGCCGCGGCAAGGGCAAGTTCAAGGAACTGGGCCCCGACGCCAAGGGCGGCGTCCGTCTGGCCTTCTCGATCGAGGACGTGGTCAAGAACGCCCGTGAGATGCTGGGCAATACCCTGGTCACCGCCCAGACGGGCCCGGCCGGGAAGCAGGTCAACCGCCTCTATATCGAAGACGGCGCTGACATCGACCGCGAACTCTACTGCTCGCTGCTGGTCGACCGCGCGACGGGCCGCGTCTCCTTCGTCGTCTCGACCGAGGGCGGCATGGACATCGAGGCGGTCGCCCACGACACGCCCGAGAAGATCCTCACCATCGACATCAACCCGGAAGCCGGCGTCACCCCCGCCAATGTCGCCGAGATCAACGGTGCCTACGGCCTGACCGGCGATGCGGCCAGGGACGGCGAGAGCCTGTTCCCGATTCTCTACAAAGCCTTCGTCGAGAAGGACATGGCCATGCTGGAGGTCAATCCGCTGATCGTCATGAAGGACGGTCATCTGCGGGTGCTGGACGCCAAGGTCAGCTTCGACGGCAATGCCCTGTTCCGCCACGAGGACATGAAGGCGCTGCGCGACGAGACCGAGGAAGACGCCAAGGAGATCGAGGCCTCGGAGTGGGACCTCGCCTATGTCGCCCTCGACGGCAACATCGGCTGCATGGTCAACGGTGCCGGCCTGGCCATGGCGACGATGGACATCATCAAGCTGTACGGCAAAGAGCCCGCCAACTTCTGCGACGTCGGCGGCGGCGCCTCCAAGGAAAAGGTCGCGGCGGCCTTCAAGATCATCACCGCCGACCCGGCCGTCCAGGGCATTCTGGTCAACATCTTCGGCGGCATCATGAAATGTGACGTCATCGCCGAGGGCGTGGTCGCCGCGGTGAAGGAAGTGGGCCTGAAGGTGCCGCTGGTCGTCCGCCTCGAAGGCACCAATGTCACCGAGGGCAAGCGCATCCTCAACGAATCGGGCCTCGCCATCACCGCCGCCGATGACCTCGACGACGCCGCCCAGAAGATCGTCGCGGCGGTCGGCTGAGCCTTCCGGCCCGCCACCGACCGTCCCGCTGACCGAATAATCAGAGCAGACCCATGTCCATCCTCGTCGACAAGAACACCAAGGTCATCGTCCAGGGCCTGACCGGCAAGACCGGCGGCTTCCACACCGAACAGGCGCTGGCCTATCACGGCACCCAGATGGTCGGCGGTGTCCACCCGGCCAAGGGTGGCCAGACCTGGACCGGCTCGCATGGCGAGACCCTGCCGATCTTCGCCTCGGTCGCCGAAGCGAAGGAAGCCACCGGCGCGACCGCCTCGGTCATCTATGTCCCGCCGGCAGGCGCTGCGGACGCTATCATCGAGGCCATTGAGGCCGAGGTGGCCTTCATTACCTGCATCACCGAGGGCATTCCGGTGCTCGACATGGTGCGGGTCAAGGCGCGGCTGGACCGGTCGAACTCCCGCCTGCTGGGCCCCAACTGCCCCGGCATCCTGACCCCCGAAGAGTGCAAGATCGGCATCATGCCGGGCTCCATCTTCAAGAAGGGCAATGTCGGCATCGTGTCGCGCTCGGGCACCCTGACCTATGAGGCTGTGTTCCAGACCTCGAACGAAGGCCTCGGCCAGACCACGGCCGTCGGCATCGGTGGCGACCCGGTCAAGGGAACGGAATTCATCGATGTGCTGGAGCTGTTCCTGGCCGACCCCGAGACCCTCTCGATCGTCATGATCGGCGAGATCGGCGGCGGGGCCGAGGAAGACGCCGCCCAGTTCCTGATCGACGAGGCGAAGAAGGGCCGCAAGAAGCCCATGGTCGGCTTCATTGCCGGTGTCACCGCGCCCAAGGGCCGGACCATGGGCCACGCCGGGGCCGTCGTATCGGGCGGCAAGGGCGATGCGGAATCCAAGATCGCCGCCATGCAGGCTGCCGGTATTCGCGTCTCGCCGTCGCCGGCCCGTCTGGGCGCGACGCTGGTGGAAGTGCTGAAGGGCTGAGGCCTGCCCGTACGGGCGGGTTGATCCGTCGCCTTCGTCCCGTATCGTCGCGTCGCCGGAACAGCGAGAAAGTCCGATGCGCCGCCTGCTGATCGTCACCCTGCTGCCGCTTCTCGGGGCCTGCGCTCCGGCGATTGCGCAGGAACAGCCCGTCTTGGTGCCCGCCCCGGGCTGGGGCACGGCACATATCGTTCTGTCGGGCGATTACCGGGGCAAGCAGATCCGCCTTTCGAGGAACGGGAGGGTGATGATGGATCGTCGCTTCACCTCGCCAGCGGGGTCGGAGGACCGCCTGCCCCTGTTCACCGATCGGTTCGACATGTGGGTGCAGGTGGAGATCGAGGGATGCCCCACGGCCGTGGAAGTGCGCGTCCCGGTCGAGCCCGCAAAATCGACGTCGCTGGTGTTCGACGGCTGCTCGGTCCGCGCGCGGATGCCAGAGTGACCCGCGCGAATTTTCGCGCTTTTCGCCAGAGTTGAGCCCTGACCGGCAGGCGAATGAAGCCTGCAGGGCCTCACCGGGTCCCGGCGCTGCTGTCCCGAACGGCGCGGATAGACGTGCTGAAGGGCTGATTTTTGTCCCGGTAGCGGGACAAAAATCTCCGAATTCCGGCGAATTTCGACGCTTTCGCCCCCATTCGGTCATGACCCATAAGGAAACAGCGCCTATATCAGCGGCGCCGGTTGCGCGCAGGCGTGCGCGCGCCGCCTCAGGGACGTGACGAGAACAATGGCGGACGATGCCGGTCGGCTGAACCAGGTCTTTGCCGAGACCAGCTTCCTGTATGGCTCCAACGCCTCGTTCATCGAGGATTTGCACGAGAAATGGGCGGCCGATCCGGCGTCCGTTTCCGCCGAGTGGCGCGCCTTCTTCGACCAGCTGCGGGACAATGCCGAGAGCGTGAAAGCCTCGGGCGCGGCGGGCTCCTGGGGCCGTCCGGTGACCACCGAGCCGACCGAGGCGACCGGGGTGTTCGATGGCCGCTGGCCCGCTCCGAAGCCCGATCCGAAAAAGCCGGCCGCTGCCGCTGCGGCCCCCGCCGCCGCGCCGGCCGCGGACGCCGCCGTCCTGGCCGAGGCTGTCCGCACCGCCGCCCATGATTCGATCCGGGCGCTGATGCTGATCCGCAGCTACCGTGTCCGCGGTCACCTGCAGGCCAACCTCGACCCGCTGGGCATCGAACAGGCGACCAGCAATCCTGAGCTGACCCCGGAATTCTACGGCTTCAGCGAGGCCGACCTCGACCGCCCGATCTTCCTCGACGGCGTGCTGGGCTTCCAGACCGGCACTATCCGCGAGGTCCTGGCCCTGCTCAAGCGCACCTACTGCGGCACGCTCGGCATCCAGTTCATGCATATCGCCGAGCCGGACGAGAAGAACTGGCTGCAGGCGCGCTTCGAGGGCTCGGACAAGTTCGCCCAGAACGGCTTCACCCGCGAGGGCAAGCTGGCGATCCTTTACAAGCTGATCGAGGCCGAGGGCTTCGAGCGCTTCCTGCACAAACGCTTCCCCGGCACCAAGCGGTTCGGCCTGGACGGCGGCGAGGCCATGGTCCCGGCGCTTGAGCAGATCATCAAGCGCGGCGGCGCGCTCGGCGTCGACGAGGTGGTCTTCGGCATGGCCCACCGCGGCCGCCTGAACACGCTCGCGGCGGTGATGGGCAAGCCCTATCGCGCCATCTTCCATGAGTTCCAGGGCGGCTCGACCGTGCCGTCGGACATCGAGGGTTCGGGCGACGTCAAATATCACATGGGCGCCTCGTCGGACCGGTCGTTCGACGGCAACAACGTTCACCTGTCCCTGACCGCCAACCCGTCGCACCTCGAGATCGTCAATCCGGTGGTGCTGGGCAAGGCGCGGGCGAAACAGGCCTTCGACATCCGCGAGGCCAACGCCGGCCAGCCCGAAGAACAGTGGGCGCTCGACCGTTCCAAGGTCATGCCCCTGCTGATCCACGGCGACGCCGCCTTCGCCGGCCAGGGCGTTGTGGCCGAATGCTTCGCCCTGATGGGGCTGAAGGGCTATCGCACCGGCGGGACGATGCATTTCGTCGTCAACAACCAGATCGGTTTCACGACCAGCCCGCGCAACAGCCGCTCCTCGCCCTATCCGTCGGATGTGGCCCTGATGGTCCAGGCGCCGATCTTCCACGTCAACGGCGACGACCCGGAAGCCGTGGTCTTCGCTGCCAAGGTGGCGACCGAGTTCCGGCAGAAATTCCACAAGGACGTGGTGGTGGACATGTTCTGCTACCGCCGCTTCGGCCACAACGAGGGCGACGATCCGACCTTCACCCAGCCGCTGATGTATTCGAAGATCCGCGCTCTGAAATCGACGCGTGAGATCTACGCCGAGCGTCTGATCGCCGAGGGCGTGATCGACCAGGCCGCCGTCGATGCGGAGGTGACCCGGTTCGAGGCCTTCCTCGACGCCGAGTTCGAGGCCGGCAAGACCTTCAAGGCCCACAAGGCCGACTGGATGGACGGCCAGTGGCAGGGCATCGGCCAGCCGGACGGCGAGGAACGCCGTGGCGAGACCTCGGTCCCGGCGGCCAAACTGGCTGACCTCGGCCACAAGCTGACGACGATTCCTAACTCCGTCGACATGCACAAGACGCTGAAGCGCGTCATCGACGGTCGCCGTGAGATGATCACGACCGGCGAGAACATCGACTGGGCCACGGCCGAGAGCCTGGCCTTCGGTTCTCTTCTGGACGAGGGCTTCCCGGTCCGCCTGTCCGGCCAGGATTCGGTGCGTGGCACCTTCTCCCAGCGCCACTCGGGCATCGTCGACCAGACCACCGAGGCGCGCTACGTCCCGCTGAACAACATCCGCGACGGCCAGGCCGAGTTCGAGGTCATCGACTCCGCCCTGTCCGAAGAAGCAGTGCTCGGCTTCGAATACGGCTACGCCCTGACCGACCCCAACACCCTGGTGATGTGGGAGGCTCAGTTCGGCGATTTCGTGAACGGCGCCCAGGTGGTGATCGACCAGTTCATCAGCTCGGGCGAGCGCAAATGGCTGCGTATGTGCGGCCTGACCATGCTGTTGCCGCACGGCTACGAAGGGCAGGGGCCGGAACACTCCTCGGCCCGTCTCGAGCGCTTCCTGCAGGCCTGCGCCGAGGACAATATGCAGGTCGCCAACTGCTCGACCCCGGCCAACTATTTCCACATCCTGCGTCGCCAGATGCACCGGCCGTTCCGCAAGCCGCTGATCATCATGACGCCCAAGAGCCTGCTGCGGCACAAGAAGGCGGTCTCCAGCATCGCAGACCTGGCCGAGGGCAGCTCCTTCCACCGCGTGCTGCACGACGACGCCCAGCGTCGGCCCGACGTCGCCGGGATCACGATCAAGCCGGACGCGGACATCCGTCGCGTCATCCTCTGCTCGGGCAAGGTCTATTACGACCTGCTGGAGCGGCGCGAGCGGGACCAGATCGACAACGTCTATCTGATGCGGCTCGAGCAGTTCTATCCTTGGCCGATGAAGTCGCTGATGACGGAACTGGCGCGCTTCCCGAATGCCGAACTGGTCTGGTGCCAGGAAGAACCCAAGAACATGGGTGGCTGGACCTTCGTCGATCCGTGGATCGAACTGACGCTGGAGAAGCTTTCGGTGAAGTCGAAACGGGCCCGCTACGTCGGCCGCCCGGCCTCGGCCTCGACCGCCGCGGGCCTGATGAGCCGGCACCTGAAAGAACTCGACGCCTTCCTGACCGACGCCTTCGCCTGACCCCGTCCCGGACCACGGCCGCGCCGTTTCCGGGATGACAAAAGAACGAACGAGAGAGAGCCCGTCCCATGGCCGACATCCTGACCCCCGCCCTCGGCGAATCCGTTTCTGAAGCCACGATCGGCAAGTGGACGAAGAAGGCCGGCGACGCCGTGAAGAAGGACGAGGTCCTGGTCGAGCTCGAGACCGACAAGGTCTCGCTGGAAGTCGTCTCGCCGTCTGACGGCGTCCTGACCGAAATCCGCGCCGCCGACGGCGCGACCGTGACACCCGGTGCCGTTCTGGGCGTGATCAGCGAGGCCGCCGCCGCCGCACCCGCCGCCGAGGCTCCCAAGGCCGAAGCGCCGAAGGCCGCGGCCGCACCGGCTGCCGAACCGGCTCCTGCCGCACCGGTTGCCCCCGCCGCCGCCACGGGCGGCACGGTTCCGATCATGACCCCGACCATGGGCGAGAGCGTCGCCGAGGGCACGATGGGGACCTGGCTGAAGAAGTCCGGCGACACCGTCGCCAAGGATGAAATGCTGGTCGAAATCGAGACCGACAAGGTCGCGGTCGAGGTGTCGGCACCCGTCGCCGGCGTCCTGACCATCGCCGCCGAAGCCGGTTCGAGCGTCACGCCCGGCCAGCAGATCGGCTCGATCGCCGCTTCGGGCGAGGGTGCCAGCCCGGCACCGGCTCAAGCCGCCGCCGCGCCCGCCGCTGCGCCGGCATCCGACGCCCCCCACCTGTCGCCCGCCGTCCAGCGCGTGGTGACCGAGAACAACCTCGACCCCAAGGCCATCGCCGCGACCGGCCCCAAGGGCAACATCACCAAGGCTGACGCTGTGAACGCCATCTCCGCCGCTCCCCCGGCCCCTGCCGCCGCCGCTCCGGCTCCCGCCGCCGCCCCGGCCGCCCCGCGCGCCGACCAGCCGCGCGAGGAGCGGGTCAAGATGACCCGGCTGCGCCAGACCATCGCGCGCCGCCTCAAGGAATCGCAGAACACCGCCGCCCAGCTGACCACCTTCAACGAGGTGGACATGACCAACGTCATGGCCCTGCGCAGCCAGTACAAGGACGTCTTCGAGAAGCGCCACGGCGTGAAGCTGGGCTTCATGTCCTTCTTCACCAAGGCGGTGGTCGCGGCCCTGAAGGAGATCCCGGCGGTCAACGCCGAGATCGACGGCACGGACATCATCTACAAGAACCACTATGACATCGGCGTCGCCGTCGGCACCGAGAAGGGCCTCGTCGTGCCGGTCCTGCGGGACGCCGACGAACTGTCGCTGGCGGGCATCGAAAAGGGCATTGCGGCCCTCGGCAAGGCCGCCCGCGACGGCGCCCTGACCCTCGACCAGCTGCAGGGCGGCACCTTCACCATCACCAACGGCGGCACCTATGGCTCGCTGATGTCGACGCCGATCCTGAACGCCCCGCAGTCGGGCATCCTCGGCATGCACAACATCGTCCAGCGCCCGATGGCGGTGAACGGCGAGGTGCTGATCCGGCCGATGATGTACCTGGCCCTGAGCTACGACCACCGCATCGTCGACGGCAAGGAAGCCGTGACCTTCCTCGTCCGCGTCAAGGAACTGCTGGAAGACCCGGCGCGGGCGCTGCTGGACCTCTGACCGTGACCGGGACCGCGGACGTCCTTGAAGTCGCGCGGTTCTCGACGATACCCGAAGCGGAACTCGCCGCCTCCTTCCTGCAGCAGCAGGGCGTTCGCGCTTGGCTGCCGGATCGCGACATGGCGACGATGAACCCCGACCTGCTGATCGCCATCGGCGGCGTGCGGGTGGTCACAACGACCGCGCAGATCGTCGAGGCGCGGGCCATCATCGCCCGCATGCGCGCCGGCGAGTTCGTTGATGAGGCGGACGAGTCCGGCGACTGGATGCTCGAGCACACGCCGGGCAAGGTCGGCGACCTGCACGATCATGAAATCAGCGGCGTGATGGGCTGGGCGAAGAAGACCGGCGCGATCGTGGTCGTGGTGGCCTTCGTGGTCTTTCCGGTGGCCGGCTGCATCGTCACGGCCCTGGGCGGCTAGGGCCGCAGGCCGCCCAGCACCTCGTCGGTGTCCGCTCCCAACGCCGGCGGCGCCCGGTCGTAGGCCACCGGCGTCACCGACATCCGGATCGGCGAGGCCACCGTCCGCACCGGCCCGGCCAGGTCGGCGCGCGCCTGCGTCACTTCCAGCCCGCGATGCCTGGCCTGGGGCTCGTCGAACACCTGATCGATCGTATTGACCGGGCCGCAAGGCACGCCCGCCGCCTCCAGCGCCGCCATCAGGCCGTGCATGGTCAGTCCCGCTGTCAGGGCCGACAGCTCCGCGGTCATCGCCGCGCGGTGCTCGATCCGGAGGGCATTGGTCAGGAAGCGCGGGTCCGCCCCCATGCCGCTGGCCCCCAGAGCCACGCACAGCGCCCGGAACTGGCCGTCGTTGCCGACGGCGATGACCACCATGCCGTCCGTACACGGAAAAGGCTGATAGGGCGCGAGGTTCGGGTGGGCATTGCCCATCCGCGTCGGGGCCTTGCCCGAAACGAACCAGTTGGTCGCCTGATTGGCCAGCATGGCGGCCTGGACGTCGAACAGGGCGATGTCGATGTGCTGGCCCTGACCCGTGGCCCGCGCGTGCAGCAGGGCCGCCATGATGGCGTTGGAGGCGTACAGGCCGGTGAACAGGTCGACCACCGCGACCCCGACCTTCATCGGCTCGGCCCCGGCGGCGCCGTCGGGCTGGCCTGTGATCGACATCAGTCCGCCCATGGCCTGGATCATATAGTCATAGCCGGCGCGGTGAGCGTCGGGCCCGTCCTGTCCGAAGCCTGTGATCGAGCAATAGACCAGCTTCGGATTGATCGCCGACAGGGCGGCGTGGTCGAGCCCGTACTTCCTCAGCCCGCCGGTCTTGAAATTCTCGACCACCACATCGCAGGTCTTGCTCAGCTCACGGATGATCTCCGCGCCTTCGGACGAGGCGAGGTCCAGTTCGACCGACTTCTTGCCCCGGTTGGCGCACAGGAAATAGGCCGCGTCGCCTTTCGAACCGTCAGCCTTCGTCGTGAAGGGCGGGCCCCAGGCGCGGGTGTCGTCGCCGACCCGGGGCCGTTCGATCTTGATCACCTCGGCGCCGAGATCGGCCAGCATCTGCGTCGCCCACGGCCCGGCGAGGACGCGGCTGAGGTCGAGGACGCGAACGCCCGCGAGCGGACCGCCCATTGTGGTCAAAGACCCGGATCCCAGACGCCGGCGTCCCGCATCCGGCACTCCCGCGCCTCCCGGGCCCGGCCGTCCATCTCCTCGGCCATGCAGCACACCGCCTTCGACACCGTCGCCTTGTGCACGCCGGGGATCAGGGCATGCAGGAAGGCGCAGCTGGCCAGCTTCAGAAGGCGGAATCCGAACCGCGACGAGGCGGCCATATGTTCGAAATAGCTCTCTTCGACTTCGCGCGGGTGCTGAACGAAGAGGCGATGGAAGGTGCGGCTCATCCCGGCATCCTGAACTGCGTCGGGCCGTCCCACTACCCGACCGGAGCATTTTGGCCTAAACCGCGCGCCTCCGCCACGCTCACGAAAGACGACCCATGGCCGACGGCGCCTCCGCTTCGCAAAAGTCCTTCCGCTGGGACGATCCGCTGGACCTGTCAGGCCGGCTGACCGACGACGAGCGGATGATCCAGGACGCGGCTCGGTCCTACGCCCGCGAGAAGCTGCTGCCCCGGGTGGTCGAGGCCTTCCGCGACGAGACCTTCGATCGCGCCATCATGACCGAACTGGGCGAGATGGGCTTCCTCGGTGCCATGCTGCCGGAACAGTACGGCGGCTCCTCGGTCAGCCACGTCGCCTACGGCCTGATCGCGCGCGAGATCGAGGCGGTCGACAGTGGCTATCGCTCGGCCATGTCGGTCCAGTCGTCCCTGGCCATGTACCCGATCTACGCCTTCGGCTCGGAAGAGCAGAAGATGCGCTTCCTGCCGCGCATGGCGGCCGGCGAACTGGTCGGCTGTTTCGGCCTGACCGAGGCCGACGGCGGCTCCGACCCGGCCTCGATGAAGACCAGGGCCGTCGCCGTGGACGGCGGCTACAGGCTGAACGGTGCCAAATACTGGATCACCAACTCGCCGATCAGCGACCTCGCCGTCGTCTGGGCCAAGCTGGATGACGTCATCCGCGGCTTCATCGTCGAACGCGGCATGGACGGCTTCACCACCGACAAGATCGGCGACAAGCTTTCGCTGCGGGCCTCCATCACCGGCGACATCGGCCTGAACGACGTCTTCGTGCCGGAAGAGAACCTGCTGCCCGGCGTGAAAGGCCTTCGCGGTCCCTTCTCCTGCCTGAACAAGGCCCGCTACGGCATCGCCTGGGGTGCCATGGGCGCGGCCGAGGCCTGTTTCCACCTGACCCGCGACTATGTCGGCGAGCGGATGCTGTTCGGCCGCCCCCTGTCCTCGCGCCAGCTGGTGCAGAAGAAGCTGGCCGACATGCAGACCGAGATCTTCCTCGGCTTCGAGGGCGCCCTGGCGCTCGGCCGACTGCTCGACCAGGGGGCCTGGGTCCCCGAGGCCATCTCGATGATGAAGCGCAACAACTGCGGCAAGGCGCTGGATATCGCCCGCGTCGCCCGCGACATGCACGGCGGCGCCGGCATCACCGGCGAGATGCACGTCATGCGCCACGCCATGAACCTCGAGACGGTCAACACCTACGAGGGCGCCCACGACGTCCACGCCCTGATCCTCGGCCGCGCGATCACGGGGCAGAGCGCCTTCTAGGGGCGGGGCGCTTCCGTCGGCGCATCCTCACGCGTCCCGGTATTGACCTCGGGCACATAGAGGCCGGTGACCAGCCGCGTCAGGAAGCCGCCCGGCTGGTTCCGCGGCCCGAAGCGGCCGCAGGGGTCCGGCTCCGCGATCGGCCGGACGGGTCGATCCGCGGGCGCGAAGGCGTCGCCCAAGGCGTCGGCGAAGGGCTCGGCCATCTGCAGGGCGTCGCCGACCCGCGAGAGCGACGGCGAATCGGTCCCGAGCACATTGGCGTTGCGGGCCCAGGCAAGGGCGGCGGCCTGGCCGCCCCGGGCGTCCAGCAGTTCCGCCTCGGCCGCCAGCCCTCCGGTCGTGCCGGGTACCCGGACCGTGCCCGGACCGGGGATGAAGGCGTTGGCGACGGCCGCCACGGCCGACCCTTCGGGCCCCGTCGGGTCGATCCGCACCACGGCGGTCCGGACGCGCGAGGCACCGTCGGGGGCAGCGGCGAGGGTGAACCGCTCGCTGATCTCATAGCAAACCTGCCGGTCGACCTCGCGCAGCACCATGGCGCGATCCTCATCGGTGAGGCTCTCGCCGACCGGGCCGATCAGGACCGTCGGCTCCAGCCAGACCTGCTCGATGCCGGAGGCCCGCGTCTCGTCCCGGTGCTGCCGGATCGAGGCGCGCACGGTTCCTTCCTGGGCCTCAAGCCGATCGTAGGTGGACAGGAATCCGCTGTTCGCGGTCGGCGCGGTCTGACAGGCGGTGAGGCCACAAACGGCCAGAAGGCCGGCGGGAAGCAGGGATTTGAGGGTCATTGAGGCTCCTTGGCCTCAAACTACGCGCGGGAGGCCCATCCGGATGCATCGGGCGACTGCAATGCGCCCACCTCATGGCGTCAGGAACCGTCATCCCGCGCAAGAGGGCGCAGGCCGTAACCTGCCGGAACGCGGTCCGTTGAGCATTGTCATTCCGCTTCAACGCCGTATCGTCGGTGAAGGCGGGAGTGGCTCCATGGACGGGGAAGCGGCAGGCATCGACGGCGACGACCCCTTCGCCCAGCTGCGCGAAGTCTTCGCCGGCCGCCGTGCCCTGCTGCTGGAAGACGACCCGGCCCTGTCGGAACATGTCGCCGAACGTCTGCTGCGCGCCGGTTTCGAGGCCGTGGAGCGGGTCGACCGTGGCGAGGCGGCCATCGCCGCCGCCGCCGCCCCCTTTGACGTCCTCATTCTCGACCGCCTGACGGCCGGACTGGACGGGCTGGAGACGCTGAAGCGCATCCGGGCCGGCGGCGGCCCCTGTGCGGATGCCCCCGCCCTGATGCTGACGGCTCTGGGCGGCGAACGGCAGAAGGTCGAGGGCCTGCTGGGCGGTGCCGACGACTATCTGTCCAAGCCGGTCGGCGACGAGGAACTGCTGGCGCGCATCGCCGCCCAGTTGCGCCGCGCCGCCCGTCGCGCGGCCCCGGTCAGTGGCGACCTGGTCAACGGGCCGTTCCGGCTCTCCTTCGGCGCGCGAACCCTGAAATTCGATGGTGCCGGCGCTTCGCGCCTGATCGACCTGTCCCCGCTGGAGTTCGCGATCGTCTGTGAACTGATGACCGCCCGCGGCCAGCCGGTGACCAAGACCATGCTGTGGGACCGGTGCTGGGTCGAATGGCGCTTCCTGCCGGACAATTTCGTCAACATCATCGACGCCCGGATCAGCGCCCTGCGCCGCCGGCTCAAGGAACAGGCCTCCGAACTGGGCGATGACCTCCACCCCCTGATCGTCTCGGCCCGCAGCCAGAGCCTGATCTTCCGCGACCTGTCCGTCTGGACCGGCTGACGCGGCCGTGAACTTCCGCTTTCTTCGCCTTCGCGCCTGGCTGGGACGGCGAACCTCGACCCAGCTGGCGGCCGGTATTGCCGTCATGGCCGCCGTCGCCCTGATCGGCTCCCTGATCGCCACCAGCACGGCGGTCCGCATGGATCAGCGCGAGAAGGCGGCCCTCGCTGCGCTGAACGACTACAGTTCCATGGCCAGCAAGCTGGGGGGGGAATCCAGCCTCACCGCCGCCAACATCACCGAGGCGGACGCCGCCTATCTCTCCGGCTGGCTGAGCGCCTTCCAGGCCGGACCGACGCGCGAAGCCGGCAGTCTGGCGGAAACCTGCCGCACCGGTCAGGGCGGGGCCGGCGTCCGGTTCATCCGCGCGCCGGTCGGAAAGCCCGCGGGCCTCGCCGCGCTGGAAACCGTCCGAGGCGAGCGCGCGCCGCGGCTGGGGGACGGGGTCTATGTCGTACAGCTTGAGCGGGGCATGCTGTGCCCGTCCCGGGCGGTAGAGGTGGTTGTGGTCCGCCAGTCGGTGGGCGCGCTCGATATCGCAGTCGGGCGCGTGGTCGACCGGTCCGGCCAGGCCTGGGGCTGGGCCGTCGCCGCCGTGGCGGCCGCGGGCGTGCTGTTGCTGGCGTTTGGCCTGACGGCCGCGACCTTCGCCCGCCGCCGCCTGACCAGCGCCGTGGCCGATGTCAGCCGGGCGCTGGACCTCGCCTCCGTCGGAGACTTCTCGGTCCGGGCACCCGAGACCGCGGTGGCACCCGAACTGACCGAACTGACCGGCCAGGTGAACCTGACCCTCGACCGTCTGGAGGAGCTGCTCAGCTGGCTGCGGGATTCGGCCGACCAGCTGGCCCATGACTTCCGCACGCCCCTGGCCCGCGCCTCGGCCCGGCTGGACCGGTTGAAGGAGGCCTCGACCACGCCCGAGGCCCGTGCCCTCGCCGATGAGGCCCGGGCCGATCTGACCCGGCTGACCCGGGCGATGAACGAGGCCATGACCCTCCGCGACGGCGAGGCCTGGGTGTTCGAGACCGTCCGGCTGGACCGGTTGGCAGCCTCGGCGGCAGAGCTCTACCAGCCGCTGGCCGAGGAACGCGACGTGGTGATCCGGGTCGAGGCCTCGCCCGTCTCCGTCCTCGGGGTGCGGTCCCTGTTGCAGCGGGCCGTGACCAATCTGGTGGACAATGCGGTCAAATTCTCGCCGGAGGGCGGAGTGGTGACGCTGTCCGTGCGGCGGGACGACGGCAAGCCCGCGCTTTCGGTCGCCGATCAGGGGCCGGGGCTGGACCCCGAGCTGCTCGACGACCCGGCCCGCGCGGTCTCCCGGGCCGCCGACGAGGGACGGGAAAGCCACGGTATGGGGCTGGCCTTCGTGCGCGCCATCCTCAAACGGCACGGCGCGGCCATGACGATTGATGACGCCCGTCCGGGGGCTGTCGTCACGGCGCGTTTCTCGCGCTAAGGTCTGATCAACAACAGGGGATTGGCGATGCGTTCCATCATCCGTGCTGGCGGTCTGTCCGTGCTGGCGCTTGTCGCGGCGGTTCCCCTGCTGGCGACCACACCCGCGGCCGCGCAACAGTCGCCCGTGCCGTTCGACGCCCAGCGCGGCGTCTTCACCTTCGCCACCGGTCTGGAACGCGCCCTGCCGGCGGTGGTCCAGGTCACCACCCTGGGCCAGTCCGAGGGCCCCAGCTCCGGCGAGAATGAGCCGCGACCGATCTCCAGCGGCTCGGGGGCCATCATCGACGCCCGCGAAGGCATCATCGTCACCAACAATCACGTCGTCGAGGGCGGGCGGAAATTCACCGTCGACATGACCGACGGCCGCATCTTCGACGCCGTCCTGATCGGCACCGACAAGGCGACCGACCTGGCCGTGCTGAAGATCGAGGCGACCGGCCTGTCCCAGATCGAGGTGGTCAATTCCGACGCCCTGCGCACGGGCGATCTCGCCTTCGCGGTCGGCTATCCGCTGGGCCTCGACCAGACCCTGACCATGGGCGTGATCTCGGGCATGGGCCGCTCGGGCATGGGCGACCGGATCGAGGACTATATCCAGACCGACGCGGCGGTGAACTCGGGCAACTCCGGCGGCCCGCTGCTGGACAGCCGCGGCCGTCTGATCGGCATCAACACCTCCATCCTCTCGGGCGGCGGTGGCGGCAATGACGGTATCGCCTTCGCCGTGCCCAGCCGCATCCTGATGTATGTCGTCGCCCAGCTGCGCGAGACCGGGGAGGTCAAGCGCGGGACCACCGGCGCCATCTTCGGCTCCCTGAACGCCCAGCGGTCGCGTGATCTCGGCCTCGGCATCGTGCGCGGCGCTGTGATTGAAGATGTGGCACCCGGCTCCTCGGCCGAGGCCGCGGGTCTGAAGCGTGGCGACGTCATCACCCGCATCCAGAACCGCCCCGTCTCCAATGCCGGGACCGTCGCGGCCACCATCGGCATCGCCGCACGCGGGACGCGGCTTGAGGTCGTCTATCTGCGGGAAGGCCGTGAAGGGCGCACCACCCTGACGGTCGAGACTCCCTCGGAGAGCACCGCCATCACCGGCGCAGACGTCGTCATGGCGCGCGGCGCTTCGGTGCGGGTCGCATCGGATGGTCTGCAGGTGTTTGCGGTCGAGGGTGGATCCGCCGCGGCGGCCGCCGGTTTGCAGGCCGGCGACCTGATCGCCCAGGTCGACGGCGCTCCGGTGTCCGGTCTTGAGGGCCTGGCCGCGGCCATGGCCGCTGATAGCGCCCGGGTTCTGTCGGTCGTGCGGGGCGGAGAGCCGCTCGAGATCACCCTGCCCTGATCCGCGAGGCGTCTCGCGCGCCCTGCCCCGGACAGCAAAACGCCCGCTCTGCCGGAGGGGGGAGGGTGGCTGAGCGGGCGTCTCTGCTTGGAGGAAGCATCGACCCGCCGGAGCCCTTTGTGGAGTGATCCAGGAGGGGCTGGGGGGGCTGTTCAGGATCCGGAAACGCTCCGAACTCCAACGGGCCGATGCATCCGGTGTCGTCCCCCAAGGCGGCGGGCGATGGGCGGAAGCGAGGCGATTTCATGTTCGTGGCGAATTGTTCGCCGCGCGATGTTCCGGACACAGGGTTCGGTGACGCGATGGCTGTGAACCGGTGCCGGGCCACTGGCGTTTTCCGGATGGCGGCGTAACGTTCGCAGGATGAGCGACGCCGCTGACCTGCAGTCCGTTCCCGGTCCGGTCTTCTTCGACCGGCGCGAGCTCGACCTGATCCTGCGGGTCTATGGCCGGATGGTCGCGGCGGCCGAGTGGCGCGACTACGCCATGGTCGGCCACAAGGACGTTGCCGAGTTCGCCGTCTTCCGCCGCTCGGGTGACGCCCCGCTTTATCGCATCGAGAAGCGCCCGGCCCTCCGCCTCAAACAGGGGCAATGGGCGGTCATCGGCGAGGGCGGCGTGGTGCTGCGCCGCGGCCGCGAACTGGCCCAGGTCCTGCGCGTCTTCGACAGTCGCAAATTCACGATCGTGGAATAGAAAAAGGGCCCGGATTGCTCCGGGCCCTATCTCGTTTGGCCGACCGCCCTTCGGGCTGCCTGAGGCCGGGGAAACCCGCGCTCAAGCAGGCCGGGACCGCGTCCCGGCCGTTAGCGCAACCTACCTGCGTCCGCCGAACAGCATCAGCAGGAACTGGAACATATTGATAAAGTTGATGTACAGGCTCAGCGCGCCGTAGCTGGTGGCCACGCTCATGGCGGTCTGGTTCCCGCCGAGGGCGTAGTAGGTCATCTTCAGCCGCTGGGTGTCATAGGCGGTCAGGCCGGCGAAGATCAGAACGCCGGCGGCGCTGATGATCAACTGCATCATGCCGCTCTGCAGGAACATGTTGACCACCGAGGCGATGATCAGGCCGATCACGCCCATGATCAGGAAGCTGCCGAAGCCGCTCAGGTCCTTCTTGGTCGAATAGCCGAACAGGCTCAGCGCGCCGAAGGCGGCGGCCGTGATCAGGAAGGTCTGGACGACCGAGGTGCCGGTATAGAGCAGCACGACCGTGCCCATCGAGGCACCGATCAGGGCCACGATCAGCCAGTAGAGCGCACTGGCTCCGCCCGAGGTCGGGTTCTTCATGACGAAGTTCGAACCCAGCAGGATGACCAGCGGCGAGAAGGCCACGATCATGCCCGGCAGGGTGTAGCCGGTCAGGCGGGTCACGCCGTCCGGGAACACGGCCGTCGAGAACAACAGCTCGCGCACCGCAGGCACTGTGCCGGTGACATAGGCCAGGACCGCCGAGACCAGCAGGCCGAGGGCCACCTTGTTGTAGACGCCCAGCATGAAGCTGCGCAGGCCCGCGTCCACCGACATGTCGGCGGTGGCGGGCGCGGTCGTATAGCCGTTTCTGAAATCGCTCATGGCGAGATCGATCCTCCATTGGGCCGGTCAATCCCGGCCTTTGCGCAAATATCGGGCCGGTTCGACCCTTCCGCAAGGAAAACCGGACTTGGGCCGGGGGTTTCCAGCCGCTACCAAGGGTCGCATGATCCGGCTGTTCACCGCCCTGTCTGTCCCCGACGACGTCGCCGAGGCCCTCGCCCGACGCCAGACCGGCCTGCCCGGCGCGAACTGGCGCACCGCCGACCAGCTCCACATCACCCTGGCCTTCTATGGCGGCGTCGATGAGCGCCGCGCCGACGATCTGTCGGTCGAACTGGAGCGTGCGGCGACCGGCGGGCCGTTCGAGATCGTCCTGTCCGGCGTCGGTGCCTTCGGGGACGGCCATCGCACGCACGCCGTCTGGGCCGGCGTCGCGCCGAACGAACGGCTGTCCGTCCTGGCCGGGCGCTGCCGCAGCGCCGCCGAACGCGCCGCCATCTCCATCGAGCGCCGCGACTATCGTCCGCACCTGACCCTCGCCTATCTCAACGCCCAGGCGGATCCTGCCCGCATCGGCCACTGGATCGCGGACCACAACCTGCTGCAGTCGCCGCCGATCCGTGTCGAGCGGTTCGGCCTTTACTCCAGCGTCCTCAGCGAGGGCGGCAGCCGCTATGACCTTGAGAGGGAGTACGTCCTGTGACCGGACCCGTGCTGGAGACCGAACGCCTGACCCTGCGCCCCATCGCCATGGAAGACTTCCCGCGCTGGGCTGAAATGATGGGAGACCCCGAGGCGGCGAAATTCCTCGGCGGGGCCCAGCCGGCGGCGGTGGCCTGGCGCGGCTTCATGAGCATGGCCGGGGCCTGGAGCCTGACGGGCGTCTCCATGTTCTCGCTGGTCGAACGCGACACGGGCCTGTGGCTGGGCCGAATCGGTCCGTGGCGGCCCCACGGCTGGCCGGGCACCGAGGTCGGCTGGGGTCTGCACCCGGACGCCCAAGGCAAGGGCTACGGCGTCGAGGCGGCGACGGCGACGATCGACTACGCCTTCGATGTGCTCGGCTGGACCGACGTCATCCACTGCATCGACCCCGACAACACGCCGTCGCAGCGGCTGGCCGAACGAATCGGCTCGCACAATCTCGGCCCCACCCGTCTGCCGCCGCCGTTCCATGAACTGCCGATCGACCGCTGGGGCCAGAGCCGGGAAGAATGGCGGGCCCGGCCCCGATGACGGGATACTGCCGATGACATACTGACGCTTTGACCGATCCGCGCGTTCCGCTAGTCAGGATGCAGGAAACGACGAGGATGGGCGATGCGGGTACTGGTTCTGGGCGGCGATGGTTTCTGCGGTTGGCCGACGGCGCTGCATCTGTCGGCGCAGGGCTGGGATGTCTGCATCATCGACAACCTCAGCCGCCGCAACATCGACAATGAGCTCGAGGTCCAGTCCCTGACCCCGATCCGGACCATGGGCGAGCGCATCGCCGCCTGGAAGGACGTCAGCGGCAAGACCATCGAATTCGTCAACATGACCGTCGGCAAGGAGTTCGACCGGCTGGTCGCCCTGATCAACGACTGGAAGCCCGACAGCGTCGTCCATTTCGCGGAGCAGCGCGCTGCTCCCTATTCGATGAAGTCGGCGCGGCACAAGCTCTACACCGTCGACAACAACATCAACGCCACCAACCACCTGCTGGCCGCCATCGTCGAGAGCGGCCGCGATGTCCATCTGGCCCACCTCGGCACCATGGGTGTCTACGGCTACACCACCGCCGGGCTGCGCATCCCCGAGGGCTATCTGAAGGTCACGGTCGATACCGACTTCGGCCCGGCCGAACAGGAAATCCTGTTCCCGCCGAACCCCGGCTCGATCTATCACATGACCAAGACCCAGGACGCCCTGCTGTTCCAGTTCTACGCCCGGAACGACGGCCTGCGAATCACCGACCTGCACCAGGGCATCGTCTGGGGTGCCCAGACGGAGGAGACCCGCAAGGACGAGCGGCTGATCAACCGGTTCGACTATGACGGCGACTACGGCACCGTTCTGAACCGGTTCCTGATGCAGGCGGCGGTGGGCTATCCGCTGACCGTGCACGGCACCGGCGGCCAGACGCGGGCCTTCATCCACATCCAGGACACGGTGCGCTGCGTCGAACTGGCCCTGAACAACCCGCCCAAGGTCGGCGACCGGGTCAAGATCCTCAACCAGATGACGGAAAGCCGCCGCGTCCGCGATCTCGCCGCCATGATCGCCGACATGACGGGGGCCGAGGTGCACAATGTGCCCAACCCGCGTCAGGAGGCCGACGAGAACGAGCTGGTCGTCGCCAACGACCAGTTCCGCGAACTGGGCCTCAAACCGATCACCCTCGCCGAGGGGCTGATGCAGGACGTGACCGAAATCGCCCGCCGCTACGCCGACCGCGCCGACCTGTCGAAGGTGCCGTGCGTCTCGACCTGGAACGGCAAGCGGGCGGAGGCCGTGAAGGCCGCGCCGACGGTCGCCGCCCCGCCCACGGCCCCGGTGCAGGCGCTTACGGCCTGACACATGCCTGAAGCCTCAGCCCCTCCTTCGCTGCTGGTCTTCGGCGGCGGCTGGCTGGGCCGCACGGCGGGGCTCGAGGCCGTGCGTCGCGGCGGTCGCGCTGTCCTGACCAGCCGGGACCCGGATCGGCGTGCCTCGCTATCGGCGGAAGGGCTCGCAGCGATTGACCCGGCGGACGCGGCGGCGCTGGCCGAAGCCGTCGCGACTGCCTCCGCCGTCCTCGTTTGCGCCCCGCCTCTCCCGGACGGCTGTCCGGGCCTGAAGGCCCTGTCGCCGGCCCTGGCAGGCGCGGACGTCTGGCCCGACTGGATCGGCTATGTTTCCTCGACCGCCGTCTATGGTGACCGCGCCGGCGGCTGGGCGCTGGAGGACAGCGAACTGAACGCCGCCTCTCTCGAGGGCGCGCGCCGCGTGCGGGCCGAGCGCGACTGGCTGGATGCCGGCCAGGGCATGGGGCTGACGGTGCAGGTCTTCCGGCTGCCGGCCCTCTATGGCCCCGGACGCTCGCCCCTGGACCGGTTGCGCGATGGCACAGCGCGGATCGTGCGCAAGCCCGGTCAGGTCTTCAACCGGGTCCATGTCGACGACGTCGTCTCGGGCCTGTTCGCCTCTATGGCCCGTCCCCGGCCCGGCGCCGCCTACATCCTGTGCGACGACGAGCCGGCCCCCGCAGACGTGGTCATGGAAGGCGCCGCGCGCCGCCTCGGCCTGCCCCTGCCGCCCGAGATCGACCTCGACGACCCCTCGGTGTCCGACGCCATGCGGCGCTTCTACCTCGACTCCAAACGCCTCTCCAACGCGAAGGCCAAGGCCGAGTTGGGCTGGCGACCGAAATATCCGAGCTGGCGGGACGGGCTGGAAGCGATGGTCCGCGACGCGGCGTCATAGTCTTCCGCACCGTCCGCGCTCAAGCAGCGAGCGACCGCGTCGCTAGCGTTAGCGCCCCTTCTAGAAGGGCAGCAGGTTCCGCTGACGGCTGTAGGCCATGGTCCCGACGTTCGCGCCCAGTCGCAGGCCGACGCCGGTGCGGATCGGGGCCAGGATGATGCCGTCGGCGCGCTGGTAGTTCACGCCCAGGCCGCCGACCAGATAGGCCGTGCCTTCGACGCCGGGGTAGCGGCGGTAGATCATGTCGGGGTGGTAGAGGCCGTAGACCAGCGTGAAGACCCGGCTGGCGTTGCCGCCGACATCCCAACCGATCGAAATGCCCTGCCAGAACACTTCCTGCGAGGCCGACAGGTCCTTCATGTGCAGGGCACCGCGGCCGTAGCGGGCACCGACGGCCATGGCACCGGAAGCCTCTTCCCCGGCGATATAGGCGGTCGGGCGGTCGCCCTGTTCGGCGAAGATGCGTTCGATGGCGGCACCGATGGCCTCGGCGGCAATGCCCAGTTCGCGCGACCCGGCGGCGACCAGTTCATCGGCGGTATAGGCGGGCGCCTGGCCGTCCGATGCGATCGGATAGGCGGGATCGGTCTGCTGCTGGCCGGTGGTGGCGCAGGCGGACAGGCCCGCTGCGCCGGCGGTGGCGGCGAGGCCCGACAGGATCAGTTGGCGGCGATGCATGGCGACTCTCTCTGTACGGCGGGACAGGGGACCGTCTCCGCATTTTGCGTCAGCCTTGCGGCGGCAAGGTTAACGAGAGATTGCCGGACGGCCGTCGTGGCGGCCTAGTGCCGGTTTGTCTGCGCCGTCAGCCAGTCCATCAGGGCCAGCAGGACGCCGGAGACCACGAACGTCAGATGGATGATCACCAGCCACATCAGCTGCGGCTCATCCAGGGGCGCGCTGGTCTCGCCGATCTCCATGAACCGCTTCAGCAGATGAATGCCGGAGATCGCCACGATCGAGGCGATCAGCTTCATCTTGAGTCCCGAAAAATCCACGGTTCCCATCCACGGCGGCCGGTCGGTCGTGTCGTCGATATCCAGTTTGGACACGAAATTCTCGTAGCCGGAAAACAGGACGATCAGCAGCAGATTTCCGGCGAGGGACAGGTCGATCAGGGTCAGAACGACCAGGATCACCTGCTCGCTGGTCATGGTGAAGGCCTGGGGCGCGTAGTAGATCAGCTCGCGCGCGAAGACGATGACCAGCATGGCGAGGGACACGATCAGTCCCAGATACATGGGGGCCATCAACCAGCGTGAGGCGAACAGGCCTCGCTCGAACCGGGTCTCGATCTGTGGCTTCTGTCCCACGGTCAGCTCCTCAAGGTCGCGCCCAGCTTCTGCGCCGCCGCCACCACCTTCGCCGACAGCGCCTCGATCTCGGCCTCCGTCAGGGTCGCCTCGACGGGCTGGATCGACACTTCCAGCGCCACCGACTTCATGCCCTCGGGCACGCCCGCGCCGCGATAGACGTCGAACACCGACACGCCGGCGACCAGCGCCTTGTCGGCGCCGGCGACGGCGCGAACGAGGTCCCCCACGGCCTTGCCGTCCTCGACCACGAAGGCGAAGTCGCGGGTCAGGGGCATGAGGTTGGCCAGATTGGCGGCTCCCCGCGCCTTGGACTTCGCGCCGCGCGGCTCGGGCACAGCATCCAGCACGATCTCGAACGCCAGCATCGGCGCATCGGCGTCCAGCGCCTTGAGCACGCGCGGATGCAGGGCACCGAACTCGACCATGACGTTCTTGGGCCCGAGTTGCAGGCGGGCGGAGCGGCCCGGGTGCCACCAGTCGCGGTTCTGGCCCTGGGCCAGCTGCAGCGAGGCTACGGGCGCGCCCAGAGCCTCAAGCAGGGCCATCAGGTCGCCCTTGAGGCCGAACAGGGCGTCTTCCGGCGCGGTGCCCCAGTGGCGGGCGGCGCGCGGGGCGATCAGTCCGGCGATGACCGTGCGCTGGCCGGTCGGGCTGTCATCCAGATAGATGGGGCCGATCTCGAACAGGGCGGCGTCGGCATGGCCGCGCGCCGCGTTGCGCGCTGCCGCCTGGATCAGGTTGGGCAGGGCCGAGGGCCGCATGCAGTCCAGATCGGCCGCGATCGGGTTCTCGACCCGCAGGGCGTCATCGCCGCCGCCGAACAGGGCGGCCGTCGACTGTTTGGTGAAGGACCAGGTGACCGCCTCGGCATAGCCCATGGCCGCCAGCGCGCGTCGGGCCAGCCGGACCCGCGCCTGACGCGGGTTGAGCACACCCTTCGACGGCGCGCCGAGGTCGGGCAGGGGCGTGGACGGCAGGGCACCGTAGCCCTCGATCCGCGCGACTTCCTCGACCAGATCGGCCGGGCCCTCGACGTCGCGACGCCAGGACGGCGGCGTCACGGTCCAGGGGGCACCCCGGGCGACTTCGAACCCGAGCCGGGTCAGGATTTCGGCGATCCGGTCGTCGTCGAGCGACAGGCCGGTCAGGGAGGCCACGCGGACCGGGTCAAAGGCGAAGGCGGCCGGGTCGGCCGGCGCCTGGCCCGTCACCACGATCTCCGACGGCTCGCCGCCGCACAGGTCGAGGATCATCCGGGTGGCCAGCTCGAGGCCCGGCACGACGGACGCCGGATCGACGCCCCGCGCGAACCGGTACTGGGCGTCGGAGTTCAGCGACAGGGTCCGGCCCGTCTGGGCCGTGACCAGCGGATCGAACCAGGCGCATTCGACGAAAACGTCGACGGTCTCGTCCGAACAGCCGGTGGACTCGCCGCCCATGACGCCGCCGAGGCCGATAGGGCGCTCGCCGCCCGCGTCGGCGATCATGCACATGGCCGGATCGGCGGTGTAGGTCTTGCCGTCGAGGGCAATCAGATGCTCGTGCTCGCCGGTGGGTGCGGCCACTTGTCCGCCGCGCACCACGATCTCGCTCCCGACCAGCCGGGCCGCGTCATAGACGTGCAGGGGTCGGCAGCGGTCGTAGGCGACCAGATTGGTCACATCGACAAGCCGGTTGATCGAACGCAGGCCGATGGCCGTCAGCCGCCGCTGCAGCCACTCGGGCGAGGGGCCGTTCTTCACGCCCCGGATCAGCCGACCGGCGAACACCGGACACATCTCCGGCGCATCGATGCGCACCGAGATCGGCGAGGGGAAGGTCCCCGGGACCGGCAGGATCGACGGCGTCTTCAGCGGGCCGAGGCCCGCCGCCGCCAGATCACGCGCAATGCCTGCGACGCCGAGCCAATCGGGCCGGTTCGGGGTGACTTCGAAATCGATGACCGGCTCGGCGCCGAAGACCCCTGCGGCCGGAGTCCCGACGGCGAGGTCGTCAGCCAGTTCGAGGATGCCGTCACTGTCGCCTGCCAGCTCCAGCTCCGAGGCGGAGCACAGCATGCCGTTGGACACGACGCCCCGCACCGGCTTCTCGACCAGGGTCACGCCGAGGCCGGGCACATAGGCGCCGATCGGCGCATAGATGGTGGTCAGGCCCGCACGCGCATTGGGCGCCCCGCAGACGATCTCTTTCATGCCGTCGACGGTGTCGACCTGACAGACCCTAAGCCGGTCGGCGTTGGGATGCTGTTCGGCCGAGACGATACGCGCCACGGTGAAGGGCGCGAGCGCCGCGATCGGATCATGGACGTCCTCGACCTCCAGACCGGCCATGGTCATGGCGTCGGCCACGGCCGCGACGTCGGCGGCCGTGTCGAGATGCTCCTTCAGCCAGGAGAGAGTGAATTTCACGCCGCGCCGCCCCCGGCCTTCTCCATGGCGCTGTTGCCGGCGGTGATGCCCGACTCCAGCTCGGCCAGCAGATCGTCACTGCCGGTGAAGGCCACCTGGGCGAAGCGGCAACGCACGAAGCGGCAGTCAGCCATGCCGATGGCGCCGACGATCTTGTCGCCCAGCGGCTTGAGCAGCAGGTTCCGCGGATTGGCCGCCGCGCCCATGTTGCAGCCGTCGAACGTCGTGCCGTTCATCACCGCCATCACGGCCGGGCCCTCGATGACGCAGTCGGTGAAGGTCTTGCCGGTGATCGCCATCTCGCCGGCGTTCCAGTGGTTCACCGCCAGGACGGGAAGCCAGACGGCCTCCTTTTCGAAGCTGGTGCGCGCGACCATGGCGCGGCCGGCGGCCTCGGCGGGGGACATTTTCGCGGTTTCGTCGGTCATGCTCGCAAGTCTTTCAAGGTTCAGTTCTGGCTGTCGTCGACGGTCGTGACCTGCTCGATCAGCATGTTGAGCAGTTCGTCGTTCCCCGTGATCCCGAGCGTGAGGAACCGGCAGTTGGTGAAGGTGCAGTTGCGCACCGGAATGGCACCGATGCCCATATCGCCCATCGGGCGGAACAGCATGTTGCGCATGTCCCCGCCTGTCGGGCCGAAATTGGTCCGGTCGAAACTGACATTCTCGAGCACCAGCATCAGGGCCGGACCCTCGATGGTGCAGTCAACAAAGGTGCGCCCCTCGATCACCGCTCCGCCGCCCGCCTGCATACTGGCGCGGTAGAGGTCGACAAGGCCGAAGCGTCCCCCGCGGAGCTCGGTCGAGCGGGGATCCATGGGGCGGGAAGCGACGTCCGGAGACATGGGCTGGTCGGTCATCAGGACAGTCCGCTGGCGGGATTGGGGGCGGCGAAGGCCGAGAAACCGTAGTGGGCCAGCCACCGGGTGTCGGCGTCAAACATCGGACGCAGGTCGGGGATGCCGTATTTCAGCATGGCCAGGCGATCCACGCCCATGCCGAAGGCGAAGCCCTGGTATTCGTCCGGATCGATACCGCAGTTGCGCAGCACATTGGGGTGGACCATCCCGCAGCCGAGGATCTCCATCCAGCTGTCGCCCTGGTTGAGCTTTAGCTCCCCGCCCGAGCGGTCGCAGCGGATGTCCATCTCGGCCGAGGGCTCGGTGAAGGGGAAATGGTGCGGGCGGAAGCGCGCATCGACGCCGTCGACCTCGAAGAAGCGGGCGACGAAGGTCTCCAGCGTCCACTTCAGATGGCCCATGTGGATGTCGCGGTCGATGACCAGCCCCTCGACCTGATGGAACATCGGCGTGTGGGTGGCGTCCGAGTCCTTCCGGAAGGTCCGGCCCGGGGCGATGATCCGGATCGGCGGCGTCTGCGTCATCATGGTCCGCACCTGCACCGGGCTGGTGTGGGTCCGCAGGACCTTGCGCTCGCCCGTCTCCGGGTCGGGACGCAGGAAGAAGGTGTCGTGCATCTCCCGCGCCGGGTGTTTGGGCGGGAAGTTCAGGGCGGTGAAATTATGGAAATCGTCCTCGATGTCCGGGCCTTCGGCGACGGCGAAGCCCATGTCGGCGAAGACGGCGATCATCTCGTCCATCACCTGCATGGTCGGATGCACCGAACCGGCGCGGCGCGGGCGCGAGGGCAGGGTCAGGTCGACGTGCTCGGCCTGAAGCCGGGCGTCCATCTCGGCGGCTTCCAGGTCTGCCTTGCGGACTGCCAGCGCCGCCGACACCCGGTCGCGCAGGCCGTTGATCATCGGCCCCTGTTCGCGGCGCTCATCCGGCGACAGGGCCCCCATGCCCTTGAGCAGGCCGGAGATCGAGCCGGACTTGCCGAGGGCGGCGACACGCAGATCCTCGACCGCCGAAGCGGTCTCTGCGCCCCCGATGGCGTTGATCAGGTCGAGTTCGAGTTGGGCGAGGTCAGTCATTGCGTCTGTCGTCTAGCGGGTAGGGCGCAAAGCAAAAAGCCCCCCGGCGCGGGCCGGAGGGCTTTTGCGTCTTCCGTTGCCGGAAAATCAGGCCTTCAGGGCGTCGCGGACCTTGTCGGCCACGGCCTTGAAGGCGACTTCGTCAGCGGCCATCGCGGCCAGGACCTTGCGGTCCAGCTCGATGCCGGCTTCGCCGAGGCCGTGCATGAATTGCGAATAGGTGAAGCCTTCCAGACGCGCGGCGGCGTTGATGCGCTGGATCCACAGGGCGCGGAACGAGCGCTTCTTGTTGCGACGGTCGCGGTAGGCATATTGCCCGGCGCGATCGACCGCGGCCTTGGCGGTGCGGATGGTGTTCTTGCGGCGGCCGTAGAAACCCTTGGCCTGCTTCAGAACCTTCTTGTGTTTGGCGTGGGAAACTACGCCCCGTTTGACGCGAGCCATGTCGCTATCCTTTCAAATTCAGTGTGGAGATCAGGTCTGCGCGCGCCGATCAGGCGTACGGCATGTAGGACTTGATCTTCTTGGCGTCGGCGTCGGCCATGACCGAGGTGCCGCGGTTCTGGCGGATGTATTTGCTGTTGTGGCTGATCAAGCGGTGCCGCTTGCCTGCCACGCCGGCTTTGACCTTGCCAGTCGCCGTGAATTTGAAGCGCTTCTTGGCGCCAGACTTTGTCTTCAGTTTGGGCATTTTCACTCTCTTTTTGAGTGGGTTGCCGGTTCTTCAGGCCTTTGGAGCCGTCCGATTGGAAACCCTGATGAGAACCGCCCAGGCATGCCTTTTAGCCCGGCGGTTCGGTACGCGAAGGCGCGGCTTCTAGGCCAGCCAGCGCGGGAAAGCAAGGCCGCGAAGGTCGGGCGTCAGTCCGGCGGGTTGTGCGCCTCGATGAAGCGAAGACTTTCGGTCAGCATCCGCAGACGCGTGTCGGCGCGGGAAAGCCAGTGATCCTCGCCCTCGAGTTCGATCATCTCGTAGGGCTTGCCGGCCGCCCGGAGGGCGGAGGCCATGATGCGGCTCTGTTCCATGGGCACAACGGTGTCGTCCCGGCCGTGCAGCAGCATGATCGGCATCCCGGCCTCCTCCGCCAGTCTGGCCGGGGACAGCGCTTCGAGCGATGGATCGTTCGCGCGCTCCACGCCCATGAACCGGTTCCAGTAGCGAACCACCTGGTTGTCACGGCGGGGCCCCTGCTGGGCTTCCCATTCCAGCATGCGGCGCAGGTCCGACACGCCCGCCACCGAAACAGCGCAACGGTAGGCGGACGGGTCGATGGTCGCGCCCGCCAGCGCGGCATACCCGCCATAGGACGCACCCACGATGCAGACCCGGGCCGGGTCGGCGATGCCCTGGCTGGCCAGCCAGCGGACGCCGTCCGACAGGTCGGTCTGCATCTTGCGGCCCCATTCGCCGTAGCCGGCCTCCAGGAAGGCCTCGCCATAGCCTGAGGAGCCACGGAAATTGGGCTGGAGCACCGCATAGCCGCGCGAAGCGATCGCCTGGGCCCACCAGTCGAAGCCCATCACGTCCCGCGACGCCGGTCCGCCGTGCGCCAGCACAATCAGGGGCAGGTTTTTCGGATCCGTCACGCCGGGCGGCAAGGTCAGATAGCCGTTGATCTCCAGCCCGTCCCCGGCCGCGTACTGGATCGCACGCACCGTTCCGACGCGGTCGGCGGTCAGGGCCGGGTAGGTCTCGCCGACGATCCGCGACGCCCGGGTATCGAGGTCGACCAGGTGGTAGCCGCCGGAATCGCCTGACCCGCCGCTCATGACCACCAGGGTGCGAAGGTCGTCGCTCCACGAGACAATCTCCGGCGCCCGGCCCGCGAATGCGCGGGCAATTGTGGACCAGATGCGTCCGGCGGCCGGGTCGATGAAGGCGTATTCGGTCCCCTCATCCCCGACCCGCCCGCTGCCGATCAGCAGTCGCGAGCGGGGATGATGGATCAGGAAGCTGGGATGGGCCTCGAAATCCAGGCGCGTCCAGGTCCCGGTCACCACATCGACCTCGAAAAGGTCGTCGAGGGCCTCCTCGGGCGTATCGGCGTCCGGCCCCTCGCCCGTCGCCTCGCCGGTCAGGTCAGGGCGCCGCGCATTGACCAGCACCGTGCCGTCCGTCCGGCCGAGGCCGAGGAGCGCGGGCGAGTCCAGGGGGGCATGGGTCGTCCATCCCAGACGCAACCGCTCACCAGCGGCGGCGATGTACAGGGTCCACTGTTTGCGCCGTTCGTCGTATTCGGACCGGGCGATCAGGACGCCGTCAGAACTGAGCACATCGGTCTCGACGTCGAAGTCGGACCGGACCAGCATGCGGGCATTGCCGGTCGCCGGATTGATTCCGAACAGGCTGACTTCGCCGGCGGTGAAGTTGAAGCCCGCCACGAACAGGCGGGGACCGTCCGGCGTCTGCCGGACCATCGGCGGACCCACCATGATCGGCCACATACCGGTCTGGTCGCTGAAGACCTGTCGCATCCGGCGCCCGCTCAGGTCGTGCATCTGCCCCATGAAAAATTCGGTCTTGGAGACGCCGAACAGCGGAATCGACTGGGTCGTCGAGGTGGTCGAGAGCACGGCGTCCTCACCCACCCACTCGACGTCGCGAACCTTCGCGTCTCCGACCCGGGCTCCGGTCAGGAGCTGGCCGTCAGCGACCTGCGTCACCACCAGAGCGCGCTGGTCTCCGGCGACCGTGACATAGGCGAGGCGATCTCCGGACGGCGAGACCTGGACGAACTCGATCGCCGGCAGGGCCCCATAGGCCTCCAGCGGCGCGGCCTCCTGCGCCTGCGCGCCCGAAGACACCAGGCCGAGCGCCAGCGCAATCCGTGCCGAAGCACGGGCCCTTTTGAAACTCACTTGCACTGAAACTCCCCCGGCGCACACGAGCGCCCGGACATTGCTAGCCCTGAACCTGCGCTGGCGGCAAGGGACCCGGCGAAGTTGCGGCGGCCTGACGCTTCCGGAAGGCCTTTCCGGCATTGATCGCCATCACCGCCGCCGGAATGGTCAGGGCCGCGCCGATCAGGAACGGCCAGTCGTGGCCGATCTGCGAGAAGATGGCGCCGGCGATGATCGGCCCGAAGATCCGCGCGATCGAGCTGGAAGCCATGTTCAGCCCAAGCATGGCCCCCTGACGGTCCGGATCGACCGAGCGCGAGATCAGGGCCGAGATATTGGGCATGGTCATCGCCATGCCTGAGGCCCCTACCGCCATGATCGCCGGCACCAGCCAGTCGGCATCGGGCAACAGGCGGCTGGCGAAGACCTGGGCAATCAGGCTGGTGCCGAAGGTCAGGCAGCCGACCGCAAGCACGCGGGACTCACCGAACCGGCGTGCCAGCCGGCCGGCCAGAAAGCCCTGGCAGATCACCGAGACGATCCCGACGACCATGAAACACAGGCCGACCTCGCGCGCGGTCCAGCTGTAGCGGGCCTCGGTCCAGAAGCCGAAGGTCGATTCCCACCCCGAGAAGCCGGCCATATAGATCAGGGTGACCAGCAGGACCCGTGACACCACCGGATTGGCAACGGCGTCCCGGACACCGCCGAGGAAGGGCGGGCGCGGCGCGGCGGCATCGGCCTTGACCCGGCTTTCCTTGAGCAGGAAGGCCACGCCGAGGGCGGCGAGCAGGCACATGCCGGAGGCGGTGAAGATCGGCAGCTGGTAGCCCAGCGGCCCCAGGTCCGGCCGGGTCAGCAGACCGCCGATCGCCGGGCCGAAGATGAAGCCCAGACCGAAGGCGGCGCCGATCAGTCCCATCCGGCCCGCGCGCAGCTCGGGCGGGGTCACGTCGGCGACATAGCCCTGGGCGGTCGAGACATTGCCGGCGCCGAGGCCGGTGAACAGCCTCACCCCGATGGCCAGCCAGATGTTGGGCACGAAGGCGAGGGCCAGATAGCCGGCCGCGTTGGCGAGGATGGTGATCATCAGCACCGGCTTGCGCCCGATGCGATCCGACAGCCGCCCCCAGAACGGCTCGGCCACGAACTGGCCCAGCGAATAGGCCGAGAACATCAGCGCCACCTGCCACGGCGGCGCGTCCAGCGTCTGGCCGTAGAAGGGCAGCAACGGAATGACGATGCCGAACCCGACCAGGTTGATGAACACTACCCCGAACAGGACGAACAGCGCCGAGCGCGACGGAGGCTGGGGCAGGGCGGCTGACGTCACGGGGCGTTACTCGGGCGGGGGGCGATCCCTGTGTGAGTCAGATCGCGCGGCCGCGCAAGGTGAAGCTGGCGAAGGTCAGTTCGCCGGGCCTGCTGGATTGTTCACCTCGAGGAAGCGGACCGTCTCGGCCAGCATTTGCTGCCGCGTCGCGGAGCGCGACAGCCAGTGGTCCTCGCCCGGCAATTCCACGAACTCGACCGGCTTGCCCGCACGCCGCAGGGCCTCGGCCATGACCCGGCTCTGTTCGATCGGGACGACCGTATCGTCCCGGCCGTGGATCAACAGCAGGGGGCTGTCGACCGAGGCCGCAAGAAAGGCCGGTGAGAGCGCGTCCAGGGCGCGGTCGTTGAGCCGGGCCGCCCCCATGAACCGGTTCCAGTAGCGGACGGTCTGATTGTTCTTGTGGCGCGCCTGCTCCGCCTCCCAGTTGACCATGCGGCGCAGGTCCGACACGCCGGCGACGGAGACGCCGCAGCGATAGACGTCGCTGTCCAGGGTCAGGCCCGCCATCGCCGCATAGCCGCCGTAGCTGGCGCCGACGATGCAGACGCGGGCGGGGTCGATGATGCCCTCCGCCGCCAGCCAGCGCACGCCGTCGGACAGGTCCGTCTGCATCTTGCGGCCCCATTCGCCATAACCCGCCTCGAGGAAGGCGCGGCCATAGCCGGTCGAACCCCGGAAATTGGCCTGCAGCACCGCATAGCCGCGCGACGCCAGCGCCTGGGCCCACCAGTCGAAGCCCGCCACATCCCGCGAGGCCGGCCCGCCGTGGGCCAGCACCACCAGCGGCAGGCCCGAAGGATCGGTCACGCCCGGCGGAAGGGTCAGGTATGCGGGAATGTCGAGCCCGTCCCGTGCGGCGTAGTGGATGGATCGCACCGCGCCCACCTGCTCGGGCGCGATGGCCGGATAGGCATCCGCCACGATGTCCGCGGTGCGGCGATCGAAATCGACCAGATGATACTGACCGGCCTCGCCCGTGTCGGTGAAGACGACAACCTGGCTCAGCGCATCGTTCCAGGACACCAGTTGCGGGGCCTTGCCCCGGAAGGCCCGTTCGACGGACTGCCACCGCCGCGCGGCCTGCGGGTCGAGAAATTCGTACCGGACTCCGGCCTCTTCATCGCGGCCGCCGCCGATCAGCATACGGGTGCGGGGGTGACGCACCAGAAAGCCCGGCTGGCGTTCGAACGGCAGGCGGCTCCATTCGCCGGTGTCGACATTGACCTCGAACACCTCGTCCGCGGGCTCCGCGTCCTCAGACGCGAGGTCCGGCCGATCGGCGCTGATGATGATGGTGCGGGGCGTGCGCCCCATGCCCAGCAGCGCCGGAACATCGACCGGCGCATCGACCGTCCAGACCTCGCGGTGACCCGACCCCTGGGGCAGGCGCAGGGACCAGCGGCCGGTGCGCTCATCATAGCGCGACAGGGCGATGATCTCGCCTTCGCCGTCGAGCACATAGTCGTCGGTCGTGCTGTCCATATAGGCCACCGAGCGGCCGCGCCCGGTTCTGGGGTCGACGCGGTGCAGGTTGGCCTGGTCATTGACGGTGCTGACGCCGCGCACGAACAGGGTGTCTCCCTCGCTGGTGTTGCGGACCAGTGCGGGTCCGTAAAGCACCGGCAGCACATCCGTCGTGCGGTCCAGCATCTGCACCACCCTTCCGGTCTCCAGGTCGAGCACCTGGCCGAAGAAGAGTTCCTGGCGCGGTACGCCCAGGGAGGCGATGTTGCGGGTCTGCGACGTCACCACCAGAACCCGGCTCTCGCCGATCCAGCGCAGGTCGCGCACCTTGATGACGCTGATATCGCCGACGAAAAGGTCCTCGGCCGTCGCGATCCGGGTGACGGCGAGAGAGCGTGTTTCGCCCCTGACCGTGATGCGGGCGATCAGCGCGCCGCTGGGCGACAGCTCGACGAGCTCTATGCCGGGGGTCGCGCCATAGGCCTCGAGCGGCGGGGCTGCAGGAACGGCGCTCTGGGCCCAGGTTTCCGTATTCGCACCAAGGCAAAGCGCGGCGACCGCGAGCGCGCACGCCCTCACCCATGACTTGAACACGACGCACGCTCCCCTTTGCCGGGTATCCTTTTCCATCGCCCCGAGCCCCGGTTGCAAGGAGGCGCGGCCAAAAGAAAAGCCCCGGCCGTTTCCGGTCGGGGCTTTTCGAAGTCGATGGTGCGCGACCGTTATTTCGGCGCGAGGATCATGATCATCTGACGGCCTTCCATACGCGGGGCGTATTCGACCTTGGCGATTTCCTCGAAATCAGCCTGGACCTTGTTGAGCAGCTTCATGCCCAGTTCCGGGTGGGCCATTTCGCGGCCGCGGAAGCGCAGCGTCACCTTGACCTTGTCGCCCTCGTCGAAGAAGCGGTGCATGGCCTTGGCCTTCACCTCATAGTCGTGGACGTCGATGTTGGGGCGGAGCTTGATCTCTTTCAGCTCGACGACCTTCTGGCGCTTGCGCGCCTCGGCCTTCTTCTTCTGCTCCTGGAAGCGGAATTTGCCGTAATCGAGAATCTTGCAGACCGGCGGCTCGGACGTGGAGACGATCTGAACCAGATCCATGCCGGCCTCTTCGGCGGCTTCCAGCGCGGCTGACGTCGGCATGACGCCCTGCTTCTCGCCGTTCTGATCGATGAGCAGAACGCGCGGTGCGCGGATATCTTGGTTCATGGGCGGCCCGTCCTTGACGGGCGGCTGGTTCATCGGACGGCGAATGAGCGTCGGTTCCTTGCGTGGATGGGGAGTCGTGGATGAGGAGGCGGAGTTCTGACGAGGATGAGCGCGCGATGGATCGCGGCGTTCCCCTACGGGGGCCTATATGACCGTGAAAGCCCCGGTCTTCAAGGTTTGGGCGCCCCGTGACCTGCGATGTAGGCGTCGTGAAGGTCGAGGACGGCCTCAAAGACACGGTCCACGGTCAGCGCCTCGATCGGCGCGAACGCGCCGCGGGTCTCATTCGAGGCTGCGGTGCGGGTCCGCGGGCCCCACGGACCATACAGCCACCACTCGGTCGGGCCGAACAGGCCCAGTGTCGGCCGGCCGAGGGCGGCGGAGACGTGCATCAGTCCGGAATCATTGCCGACGAACAGGTCGGCGACGTCGATCGCCGCGGCCGAGGCCAGGATGTCACCCTTGCCGATGAAGTCGATGCCGCGCGGCCCGGCGGCCTCGAGGGCCGGCGTCGCCGGTGGCCGGTCGCCCGGCCCGCCCACGGCCATGAAGCGCCAGCCGTCGAACCGGGGCTCGGCCTTCAGCTTTTCGACCAGCTGGCCCCACCGCTCGGCGGGCCAGCTCTTGCCGGGCTGGTGGGCGATGGGGGCGAGGGCGATAATCGGGCCGGGCCCGCTGCCGCCGGCCAGTTGCGGATCAAGCACCGCCTGACGGTCGGCGACGGCCCGGGCGTCGAGGAAGATTTCGGGATCCAGCGGGGCCGGCGCGCCCATCATGCGCGACACCATCTCGACCTTGCGCAGGCCTGTCTCCCAGCTGCGATTGTAGACCACCCGCCGTTTCGCAGGGATCAGATAGCTGAGCGCCGAGCCGCGGATGTCGATGACCATGTCCCAGCGCGTGCCGACGACCTGACGCCACAGGTCGACCCAGTGTCCGGCCAGCTTCTTCTTGTCGAGGATGATGACCCGTTCCACATCGGGCGCTGAACGGAAGAAGGGCGCGGGCGGTCGTCCGCAGGCGACGGTGATCCGGGCACCCGGAACCTGCCGCGCGATCTCCCGGATCACACCGGAGGATATGACGCAGTCGCCGATGCGGTTAGAAGTGACGAACAGGACCTTCCTGGCAGCCTTGGTATCTGTCACGCGTTTTTGGCCTTCGCTTCGCTTTCCCGGGGTTCGCTATCAGTCCACGAGGACTTTCGCGAGAGGAGCCGCGATTGGACGACATCCAGCACCTGACCTGCCGGGGCGGCGAGACCCTGGCATACCGCCGAGTCGACGGCGAAGGCCCCACCGTGGTCTGGATCGGCGGCTTCCGCTCCGACATGGAGGGAACCAAGGCCGTGGCGCTGGACGTCACGGCCCGCGAACGCGGCTGGGACTATGTCCGCTACGACCATTTCGCTCACGGCAAGTCCTCGGGCGACTGGCGCAAGGCCACGATCGGGCGATGGCGGGAGGACGCCATCTGCATGATCGACAGCCTGAAGGGGCCCGTCGTGCTGGTCGGCTCGTCCATGGGAGGCTGGGTGGCGCTGCTGGCGGCCCTGGCCCGGCCCGGGCGGATGGCCGGCCTCGTGCTGATCAATCCGGCCCAGGACTTCACCGAACGGCTGATGTGGCCCAGCCTCGCCGATCATGAGCGCCACGCCATCCTGCGCGACGGCGAGATCGTCATCCTCGAGGAGGGGTTCGGCGAATACGTCCTGACCCTGAGCATGTTCGAGGAAGGCCGCGACTGGCTGCTGCTCGGGGCCCCCCTGCCGATCGCCGCGCCGGTTCACATCTTCCAGGGCCGGGCGGACGATGTGGTGCCCTGGCGGCATTCGACCGCCCTCGTCGAGCGTCTGGTCGGCGGGGACGTGCGTCTGGACCTGATTGAGGGCGGGGACCATCGCCTTTCCACGCCCGACGATCTGGAGCGACTGATCGAGGCGGTTGAACGAATGCGGCTTCAGGCGTTTAGATAGAGGCCCCATCGCAAGGAGACCCCGCCATGCGCCCCCTGATCCTCGCCGCCCCCGCCACCCTTCTGCTCGCCCTCGCCGCCTGCGCCCCGACCACCGGCTCCAGCACCTATGCCCAGGAGCTTCAGCAGCTGTCCGACAGTTGCGAGGCACGGGGCGGCATTCTCTCCCCGACGGGCCAGCAGAGCGGCCGTCCGCAGAATGACAATGTCTGCCGCATCTCCGGCGGCGCCTCGCGCCTGACCACCGGCGGCTGAGCCGGGCAGGGCGATCACCGGCGCGCTTGCGCGCCGGTCTTGCCTAGAGAAGCGCGACTATGGCCGCGCGGGCGGCCTCGCCGAGGTCCGGTCGCTTCAGCGCCAGGGCGACATTCGCTCGCAACAGGCCGATCTTGTCGCCGCAGTCGTGGGTGACGCCCTCATATTCGACCGCCGTGAAGGTCTGGTCCTTCATCAGCCGCGCCATGCCGTCGGTCAGCTGGATTTCGCCGCCCGCCCCGCGCGGCTGGTTCTCCAGAATGCCGAAGATTTCCGGCTGCAGGATGTAGCGGCCCGAGATCGAAAGGTTCGACGGCGCCTCGCCCCGGGGCGGCTTTTCGACCATCCCCTTCATGCGGATATGCCGGCCGTCCCGGTTCTCCGGATCGACGATGCCGTATTTGTGGGTCTCGCTCTCCGGCACCGCCTCAACGCCGATGACATTGCCGCCGACGCGGGCATAGACGTCGGCCAGCTGCTTCAGGGCACCCGGCTGTGAATCCACGATGACGTCGGGCAACAGGACGGCGAACGGCTCATCGCCGATGATGTCCCGCGCGCACCAGACCGCGTGGCCCAGACCGAGGGGCTGCATCTGCCGGGTGAAACTCATCTCGCCGGCGGTGGCCAGTTCGGCAATCATCATGTCCAGCAGCTGGGTCTTGCCCTTGGCCAGCAGTTGGGCCTCGAGCTCGATCTGGTGATCGAAATAGTCCTCGATCGCCCCCTTCGACCGCCCGGTGACGAAGACGATGTGCTCGATCCCCGCCTCGCGCGCTTCCTCGACGATGTAGCTGAGGATCGGCCGGTCGACGACGTTCAGCAGTTCCTTGGGCGTGGTCTTGGTCCCGGGCAGAACCCGGGTGCCGAGACCGGCGACAGGGAGGACGGCCTTGCGAAGGCGGCGGGCGGGAGCGGTCATGGGAAATCCTGAACGGCGGGGTCGGGCAGCCTAACGCATTTCCTCCCAATTCGCTTCGCGAACGGGGAGGAGCACCACCCGTGCGCTCTTGCGCGAGTGGTGGAGGGGGTGGCGAAGCCCGTTACGATCACTCGACGGTGACGGACTTGGCCAGGTTGCGGGGCTGGTCGACATCCGTGCCCTTCTGGACGGCGGTGTAATAGGCCAGCAGCTGCACCGGGATGGCGTAGATCAGCGGCGCGATCAGCGAATGGCACTCGGGCGCATCGACGCGGCGGATGCCGGCGCCGTGCGGATCGGGCGCGGACTTCGGCGCGATCATGATCACCGGCCCGCCGCGCGCGGCCACTTCCTGCAGGTTCGAGGCGGTCTTTTCGAACACCTCATCCATCGGGGCGAGGGCGACGATCGGCGTCAGTTCGTCGACGAGAGCGATGGGCCCGTGCTTCAGCTCGCCGGCGGCATAGCCCTCGGCATGGATGTAGCTGATCTCCTTCAGCTTCAGCGCGCCTTCCATGGCCAGCGGGAACATCGCGCCGCGGCCGAGGAACAGAACGTCCGTGGCCTTGGAGATGTCATGGGCCACCGCCTTCAGGTCGTCCTCCATGCCCATGGCCTCGGCGATCAGCCGGGGGGCTTCGAACAGGGCCTTGACGAGTTCGGCCTCCTTCGCGACGTCGATGACCCCGCGCTGCACCCCGGCGGCGACGGCGAGCGCCAGCAGGGCAGCGACCTGGGCGGTGAACGCCTTGGTCGAGGCCACGCCGATCTCGGGGCCGGCGTGGGTCGGCCAGAGGGTCTCGGCCTCCCGCGCCATCGATGACGAGTGGACATTGACGAGGGCGGCCGTGCGCAGGCCCTTGCCCTTGCACCAGGACAGGCTGGCCAGGGTGTCCGCGGTCTCGCCGGACTGGCTGACCGCCACGGCCAGGGTGCCCGGCGTCAGCGCCGGCTGGCGGTAGCGGAACTCCGAGGCGATCTCGACGTCGCAGGGCAGGTTGGCCAGTTTCTCGAACGCATAACGCCCGATCTGGCCGGCATAGAAGGCGGTGCCGCAGGCAATGATCTGCAGGCGGTCGATGGCGGCGAAGTCCGCCGAGTCCGTCTTGGCCTTGCCGTTCACGAAGTCGAGGTAGTGCGAGAGGGTGTGCTGGACGCTGTCCGGCTGCTCATGGATCTCCTTTTCCATGAAGTGCCGGTATTCGCCCTTCTCGACGAGGGCCGAGGAGGCGGAGACCTGGACGATCGGCCGGGTGACAGCATTGCCGCCGACGTCGAACATCCGCGCGCCGCTGCGGTCGAGGCCGACGTAGTCGCCTTCCTCGAGGTAGGAGATCTGCGTGGTGAACGGTCCGACCGCCAGGGCGTCAGAGCCGAGATACATCTCGCCTTCGCCCCAGCCGACCACCAGGGGGCTGCCGCGCCGGGCACCGAGGATCAGTCCGTCCTCGCCCTCGATCAGGACCGCGAGCGCATAGGCACCGGTCAGCCGGTCGAGCACGCTCTTGAACGCCACCATCGGGTCGTTGGCGGTTTCGAGCGCGCGGTCGAGGGCGTGGGCCACGACCTCGGTGTCGGTCTGGCTTTCGAACACATGGCCCTCGGCCATCAGTTCGGCCTTCAGCTCGGCGAAATTCTCGATGATGCCGTTGTGCACCAGCACCACGCGCCCTGCCTTGTGCGGGTGGGCGTTGATCGTGGTCGGGGCACCGTGGGTGGCCCAACGCGTGTGGCCGATGCCGACCGTGGCGGCCAACGGCTCGGCGAGCAGCACCGCTTCCAGTTCCCGGATCTTGCCCTTGGCCCGACGCCGCTCGATGCGACCATCGACCAGGGCGGCCACGCCGGCGGAGTCATAGCCCCGGTATTCCAGCCGCTTCAGGCTGTCGATCAGACGGGGAACGGCCGGGCCAACGCCTGTCACGCCAATGATGCCGCACATGGATTATATCCTCGAGATTCTGGCTTTCCGCGCTTTGCGCACGGGCGGTGGAGAGTCTAAGCCACCGTCATCGTCAGATGTCGTGTAGGCGACAGGCGGCTGGATTTGCATCTAAAATGCGGTTTCGCAAGATTTCTGCGACGCCGTAGTCATAAGGAAGCGACAGTTGGGAGAACGCAGGTACTTCGGCACGGACGGCATCCGTGGCCGGGCCAACACCCATCCGATGACCCCGGAGGTGGCCCTGCGTGTCGGCCTCGCGGCGGGCCGTCTGTTCATGTCGTCCGACGAACGCCGCCACCTTGTCGTCATCGGCAAGGACACGCGTCTGTCGGGCTATATGATCGAGCCGGCGCTGGTCGCGGGCTTCTCCTCGGCCGGGATGGACGTGCGGACCTTCGGTCCGCTGCCGACGCCGGGCGTGGCCATGATGACCCGCTCGATGCGCGCCGACATCGGGGTGATGATCTCGGCCTCCCACAACTCCTATCTCGACAACGGCATCAAGCTGTTCGGCCCCGACGGTTACAAGTTGTCGGATGCGGTCGAGCTGAAGATTGAATCGATGATGGATCAGGCGCTGGACGCCGATCTGGCGCCGCCCGACGCCCTAGGCCGGGTCAAGCGCATCGACGACGCCCAGGCCCGCTACGTCGAGATCGCCAAGGCCAGCTTCCCCAAGGGCCTGAGCCTGCAGGGCCTGCGCGTCGCCGTCGACTGCGCCAACGGGGCCGGCTACCGGGTCGCGCCGACCACCCTCTATGAGCTGGGCGCGGAAGTCTGCGCGGTGGGCGTCGAGCCCAACGGCCTGAACATCAACGCCGACTGCGGTTCGACCCATCCCGAAACCCTGGCCGAGGCGGTCAAACGCTACCGCGCCGACATCGGCATTGCCCTCGACGGCGACGCCGACCGGGTCATCATCTGTGACGAGAAGGGTCAGGTCGTCGACGGCGACCAGATCATGGCCCTCGTCGCCCTGGACTGGGCAAAACGTGGCCTGCTCAAGGGCGGTGGTGTCGTCGCCACGGTGATGTCCAACCTCGGGCTCGAGCGGCTGTTGAACAGCCACGACCTCTCGCTGGAGCGCACCAAGGTCGGCGACCGCTATGTCATGGAACGGATGCGCGAGGGCGGCTTCAACCTCGGTGGCGAACAGTCCGGCCACATCATCCTGCACGACCACGCCACCACCGGCGACGGCTTGATGTCCGCACTTCAGGTGCTGGCGGTGCTCGTGGAAAGCGGCAAGCCGATGAGCGAACTGGCCAGGCAGTTCGAGACCGTGCCGCAGAAGCTGGAAAACGTCCGCTACACCTCGGGCAAGCCGCTCCAGGACGCCGGCGTCAAGGCGGCCATCGCCGAGGCGGAGGCGCGGCTCGCCGGCGTCGGCCGCCTGCTGGTACGCCCCTCGGGGACCGAAAAACTGATCCGGGTCATGGCCGAGGGCGACGACGCGAAGCTGGTGAAATCTGTGGTCGCTGATGTGGTCGCGGCGGTGAAGGCGGCGGGCTAGGGGCTCCAAACTCAACGATGGAACCCGCCGCCGGACCGGCGCAGTCTCACCCCATGATTCCCGCCCGCCGCACCGGCGTCCTTGCCCTGATCCCCGGCCTGATCGCCTGTGTCGCGGTCGCCCTGGCGGCGGTCGCCGTCCAGACGCTGGAGTTGCGGCTGTTCGGACGCGGCTGGGTCGACGCCATCGTCCTTGCCATCCTCATCGGTGCCGCGATCCGCAGTGTCTGGACTCCGCCTGCGGCCCTGAAGCCCGGCGTCGAGTTCAGCGCCCGCACCCTGCTCGAGATCGCCGTGGTCCTGCTGGGTGCCTCGGTCAGCGCCGCGACGGTCATGGCCATCGGACCCGGACTGCTCGCGGGCACGGCGGTGGTGGTCGTCCTTGCGCTGATCATCAGCTACGGGATCGGGCGGCTGCTGCGCCTGCCGCACCGGATGGCGGTGCTGATCGCCTGCGGCAACGCCATCTGCGGCAACTCCGCCATTGCCGCCGTAGCCCCGGTGATCGACGCCGAGGCCGACGACGTCTCCGCCGCCATTGCCTTCACCGCGGTGCTGGGGGTGGCGGTGGTCTTGCTCCTGCCCCTGCTGGGCGCGGCCCTTGGCATGTCGGACGTCCGCTACGGCGTCCTCGCAGGCCTGACCGTCTATGCCGTGCCACAGGTCCTCGCCGCCACCCTGCCCGTGGGTGCCGTCGCCAACCAGGCCGGGACGCTGATCAAGCTCGTGCGCGTGCTGATGCTGGGGCCTGTCTGCCTCGGCCTGGCGATCCTGACGGCGGTCCGCGGTCGCAAGGGGGAGGCGGTGACGGCACCCCGGCGCGGCGTCGCGATCCATCAGCTGGTCCCGTGGTTCATCATCGGCTTCCTGCTGATGATGGCGGCGCGGTCCATGGACCTGATCCCGGCCGCCGCCGTGCCGGTGATGGCGGACACCGCCAAGATCCTGACCGGGCTGTCGATGGCCGCCCTTGGGCTCAGCACGGACGCCCGGGCGGTCGCCCGTTCCGGCGTCCGTATCGCGGCGGTGGTGATCCTGTCGCTGCTGGCCCTGCTCGGACTGGCCCTCGCCCTGATCTACCTGCTGGCGGTGACCTGAGCCCCGGCCAGACGATCGACCAGACCTTCGATCCGCTTGCGGATATCCGGCACGGCGGTCGTTTCCCAGAAGGCGGCACGGGCGGGCGGGCCGAGGGCGAACAGGCGGCCGTCGGACGATCCGTCGGCGGCCAGCAGCCGCCCTTCGGCATCCAGATCGAGACCCAGACCGACAGGATCAAGGCGTGCGCGACGGGCCTTGATCAGGGGACCGGTCAGGGGATTCTCAAGCGGGGCGTGACCGGGGCCTGTGCAGTCGATCAGCCACTGGCCGGTGATCGAGGACCGGGCCGATCCATCCCGCGCGCGCCAGTGCAGCGCCACGCCGTCGTCGCCTGCCTCGATCCGCTCGATCCGGCCCGGCACCAGGCCAAGGCGTCCGGCGGCCTGGAACCGCTTCACGGTCTCATCGACGTGGGCCGGGATGCGGTGGCGATGAACATCCCACCAGGGTCGGAGATGCCGCAGCCAGCGCGCGCGGGTGCCGGCATCCGCCGCGAACCACAGCCCCGCCGTCAGGGGCCGCAGGCCTTCCATCAGGCCACGCCAGTCGCCGTGTGACGTCAGACGACGGGCTTCCGCCAGCCGACCCGAAAGGCGGCCGGTCAGCAGGGCTTCGGTCGGCGTTCCGGGGCGGTCGTGACCCGCGCCGTGAACCCGGGGCATCAGGCCGCGACGGGACAGGGCCGTGATCCGGCCCCGGCGGCCCGTCGCGTCCAGCCACAGGACCATATCGACCATGGTCAGGCCCGTCCCGACGATGATCACCTCATCCTCCGGGCCGATCCGCTCCAGGGCGGTGAGCGCCCAGGGATCCGGGATGATGCGGCGAGACCCTTTGCCGGCCGTCTTCGGGGCGGGGTTGCCGGTCGCCAGCACGACTGCGCGCGCGGCGACGACCCGTCCGTCGGACAGGCGCACGCTGTCGGGCCCGATCGCCGCCACCTCGCCGGTGATGAGCTCGATCATTCCGGGATGGGCGAGGCGTGCGGTGTTCAGCCGGTGCTGCAGATATTCGCCGTAAAGCCGGCGCGCTGCGAACCCGTCCGGGTCTGCCTGTTGCGGACAGTTGTCCCGAAGCCAGTCCACGAAGTCGCCGGGCCTGCCTTCCACCGCGCTCATGCGGTCGGACCGGACATTGAGCAGATGCCCTTCGAACGGTGTCGAATAGGCCAGGCCGGGTCCGAACGTCCCCGTGCGGTCGATCAGGCTGCAGGCGACGCCGCGTTCGGTCAGCCGCGCGGCCAGCATGGCCCCGGAGAAGCCGCCGCCAACGATCACCACGCCCGGTCCGCCGTCGGACACCCCGTCCCCTCCGAAGGCTTCAGAGCTCCTGATTATAGGCCCCGATCTCTGGGTATTTCGCCAGCCGCGGCTTCACCTCTTCACGGAACAGTGCGCGCATATCGGCTTCGGAGCGCATGCTCTCGACCACCACCACCAGCTCCGGCTTGTTGGACGAGGCGCGCACCAGCACCCACGACCCGTCGTCCAGGTGCACCCGCACCCCGTTGACCGTGATTGCCTCGACGATCCTGCGTCCCAGGATCGAACCGCCGGCGTCGGCCAGCGCCTGATACTCGGCGACGATCCGCTCCAGTACGCCGTATTTCAGCTCGTCGTCGCAGTGCGGCGACATGGTCATCGAAGTCCAGGCATCGGGTAGGGCGGCCTTGAGCTGCGACAGGGACTTGCCCGGGTTGCGGTCCAGCATGGCCAGCACGGCCCCGGCGGCGACGATGCCGTCGTCATAGCCTCGGCCCAGCGGCGCGTTGAAGAAGAAGTGGCCCGACTTCTCGAACCCGGCCAGGGCCCCCAGTTCGGCGGTCTTGCGCTTGATGTAGCTGTGGCCCGTCTTCCAGTAGACGACGTCGGCGCCATTCGACTTCAGCACCGGGTCGGTCTTGTACAGGCCGGTCGATTTCACATCGACGACGAAGGTGGCGTTGGGGTGCAGGGCCGACAGGTCGCGCCCCAGCATCAGGCCGATCTTGTCGGCATAGATCTCCTCGCCGGTGTCATCCACGACGCCGCAGCGGTCGCCGTCGCCGTCGAAGCCCAGCGCCAGCTCGGCGCCGGTCTCACGCACCCGCGCCGCCATCTGCATGAGCATGGCGTGGTCTTCGGGGTTGGGATTGTATTTCGGGAAGGTCCAGTCGAGGTCGGTGTCCATCTCGATGACCTCGGCCCCCATTCGGCGCAGGGCCTCGGGCGCAAAGGCCCCGGCCGTGCCGTTGCCGCAGGCGGCGACGACCTTGATCGGCCGGCTCAGCTTCACCGTGGACGTGATCTCTTCCAGATAGCGTTCGCGGAAGCCCTCGACCCGGGTCAGCGAACCGCCCGGGCGGTTCACGCCCTCGCCGTTCAGGACGATGTCCTTCAGGCGCCCGATCTCGTCGGGGCCGAAGGTCAGGGGCGGATTGGCCCCCATCTTGACCCCGGTCCAGCCGTTCTCGTTGTGGCTGGCCGTGACCATGGCCACGCATGGTGCGTCGAGGGCGAACTGGGCGAAATAGGCCGTCGGCGACAGGGCCAGCCCGATGTCCAGCACCTCCATCCCGCCTTCCAGCAGGCCGAGGGTCAGGGCCTGTTTCACGCTCAGCGAATAGGAGCGGAAATCGTGGCCGACCACGATCCGCGGCCTTTGCCCGATCTCATGGACATAGGTCGCCAGTCCCAGACCCAGGGCCTGTATGCCGAGCAGATTGATCTCCTTCTCCAGGATCCAGCGCGCGTCGTATTCGCGGAACCCCGTCGCCTTGACCAGCGGAACGGTCTCGTACTCGGCGGTGTTGGGGCGCAGGTCGGAGCGGGGCTTTTGCATCGGGAGCCTTGGGAGAGACAGGGAACAGCGTGGCTATAGGGCATCCGGTGGTGCCCGGACAACAACGCCCCGGCTTCGGCAAGGCTGCGTCCGATCGCTCGTCTTGACCCGCGCCGCCGCCGGTCCTACCCCCAACATCCTATCCGGAGACCCGAATGCCCCGTTTGATCCTGCTGCGTCACGGCCAGAGCCAGTGGAACCTCGACAATCGGTTCACCGGCTGGGTCGACGTCGATCTGACGGCCGAGGGCGAGGCCCAGGCGCGGCGTGCGGGCGAACAGATCGCCGCGGCGGGTTTCCGGCCCGCGGTCATGTTCACCTCGGTGCTGAAGCGGGCGACGCGGACGGGCGCGCTGGCGCTCGACGCGGCCGGCCTGCGCGACGTGCCGGTGGTCAACGACTGGCGGCTGAACGAACGCCACTACGGCGGCCTCACCGGCCTGGACAAGGCCGAGACGGCGGCGAAGCATGGCGAGGACCAGGTGAAGATCTGGCGGCGCAGCTACGACATTCCGCCCCCGCCGCTGGTTCCGGGCGGCGAATGGGATTTCGCCGGCGATCCGCGCTACGCGGGCCAGGCCATCCCCGACACCGAAAGCCTCAAGACCACGCTGGACCGGGTCCTTCCCTACTGGGACGAGGCCATCGCGCCGCGTCTCAAAGCCGGTGAGGATGTTCTCATCGCCGCCCACGGCAACTCCCTGCGCGCCATCGTCAAACATCTGTTCGGCGTGCCCGACGACCGGATCGTCGGGGTCGAAATCCCGACCGGCAATCCACTGGAGATCGACCTCGACGCCGCGCTCAGGCCCGTCGCCGCCCGCTATCTGGACGCGGCGCGCGCGACGGAACTGCCGCCCCTGGGAGCCGGCGCGTGAGCACGCCGCAGCAGGCCTCCGACGATATCCGGTTCATGGGCCGGGCCATCGCCCTGGCCAAGGACCGCATGGGCCAGACCTGGCCCAATCCGGCGGTCGGGTGCGTGATCGTCAAGGACGGGGAGATCCTTTCCGAGGCCGCCACCGCGCCGGGCGGCCGTCCGCATGCCGAGGAACAGGCCGCGCCGGCCGCCGGCGACCGGGCCCGCGGCGCGACGGCCTATGTGACCATGGAGCCCTGCGGCGCGCGGTCCTCGGGCCGTACCTCCTGCTCCCATTTCCTGATGGACGCCGGCGTCAGCCGCGTTGTCGTCGCCGCGGTCGACCCCTCGCCCTTCGCCTCGGGCCGCGGCGTGGAACGGTTGAAGAAGGCCGGTCTTCAGGTCGAGACCGGTCTGCTCGCCCCGGAGGCGGCGGTCCTCTACGAGGGCTATCTGCACAGGGTTGAGACTGGCCGGCCGATGGTCCGGATCAGCGCCGACGGGGCCGGCTTCGACGCCCGCTTCGCAGCCTCGGCCAAGGCCGACCTGGCCACCGAACTGAAGCGCCTCGGGGAGGCCGGCTACACCCGCGTCTGGGTCAGTCCCGGCGAACTGGCCGACGCCCTGGCCGAACAGGGCCTGCTGACGCTCTAGGCTGCGCGGCTGGCTGCGGAAGGGGTTGGCTGGTGATTGGTGGTTGGTGGCTGGCCGACGCCTGCGCGACGGCGCGGTCCGCGCCGCCCTTCTGCCGTCATCGCGGCAACCACCAATCACCAATCACCAATCACCAAACTCCCCCTACACACGCTTCCTTAAGCGGAGGCGTGCCATATCGGGACCATGTCGGGGAACGCCGTCCAACCAGCCGCCAGAAGGCGCATTGAACAATCGGAGCTGGACGCCATCTGCGTCCGGCACGACCGGTTGTGGCAGGCCAAGCCCGGCGGCGCGCGGGCGGTCCTAGCCTGGCTCGACCTCTCCGGCCTTTCGCTCAGGGGCCGCAACCTCGCGGACGCGGACTTCGCCGCGGCCAACCTGATCGGGGCGGACCTCTCCGGCGCCAAGCTGGACAATGCCACCTTCTTCGGCGCGGACATGCAGGACTGCCTGCTGGTCGAGGCCAGCCTGCGTCGGACCGATCTGCGCGGCGCCTGCCTCCGCGGGGCGGACCTGACCGGTGCCGACCTGTTCGAAGCCGATCTGCGCGAAGGCACCATCGCGGCCGCCGACGCCAAACTGGGCTTCAAGATCGTCGAGGCCAAGGTGCGCAGCGACACCCAGGCCAACGGGGCCTGCCTCGCTGGGGCCAATCTGGAACGCTCGAAGCTCACTGGAATCGTGGCCGTGGCGGCGGACTTCTCCGACGCCATCATGAAGGACTGCAAGATGGTCCGGGCCAATCTGAAGCAGGCCAGCTTCCGTGGTGCCGACCTGTCCGGGGCCGACCTCTCGGGCGCGGACCTGTCCGGCGCCGACCTCCGCGATGCGGTCCTTGTCGGCGTCAAGAGCGCCATGTGGCGGACGGACGGAGCCAATATGACCGGCGTCCTGACGGACGAGCGCTCGTCCGGCAGCCCGGTCGGCAAGATGCCGGCCGCGGACATGCTCGCCGAGCACGCCCAGTGGTGCGAGACCGGCGGCGCGGAAGGGCGGCCCTCGGTCTTCGACGGCGTCGACCTGCGGGCCCTGCGGTCGATCCGCGGCTACAATCTGACCGCCCTGTCGGCGCGGGGCGCCGTCTTCTACGGGCTCGATATGGAGGGGGTGCAGCTCCAGGGCGCGCATCTCGAGGATGCGGACCTGCGGTCCGTGAATCTGAAGGGCGCCGACCTCCGCGGGGCCCGGCTGGCGAGGGCACGACTGAACGGCGCCGATCTGCGCGCGGCAAAGCTGGGCCCGTTGATGATCGGGCCCGACCGGCTGCTGCCCGCCGATCTGACCGGGGTTTGCCTGCGCGGAACGGACCTGTCCGGCGCAGACCTCAATCGCGCGATCATGACCGGCGCGGACCTTGGCCGGGCCATTCTGTTCGGTGCCTGCCTGCGCGACGCCGATCTGGGCGATGCGATCACCAAGGGCGCGCGCGGCCTTGAGACCATGGATACCGTCGCATGACCTTTGTCCGTCGATCCTTGTCCCAGGGCGACCTCGATATGTTCATCGCGGCGCATGAACGTCTGGTCGAAGGCCGTCCCGGCGGTCGTCGCCTGATGCTGAAATTCGTCGACCTCAACGGCCTGGACCTGTCGGGCCGCAATCTGGCCGAGGCCGACTTCACCGGCTGCGCGCTGGAAAACGCCCGGCTGGTCGGCGCCCGGATGAACGGGGCCGTCCTGTTCTGCGCCGACCTCAGGGGGGCGGACTTCACCGGTGCCCAGCTGGTAAGGGCGGACCTGCGCGGCGCCTGCCTGCGCGGCGCCAGCCTGATGAACGCCGACCTGACCCGGGCGGACTTCCGCGAGGGCGTCATCGCCGTGCCGCATGCGACCCGGGGTCTGGCGGCGGTCCGGCACGAGACCCGTCAGGGCGTCGCCGACGGCGCGACCTTCGCCGGGGCCACCCTGGACGGCGGCCACCTCGACGGTATCACCGCCATGAAGGCGGATTTCAGCGACTGCTCCATGCGCGGAGCCATGCTGACCAAGGCCAATCTCAAGGAAGCCAATCTGACCGGCGCGATGCTGGAAGATGCGTCCGTTGACGGCTGCAATCTGGAGGGCGCGCGGCTCATGGGGGCGATCCTGACCGGGGTGGCCGTCGAGCGCGCCGACACCAGCCGCGCCGACATGACCGGCGCGCTGCGCAGTCCGAGCTCGGATGCCCGGTCCCGCGCCGAGGGGCTGGCGGAGCGGGCGCTGGACGCCAACGCCTGGGCCGAAAGCGGTGGCGTATTCGGTGAGCCGGCGATCTTCGACGGCGAGGACCTGCGTCCGCTGGGGGACCGGCTGAAGGGTCTGAGACTGCCCGGCCTCAGCGCCAGACAGGCCTGCCTCGCCGGGATGGATCTCCGGGGCGTCGGCCTTCAGGGCGCGGGCCTTGAAGGGTCTGACCTGCGCGGTTGCGATCTGCGCGGGGCGGATCTGCGCGGTGCGCGCCTGAACGGCGTGCTGCTGAACAAGGCCGACCTCCGCGGGGCCAATCTGGGTGCCCTGGCGATCGGCAAGGATCGCTCGATGCCGGTCATTCTGGTCGAGGCCAACCTGCGCTTCGCCCGTCTCGAAGGCGCCGTGCTTGACGGAGTCCGGCTGGACGGTGCCGATCTGTCCGGTGCCCGGATCGACCCCGGTGCCCTGACGGACGAGCAGCGACGCGCCATTGAAGCCAGGGCCGCCATCGCCGCCTGAGACCGCCCATGAAAAAGAGGGCGACGCGAACGCCGCCCCCTTGGCAGGCCGCCTGACGCTCGCCTCGCGGAGGCTCGCGGCTTGAGGCGGACTATGTGGTGACTCAGGCCGCCTTGGCCTTCTTGCCCTCGATCAGCGGCTTGGCCGAGGCCTGGGCGCCGATCTCGATACGGCGCGGCTTGAGCGCCTCGGGCAGTTCGCGGGCCAGTTCGATCGACAGCAGGCCGTCGGCCAGATCCGCACTCTTGACCACGACATAGTCGGCCAGCTGGAACCGGCGCTCGAAGTCGCGTTCGGCGAGGCCGCGGTGCAGATAGGTCCGCCCGGCTCCCGCATCGTCATTGGCGGTCTTGCGGCCGGTGACGGTGAGCAGGTTCTCCTTGACCTCAAGGGTCAGCTCGTCGGGCTTGAAGCCCGCTACAGCGATCTCGATCCGGTAGGCATTCTCGCCCGTGGTCTCGATATTGTAGGGCGGCCAGCCGTTTTCCTGCCGGGTCGCGGCGGCGCTTTCCAGCAGTCCTGCCAGACGGTCGAAGCCGACGGCGGAACGGTACAGCGGGGTGAAATCATAGGTACGCATGGGTCATCCTCCTGGGGATCAGCAAGGTTGAGCCGGTCCCGCGGTTTGATGCCCGGACCGGCGATGGGAGTTCAGTCCGGTCGGCCCGATGATCGGCCCCGTCCGGTCTGGAGGCCCCGAAATCGGCAGCCTCGGATCCGATGTGGGAAGCGCCGCGAAACCGTCAAGGGGCACCTCGTCCGCGCCAATCTGTCGCCCGCCGGCCGTCATGGGTTGCCCCTCGCCCCGGAGGCCTTAGGGTTCGCCGTCCAATTCGTCCGGGAGATCCTCAATGCGCCTGCTCGCCCTCGTTATGACGACCGCCCTGGCCCTGCCGGCCATGGCCGCTGCCCAGACTCTGCCCGCGATGCCGACGCTGGATGAATCCCCGGCCCAGCGCACAGCCCGCCGCGCCGCCATGACGCCGCCCGAGCTGCAGGAAGACACGGCGCTCCAGGCCGCCATCGGTTCGGCCGCCCGCCCGGCCGCCGACGTCGCCCGGGATGCCTATCGCCACCCCTTCGAAACCCTGACCTTCTGGGGCCTGACGCCCGGATCGACGATCGTGGAGATCGAGCCCGGTCGCGGTGGTTGGTGGAGCGCCATCCTGCAGCCCTATGCCGAGGCCACCGGCGGACGCTATGTCGCCGTCAGCCGCCCGCTGGAGAGCATGGGTGTCGAGGACGGGACCGCCGACATGATCGTGGTCGCGCGCGCCTTCCACAATTGGCACCGCTCGAACCCGTCGCGGACCGGCCCCTATCTGGAGGCCTTCTTCAAGGCCCTGAAGCCCGGTGGCGTCCTCGCCGTCGAGCAGCACCGCAGCGTCGACGGCCTGAATCCCGACGTGACCGCCCCGACCGGCTACATGCCGGAGAGCCACATCATCCGCGCCGCCCAGGCCGCCGGCTTCGTGCTGGAGGCCCGCAGCGAACTGAATGCCAATCCGAAGGATGATCACGACCATCCCTACGGCGTCTGGACCCTGCCGCCGGTGCGCACCAGCGCCCCGCGCGCCGGAGTCGCCACGGACCGGCCCACGCCCCTGACCGAGGCAGAGCGGGCCGAGTTTGACGCCATCGGCGAGAGCGACCGCATGACCCTGCGATTCCGCAAGCCGGGCTGATGTTCGGCGATATCCGGAACCGTTTTGACCGGGCCTGGGAACAGGGTTAAGCCCGGCCGTGGAGCGAAATCGGTCTTGTGGACGCAGTTCTCCAAGGCTCAGATTTCGCTCCAGCGTAATTTTGGACCATTTTTTGGATTCAGGTCGATTCGACCTGAAGCAAAACTGGTCCAGCGGCTGGTCCGAAACGTGCAGGGCCGGACTCCAGGGGAACTGGATGATTAATTCGAGACAGGATTGGCGGTTGTCGCTGTCGCGCCGGGGCATGTTGTCCGGCGTTGCGGCCCTGACGCTGACCGGTCTCGCCGCCTGTGGTCGCAAGGAAAAGACGGCTGAACCGCCGCCGACGCCCGACGGTCCGCCGAAGGGGTCGCTGGAGTGGGCGGTCGCCGGTCCCTGGCGGGCGCAGGACAAGGTTCGTGACGCCGCCCGGCATCCGATGGAGACCCTCCGCTTTTTCGGTCTCCAGCCCCGTATGACGGTGGTCGAGTTCTGGCCGGGCAGCGGCTGGTGGACCGAAATTCTCGCCCCCTATCTGGCCGAGGGCGCGGGCAAATACGTCGCCGCCGGGTTCCAGACCGGTCCGGGTGCCGATCCGTCGCAGGTCGCCCTGATGGCGGCCTTCCAGCAGCGGTTCACCAATGATCGCCGCCTCTATGGAGAGATCGAACTCTCGTCCTTCGGACCGACCTCGGGGCCGGTCGTCCTGGCCGGCACGGCCGACATCGCCCTGTTCATGCGCAATATCCACGCGTGGATGGCGGCCGGGATCGCCGAAAAGGCCTTCGCCGACGCCTATGCGGCCCTGCGTCCCGGCGGCGTGCTGGGTATCGAGCAGCACCGGCTCGGGCCTGAAGAGGATCAGGACCCCGCCGCCGCGAACGGATACGTCCAGGAGGCGTTTGTGAAACAGCTGGCGGCCGAAGCGGGCTTTGCCTTCGTCGCCGCCTCTGAAATCAACGCGAATGAAAGGGATACCAAGGATCATCCGTTCGGCGTCGAAACCCTGCCACCCATGGGGCTGACGGCACCGCGCGGTTCGCCGCCGAACCCGACCTTCGACCGATCCAAATACGACGAGATCGGTGAGAGTGACCGCATGACCTTGAGATTCAGGAAGCCAGAGTGAACCGAGCCGCCGCCTATGCCGCCAATGCGCCCCTGATGGGGGTCCCGGGTGCGTCCGCGCCTCCGGGAGGCGTGGGCGAATGGTTCCGCGGTGCCGGCGGCCTGCGCCTGCGCGCGGCCTTCTGGACGCCGTCGACCCTGGTGGCGAAGAAGCCGCGCGGGACCGTGATCGTCAGCCCGGGCCGCACCGAGCCGATCGAGAAATATTTCGAGGTCATCGGCAATTTCCTCGCGCGCGGCTGGTGCGTCCTGGCCCACGACTGGCGGGGTCAGGGCCTGTCCGCCCGCCTGCTGCCGGATCGGCTGAAGGGCCACGCCCGCGCGGTCGAGGAATTCCTCGACGACTACGCCCGCCTGCTGGACACCTGGGAAGGCCGTGCCCCCAAGCCGTGGGTCATGGTCGGTCACTCCATGGGCGGCACCCTGAACCTGATGACGCTCGAAGGCGGTGAGAGCCGGTTCTCCGGTGCCATCCTGTCCAGCCCCATGCTGCGCATCCGCACCGGCAAGCGCTCGATGTGGTCGGTCAAGCTGGCGGTCCGCTGGAACCTGCGTCACGGCAAGGCGGGGGACTATGTCCTCGACGACGCCGATGATCCCTTCGACCACACCTTCGAGAAGGACGCCCTGACGTCCGACGAAAGCCGCTACGAACAGTGGCGGCAGCAGCTCTACGCCTGCCCCCACCTGGCCGTGGGCGGCCCGACCTGGGGCTGGCTGGCCTTCGCCCTGGACGCCGGTGAACGCGTGCTCAAGCCCAAGGCCCTGAAGGCCGTCCGCATTCCGGTCGCCGTGGTTCAGGCGGCCGAGGACGACCGCGTCTGGAAACAGACCAACAAATGGGCCGCCAAACGCCTCGGCCGCGGCCGCTACGTCGAGATCCCGGGCGCCAAGCACGAGATCATCATGGAGGCTGACGACATGCGCGCGGTCTTCCTGGAAGAGTTCGACGCCATGGGTGCCTATGTCTCGCCCGTCGAGGATCTGTCGCCCGCGGCGGTTCCCCCGGCACCCGAACCCGTCCTCCAGTCCGAGCCTGACGAAGCGGCCTGAAGCCCGACACCCCTGATCCCGGCATTCGCCGGCCCTGTCAGCCAGGTGCCGGAATGCCACCGGGCGAGGCTGCTCAAATCCTTGTCGGGGAAGGGGGCGGCGAAGCCGGCTTCCTTCCAGCGCCGCCTTGGCAGCACCCGTTGGCGCCCCGTCGCGCCTTGGGTCCGGATATTGCTGTCGATCAAAGCGAGGCCCCTCCCGCCGGCTATTCTGGCACCAGAGGGAGATCAGACATGAGCCTCAAACAGACGATTGTGATCGCTTCCGGCGGAGACGGCGACAGCCAGGCGCTCGGCCTGGCCGGCAGTCTCGCGAGGCAGCACGGCGGGGCAGTCTCCATTCTGCCGGCCTATCCCGACACCGCAGCCGATATGATCGCCCTGGGCATCACCCTGGGGGCCTCCCTGTCGCGGGAAGCCGTCGAGGAGTTGGTTGCGGCCGAGCATGACCTTCATCTCCGGATTGAGACGGCTGCGCGCGCCGCCGCCGATGCCGCCGATGTCGTGTTCGGCCCCGGCGAGGGAGCCCCACGGATCTCGGTGCTGAGCCGCGGCCTCAGGCCGGGACTGGCCCTGAGCCGTCACGTGGCGATCTCGGATCTTGTCGTCTTTGGCCAGGGCCATCTGGACTGCGGCGTCGGCCCCGACCTGTTCTCGCGGTGCCTGCTCAGCGACCGCGCACCGGTGCTGGTTGCCCGCCACGATGCGGATTCGCTGTCAGGCCCAGCGGCCATCGCATGGGACGGCAGCCCACAGGCCGGACGTGCAGTGAAGGCGGCCCTGCCGCTGCTGGCGATGGCGAGCGAGATCCACGTCATCCAGTGCGTAACCGGTCTCGACCGCGATGCAACCGACCCCGACATTGACTCGCTCAATGCCTATCTGAAGCTCCACGGGGTGGGCGAAGGTGTCTCTGTCCTCGTCGAAGGCCATGACGAGGGGGCGGCGCTGATCGCTGCCGCCCAGGGCCGGTCCGCGACGCTTCTGGTCGCCGGTGCCTGGGGTCATTCCCGCCTCCGCGAGGCGGTCTTCGGGGGGGCCACACGCGCCTTTCTGCGGTGCAAGTCCGGGCCAAACCTGCTGCTGACCCACTGAAATGGGGGAACAGGGTATCGGTCCCGCCGGCGTTCCGGCTCCCCCTCTGGCCATGGCCATGATCGCGCCGCCACCGGGGCCCGATCCCGGTCTTCCGGTGCCGTTGTCGGCCTCGCGCGAGTGGCGCGTCTTCAGAGCCCCGAGGCCAGGCGTCTTTCCGCCTTGTGCAGGACCCGCGACATGACCGTACACCTCACCTTCCACGGTGCCGCCGGGTGCGTCACCGGATCCTGCATGCTTCTCGATACGGGCCGGAGCCGCCTCCTTGTTGATTGCGGCATGTTCCAGGGCCCCAAGACCCTGAAAGCCCTCAACTACGAGCCGTTTCCCTTCGACGCGAGCCGGATCGACGCCGTGCTGCTGACCCATGCGCACATCGATCATTCCGGCCTGCTGCCGAAACTGGTCCGTGCGGGGTTCCGCGGTCGTATCCTCGCTACGCGGGGCACGCGCGACCTCTGCGAAGTCATGCTGGCGGATGCGGCCGGCATCCAGGAGAGCGAGGTCCGCAACCTCAACCGCCGGAATGAGCAGCGCGGTCTCAAGCGGGTGGAGCCGATCTATACGACCTCTGACGTCGAACCGACCTTGCGTCTGTTCGAGACGGTGAAATTCAACAAGGCCCACGAGGTGGTGGCAGGCGTCGAGGCGGTGTGGTGGCCCGCCGGCCATCTGCTGGGCGCCGCCTCGATCGAGGTGCGCATCGGTCACGATGACGATCCTCTGACCCTTCTCTTCTCGGGTGACCTCGGTTCGGGCCGTCAGCCCTTCCTGCCGGTCCCGTCGGGACCGGTCGATGTCGACCACATCATTCTGGAAAGCACCTATGGCGACCGGGAACGGATCGACCTGGAGCTCTCCGCGCGCCGTCGGGCGCTGGCCGTGGAACTGCGCGCCGCCAGGGCCGCCGGCGGTCCCCTGCTGATGCCGACCTTCGCCATCGGCCGCGCGCAGGAATTGATCCTCGATCTTCTCGCCGTCATGGAGGCCGAGCCCGACCTGGCCACGGAAATCTTCCTCGACTCGCCCCTGGCAATTGAAGCGACCGAGGTGTTTCTCCTGCGCGGCTGGAACGCCGATTCAGGTGAAAATCCCTTCGAGCCGCTGCGTACTGCGACGCGGCTGCATCATCTCCGGCGGCCGCAGGAGAGCGATCGCCTCGAGCGGCTGAGCGGCTGGCACATCATCCTCGCCGGCAGCGGCATGTGCGATGCAGGCCGTATCCGGCGTCATCTGAAGCGCCTGCTTTGGCGCAAGGACGTCACGGTTCTGATCACGGGATTCCAGGCGGCCGGCACCCTGGGGCGGCTGCTGGTCGAGGGCCGGACAGCGATCCGGATCCAGGGCGAGGATGTTCATGTCGGTGCCCGCATCCGCAGTCTGGACAACTATTCGGGCCATGGAGATGCGACCGATCTGGTCGACTGGCTGAAAGCCCGGGGAGGCGTCGGAGGAAATGTCCTCCTCGACCATGGCGAGCCCGACGCTCTCGCGACCCTGGCCGCCCGCCTCTCCGGGCTCGGCTACCGGACCGTGACCGCACAGTTTGATCAGACCTATGTCATGACCCGCGAGAAAGCTGAGCCGATCGGCACGGGTCGCGCGCGGCTGTTGCCCGGTCAGGCCACCCGGCCGGACTGGCACAACGACCGGGCGGCCTTCCTCGCCAGCCTGAACACCATCCTGCAGCAATTGCCCGACGACGCCGGGCGACAGAAGCTGATCCGCAGCCTGGAGGCAGCCATAAACACCGCAGCGCCGCCGGGTAGCGCCTGACCGGTGTGTCAGGTCGACGGACGTCCGTCTTCTAGAGGCTGGCCCGCCGCAACGTCACCAGCGCCTGCTCGCGGATTCCGACGTCGCCGACAGCCAGAATCTGGCCGCTGCCGTCCGGTGTCTCGCCGCGCCAGTTGGTGACCGCGCCGCCGGCCGCTTCAATCACGGGAACCAAAGCGGACCAGTCCCAGACCTTCAGCCCGCTTTCGACCACCAGGTCGATCCGGCCCGCGGCCAGCATGGCGTAGGCATAGGCGTCGCAACCCAGCCGGGCCAGCCGGGCGGCGGCGCGCACCTGGGTCCACGCCCCCAGTTCGGCACCGGTGAACAGGTCGGGGTCGGTGGTGGCGATGAGGGCGTCGGTCAGGCGGGGGCAGGGCCGAACGGCCAGCGGCGTCTCGCCTCCGCCCTTGAGCAGACGCGCGCCCGACGGGCCGCCGAGGAAGATTTCATCCAGATACGGCTGGCCGATCACGCCGACGGTCGGCCGGCCTTCGCTGCGCAGGGCGATCAGATTGGTCCAGAGGGGCAGGCCGGCGATGAAGGCGCGGGTGCCGTCGATGGGATCGAGGATCCAGACATGGTCGGCGTCCGGCCGGTCCTCGCCATATTCCTCCCCGATCACGCCGTGATCGGGATAGCGGGCCGCGATCAGGCTGCGGATCGCCGCCTCGGCCTCGCGGTCGGCCTGGGTCACCGGATCGAAGGCACCCGGGCCGCCCTTGTCGGTCTCCTCATACGCGCCGCGGAAATACGGCAGGGAGATGCGGGCGGCCTCGCGGGCCAGGTCGACGGCGAACAGTTCGTACTCGGTCATGACAGGCGGGATACTCACGCCCCGCCTTCATGTCACTTTGTTAGTGGCCTACCGCCTCGCGGCTACTTGAGGCCGGTTGCAGGTCGCGCCGTGCAATGCGCGAGACCGCCCTCAAGTAGCGCGAAGCGCGGTAGGGCAAACATCAGGCCGCGTCGCCTTCGGCGTGCAGAGACTTGGCGAGATCGAGCAGGCGGCGGCGCGGACGCTCACCCAGCTGGTAGTAGGCCTGGATCAGGTCGAGGGTTTCTTTGCGGGAAAACATCTCGCCGCCCTGGTTGGCCGCCTCCTTGCGTTCGATCGCTTCTTCGAGGCCGTCGTAGAAATAGCTGACGGGCGATTCCAGCGCTTCGGCCAGTTGCCACAGGCGCGCGGCCGAGATGCGGTTGGCGCCGCATTCGTATTTCTGGATCTGCTGGAAACGGATCCCGACCTGGGTGGCCAGCTGTTGTTGCGTCAGGCCCAGAAGGCGCCGGCGGCGGCGCAGGCGGCGGCCCAGGTGGAGGTCGATATCGGTGGCCATGGCCCAATTTCCCCTTGTTGGCGCGCTGTCCCGAAGCGGGACGGCTCGCCCTTCAAGTGGCAAGCACCATGCCGCGCTCCCGTGACGGGGGATTGTCAATGAGCGGCGTTTTGCGGCCCGCCGCGCAACCGTTGCCGCATCAGCGCATTACCGCGACAGAGCGATCGCGCTTGGGAATGTCAGGAGAAACACTATGGGCTTGGGAATTATCGGCTGGATAGTCATCGGTATCGTCGCCGGCTGGCTGGCTGAAAAGGTCATGGGCCGGAGCCACGGTCTGGTCACCAATCTGATCGTCGGCGTCATCGGCGCCCTGCTGGGTGGCTGGATCTCCGGCCAGTTCCTCGGCATGGCCGTGGGCGGCTTCAACGTCATGACGCTGCTGGTTGCCTTCCTCGGCGCCTGTCTGCTGCTGTTCCTTCTGGGACTGGTGAAGCGCCGCGCCTGAACGACCATTGCCTGAAACGACGAAGGGCGGCTCCATAAGGAGCCGCCCTTTTTCTTGTCCGCTACGACGGATCAGGCGCCGGGGGCGTCCGGTTCGGCCGTCTGACCTTCGTCAGGTTCCGGCGCGCCCGAGTCATCGGCCGGCGGCAGGGTCGGCGGGGTCGCCGGAGCCATGCCGGTTTCAGCCGGTGGCGTCATCGTGCCGGCTGGCGGCATCGGGGCGGCGGCGGGTTCGGCGACGTCAGCCGCCGGGTCGGTGATCGCCGGAGCAGCGGCGAACTGGGCGGTGGTCCAGCCGACAGCGACGCCTTCGCCGTCCTGACGCACGCCGCCGGCGACGGGCACGCCGCGCAGCTGGCCATCGGTCCCGCGCACGGTCAGCTCCTGGCCGGCTTCGGTATTACGGGCGCCTTCCAGCTGGCCCAGCACGGCACCGTCCGAACCCTTGACGTCGGAGCCGGGCTGAAGGGTCAGGGTCGGCTGTTCAGCAGCCGGCTGGGCGGCCGCAGCGGCCGCGGCCGGAGCGGGTTCCTGGGTCTGCGGGGCCGTGCTGTCCTGTGCGAACGCGGGAGCGGTCATGAGGAACAGGCCGGCGACGCCAGTGAGGAGCGCGGTCTTTCGCATGATATCTGCCTTGTCTACGCGAGCGGGGAGGGCTCGCACCGACAGGGGAACACACGCTGTGGCCGTTTGTTTCGACCGCCCCGAAATGACCTTGGGTCTGCCCGGATTGGCCGATTCAGGCGCGATGCGTGCCACAAGGCCGCGTCGGATCGACAAGGCGAAGCCTTGTGACCGCGGCCCAATGGAAGACTCTTACTCTTCGCGGACGCGCTTCTTGCGGAACGAGGGGTTCAGCACGGCCTTGCGCAGACGGATCGACTTGGGCGTGACCTCGACCAGTTCGTCTTCCTCGATATAGGCGATGGCCTGTTCCAGCGACGGACGGCGCGGCGGCGTCAGTCGAACGGCCTCATCCTTGCCGGCGGCGCGGATGTTGTTCAGCTGCTTGGCCTTCATCGGGTTGACGTCGAGGTCGTCCCAACGGGCGTTCTCGCCGATGATCATGCCCTGGTAGGTCTTCTCGCCGCCGCCCACGAACATGATGCCGCGGTCCTCGAGGTTCCACAGGGCGAAGGCGGCGGTCTCGCCGTCGCCGTTCGAGACCAGCACGCCCTTCAGACGGCCCTCGATGGCACCCTTGTGCGGCTCATAGTGGCTGAACACGCGGTTCAGCACGCCCGAACCGCGCGTGTCGGTCAGGAATTCACCCTGGTAGCCGATCAGCGAGCGCGACGGCGACTTCAGCGTCAGGCGCGTCTTGCCGGCGCCCGACGGGCCCATGTCCTTCAGCTCGGCCTTGCGGGCCGACAGCTTCTCGATGACCACACCGGTGTATTCGTCGTCGACGTCGATGACGACGTCCTCGATCGGCTCCAGACGCTCGCCGTTCTCGCCGGTCTGATAGACCACGCGCGGACGCGAGATCGACAGCTCAAAGCCTTCGCGGCGCATGTTCTCGATCAGCACGCCCAGCTGCAGTTCGCCACGGCCGGCGACCTCGAAGGCGTCCTTGCCGCCCGTCTCGGTGACGCGGATGGCGACGTTGGCCTCGGCTTCCTTCAGCAGGCGGTCACGGATGACGCGCGACTGGACCTTGTCGCCTTCGCGGCCGGCCAGCGGGCTGTCGTTGACCGAGACGGTCATGGAGATGGTCGGCGGATCAATCGGCTGGGCGGGCAGGGCGTCGGTGACTTCCAGCGCGCACAGGGTGTCGGCCACGGTGGCCTTGGACATGCCCGCGATGGCGACGATGTCGCCGGCCTCGGCGCTGTCGACCGGCTGGCGCTTCAGGCCGCGGAAGGCCAGCACCTTGGTGATGCGGCCCTGTTCCAGGATCTTGCCGTCGCGCGACAGGGCCTTGATGGCCATGCCGGGAACGGCCTTGCCGCTCTCGATGCGGCCGGTCAGCAGGCGGCCGAGGAAGGGATCGCTCTCGATCAGCACGTTCAGGATCTGGAACGGCTTTTCGGCGGCCTCAACCTGCTTGGGCGCGGGCACATGTTCGACGATCAGGTCGAACAGCGGGCCGAGGTTGTCGCTCGGCTGGTTCAGGTCCAGCGTCGCCCAGCCGGCGCGGCCCGAGGCGTAGATGTGCGGGAAGTCCAGCTGCTCGTCCGTCGCGCCGATGGCGGCGAACAGGTCGAAGGCGGCGTTGTGGACCTTGTCGGGATCGGCGTGGGCGCGGTCGACCTTGTTGATGCACAGGATCGGACGCAGGCCCATCTTCAGGGCCTTGGTCAGCACGAATTTCGTCTGGGGCATGACGCCCTCTTCGGCATCGACCAGCAGGACGCAGCCGTCCACCATCCCGAGGATGCGCTCAACCTCGCCGCCGAAGTCGGCGTGGCCGGGGGTGTCGATGATGTTGATCCGGGTCTCGCCCGCCTTGCCGTTCCACAGCACGGACGTGCATTTGGCCAGGATGGTGATGCCGCGCTCGCGCTCCTGGTCGTTGGAGTCCATGGCGCGCTCGGTCGTCGCCTCATTGGCTCGGAAGACGCCCGACTGGGCCAGAAGCTGGTCGACCAGCGTGGTCTTGCCGTGGTCGACGTGGGCGATGATGGCGACGTTGCGCAGGTTCATTTGACTATCAGACGTGCAAGGCGGCCGGCCCGGGCGAAAGTTTGGGACGGCGGCTGGGTTCAGGCGACGGTGCGGGGAGCGCGCGCCTCTTACAGGGGCGCACGCGGAAACGCCAGTGCGTGACGAACACGCACCGGCGTAACGGCGGTTCTATCGCCGAGGAAAGCGGCGACGAGAGGGCGGCGTCAGACTTTCGCCGACCGGTTCCGCACCCATCCGTAGAGCGTCAGCGTCAGCACGGCGAAGGCTGCGAGCCCCGCCAGCATGGCCGGCCAGGTCGAGCCCTCGGGCAACATGGCGAAGGGCGCGTCATTGCCGGTGGCGACGATGACCCCCGCCGTCATGACCAGGAACAGGCTCTCGCCCACGATCAGGCCCGAGGCGAGCAGCACGCCCATCCGGCGGCCGACGTCGGCGAACCGGGTGTTCTTGATCGCCTTGTCGTAGAACCAGCCACAGATCGCCCCGACCACCAGCATCGTGGTCACGGCCGCCGGCAGGTAGAAGCCGATGCCCACGGCCAGCGGCGGCAGTTTCATCCTGCCCTTGGTGGCACCGTTCAGCACGGCGTCCAGGATGATGATCACCACGCCGATGGCGGCGCCGAGGCCGATCAGGTCCCAGCGCAGGTCGCCGCCGATGACCCCCTTGGCGAGGGCCGAGATCAGGGTCGCCTGCGGGGCGGCCAGAGGCTCGTCTGCGATACCGGCCGGACCGCCCTCGAAGCCGAAGGCCTTGTTCAGCAGGTTCAGGATCAGGGGGATGACGATGGCGCCGGCGAAGACGCCGACGATCAGGGCCGTCTGCTGCCGCCACGGCGTGGCCTGCACCAGCTGGCCGGTCTTCAGGTCCTGAAGGTTGTCGTTGGCGATGACGGCGACGGCGAAGACGACCGCCGTCACGATCAGGGCGAAGGCCACCACCGACGGGTCTGCGGGCAGACCGGCGAGGGCCAGCACGCCCAGCATCAGCACCGAGGCGATGACGATGGCGAGGATGCCCACGCCCGACACCGGGCTGTTCGACGAGCCGATCAGCCCGGCCATGTAGCCGCAGATGGCCGCCACGGCGAAGCCGATGAAGACCACATAGATCAGGCCGCCGCCGACCAGCAGGGCGGTCGAGCCGGCCAGGGTCGGATTGCCCTGGGCGAACCAGGCCAGGATGAAGCCGATGCCGACCAGGCAGGCGACCGACAGGCCGGCGACGATGTTGATCGGAATGTCCTGCTCGGTGCGGTCCAGCACCTCGCCGCTCTGGCGGCGCCGGTTGGCGGCCAGGGCCGAGGTCAGGCCGCCGATCAGCGGGCCGGCCAGTTTGATCAGGGTCCAGATGGCGGCCACGCCAATGACGCCCGCGCCCGTGAACCGGACCTCGCGCCGCCAGACCGTGCTGGCCAGCTCCTCGGCGCTCACGCCCGCGGGCAGGGTGGTCGCGATCGACGGAATGCCGTGCGCCGTCAGCCAGGCGATGGTCTCGGGCGAGGTCAGGACCGGCACGGCGATGCACCAGGCCAGGATCAGGCCGAACAGCTGGGCCAGACCCACGCTGAGGCCGATCAGGTGACCGGCGCCCAGAAGCGCGAACTGCATGCCGAAGCCGATGCCCGTCGCGCCGCCGCCCAGGGAGGCCGGCAGTTTGATGAACCGCGCCGCCTCGCCGGCGAACACGCGTCCGGCGACCAGCAGGGCGTAGCCGGCCGAAACGATGGAGCCCCAGATCACGACCCACAGGCCCGACGCATTCTCACGCACCGCGCTCTCGGTCTGTTCGGCACCGCGCGAACCGACGGTCAGGACCTCGGCCGCGGCGACGCCCTCGGGATAGGGCAGGCCGGCGTCAACGACGAGCGCGCGGCGCAGGGGAATGGAGAAGGTCACGCCGAGGATGCCGCCGAAGACGCAGATCAGCACCGATTCCCAGAACGGGAACTCCAGCCACCAGCCGACCATGACCAGGCCGGGCAGGACGAAGATGATGGAACTCATGGCACCGCCAACCGATGCCACGGTCTGGACGGTCATGTTCTCCCAGATGGTCGAGTCCTTGAACATCCGCAGGATGGCCATGGAAATGACCGCCGCCGGGATGGCCGAGGCGAAGGTCAGCCCGACCTTCAGACCCAGATAGGTGTTGGCGGCGGTGAAGACGACGGCCAGCAGACAGCCCAGCACCAGGGCGCGCAGCGTCAGTTCGATCCGTTTGACGCCGCTGACGGGCGCGCTCGCGGGTGTGTCGGTCATTTGGGTTTCCTCTCCCTCGTTGCCGCGGAGGTAAGCCGGAAAGCGCCCGGGTGGCTAGAGGCAAGTGCCTGGAACCCGTTCGCTCATTGACAGCGGCCATGGTCCGGCGGAGCCTCGCCTCAAACGGGGAGAGACACGATGAAGCGGATACTGACAGCGGCCGTGGTCGGCCTCATGTGCCTCGGCGGTACGGCCGGTGCCCAGGATGCCCGCACCCCCTCGGCCGATATTGTCGAGGCGCGGCAGGCGGCGATGATGCTTTCGGGCGTCGCCATGGGCTCCATCAAGGCGGCCATCGACGCCGGCCAGCCGATCGCCAGCCAGCGCTTCCCGACCCGCGCCCTGTCGCGCTGGGCCCATGCCGTCCCCGGTGCCTTCCCCGCCGGCAGCGGTGCCGAGGCGGGTGTGCGGACCAACGCCAAACCCGAGATCTGGAGCGACCGCGCCGGCTTCGAGGCGAAGGCCGCCGACTACGCCGCCGCCGCCGACCGCCTCGCCGAACTCGCCGCCGGCGAGGACGCCGCCGCCTTCGCCGCCCAGTGGGCCGTGGTGCGGGCGAGCTGCCAGTCGTGCCACGACGGGTACAAGGCAGGCTGAGGTCGTAGGGCTTAGGGCTTAGGAAGTAGGAACTGGGCTGCTAGACCGATCCTGGTCATCCCTAACACCTAAGCCCCAACACCTAAGCCCTCCGTCATGCCAGAGCTTCCCGAGGTCGAAACCGTCCGTCGTGGCCTTGAGCCCGTGCTCACCGGCGCGCGCCTGACCCGCGTGCGCCAGAACCGGCCGGACCTGCGCTTTCCCTTCCCCGAGCGGTTCGTCGAGCGTCTCGAGGGCGCGACCGTCGAACGCCTCGACCGCCGCGCCAAGTACCTGCTCTTCCCCCTGTCGACCGGCGAGACCTGGGTCAGCCACCTCGGCATGACCGGCCGCTTCACCCTCGACGGCGAACAGCTGGGCGAGTTCGAGGAGGCCGCGCCCATCGCCGGCAAGCACGAGCATATGAGCCTCTGTGCCCTGCGCGACGGCGTCACGACCCGCGTCGGTTTCGCCGACGCCCGCCGCTTCGGCTTCATGGGCCTGATCCCTACGGACGCGGTCGAGGCCCATCCGTGGTTCGCCGCCCTCGGCCCCGAGCCGCTCGGCAACGGCTTCTCCGGCGCGCACCTCGCCGAGGCCTTCTCGGGCCGCAAGCAGAACATCAAGGTCAGCCTGCTGGACCAGCGCAACGTCGCCGGCCTCGGCAACATCTATGTCTGCGAGGCTCTCTACCGCGCCCGCATCTCGCCGCTGGTCGCCGCCGGAAAGGTCTCGAAGCCCCGGCTCGAAACCCTCGCCGCCGTGGTCCGCGACGTCCTCAACGAGGCCATCCTCGCCGGCGGCTCGACGCTCAAGGATTTCGCCAACGCCGACGGCGGCCAGGGCTATTTCCAGCATCGCTTCGACGTCTACGGCCGCGAGGGCCAGCCTTGCCTGGCGGAGGGGTGTTCCGGCGTCATCAAACGCACCGTCCAGGCCGGCCGCTCGACCTTCTGGTGTCCGGTCTGTCAGAAGCGGTGATTGGTGATTGGTGATTGGTGGTTGGTGATTGGTGTCTTCTGAGCGACCGTTCCGCCGCCTGTTCTTCACACCCGCCAATCACCAACCACCAATCACCAACCACCCCATGACCCACCGCATCATCCTCTTCCGCGGCATGAACACCGGCGGCGTCCGCGCTCCGGTGGCGGAACAGCGCGTCATGGCCGCCGCCATGGGACTGAAGAACCCCCGCACCCTTCTCGCCAGCGGCAATCTGGTGGTCGAGACCGACTGCGCCCCGGACGCTCTCGAACACGATATCGAGGCCGCGATGGAGAAGACCTTCGGCCTCAAGGTCGCCGCCATGGTCCGGACGCGTGAGCAGTGGGCCGCGCTCATCGCCGCCAATCCGTTCGCCGCAGAAGCTACCGCCCATCCCTCGAAAATGCTGGCCATGGTCATGAAGGCCGGGATCAGGGACGGCGCGCTCGAGGCCTGCCGCGACCTGGCCGAAGGCGGTGAACGGGTCGAGGCGATCGAAGACGTCCTCTATTTCTGGTTCCCCAACGGGCAGGGCGAGAGCGGCATCTTCAAAAAGGCCATGCCCCGCATGCTGGGCATGGGCACCGGCCGCAACTGGAACACCGTCCTCAAGCTGGCGGACATGGTCGGGCTGACGCGGTAAGGAGCGGGCCATGACCCACCGCCGCACCCATCTCTGGATCAGCTTCATCGTCGGCCTCGCCGTCTGGGGCGCCTATTTCGGCCATTTCCTGCAGCAGATGCAGCGCGGCGAGACGGGCGGCCTGGCCCTCTGGTTCCTCGGCGCCCTGGCTGTGATCGTTCTCGCCGAGACCGTGGCCACCGGCCTGATCGCCTGGCTGTTCCGCCGTCGCGCCCGCGTGCTGGACGAAGGCCCGACGCTCGACGCCGCGCTGAAGGCCAGCCACGTCGCCCTGATGCTGCTCATCGGCCTCGCCCTGACCGCGGCCGCGGCGCTCGCCTTCGCCTCCCTGTTCGGCTGGAGCCTCGACCTGTCCGGCGCGCGCGGTCAGGTCATCGCCGCCAACGCCCTTCTGGCCATGGTGGTGAGCGCGGAACTGCTGCGGGCGGGGCTGACCCTGGCGCTGATCCCGCGCCGCTGAAGCGGGTGGTTGGTGGTTGGTGGTTAGTGATTGCACCGCAGCCACCGGAGCCTGAAAACGTCGTGCCGATGTTGGACGCATTAACCACCAACCACTAATCACCAATCACCCGACACATCTCGTCTCCGGAAGCCCGCCCATGGCCGACACCTATTCCACCCTCCTGATCGAACGCCACGCTGACGGCTATGCGCTGGTGACCCTGAACCGGCCCGAGGCGCTGAACGCCCTCAACTCGGCGCTGTTCAGGGACCTGTCGGACTTCCTCGACAGCGTCGAGCACGATGACAGCGTCCGCTGCCTCATCCTGACCGGCTCGGGCGACAAGGCCTTCGCCGCCGGCGCCGACATCAAGGAGATGTCGGACCAGACCTATGCCCAGATGTATACGGGCAATTTCTTCGCCCTCGGCCACGACCGCATCACCCGTTTCCGCAAGCCGATCATTGCGGCGGTCAACGGCTTCGCCCTCGGCGGCGGCTGCGAACTGGCCATGCTGTGCGACTTCATCGTGGCCTCGGAGAAGGCCAAATTCGGCCAGCCCGAGATCAACCTCGGCGTCGCTCCCGGCATCGGCGGCTCCCAGCGCCTGACCCGTCTGGTCGGCAAGTCCAAGGCCATGGACATGGTCCTGACTGCCCGGATGATGGATGCCGCCGAGGCCGAACGCGCCGGCCTCGCCAGCCGCGTCGTCCCGCACGAGACCCTGCTGGACGAGGTCCGCAAGATCGCCGCGAAGATCGCCTCGCAAAGCCCGCTCGCCGTCATGGCCAACAAGGAAATGGTCAATGCCGCCCTCGAGACCACCCTGACCCAGGGCGTCCAGTTCGAGCGCCGCCTGTTCCACTCCCTCTTCGCCTTCGAGGACCAGAAGGAGGGCATGGCGGCCTTCGTCGAGAAGCGGAAGCCGGTCTTCACGGGGAAATAGGCCGTGTTCCGCAAGGTTCTGGCCGCCGTCGGGCTGCTGGCCGCCTGCGCCCCGGCGGCCCAGGCGCAGATCACGCCGCGGCCCGAGGTCCTGACAGGGGCCTTCACGCCGGGCTTCGTCGGCGAGGCCGATGAGGAACGCTATCCGGTCCGGACCGTCCGGATCGGCACGGTGCACATTTCGAGCGGGCGCGTGATCCTCGCCGACCCCTTCCTGATGTCCACGCGCGACCGCCCGCTGACGCTATCCGTGCCGCCGGGCCGCTATCCGGTCGATCTGGCGGTGGCCGACGCGGGCGACAGCGGCCAGCGGGTCGCCCTGGCCCGGCTGCTGATCTCGGACGTGCCGCCCGTCCGCTGGGCCCTGGCGGTGACGGAGGAACAGGATCCGGCCACCCTGACCGGCGCTGACATCTTCGGCTACGGTGTGGATGCCGGTACCGGGGCCTTCGTCGATGCTGCGGTCCCGGCCTGGCTGGCAGACCGCTATCCGCCGGCGGATGTCGAGGGCTACACCGCCCTGGTGGATGACTGGCAGGTCCGGGGCGAGGCGGCGGCCCCGGCGCTCGGAATCCCGTACGGCTTCGCCCTGGTCGAGCCGCTCGGGCCCGGCGGCGCAGCCATGTTCTCGTCCGGATGGGGCGACGGCTACTATGCGTCATGGGTCGGCTACGATGCGGACGATCATCCCGTGGTCATTGTGACGGACTTCGCCGTCATCACCGCAGTGAACTTTCCGCCCACGTCGGACTCGCGTTGACCGTCATACCCCTTTCCGCTATAGCCGCGCGCTCTTCGAGATTTCCCCGCCGTGGACCGTGCTCCGCGGCGTTTCCGTTCGTAAGGTTTGACTGATGGCCAACAATGCCGGCGCCAAGAAAGCGATCCGCAAGATCGCTGCCCGCACCGAAGTGAACAAGGCGCGCCGTACGCGTGTCCGCACCTTCCTGCGCAAATTCCAGGAAGCCGTCACGGGCGGCGACGCCGGTGCGGCCAAGACGGCCTTCATCGAGGCCCAGTCCGAGCTGATGCGCGCCGTCTCCAAGGGCGTGGTGCACAAGAACACGGGTTCGCGGAAAGTGGGCCGCCTGGCCGCCCAGCTGAAGAAGATGGCCGCCGCCTGATTTCTCGGCACCCGGACGGCCTTTCATAGGGCCTTCATGGTAAATATCAGCGATTCCAACGGCGAGGGCGCGAAGGCTCCCTCGCCGTTTGCACGTGCGCCGGTAACCGCTGTCAGGCGTATTGGCACTCGCTTGTGTGGCGAAAACGCGTTTTTCGTTGACGGTGTTTGGCTTTAGCGGAGTCAACAATTTTAACTGCAATTCGAGTCGCGAATCAGCGTTGACGCCCCCCTCCTCGAGGGTAAGTTCGAGCCGCTGACGCACTTCCATTCCCATACGGAATGAAAGCGGCGCGGAACCAGTTTTCGTGTCGGCGTGAGACGCCTGTTCAAGAGTTCGACCCCACCCGCGAGGCGCCAGCCGCACGGGACAGGAGAAGTCGTCCCGGATCAGGCCTCTCCCGAAGTGCGTCGGGTGATGGGTTTCGAAGGGTGGCTTTGACGATGACGGGGAGCGCGCAAATGGCGGGGATGACGGATCCGGATCGCATCTGGACCGAGGCGGCCGGTCGCCTGCGCAGCGAGATCGGCGAGGGGCCCTTCAGCTCCTATATCGCCCCCTCGGCCGTGCGCGCCGACGGTGCCGGCCAGCTGATCCTCGTCACCCCGACCGCCTATGCCCGCGACTGGGTTCGCAAGAACGCCCTGCGCCGCATGAACGAACTGTGGCTCGGTCTCGACGGCCTGTCGCGCCGCCTCGATGTCCGCTGCCGCGCCGAGATGGGCTCGACCCCCTCGGCCTCCCAGGTCGCCGCCGGCCGCGCCGAGGGCGCCGCTGTCATTCCGCTGCAGCCCGTTCCCATGCCCATGGCGACCGTGCCCCCGGTCGCCGACGGCGCCCGCGCTGTGCGCGCCGCCGGCCTGCAGGACCGCCTGACCTTCGACAGTTTCGTGGAAGGGCAGGGCAATGCCTTCGCCCTGGCTATCGCCCGCCAGGCCGCCGCCTGGGCCGACGGCCATTTCAACCCGATCTTCTTCTGCGGCCCCTATGGCTACGGCAAGACCCACCTGCTCAACGCCATCGCCTGGGAGGCCCAGCGCCTGCGGCCGGACGCGCGCGTCGTCTATCTGACCGCCGAACGCTTCCTGTCGACCTTCGTCCGCGCCGCCCAGGACCGGACCATGGCGGCCTTCAAGGACAGCCTGCGCAACGCCGACATGCTGCTGATCGACGACGTCCAGTTCGTCGGCGGCAAGGCCGGCACCCAGGAAGAACTGCTCTCGACGCTCACCGCCCTGATCGAGGACGGCAAGAAGATCATCCTCTCGGCCGACCGCCCGCCGATGGCCTTGACCGAGGTCGAGCCGCGCCTGCGCAGCCACCTGGCCTCGGGCCTGACCTGCCCGGTCGAGCCCGCGGACCGCGCCCTGAAACTGGCCGTCGCCCGCAATCGCATCCAGGCCCTGGCCAACCTCGGCGTCGTCTCGGGCGAGGCCCAGGCCGAGGTGCTGGAACATCTGGTCGACCGCACCCCCGGTTCGATGCGCGAACTCGAGGGCGCCGTGAATACCCTGGCCGCCGTCGCCGGCGCTCGCCTGTCGGCCCTCAGCGTCGACGAGACCCAGGCCCTGCTCGGCTCGGCCCTGCGTGGCGGACCCGAACGCCGCATCACCGTCGACGAGATCCAGAAGACGGTCGCTGATCATTTCAGCCTCAAACAGGCCGATCTGCTCTCTGAGCGTCGGACCCGCGCCGTGGCCCGCCCGCGCCAGATCGCCATGTGGCTGTGCAAACAGCACACGACCCGCTCCTACCCCGACATCGGTCGCCGTTTCGGCGGGCGCGATCACACCACGGTCCTGCACGGCGTGCGCAAGATCGAGGAACTGATGGCGCTGGACGACCAGATCGCCCGGGATGTCGAGACGCTGACGCGCAAGCTGCGCGGCTGAAACGAGGGACTAGGGATGAGGGAATAGGGACCAGGTTTTGGCCGGGGCCCTGTCGGTGGGGATTATCCACACATCGATGGGGCGGCGTCCCTCATCCCTCATCCCTCATCCCTCGTCCCTTCCTTGCCCCGCCCGGCCAATCCGCTAGAGTCCGTAGCCCTATCTCTTTGCGGCGGCTTGTGAGTCGCTGACGGCGGGCGAGACCACATGCAACTGACCATCGAACGATCCGCGCTCCTCAAGGCCCTTGGCCACGTGCAGAGTGTCGTCGAGCGCCGCAACACCATTCCGATCCTGTCCAACGTCCTGCTCAGCGCCGGGCACGACAAGCTGTCGTTCGCCGCCACCGACCTCGACATGGAGATGGTCGACGAGGCCGAGGCCCAGGTGAATGTCGAGGGCCAGATCACCGCCCCCGCCCACACCCTCTATGAAATCGTCCGCAAACTGCCGGACGGTGCCGAGGTCTCGCTCAGCTACAACGGCGACGATCCCCGTCTGGTGGTCCAGGCCGGCCGTTCGAAATTCAACCTGCCGGTCCTGCCGGCCGGCGACTTCCCGGTCATGTCGACCGACACCTCGGGCACGCGCTTCACCCTGCCCAAGGAAGACCTCGCCCGGCTGATCGACAAGACCCGGTTCGCCGTCTCGACCGAAGAGACCCGCTACTATCTGAACGGCCTCTACCTCCACACCGTGGCCGAGGCCGGCATCCCGCTGCTGCGGGCCGTCGCCACCGATGGCCACCGACTGGCCCTCGCCGAGACGCCCGCCCCTGAGGGCGCCGCCGGCGGTCCCGGAGTCATCGTCCCGCGCAAGACCATCGACCAGGTCCGCCGCCTGCTCGACGACGGCTCCGGCCCGGTCGAGGTCATGGTCAGCCCGCAGAAGATCCGCTTCGAATTCGGCCAGGCCAGCCTGACCTCCAAGGTCATCGACGGTGCCTTCCCCGACTACATGCGCGTCATTCCCAAGGGGAACGACAAACAGGCCGACATCGACAACGCCCTGTTCGCCCAGGCCGTCGACCGCGTCGCCACCATCTCGGCCGAGAAGAGCCGTTCGGTGAAACTGGCCTTCGAGCTGGACCGCGTCACCCTGACGGTGCGCAACATGGAGGCCGGGCAGGGGGTCGAGGAGGTCGAGATCGGCTATTCCGAAGAGCCCTTCGAGATCGGCTTCAACGCCCGCTATCTGCTGGACGTCGCCGGCCAGATCACCGGCGAGACTGCCCACTTCAAATTCGCCGACCCGGCCTCGCCTACGCTCGTGCTCGATCCGGGCGATCCGGGCGTGCAATATGTGCTGATGCCGCTGAGGGTGTAGGCACACAAATTCCCGCTCATCCCGGCGAAAGCCGGGACCCAGTGCTTTCGTTACGTACGGAGGTTCCGGTTGGCGTTTTTCACCTACATCATCGCCAGCCGTCGAAACGGGACCCTCTACACCGGCTCGACCGACAATCTTATCAAGCGGATCGTCGAGCACCGCGACAAACGGCGCGACGGCTTCACCGCGAAATACGGCGTGGCCATCCTCGTCTGGTATGAAGTCCACGAAAGCCGCCATGCCGCCTTCGTCCGGGAGCGTCAGATCAAGGAATGGAAACGGACCTGGAAGCTGGAACTGATCGAGCGGACCAACCCCGGCTGGACCGACCTGTTCGAAAAGCTCTTCTGAACCGCCCGCGTTCTTGCGAAAGAACTGGGTCCCGGCTTTCGCCGGGATGAGCGGAAAATCTTGATCACCACCCTCACCCTCACCGATTTCCGCTCCTATGCGAGCGCGACCCTGCCCGTCGCGGCGGGGGCGGTGGTGCTTCACGGCCCTAACGGCGCGGGCAAGACCAATCTGCTGGAGGCCCTCAGCCTCTTCACCCCCGGCAAGGGGCTGCGTGGTGCCACGGCCCCCGAGATGGGTCGCCGCGAGCCGGGCGAGGCGACCGGCCGCGCCTGGGCCGTCGCGGCCGTCCTGACCGACGGGGAGGAGGAAACGAAGCTGGGCACCGGCGTCCAGTCGCCCGGCGCCGCCCGCCGCATCGTCCGCATCGACGGCGAGACGGCCCAGCCCGGCCGGCTGCTCGACCATCTGCGCCCGGTCTGGGCCACGCCGGAGCAGGACCGGCTGTTCTCCGACGCCCGCGCCGCGCGGCTGAAATTCCTCGACCGGCTGGTCTTCGCCGCCGACCCTGCCCACGCCGCCTCGGTCTCCGCCTATGAAAAGGCCCTGCGCGAGCGGCTGCGCCTGCTGACCGAGGGCTCGGAAGGCCGCGCCGCCGACCCCCTCTGGCTCGATGCCCTCGAACTGCGCCTTGGCGAGGCCGGGGCCGAGGCCGCCATCGCCCGCGCCGCCGCCCTGACCACGCTCCAGGCCGCCATCGACGCCCGCAACGACCGTCCCTTCCCCCAGGCCGACCTCGGCCTGAGCGGAGAGGCGGAAGGCTTGGCGACCGCCGGCGCCGGCCCCGAGGCCATCGCCGCCGCCATTCGCGAGGGCCTGACCCGCAGCCGCGCCCGCGACGCCGCCGCCGGCCGCTCCCTGTTCGGCCCGCACCGCTCGGACCTGACGGCCCTGCACCGCGAAAAGAACCGCCCCGCCGCCGAGGGGTCCTCGGGCGAACAGAAGGCGCTGGTGCTCAACCTGATCCTCGCCCAGATCACCCGTCTGGCCGACCAGCCGGCCCCGCCGGTGCTTCTGCTCGACGAGGCCCCCGCCCACCTCGACACGGCCCGCCGCGCCGCCCTGTTCGACGAGATCGAGGCCCTCGGCCTGCAGGCCTTCATGACCGGCACCGAGGCGGAGCTGTTCGCTCCCCTGCGCGGCCGGGCGCAGTTCGTGCGGGTGGAGGGCGGGGCGCTGACAGTGGAGTAGCCGTTTTCGTCTCCTCCCTGTTCGCGAAGCGAATGGGGAGGGGGACCACGCGAAGCGTGGTGGAGGGGGGCCGCGCCGCGATCGTTGCTCACCACCCCTCCGTCACGGCGCGAAGACGCGCCGCGCCACCTCCCCATTCGCCCAGGCGAACGGGGAGGAGACAGGACTCTGGCGCCCTCTCAGCTGACCATACGCGACGCCCCCTTCAGACACCGCTTTTCCTCGCAATTCCGCCCTGAATCCCTATATGTTGCAGGCCTCGGCGCGACCCGGATTCGCGTCCTGAAAACCGTCCGTTCAAGGCGGCCCCGCCGCCGCCTTCAGAAGCCCTCCCGGAGGGCGTTTCACCGACCGAATGCATGACCGACCAGACCCCGACCGCGCGTAACGAAGACACCGCCGAAGAGGCCGCCTACGGCGCCGATTCCATCAAGGTCCTGAAGGGCCTGGACGCGGTGCGCAAACGCCCCGGCATGTATATCGGCGACACCGACGACGGCTCGGGCCTGCACCACATGGTCTATGAGGTGGTCGACAACGCCATCGACGAGGCCCTGGCCGGCCACGCCGACCTGGTCCAGGTCATCCTCAATGCCGACGGCTCGGTCACCGTGACCGACAACGGCCGCGGCATCCCCACCGACATCCACGAGGGCGAGGGCGTCTCGGCGGCCGAGGTCATCATGACCCAGCTGCACGCGGGCGGTAAATTCGACCAGAATTCCTACAAGGTCTCCGGCGGCCTGCACGGCGTCGGCGTCTCGGTCGTCAATGCGCTTTCGGACTGGCTCAAGCTGGTCATCTACCGCAACGGCAAACGCCATGAGATGAAGTTCGCCCGCGGCGACACGGTCGAGAGCCTCAAGGTCACCGGCGACGCCCCGATGCGCGACAATGGCAAGGTCCTGTCCGGCACCGAGGTCACCTTCTTCCCCTCGGTCACCACCTTCGCCCACATCGATTTCGATCTGAAGACGCTCGAGCACCGCCTGCGCGAGCTGGCCTTCCTCAACTCGGGCGTGGTCATCAAGCTGCAGGATCACCGCGGGGCCGAGCCCTTCGAGGAAATCCTGCACTATGAGGGCGGCGTCGAGGCCTTCGTGCGCCACCTGGACAAGTCCAAGTCGCCCATCCTCAAGGACGTCATCGTCATCCGCGGCAAGAAGGAAGGGATCGAGATCGATCTCGCCCTGTGGTGGAACGACAGCTACCACGAGACCATGCTGTGCTTCACGAACAACATCCCCCAGCGGGATGGAGGCACCCACCTGTCGGCCTTCCGCGCCAGCCTGACCCGCGTCATGGGCGGCTATATCGACGCCGCCGGAGCCGCCAAGAAGGAGAAGGTTTCGGTCTCGGGCGAGGACGCCCGCGAGGGCCTGACCTGCGTCCTGTCGGTCAAGGTGCCGGACCCCAAATTCTCGTCCCAAACCAAGGACAAGCTGGTCTCGTCCGAGGTGCGTCCCGCCGTTGAGGGCCTGTGCTCCGAAGGTCTCTCGACCTGGTTCGAGGAACATCCCGTCGAGGCCAAGGCCGTCGTCGCCAAGATCATCGAGGCCGCCGCTGCCCGTGAGGCCGCGCGCAAGGCCCGCGACCTGACCCGCCGCAAGACCTCAATGGATATGGCCTCCCTGCCCGGCAAGCTGGCCGACTGTCAGGAACGCGATCCTGCCAAGTCCGAACTGTTCATCGTCGAGGGCGATTCCGCCGGCGGCTCGGCCAAACAGGCCCGCAACCGCGAAAACCAGGCTGTCCTGCCCCTGCGTGGCAAGATCCTCAACGTCGAGCGCGCCCGCTTCGACCGCATGCTGTCGTCAGAACTGATCGGGACCCTGATCCTGGCGCTCGGCACCGGCATCGGCCGTGACGACTTCAACGCCGACAAGCTGCGCTATCACAAGATCATCCTGATGGCCGACGCCGACGTCGACGGCGCCCACATCCGGACCCTGCTGCTGACCTTCTTCTACCGGCAGATGCCGGAGCTGATCGAGCGCGGGCACGTCTATATCGCCCAGCCGCCGCTCTACAAGGTCTCCAAGGGCAAGCAGTCGCGCTACCTCAAGGACCAGTCCGAGATGGACTCCTACCTCATCGAGGAGGGCTCGTCCGAGGCCGAGCTGGACCTGCCCACCGGCGAACGCCGCACCGGCCTGGACCTGCAATCGCTCGTCCGCGAGGCCAAGGCCTTCAAGGCCGGGGTCGATCGTCTGTCGCAACGCGCCCCCGCCTTCGCCATTGAACAGTCGGCCCTCGCCGGCCTGTTCGACGAAGAGGCCGCCGACCCGTCGAAGGCCGCCGCTCGCCTCAACCTCTACGCCGAGGAAGGCGATGGCGACTGGACGGGCCAGGCGGGTGCCCAGGGGGCCGTGGCCTTCGAACGCGTCCGCCGCGCCGTCACCGAACGGATCGTGCTGGAAGAGGCCCTGATCCGCTCACTGGACGCCCGCCGTCTGTCCGAGCGCTCGGCCGCCTTCGAGGGCCTGTTCGACAAGCCGGCGGTGTTCCGCCGCAAGGACAAGGCCGTCACCGTCCGCGGCCCGCTGGACCTGCTCGAAGCGGTGCTCGACGCCGGCAAGAAGGGCATCGCAATCCAGCGCTACAAGGGCCTGGGCGAGATGAACCCGGAGCAGCTGTGGGAGACCACGCTCGACGTCAACGCCCGCACCCTGCTGAAGGTGCAGGTCGAGCATCAGGAAGACGCGTCGGACCTGTTCGCCAAGCTGATGGGCGACGTGGTCGAACCCCGCCGCGAGTTCATCCAGGCCAATGCGCTGGATGCGGCGGTCGACGCCTGAGATGGCTCAGGCCGACGGGACCCGCGCCTCGACAAAGGCGTCGATCGTCGGCCATTGGGGCGGATTGGCCCGCACGCCGTCGCAGGCGATCTCTTTCAGGATGCCCGGGATCGTCCCGCTCCGGGCGTTCAGCCAGTCGCCCTGGTCCGGATAGCTGCCCGTCTCGACGCCGTCGGGGCCGTATTCCACCGACAGGGTGCTGCGCCACTCGTTCGAGCCGCATTTGAATTCATAGCTGTCGACGGTGTGGCTCTTGTCGCCGGCCTCGCCCCGCAGCGGCACGATGGCCAGCTGGATACGGGTGATGTCGCCCTCCACCACGATGCCGTCGACCTCGGCCATATAGGCCGAGTTGGCGCTGCGCGAGAACACGTGCCAGGTTTCCGCCGCCGCCGGCGTCGCAAACCCCAGAACCGCCAGCCCTGCCAGTACGAATTTCATGATGTCCTCCCCGGATCCCCGGCGACATGATGCCCCGCTGTACGGCTTTGGCAAGGGGCTGTCAGGCGGCCCGGCGAAGCCCGGCCTGCGCCGCCAGCAAGGGCTCGATCAGCCATTGCGCCAGATGCCGCACCACCGGCACCGCGACTCCGTCGCCGGTCAGGTGACAGGCCGCGCTGTAGGAGTCCGGCAGGCGGTAGCTGTCCGGCAGTCCCATCAACCGCGCCGTCTCCCGCGCTGACATCAGGCGGGACCGGACCTGCCCGCCCTCGACCACCAGCAGGGTCTGGCGGCTCGACCCGCCGCCCGGCGTGCGCAGGCAGCCGGCGACGTCGAACCGGACCTCGGCGCGCTGGACCCGCTCGCCCGCCGCATCGCGCCGTGTCCGTCGGTACAGCCCCCCGACGCAGCGTTCCCCGGTCCGCCGCGCCGCCTCGACCTTGGCCAGGTTCGTCGGCGACATGAGGGCCAGCAGCGTCCTGGTCTCGGCGGCCGAATGCCAGCGGACCCCCGACGGTTCGGGCTCGATCACCGATCCCAGGCTCGCGTTGGAAAGGCCGGGCTCCGGCAGCCGCCACCAGACCATCCGGGACTGCAGTTCGGCTGGCAGCCGCTCGACCGCCCGGCGCAGGGCCGGCGTGTGAAACGGTCCATCCGCGCTTCCCGTTGTCAGGGCCTGATCGAGCACGGCGTCGTCGCGCACGCCGATCACGAACAGGCGCGGTCGGGACTGCGGCAGAAACCGGTCGGCGTTGATGACCAGGGCCCCGCACCGGTAGCCCGCTTCGGCGAAGGTCCGGCAGATGACCTCGAAATCCCGACCGCCGTGCGAGGTCAGGGCTCCGCAGACATTCTCGACGGCCATGACGCGCGGTGCCCGGCCTTCCGCCGCCAGCGCGCGGGCCAGCCCCCAGAAGTCGTGAAACGTCCCCGACCGTTTGCCGCCCAGACCGGCACCGACGCCGGCCAGCGACAGATCCTGGCAGGGGAAGGAGCCCCACATCAGCGCCGCTTCGCCCGGAAGGTCGGCGGCGGTCAGGGCGGCGATGTCGCCAACCTTGAGACCCGCGTCCCCCCAGTTGGCCCGATAGGAGGCTGCCTTGGCCGGATCGAAGTCATTGGCGAACAGGCAGCGCCAGGCCTCCCCGAGGCCTGCGCGCACCATCCCGCCTCCGGCGAAGAACTCGTAATAGCCCCCCGGCACGGGCTCCCTGACGGTCGATTCGGCCATCCGCGAACGCTGACGCGGCGACAGGCGGAAGTCCACAGATGGTCCGTCGACGGTAATTCTTGCGTCGCTAAAGCTTGGGAAAGGGTCGGTGGGTCATGGTGGGCGGTCATCACGGAACCGAAATGTCCCCAGGGAAGCTTGTCCTCGTCGCCGCCTTGCTGCTCGGCTTCGCCTTCGCCGGCGGCGCGGAGGCTGCGACCCAGTCCCGTGAGAGCCGGATCGAGCTGGCCCAGCGCGTCGAGCAACGGGCCGCCGCCACCAGCTTTCCGGCCCTCGAGGCTTTCGGGGAAGCCGCCCTCACTCACCCGGGCCGCGAAGGGCTGAACCGGCTCTATCACGTCATGTGGATCACCCTGAACCAGGGCGATTTCGAGCGCGCCGAGGTCTGGAACAACCGCCTCGCCGCCGCCGCCCTGGCCCGTCGGGACGAGCGGTACCAGATGATCGCCAGGTTGAATGCCCTGGCCATCCGCTACGACAGCGGCGACAACGCTGCGGCGGTCGACATCGACCAGATCGCCCGCACCACCACCGACTGGTTCGTCAAGGCGCACGCCATGCGCCTCAGCGCCCTCGCGCTCATGGACCGCGACCGTATCGGCGAGGCGCTGCGCCTGCTGACTGCCGCCGACGCGGTTATTCCCGATGACGCTCCCTTTGCCGACACCGCGCGCGCGGGCCTGTGGGAGGTCACTGGCCTGGCCCTGATGGACCTGAACGACATCGAGGGGGCGACCACGGCCTTCCGCCGCTTCGAGATCGATTTCTCCAATCCCGCCTATCCTCGCCCCGATTTCGACGCCCTCTACAACCTGACGCGCCTCTCGGTTCAGGTCGGCGACCAGGATCTCGCCGACCAGCTCTATGCCGCCCATCACCGGCTGTCCCTGCGAGCAGGGCTGGAGAGCCTGACGGTCTATGACGCCAATCTCTGCGCCCTGGTGGCCGAGGGCGGCGGCGACTCCCGGGGCGTGCTGGACTGCCTCTCTCCCTATGGCACCGACCTTGGCGCGGCGGAGTTCCTCGCGCCGCAACTGCTGCCGTCCCGCGCCCTCGCCTATGCCCGCACGGGTCAGCTCACCCTGGCGCGCCGGGACCTCGCCGAAATCCGCCGCCGCGAGGCCGCCGGCCTGTTCCGCGAAGACGGCATTTCGGAAGTGCCGCGGGTCGAGGCCGCCCTGCTCTTCGCCGAGGGCCGGACCCGGGAAGGCTTCCAGCGGCTGGAAGCCTATCACAAGGCGCAGGACATCCAGACCGCGCGCCGGTTCAGCGCCGGCATCGGACAGGTCACAGGCGACATGCAGGAGCAGCTCGCCGAACGCCGCCGCCAGCTCGACACCGCCCGGACCAATACCCGGCTGCAGAAGGACGTGATCAGTTCCCAGCGCTGGATCGTCGGCATTGCCATCGTCTTCTTCCTGACCGCCGCCGGCCTGCTGGTCTGGCAGTGGCGCTCGGCCGGGCATCTGCGTCTGGCGCGCCGCGCCGCCGAGGAGGCCAGCCGGTCCAAGAGCGACTTCCTCGCCAATATGAGTCATGAGATCCGCACGCCGCTGAACGGTGTGGTCGCCATGGCCGACGCCCTCGCCCGCAGCGACCTGGGCGCGCGGGAGCGCGAGATGGTCGATATCGTCCGGTCGTCCAGCGACACCCTCCAACGCCTGCTCTCCGACATCCTCGACACCGCCAAGATCGAATCCGGCCAGCTCACCATCGAAACGGCCCCCTTCCATCTGGCCGACATCGTGCGGGAGACCGCCGCCCTGTGGCAGCCCAAGGCAGAGGAGAGGGGCGTCGCCCTGGTGATCGAGATCGCGCCGACCGCGGAGCGGCGGGTCCATGGCGATGCGGTGCGCATCCGCCAGATCCTCACCAATCTGGTCAGCAATGCGCTGAAATTCACGGCCGAGGGCGAGGTCCGGCTGAGCGTCGAGGACACTGCCGACGGCCGCGTCCGCTTCACCGTGACGGACACCGGTGTCGGCTTCGAGCCCGATCAGAAGGCCCGCATCTTCGGCCGCTTCCATCAGGCCGACGGCTCTATCACCCGCCGCTTCGGCGGCACGGGCCTGGGCCTGACCATTTCGCGCGAGCTGGCCGAGCTGATGGGCGGAGTCCTCGACTGCGACAGCCAGCCGGACATCGGCTCACGCTTCTGGTTCGAGACGCCCCTGCCGATCGCTGCAGAGGCGCAGGCCGGCGACGCGGTGGTTTCAGAGGCCGGGTCTGACGCGGTTCCGCTGCGGATCCTGCTGGCGGACGACCATCCAGCCAACCGCAAGGTGATCGAGGTCCTGTTGTCCGGCGCCAGCGCCGAACTGGTCTGCGTCGCGGACGGCCGCGAGGCCCTCGAGGCATTCCGGGCCGGTACCTACGACCTGGTCCTCATGGACATGCAGATGCCGGTGATGGACGGCCTGACCGCCACCGCCGAAATCCGCGCCTTCGAGCTGCAGCGCGGCCGGGATCGTACGCCGGTCCTCATGCTGACGGCCAACGCCATGCCCGAACATGTCGAGGCCGGACGCAAGGCCGGCGCCGACGGCCACCTGGCCAAGCCGGTGACCATGGCCACCCTGTTCGCCGGCATAGATCAGGTCCTGACCGCCGCGGCTCCGGGACTCGACGCCGAGGCTGCCTGACCGCCCGGGAGGATCTGTTCGCTGAACGCGCGGGGCGCATTGCCCGGTGTTTTGGGCTAGGAACGCCGCCCACCGTCCGGAGCCTCGTGCATGATCCCCGCAACCGCGCCGACGGTCGGCATTGATTTCGGCACGACCAACACCGTCGTCGCCATCACCGGTCCCGACGGCGCTGCGGTCGTTCTGCGCTTCGATGCCCCCCCGGGGGAGGTGACAGCGTTCCGCTCGACCCTGAGTTTCCAGGTCCGGCCGGCCGCGGGCAACCAGTCCTCCGAACGGGTCGTGCAAGCCGGGCCCTGGGCCATTGACGCCTATGTCGAGGACGCCCTGGAGACCCGGTTCATCCAGTCGTTCAAGACCTTCGCGGCCAGCGCCGCCTTCACTGACACGGTGATCGACAACCGACGCTACAGGTTCGAGGATCTGCTCGGCGCCTTCCTCCTGCGCCTTCGCGCGCACGGCGGCGAGCGGATGGCCGCCTTGCCGCCCCGCGTCATCGTCGGCCGGCCGGTGACCTTCGCCGGCGGCGCACCGGATGAACAGCTGGCGCTCGGACGCTATGAGGCCGCCTTCGCCCGCCTGGGGTTCACCGACATCCGCTACGCCTATGAGCCGATCGGCGCGGCCTTCTTCTTCGCGCGGACGCTCAGTGCGGACGCCAACGTCCTCGTGGCCGACTTCGGCGGCGGAACCAGCGACTTCTCGATCGTGCGCTTCGAACGGTCCCCGGAAGGCCTTCGCTCGACCCCCCTGGCTCGCTCGGGTGTCGGCGTGGCGGGCGACGCCTTCGACTACCGCATCATCGACCACCTGGTGTCGCCGGAACTGGGCAAGGGCGGGGAGTACCGGTCGTTCGGCAAATCACTTCCAATCCCGCAACGCTACTACGCGGCCTTTGCGCGCTGGGATCAGCTTGCGCTGCTAAGGGCGTCCAGGGAGATGCGCGACATCCGCGCCCTGTCCCGCACGGCCCTGGAACCGGAAAAGCTGGACCGGATGATCGAGATCCTCGACGACAATCACGGCTATGCGCTCTACCGCGCCGTATCAGCGCTGAAGATGGACCTGTCGAGCCGCGACGAAGCCACCTTCTCCTTCGTTGCCGGGTCCATCCGTATCGAGAAGCCCGTCAGTCGTTCACAGTTCGAAACCTGGATCGCGCCGGACCTCGCGGCCATGGAGAAGGCTGTCGATGACGCGATGGAGCTATCGGGATTGGCGACCGACCAGATCGACCGGATATTCCTGACCGGCGGCACGTCGTTTGTCCCCGCCGTGAGAGACATCTTCCATCGACGATTTGGCGTTGAACGAATCGAGACGGGCGGCGAGTTTGAGTCCATCGCATCGGGTCTGGCCCTGATCGGGCTCGAGCCGGACCTGGATGTCTGGAGCGAGCGTCGATCGCCTTCGAACTGAGCCCGCACCTCGCGCGGACCATCACCCGAAAAGGGCGTCCGGCTTCCTGCAAACCATACCCGGCCCGGACTTCGGCCCAACGGCCGCTTCTTCCGACAGATGTTTGAAAGAAAATGGCGCGCCCGGAACGATTCGAACGTCCGACCCTCAGATTCGTAGTCTGATGCTCTATCCAGCTGAGCTACGGGCGCGCTTGGCCGCGAACGGCGAGGGCGGGTATCTAGCGGAGGCAGGGGCGGGGGGCAAGGGCTGTCCGGCGGGTTTTCCTTGATCCTTTCCGTTCGGCCATCGAAGGCGGTGCCGGGCAGGGGGTTTCGTTCGCGCGGACGGCGGGCCAAGGTGCGCCGCCTTCCCGCTTTCGCCTTCCAGTGAGTCCGCCATGATCGTCCTTCCGCTTCGGCCCCTGCGCGCGGTCACGGCCGCCGTTGTCGCGGCGACGGTGGCCCTGGCGGGCTGTGCGGGCGGACCGGTCCTGCCCTGGGCCTCAGGGGATTCCGTCCCGGCTCCCGTCCCGGCGCCGGAAGCCCCCCTTGCCCCGATGGCGCGCGGCCCCTTTGTGGCGGCGGCGAATCCGCTGGCGGTCGAGGCGGGGCTGAAGGTCCTGCGCGAGGGCGGTTCGGCCGTGGATGCGGCGGTGGCGGTGCAGGCGGTCCTGGGCCTGGTCGAGCCGCAGTCGTCAGGCCTCGGCGGCGGGGCCTTCATGATGGTGTTCGACGCGGGGACGGGCGAGGTCACCAGCTATGACGGGCGTGAAACCGCGCCGGCGGCGGCGACGCCCGAACTCTTCTATGAGAACGGGCGGCCGCTCGGGGTCGGTGAAGCCATCCTCAGCGGCCGCTCGACCGGCGCGCCGGGCGCGGTGGCCATGCTGGCCATGGCCCAGGCGGCGCATGGCCGGCTGCCGTGGAACGCCCTGTTCGGCGACGCGGAGCGGCTGGCGCGCGACGGCTTTGCGGTCAGCCCGCGTCTGGCCGGCTTCATCGCCGCCAGCCGGGGGCAGGGGCGGACGCGCTGGGCCGACGCCTATTTCACAAAGCCCGACGGCCAGCGCTATGTCGCGGGCGATGTGCTGAAAAATCCCGCCTATGCCGAGACCGTGGCCGAACTCGCCGCCGGCGGGGCCGGGGCCTTCTACAACGGCCGGGTCGCGCGCGAGATCGCCGCGACGGTGGCCGAGACGCCGCGTCCGGGCACCCTGACAGCGCAGGACATCGCCGCCTATGAGCCGATCGAGCGCGGTGCCCTGTGCCGGCCGTACAGGATCTATGTCATCTGCGTGCCGCCGCCGCCCTCCAGCGGCGTGGCGGTGCTGCAACTGCTAGCCATGGCGGAACAGACGCCGGACATCGCCCTGGGCTCCGACAGCGCGGAGGCCTGGACCGCCTTCGCCCAGCTCCAGCGGCTGATGTACGCCGACCGCGACCGCTATGTCGGCGACCCCGGCTTTGTCAGGGTGCCGGTACAAGGGCTGCTCGACCCCGGCTATACGGCCGCGCGCGCGGCGCTGGCCCCGGGCCTGACCGGGGCGGCCGAGGCGGGGACGCCACCGGGCGGGGTGCTGGCCGGTCCCGATTCGACGAACGAGCCGGCGGGGACCTCGCATTTCGTCATTGTCGACGCCGAGGGCAACGCCGTCAGCATGACCACCACGGTCGAGAGCGTGTTCGGCTCGGGCCGGATGGCGGCGGGCTTCTTCCTCAACAACCAGCTGACCGACTTTTCCTTCTCGCCGACGCGGGCGGACGGGGCGCCGGCCGCGAACGCGGCTGCGGCGGGCAAGCGGCCGCGATCGTCGATGTCGCCGATCCTCATCCTCGACCGTGAGGGGCGGCTGGTCGGAGCCCTGGGCTCACCGGGCGGCCCGTCGATCCTGGCCTATAACGCCCGCGCCCTGATCGCGACGCTCGACTGGGGCCTGCCCGTCCAGACGGCGTTCAACCTGCCCAATCTGGTGGCGCGGGGGGATGGCTTCGGCGCGGATACGGAGCGGTTCTCCGAGGCCCTGCGCGCCGATCTGACGGCCCGCGGCGTGACCCTGCGACCCAACGACAGCGAAACCTCCGGCCTGCACGGCGGACTCTGGCGCCAGGGGCCGGACGGCGTCTGGGCCTGGGACGGCGGCGCTGACGACCGGCGGGAGGGCGTCGCTAGAACAGGGATTAGGGATTAGGGAAGAGATATCCGGGGCGGGATGACGGGCGTAGCCTCATCCCTCATCCCTACTGAGGCTTGATCGACAGCTGGAACGCGATGACGCCTTCGGACACGTCGGTGTCGACGCCCTCGCCGGCCCGCAGGCCCTCGACGCCCATCTGGCGATAGATGAGGCCGATCGAGCTCTGGACGGGTCCCCGCCGCATGGCCACGCCGAGCGAGGCGTCGCCCATGAAGGAGCCCGCGTCATGGCTGACGCCCGAGCGGGCGAATTCGCCGTCCCGGTTGCGGGCCCAGTTGTAGCCGACCGCACGGCCCGAGCCGGCCGCATAGAGATACCAGCGCGGCCGTTGGCCGAACGCTTCTTCGCCCTCCGGCACCAGCCGGTCGAGGTCGGGTCCGATACGCAGGGTCGCCCCGGCCTCGGTCGAGCCGCCACGCGATCCGACACCCACGCCGACATGGGGCGTCAGGGCGACGTCGAGCCCGGACGCCGTCCGGCCGAGAATCTCGGTCCAGCCGCGGGTGTAGGTCAGATCGTAGTGCTCGGCCTCATAGGCCGCAGGATCGAGCGGTCCGGGCGGCAGGGGCGAGCCATCGACCCGGCGCACGGGACCTTCGGTGCGCAGCCGCAGCCGGTCGTCAAAGGCGTTGTTTTCGAACCAGACGTCGCGGTTTGAGGCGACCCAGGGCGAGGTCCGGTCCCGTGAGGGGGGCGCATAGCCGCTCCAGCCCTCTTCGGGTCCGAAGGTCGGGCGGTCCGCCTGGGCGAAGCGGTCCTCGCGGTCGATTCGCGTCAGGAGGTCCGAAACAGTGGCGTCAGGCTCACGGGCGACGACCCACGGATTGGACAGGGGGACCTGGGTTTCCGGCGGTGATGCGACGGCGTGCGCCGGGGCCGCACAGGCCACAGTCGCCAACACTCCGAACGCAACAACCGTCATACGCATCAACGGTCCTCCCGATCCGTTAACGAAGGCAACCCTGCACGATGCGGGCGGCCTCGCCAACAGACTTCTGCTCCGGCCGACAAACGTCGGGCGAAAAGCGAGGTTCCGGGGTCACAGCGCGGTGGACGGTGCCCGCGGCCCTACTGGCAGGCCAGGCACTCGTCGTAGTCGGTGCGGGCGGCGCTGAAGAGGTCCGGCTGGTTGGGATCGACCTCTTCCTCAACCTTGTCCTCGGCACCCGCGAAAGCGGCCCGCTGAACCGATTTGGAGCGCAGATAGTAGAGCGATTTCACGCCCTTCTCCCACGCCGACCAGTGCAGCATGTGCAGGTCCCACTTGTTCACATCGCCCGGGATGAACAGGTTGATCGACTGGGCCTGGCAGATTTCCGCGGCGCGGTCGGCCGACAGTTCGACGATCCAGCGCTGGTCCAGTTCGAAGGCAGTCTTGAAGATCGACTTCTCGTCGTCGGTCAGGCCTTCGAGGTGCTGCACCGAGCCCTCGTGTTCGAGGATCGAGCTCCACACCGCCTCGGTGTCGATGCCCTTCTCGCCCAGGATCCGTTCCAGATAGGGGTTCTTGACCGCGAACGAGCCCGACAGGGTCTTGTGCGTATAGATGTTGGCCGGGATCGGCTCGATGCCGGCCGAGGTGCCGCCGCAGATGATCGAGATCGAGGCGGTCGGGGCGATGGCCAGCTTGTGCGAGAAGCGCTCCATGACGCCGCGCTCGGCAGCGTCCTCGCAGGCGCCCTTTTCTTCGGCGAGCAGGCGGCTGGCCTTGTCGGCCTCGCGGCGCAGATGTTTGAACAGCCGCATGTTCCACGACTTGGCCATGGCGGACTCGAACGCCACGCCCTGTGCCTGCAGGAAGGAGTGGAAGCCCATCAGACCCAGACCCACCGAACGCTCGCGCTTGGCGGAGTAGACGGCCGCGGCCATGGCCGGCGGGGCGCGACGGATGAAGTCTTCCAGCACATTGTCGAGGAAACGCATGACGTCCTCGATGAACTGCGGCTCCTCACGCCATTCCAGGAAGCTCTCGGCGTTGACCGAGGACAGGCAGCAGACGGCGGTGCGGTCGACGCCCAGGTGGTCGCGGCCGGTATGCAGGGTGATCTCGCTGCACAGGTTGGACTGTTTGACCGACAGGCCCAGATCGCGCTGATGCTGCGGCATCTGGCGGTTCACAGTGTCGGAGAAGATCAGGTAGGGCTCGCCCGTCTGCAGGCGGATCTCAAGAATCTTCTGCCAGAGGGTGCGGGCGTCGACAGTCTTCACGACCGCCTGGTTCTTGGGCGACAGCAGGTCGAACGTGCGGCCGTCGCGCACGGCCTCCATGAAGGCGTCCGAGATGTTGATGCCGTGGTGCAGGTTCAGGGACTTGCGGTTGAAGTCGCCCGACGGTTTGCGGATCTCGAGGAACTCCTCGATCTCCGGGTGGTGGACGTCCAGATAGACGGCAGCCGAACCGCGGCGCAGCGAGCCTTGGCTGATCGCCAGCGTCAGGGAGTCCATCACGCGGATGAAGGGGATGATGCCCGAGGTCTGGCCGGCGCCCTTGACCTTCTCGCCGATCGACCGGACGCCGCCCCAGTAGGTGCCGATGCCGCCGCCGTTCGAGGCGAGGGCGACGTTCTCGTTCCAGACCGACTGGATGCCGTCGAGGCTGTCGGCCACGGAGTTCAGGAAGCAGCTGATCGGCAGGCCGCGATCGGCGCCGCCGTTCGACAGCACCGGCGTCGAGGGCATGAACCACAGCTTCGACATATAGTCATAGACGCGCTGGGCGTGCTCGTGGTCGTCGGCATAGGCCGTGGCGACGCGGGCGAACATGTCCTGATAGCTCTCGCCGGGCAGCAGATAGCGATCTTCCAGCGTCTTCTTGCCGAAGTCGGTCAGCAGGTCGTCACGGGTCCGGTCGAGCTGGAGGGAGCGCACCACGGACAAATGGGGACGCGCAGCCGTATCGCTGCCTGCAACCGACGGAAATTCCACCGTCTTCAACGCTTCACCGCCTGCCATGATCCGCCCCGAGTGCTTGTCGATACGCCAGATGTTGTGTGGTCAACATCATTACAGCGCTAAATGTGGTTCATGATTGGTTACTGGCCAAGCCCTCAAATTTTGAGTGAGGGGCAACTTCATGGATGACATTTTCGTATCAGCCCTCGGTGTGAGTGATTCGATCTAGCCACAAACCTGCCGGATTCAGCCACCGTGGGGATTGCCGCCCCGACCAGCTTCCTGTGTGCGATCCGACAGGATTGTGGAAATAAATTTCCGGTGGGAACGTCCCACAAGCGTGACCGTTTGCGACCGATGACTTCATCCCCGATTGTCCCGTTTGCGCGTCGGCTGTGGCGTATCGCCCGGACCGAAATTGTCGCGCTTGCCGCCCTGTTGATCGTGGCGGGGGGCATCATCACCTTCGTCGAACTGGCCGACGACATGACCGAGGCCGACGGCCGGGCATTCGACCAGGCCGTTCTGCAGGCGATGCGGCCCGGCGGCTCTGCGGACGGCTGGGGTCCGCCCTGGCTTGAAACCGCGGCGCTCGACCTGACCTCCCTCGGCGGGATCGCCGTCCTCGGCCTGTTCGCCGTGATCGTGGTGGTATTCCTGATCCTCCAGCGCAAACGGCTGTCGGCCCTGCTGCTGGTGCTGGGCCTCGCCGGCGGCGTGGCGATGAGCGAAGGCCTGAAGGCCCTGTTCGAGCGCGACCGGCCGCCGGAAGCCTTCCGCGCCGTTGAGACCATCAACGCCAGCTTCCCCTCGGGCCACGCCCTGCTGTCGGCGGTCTTCTATCTCAGCATCGGCGTCATGCTGACGCGGGCATTTCCGCGGCGGCGCTTCAAGGCCTATGTGCTGGGCGTCGCCCTGCTGCTGACCCTGATCGTCGGCCTGACCCGGGTCTATCTGGCGGCACACTGGGCCACCGACGTGCTGGCGGGCTGGAGCGTGGGGGCGGCCTGGGCCATGGCCCTGTGGCTGGTCGCCTATGCCGTGCAGCGTCGACAGGCGGTCCACACAGCCGGTCCGCATGACGAGGCCTTGCCGGACGAGCCGATCGCCGATAGAGACCCGCGCGTCATCGGGGAGTAGCCGCCCGCATCTCTCAGCGGGGTTCGCGTCAACACACTTCCTCTCGCCCGGAGAGGATGGCGCGGAAAGGTTCTTGTGGCCCTATGCCACGCACGCGGTGCGCGGCGACTTGAGGGCATGGTCCTCAAGCAGCGAGCGCCCGCGGCGCGAGCGATAGGACCCCAGGACATCACGGCAAGACCGCTGGCTTCGCAGGGTGCTTCCACGCGGGGGCCGGCTGCGATGCCAATGGTTTGTCCGCCGAACCCCCGCGAACGATGATGTATTGGAAGCCTTCCTTATCTCGACCGGCCTCGTCTCCATTGCGGAGATAGGCGACAAGACCATGCTGCTGGCGATCATGCTGGCGGCGGCCTGGCGACGGCCCCTGCCGATCCTGCTGGGCATACTGGTCGCCACCCTCGCCAACCACGCCTTCGCCGCCCTGGCCGGCTCGGTGCTGGCACGGTTTATGGACGGTGACTGGGTGCGTTGGGTCGTCGGTATCGCCTTCCTCGGCTTTGCGGCCTGGGCCCTGATCCCGGACCGGTTCGACGAGACGCCTGACAGGACCGAAAAGACCTTCGCCGGCGTCTTCTGGACCACGACCGCTGCCTTCTTCGTCATCGAGATGGGCGACAAGACCCAGGTCGCCACGGCCATGCTGGCCGCGCAATTCCAGAACCTGCCGCTTGTTGTCGCCGGCTCCACCCTCGGCATGATGCTGGTGAACGGCCCGGCGGTCCTGCTGGGTGAGACGGCGGCCGAACGGTTGCCCCTCGGCTGGATCCGGATGGCGGCGGCGGCGGGTTTCGCGGCGACCGGGGTTTGGGTCCTGCTCGCGGGCTGATAGAAGCGACGTCTCCCGAAAGCACAGAGTCCTATGCGTCTGTTTCTTCGCCTTGCCGGCGCCCTGGTCCTTGTCGTCCTGGTCGCCCTGATGCTGGCACCGGGCGGCACGATCGAGTCCGAGAAGGTGATCTGGGACAAGGCGGCGCATTTCATCGCCTTCGGCCTGGTCCTCTGGAGCCTCGGCGTGCTGTTTCGGCGGCTGCCGCGGATCGGGGCGGTGCTGCTGGCGATCGCGCTCGGGGCGGCTGTGGAAGTGATCCAGGGCTATGTCGGTCGTGATCCGAGCTGGGGTGATCTCCTCGCCGACGTTCTGGGCGTCGCGACCGCTCTGTTGACCTGGCTGGTCTGGCGGAGATTCCGGCCGCGAGAGGCGTTTCAGGGCCGGACCGCCTGAAGCAGGCGGACATCCCACGGCACGTCCGATTTGTTTACGCCTTGGCTGTAACACTTCCGACATTGGATATGGCCGGAGGAAACCGGTTGCGGGGACGTTGGCGTCTTTTCAGGCATGAGGCAGGCCGCATCGCGGGCCCTGCGGCTTGGGTTTATGTGCTGCTGTTCGCCGCGTCGCAGCTGATCGGCCACTGGAGCGTGGCGACCTTTGACGCGGTCGCGGTCTGGCTTTCGAACGGCATTCTGGCCGCGGCCCTGCTGCAGCTGCATCGCCGTCCCGCCGTGGCTGTGCTGACCGCCTGTTTCACGATCAATCTGTTCAGCAACATCATCCGCGGCGACGCCGGTATACTGCTCTGGCTGAACGCCCTCATGAATATGGGCGAGGCCTTCCTGTGCGCCTTCCTCGCCCGCCGGGTCTGCGGCGCGGCGCTCGACATGCGTCGACCGAAGCGCCTGCTGACCTTTGCCGGCTATTCCGCCTTCCCCGCGGTCGCCGTGACGACCGCCATCGGCTTCGGCGTGTTCATGGCTATTCGCGGCATGGGCTTCAGCACCGCCACCGTGTTCAGCATCTATTCCTTCGTCAGCGTGGAACTGCTCGGACTGCTGCTGATGACACCGGTCCTGCTGCTGGTCGCCCGGGCCCATCGCTTTAAGGGCATGGCCCGTGCGCGGGCCCCCGAGGCCATCGGCCTGTTCGCGCTGATGCTGGTCGTGACGACGGCGGCCTTCTGGCAGAACAATCTGGCCATCGCCTATCTGACCTTCCCGCCGATGCTTCTGATCGGTCTGAGGCTGTCCCCGACCAAGACGGCGGGTGCGCTGATCCTGCTGGCCGGGATCACCGGCGTGGCGACCCTGACCGGGCACGGCCCTGTGCACCTGACGCGGCTTGCCGAAGTCCCGGGCCTCGAGGGCGTTTCGCCCATGCTGCACCGCCTCGGCATCTACAATCTGTATCTTCTGGCCATGGTCGCCACCATCCTGCCGGTCTCGACGGTGATGACCGAACGACGCCGGCTGGAGGCCCGCCTGCGCGCCCGCACCGTCGCAGCCCAGGAGGCCCGGAGGACCGCCGAGGACGCCGCCGCCGCCCGCTCGCGCTTCCTCGCCATGATGAGCCATGAGATGCGCACGCCGCTGAACGGCGTCGCCGGCTTCGCCGATGTCCTGGCGAGCCGCCCCGGCCTGGACGCCGACGCGGTCCGTCAGGCGCGTCAGATCCGCCAATCCAGCGACGGCCTGCTGATGCTGGTTGAGGACATTCTCGACTTCGCCCGCGGCGACGACACCCTGTCGAACGAACCGCTCGACCTCGCCGTTGTGGCCCGCGAGACGGTCGCGCCCAGCCTGGCGGCCGCCGAGGCGCGGGGCCTCAGCCTGGTCATCGACGACCGCCTGCCGGCCCAGGCCCGTTTCACCGCCGACCGGCGCGCCCTGCGCCAGGCCCTGCATCCGCTGGTCGCCAATGCGGTCAAATTCACCGAGCGCGGCGAGGTCGTGGTGCGGCTGGATCGCGCCGGCGACGGCGTCTGTATCCGGGTTTCCGACACCGGCTGCGGCATTGAACCGTCAATCCTGCCGGACCTGTTCGAGGCCTTCGCCCAGGGCGATGCCTCGATCCGGCGCAATCACTCCGGGATGGGCCTCGGCCTGGCCCTCGCGGCGCGCCATGTGCGGCGGATGGGTGGACGGATCGATGTGGACAGCCGGGTCGGGGAAGGCTCGACCTTCATCCTGCACCTGCCGTTCGAACGGGCCGCCGATGTCGCCGAGGACCTCCGTCCCGGCGAGGCGTCCGCGCCGGCCGAGGATGGCGGCCGCCCACCCTCCGTGCTCGTCGTCGACGATCACCCCGTCAACCGCGAGGTCGCCCGCATCATGCTGGAAGCCTTCGGTTGCGAGGTGGTGGAGGTCTGCGACGGCCAACAGGCGCTCGACGCCGTGGCGGAGCAGTCCTTCGACCTGGTACTGATGGATGTGCGCATGCCGAACATGGACGGGCTGGAAGCCACGCGCCGTATCCGCGCCATGCCGGGTGCCGCCGGAGCCCTGTCCATCGTGGCCATGACCGCCGACGCCATGCCCGAGGATGTGAACCGCTGCCTCGACGCCGGTATGAACGCCCATATGGCCAAGCCGATCAGCCAGGCCGGCCTGCTGTCGATGGTCAACCTGGCCCTGTCCGGCGACCTTCCGGCTGCGCGCGTGATCCTTGAGGCCCAGGCCGCCTGATCAGCTGCCGTAACGGCCGACCAGCGGAAACCGCTCCGCCCAGAAGGCCGTCAACTCCGGCAGGGCGTCGACCCGTCGCATCACCTCGCCCATGCGCGGGGCAACCTCATGGAACCGCTGGCGGTGCGGCGTCCAGCGGCTGGCGACCGAGACATAGAGGTCCAGAACCGTCAGCTCTGCGCCGAGAAGGAAACGCCCCGGTGTGATCTGGCTTTCCATCGCCGCCCAGCAGTCGGCGATACGGTCTGCGGTGCGAACCTTGATCAGTTCCCGGGCGGCCGGATCGTCGCCGGCCAGCCGCGACGGCTCGTCCCGGACCCAGAACATCGAATAGACCGCCGCCGGCACAAAGGTCATCCAGCGCAGGAACTGCGCCCGTCGCGGATCGCACGGCTCCGGTGCCAGCGCCGCCTCGGGATACTTTTCGGCCAGCCAGATCAGGATCGCCGCGCTCTCGGTGAGGGTCTCGCCTTCGGGCGTGACCAGGGCCGGGATCTGGCGCATCGGATTGACCGCGGCGACCTTGTCCCGCCCGGCCTCGCCCTCCCAGGTGACTGCCTCGATCACCGTGTAGGGGGCCCCGATCAGGGTCAGGGCCGCCTCGACCGGGACCGATCCCGAGCCCGCCGCGCCATAGACGGTATAGGTCATGGTGCCTCCTTTTCCGACGGTCAGGCTAGGGCGTCGGCCACCATTCCGCGCCCAGGAACTGCACGCCCAGCCATAGGGAGCGCTTGGGCTTGTCCCCAGCGGCGTCCCCAGAGACGTGCGGCGCGCCTACTACATCTAGCGGTCGCGAAAAAAGTGATCGCAATATAGCCCTGATTTGGCTTGGCGCCGGGCCTTTCCGCCCGCATGGTGAATCCTCAATCCCGGATTCGCTTCAGAGCCCCGTACCGATGAACGCGCACGTCTCGATCAAGCCCACCACCCCAGGCCTGCTCACCGCCTCGGCGGCCTACAAGCCGTTCCGCTATCCGTGGGCCTTCGACATGTGGAAGAAGCAGCAGCAGGTCCACTGGATGCCCGAAGAGGTGCCGCTGGGCGAGGACTGCAAGGACTGGGCGGCCAATCTGACGCCGTCGGAACGCAACCTGCTGACCCAGATCTTCCGCTTCTTCACCCAGGCCGACATCGAGGTCCAGGATAACTACATGGAGCGCTACGGTCGGGTGTTCAAACCGACCGAGGTCAAGATGATGCTGGCGTCCTTCGCCAACATGGAGACCATCCACATCGCGGCCTACGCCCTGCTGCTCGAGACCATCGGCATGCCCGAGAGCGAGTTCGGCGCCTTCATGGAATACGAGGCCATGCGCGACAAGCATGACTTCATGGGCAAGTTCGGGGTCGAGACCAACGGCGACATCGCCCGGACGCTGGCCATGTTCGGTGGCTTCACCGAAGGGCTGCAGCTGTTCGCCTCGTTCGCGATGCTGATGAATTTCCCGCGTCAGAACAAGATGAAGGGCATGGGCCAGATCGTCAGCTGGTCGGTCCGCGACGAGAGCCTGCACTGCGACGGCATCATCAAGCTCTACCACGCCTTCAACAAGGAGACGGGTGCCGTCACCCAGGCCGTGGCGGATGACATCGTCGAATGCTGCAAGACCGTGGTCGAGATGGAGGACCGTTTCATCGACCTGGCCTTCGAGATGGGGCCGGTCAACGGCATGACGCCGCACGACATCAAACAGTACATCCGCTTCATCGCCGACTGGCGTCTGCGCCAGCTGCACCTGCCCGAGGTCTATGGCGTGACGGAAAACCCGCTGCCCTGGCTGCAGTCCCTGCTGTCAGGCGTGGAACACGCCAACTTCTTCGAAGCTCGCGCCACCGAATACTCCAAGGCCGCCACGACCGGCGCCTGGCACGGGCCCGAAGGCGTCTGGGGCAGTTTCGACGCCATGATGAAGAAGCGGACCGAGGGCGCGGAGGCCTGATCGGCCCTCACGTCCCTGGCTGAATATACGGAATCCGCCCGAAGAACCGCCGCTCGTCGCCGCGCGGATCGTTCTCCATCCGGGGCGGCAGGTCCATGATCATCGTCTCGCGCCGCGCCAGCGAATAGGGTGTCCAGCACGGCAGGCCGGCGTGGTTCGGGTCGCCTGTGCGTGCGAAGGCCAGCAGAGCGTCGCTCATCCGGTCGGCCATGGCCTGGGCCTCCGGCCCCGCCGCGCCCGAGCCCTCGGCGGCGACATTGTCCAGCATCAGGGGGATGTCCGAGGTGTGGAAGGCGCCGGTCCGGCCGTTGGGCAGGCGGCTGGCCCAGTCCAGCTGATACACAAAGGCGGGCGACCCCTGCGCGGCCCGCATCTCGGCCTCGATCACGGCGGCGCGCCAGCTGCGGGCGGCGGTGGTGGCGCGGATCAGGACCTGGTCGGGGCTCATCTCCGGGTGACTGGTGCGATACCAGGCCACGACCTCTTCCGGGGCCACGTCGATCCGCATCTGCGACGGCGTCAGCCGTGCGGGCAGCGCATCCCACGTCAGACCCGCATTGGCCGGGTCGCCGCCGAGGAAGGCCAGCGTCTCCTCGCGGGTGTTGCCGATCATCATCGGGATGGGAGCCGACTGCGGCGCGGCGTCGGGCCAGAACGGGTGCCGGGTCAGGCTCCGCCCGTCCAGCACCGGCCCGAAATACAGCGAACCGCCCAGGATGGGGTCGGTCGCGCCCGCCGCCTCGATCAGCCGCTCGACCGGCATCGTGCGGACCGCGTCGATCCGGTCGGGCGTCAGGCCCAGCGCCTCGAGCCAGACTTCGGCCCGGCGGGTGGCGTTCAGCGGCCCCGAGGCCGTCACCTGCTGGCCGCTCATGGTCACGGCGCGGTGGAACAGGCCCGCGGCGGCGGGCATGGCCATCAGGGTGGCGATCTTGGCCCCGCCGCCCGACTGCCCCACCACGGTCACGCAGCCGGGATCGCCGCCGAAGGCGGCGATATTGTCCCGCACCCACTGCAGCGCCAGCACCAGATCCAGCTGGCCCAGATTGCCTGAGTCCTCAAACCCCGGTGCCAGCCGCGCCAGCGAGGCATAGCCCAGCGGTCCCAGTCGGTGGTTGACCGTGACCACGACCACATCGCCCCTCGCCGCCAGCCGCGCCCCGTGGGTCAGCGGACTGGACCCCGATCCGGTCGCATAGGCCCCGCCATGAATATAGACGATCACCGGTCGCCGGCCCGCCTCGGGCGCGGGCGTCCAGACGTTCAGGCGCAGGCAGTCCTCGGACTGGTTGGGCTCGCTGCCCCGCTGTGGCGAGGCGGGGCCGAAAGTGTCGCCCGCCAACGGATCGGACCAGGACGCTGGCGGTGCCGGCGGCTGAAATCGTCCCGGTCCGGTGTCGGTGCCATACGGGATGCCGAAGGCCGACCAGACCTCTCCGGACCCGCCGGAATGGAGGCGCACCGGCCCGGCTCCGGTTCGGACAATCTGCGAAAGGACCCGGGCCCGCGCCATCGTTCCGGTGGCCCCCGCCAGAGCAACCGTAACCGCCGCCAGCCCCAGCCCGCGTCGGGTCAGATGCCCGCGTACCACTCGTATCCCCGGTCTTCCCAGTAGCCGCCCTTGCCCCCGCCGAGGTGGGCGAAGCTCTCGACCACCTCGATCCGCCGGATGTATTTGGCCTGTTTGTAGCCCAGCTGCCGCTCGACCCTCAGACGCAGGGGCGCGCCGTGCGGCACGGGCAGGGTCTCGCCATTCATCGCCCAGGCGAGGATCGTCTGCGGGTGCCGGGCATCGATCAGGTCGATGCTCTCATAATAGCGCTCCCCGTCCTCGGTCTGGGTCAGGGCGTCGAAACAGTGGAAGACGATGTAGCGCGCCTCGGGCTTCAGCCCGGCCTCGTCGAGCAGGGTCTCCAGCCGCACCCCGGTCCATTCCCCGATCGAGGTCCAGCCCTCGACGCAGTCGTGCTTGGTGATCTGGCTCTGTGACGGCCGGGTGCGCAGCTCTGCCAGACCCAGCGATAGGGGCCGGTCGACCAGACCGTCGATGACCAGCCGATAGTCGGCGAAGTCATTGGCCTTGAGCGCCTTGTAGTCGGCCGCAGCCGGGTCGACCGAGCCATTGGCCTTGAAGTCGGGCGAGATCTCGGCGCGGCTGTAGGTCGGGGCCAGGGCATCGCGCGGGATCAGCAGGCGCTGCGACCGGCGCGTCAGCCCCTCGCCCATCCGCCGCGCCTGTTCGGCCAGGCTGGTCCCCGCCTGACCGCAGGCCGAGAGCAGGGCGGTCGCGGCCGTTGCAAGGGCTCCGGTCAGCCAGCGGCGGCGGTTCATGGCGCGTCTCCCGCATCGGCCGGCGGTTTGCGCCGGAATTTCGGCCCTGCCGTGGAGCCGGGCGGTTCGATCACGAACCAGCCGGTGATTATCGACCGCATATTGTTGAACAGGCCCGTCCAGATCACCAGTCCGACGTGGATGACGATGAAGCCGACGATCAGGCCCGCCGAGATGAAATGCAGCGTCCGCGCCGACTGCCGCCCGCCCATCAGATCCAGCAATATCCCGCCGATGGCGTTGAAGCCGGGCGACATCGACAGGCCGGTGATCAGCATCATCGGCAGGACGATCAGGATCATCGCCAGATAGGTCAGCTTCTGGATCACATTATAGGTGCGGGCGTGGTCATCGGTCGGGAAGTGGAAGCGTGCGTGCTCAACCACCGAGGGCCCGATGCCTTTCAGGTCCTTGCCCGTCGGCCACAGACGGCGTCCGAACCGGCGGGTCACAAGACCCAGCAGCAGATAGGAGAGGCCGTTGAGGACGAAGATCCAGGCGAACAGGAAATGATAGTTGCGGGCATCGGCCAGGTTCCGGCCCTGCGGAATCAGCAGCCAGTTCGGGATTTTCGGAATGCTGATCCACGGGTCCGCGAAGGTCGAGCGGATGCCCCAGTAGAGGTGCGGGTGGGCCAGCAGGATGTTGAGCCCGCTCATGATCAGCACCACGACCGCGACGACATTCAGCCAGTGCGCCAGCCGCACCCACGCCGGATGACGCCAGGTGTCGGTGCGTCCGCCCGGCAGCAGTCTGTCCGGATAACGCGCCGGAGCGCCGGCGGGCGGGCTGTTGCCGATGTCAGTCAATCGTCCCTCCGGGCGCGCGCAGCCGGACGCTCTCACGGCTCCGTGCAGGGCGCAACTGTCGGATGGGTTACGACGACGGTGTTTCAGAGGTTACGGGCCGGGTCGAAAATCGTCGTGGTACCCCGGCAAAACCGGTCGGCGACCGCCTCGACCAGGCCTGTGCGGACCAGCAGGACCCGCTGGATCCCGGGGTGATCCTGCGCGAGTCGATCCAGCAGGGGCGCAAAGCCGGCACCGCGCAGCTCCAGCGGACCGACCTCGTCGATGACGACGGAGTCGGCCTGCCCGAGCGATTGCCCGATCCGGTCGACGGCCCAGTCGAACGCCGCCTGACGGAACTGGAACCGCCCGACCGGCACGGCGACCTCATCTTCGGCCGGATGTTCGAGGGCGACCTGATCGCCGGTGGCGATGTCCAGGAACTGCCGCCCGGTCGGTGCCTTCAAGGCCAGCACGCCGGCCACCGTCCGTCCCGCCAATCCCTCAGACTCGACCCAGGCAGCGGCTCGCCGCGTCTTTCCGGAGCCGATGTCGCCGTGGATCAGACGGACGCGCATGAGCCGACGTCAGTATTTCGGTGCGTTCGTCACACAGGAACGCGGCGAGCGTTCGCAGGCGGCGACCTCGGCGGCCCAGGCGGCGCGATCGCGCTCGTAGCGAAGCCGGGCGGCTTCCGCGGCGGCGGCCTCGGCTTCCCACTGGGCGCGCTCGGTTTCCAGCCGGGCGGTTTCGGCGCGCCAGCGGGCGTCCTCGGCCTGCCAGGCCGCGGTTCCCTCGATCTCGCGGCGCTCGGCGGCGTTGTTGCGGGCGGCGATCTCGGCGTTGAGGCGGATGGTCTCGGCGACCTCGTCCGGGTCCTGCTGGGCCTCGGGCGCGGCGCTGTAGCTTTCGCCACGCAGCCGCAGCCATTCCTCGGAGCCCGGCGCGGGGCTCGACGCCGGCGCTGCGGGCGGTGTGGTGCGCTCCGGCGTCGTCCTCTGGACGGGGGCCTGCGGCCGGGTCGTCTGGGCGACGACGGGCGCGGCCGCCAGCAACAGGGCGGCAACGGCGGCGACGGTGAAGCGGGTCATGCAGGATCTCCAGAGCGGAAAAGCATCAGGCGAAGCTGGGCGGTTTCACCCGGCGGCGCCAGTGATAACGCCGATCGGGCGATTTGGTCTCGTCAGTGTGGCAGCCGCAGGGCGAAGGTCGTGCCCGTCGGCCCGGTCTCGACCAGGGTAAGCGATCCGCCATGGCTGGCAGCCAGTTCGCGCGAGATGGCCAGCCCGAGCCCGGCCCCCTCGGAGGCCCGGCCGCTGACGAAGGGTTCGAACAGGCTTTCCGACAGGCGCGGCGGAATGCCGGGGCCGTCGTCGGCGATCTGGATGATGCAGTCGCCCTCGCCGGTCGAGACGGTGACGCGAACCAGACCCCTGCGACCCGTGCGGCGGGTCGGGTCGCTTTCGATGGCCTGACGGGCGTTGCGCATCAGATTGACCAGCACGCGGTGCAACTGGTCGGAGTCTGCATGCAGGTTCAGGCGCGCCGGGATGGATTTCTTCAGGCGCACGCCCTCGGGCGTCAGCCCGGCGTCCTCCGCGGCCGCCTCGATGGCGGACGTCAGGGGGATGCGGATGCGCTGGGGCGGCGGCTCCTCGCTCTTGCCGTACTCCAGCACATTGCGCGACAGGGCGGCGGCGCGGCCCAGGGCCCGTTCCAGCCGCGGCAGTACGCGGGCCACTTCGGGGTCGGGCGAATCGGCGAGGCGCTCGGACGCCATCTGGGCCGAGGTCAGCATGTTGCGCAGGTCGTGATTGATCTTGGCCACCGCCTCACCCAGGGCGACCAGACGGGCGCGGGAGCGCAGCGAGACGCGCACCTCCTCCTGCATCCGCGCCAGTTCGCGCTCGACCCGGCCGATCTCGTCGTGGCGGTCGCTGGGGGGATCACCTTCGGCTTCGGGGTCGAGGGCGAATCGCTCGATTGACCGGGTAACACGCCGCAAGGGCTGCAGCACCAGAAAGGCCAGACCGCCGTACAGCAGTCCGCCGGCCACCAGCGAGATGAACAGCGAGGTCAGCAGGCTGTTGAGCAGGAAGGCCCCCAGCTCGACCTTCAGCGGCTCCGCGGGTGCCAGGATTTCGATGAAGTCGCCCGAGCGGTAGCGTGGCCGGGCCTGAACCCGGATCGACCGGTCCGGGTGGCCGAACAGGGTGCGCCAGGGGTCGGCGATCCGTGTCACCGGCCGGCTCTGGCGCAGATCGATCAGATCGGGCGTCCGGGGCAGGTTGGGGGCCTGCAGCAGCAGCCGGCGCACGCCCTGGTCGCCCACGACCACCGCCTGCACCCCGCCGATGGCGAGCAGCTGCTCTGCGGCGTCGTCCTCGACCGCCGAATAGGGCAGGGCCTCAACCCCGACCGAGGCCAGTTCCGCCGACTGCAGCCGGTCCAGCAGCCAGCGCTCGTGGAAGCTCGCCGCGCTCGGGACGATGATCAGGACCTCGACGACCACGGTGAAGATGAAGGTCAGCAGCAGCAGCCGCCAGGCCAGGGCGTCAGGGGCGTGGATCTTCAGCCGCTCGCGCCAGTCGGCGGGCAGGCGCAGCCCCCTGCGAAGGGCGCCAAGGAGGGGCCGGATCCGGTTCATTCCGGATTTAACGCAAGGCTCGGGCCAAAAGCTGCGCCGTTCATGTCGCAGCCTTGCGGCCGAGCGCGGCCTGCAGTCCCTTGAGCGCGAACGGCAGGACCACCGCCAGGACGAAGACGCCGGCCATCGGGGCCCAGAACTGGCCGAACAGTGCCTGGAAGTCCGGATTCGGGTTGGTCCGGAGCAGCTCGTTCAGCCGCGCGCCGATCCAGCAATAGATGATGTGCGCCGGAAGCAGGCCGATGACCGTGGCGACCGTATAGGGCATCAGCCGCACCGACATGATGCCCGCGGCCACATTGATCATGTGGAACGGCACGACGACCGCGAGGCGCGAGGCGAGGACGTACCAGAAGGTATCCTTGTCGATGGCCTCGCAGACCTTCTGCATCAGACCCTGGTCACGCTCTGCCTTCCTCCGCAGGGCCTCGCCGAGCGCTGAGCGGGCGACCGCATAGACGATCAGGGCCCCGACGGTGGCCGCGATGGAGGTCGAGATGCCGCCGACCCAGGGGCCGAACAGATAGCCGGCGGTGATGGTCACGAAGAACACACCCGGCACGACGCTGGCGGTCAGGATGGCGAACAGCGCCATCAGGATCAGCAGGCACAGAATATAGTTGGCCTCCTTGAAGGCATGGAAATCCGCGCCGTGATCGCGGATGGTGTCCAGCGACAGATAGCGGTTCCAGCCCATGGCGAAGATCAGCGCGATGACGCCGGCCAGCAAAATCAGGGGCAGAAAGCGTTTGATCCGGTCCATTGTCTCTCCGCAGACGGGCCGTCGGCGTTGACACCGTGGGCCCTGCCGCTTATACGCCCGCCCTTCCCGCGACGGACGCTTTCCGCCGCCTTTTTGTTTTCAGTCCCAGGAGCCGAACGTGAAGCGGACCTATCAGCCGTCGCGACTCGTGCGCAAGCGCCGTCACGGCTTCCGTTCGCGGATGGCCACGAAGAACGGACAGAAGATTGTTGCGCGGCGTCGCGCCAAGGGCCGCAAGCGCCTGACGGCCTGATCGTCCGGCGCCCGGGTTCGGGCGCATGAGCGACCCTCTCAAAATCGAACGCATGACTTCGCGGCCCCAGTTTCTGGCGGCCGCGAAGGGCGTTTCTGAGGCCCGCGGTGCGGTGGTCGTGCAGCGGCTGGATCGTCAGGACGGCGTCACCACGGTCCGGCTGGGCTTCACCGCCACGCGCAAGGTCGGCAACGCCGTTATCCGCAATCGCGCCAAACGCCGGCTGAGAGAAGCGGCCCGGGCCGCGGCGCCCCTGTTGGCGGTCCCGGGCAGTGACTATGTCTTCGTCGCCCGCATGGGCACGGCGGACCGTCCCTGGGACCGTTTGCTTGACGATGTGAAATCGGCGCTTACAAGGCTCGCGACCCCGCGACCGGCGCCAAAGACCGCGCCCTTGACGTCCGCCAACGCCGGCCAGGATTCCTGATCTCCATGCCTCCACACGACAACAGCCGAAACACGATCCTCTTCGTCGTGATCGCCGGCATCATGCTGCTGGCCTACAGCTTCTTCGTCATGGAGCCGCAGGCCAAGGCGCGAAAGGCGGCCCAGCAGGCCGCGGCCGAGCAGACCGTCGCCGGCCCGAATGCGGGGACGACGGGCGCATCGCCCGCCGCCGTCGCCGTCTTCACCGAGGATCGCACCGTCGCCCTCGCCCGGGGCGGTGCCCGTATCCCGATCCAGACCGGAACGGTGACGGGTTCGCTGTCGCTGCGCGGCGCGCGCATCGATGACCTGTTCCTGACCGGCTACCAGGAAACCAACGAAGCCGGTTCGCCGCCGGTCGAGCTGTTCCGCCCCGAGGGCATGCGCCATGCCTATCAGGCCCAGTTCGGCTGGAACGGCCCCAACGTCCCCGGCGGCGTTCCCGGTCCGACGACCCCGTGGCGCCTGACCGAAGGCGCATCCCTGACCCCGACCACACCGGTCACCCTGACCTGGGACAATGGCGCCGGCCTGCGCTTCACGCGCCGCATCGCCATCGACGCCCAGTATCTGTTCACCGTCACCGACACCGTCGCCAACTTCAGCGCCCAGCCGATCACCATCGCGCCCTGGGGCCGGATCGAGCGTCAGGGCGTTCCGGACGACCTGGGCCGCCAGCAGGTCCTGCACGAAGGGGGCATCGGCACCTTCGGCGAGGACGGGAAATACACGACCCAGCAGCTGAAATACCAGGCCTGGGCCAAGAAGCCGGTCCAGGAGCACACCTCCACCGGTGGCTGGATGGGCATCACCGACAAATACTGGCTGGCCGCCCTGATCCCGCAGCAGGACGAGCAGATCGAGGCCGCCTTCCGCGTCACCGATGCCGCCCATGCCGACGTCCACTCGGCCACCATGCTCGGCGAGGCCCACACCATCGCGCCCGGTCGCCAGATCACCGAGACCCAGCGTCTGTTCGCCGGTGCCAAGCGCAACGAGATCCTGGCCGGCTACGAGAAGAGCCTCGACCTGCCGCGCTTCGTCTACGCCATCGACTGGGGCTTCCTGTTCTTCCTGACCCGCCCGATCTTCTGGCTGATTGAGCTCTACTACGGCTGGTTCGGCAACTTTGGTCTGGCCATCCTCGGCCTGACCCTGACCGTCCGCCTGTTCATGTTCCCGCTGGCCAACAAGAGCTACGAGAGCATGTCCAAGATGCGGACCCTCCAGCCCAAGATGGAGGAGCTGAAGAAGAAACACCCCGACGATCCGGCGAAACAGCAGCAGGAGCTGATGGCGCTGTATCAGAAGGAGAAGATCAATCCGCTGGCGGGCTGTCTGCCCCTGCTGCTGCAGATCCCGGTCTTCTACGCCGTCTACAAGATGCTGTTCGTCACCATCGAGATGCGGCACGAGCCCTTCTTCGGCTGGATCCGCGACCTGTCGGCGGCCGATCCCTCGACCATCTGGAACCTGTTCGGCCTGATCCCCTGGGATCCGTCCTCGACGCCGCTGATCGGCACCTATCTGGCCGGCACGTTCGCCCTGAGCATCCTGGCCATCTTCTACGGCCTGACCATGTGGCTGCAGATGGCGATGAGCCCGCCGGCCCCGGATCCGATGCAGCGCAAGATCTTCGCCTTCATGCCGATCGTCTTCACCTTCATCATGGCCACCTTCCCGGCGGGCCTGCTGATCTACTGGGCCTGGTCCAACATCCTGACCATCATCCAGCAGTATGTGATCATGCACCGCCTGAAGGCCGAGAACCCGATCGACACCTTCATCGAGCGGCTGAAGAAGGCGAAGGCCTGAGTTGGACGAGTTCACCCCCGAGGAACTGGAGCAGGCGCGTATCCTGTTTGCGCGCCCCGCGACCTTCGTCATGGGGTGCGCCAAGATCGAGCAACTGCCCGATCCTGATCTGCCCGAGGTCGCCTTCGCCGGCCGCTCGAACGTCGGCAAGTCCAGCCTGATCAACGGCCTGGTCGGCATGCACAAACTGGCCCGGGCGTCGAACGAGCCGGGCCGGACGCGCGAGGTCAATTTCTTCGACCTCGACGGGAAGATGCGGCTGGTCGACCTGCCCGGCTACGGCTGGGCCAAGGCGTCCAAATCGACGGTCAAGAAATTCCAGGACCTGGGCCGCGACTATCTGCGCGGCCGGGTGACGCTGAAGCGGGTCTATCTGCTGATCGATGCCCGCCACGGCCTCAAGAAGGTCGATGACGAAGCCCTGGACGCCCTCGACCTCGCCGCCGTCAGCTACCAGATCATCCTGACCAAGGCCGACAAGCTCAAGAAGGGTGAGGCCGAAAGGGTCCAGGAAGCGACCCTCAAGGGCGTCTCCAAGCGCGGCGCCGCCTATCCGGCTGTGATCGTCACCTCGGCCGAAAAGGGCGACGGCATGCCCGAACTCCGCGCCGAGATCATGCGTACGACGGGCGTGACACTCTAGGCGGACTTGCGGTCCTGGCGCGCGAATGGTCCGTTGGCCGGATGCAGACCCGCCACATCCAGACCGACGGCCTCCGCCAGCAGATCCTCGAGGCCGGCACCGGCCCGCTGGTCCTGCTGATCCACGGTTTCCCCGAACTCGGCATCAGCTGGCGAGCCCAGGTCCAGGCGCTCGCCGACGCCGGCTACCGCGCCGTCGCCCCCGACATGCGCGGCTATGGCGGAACCGACCGGCCGGCCGAACGCGACGCCTATTCCATCCTGCATCTGGTGGGGGACATGGTCGATCTGGTCCGGGCCCTCGGCGAGACCTCCTGCGTCGTGGTCGGCCATGACTGGGGCGCGCCGATCGCCTGGCATTGTGCCCTGACCCGGCCCGATATGTTCCGCGCCGTCTTCGGCCTGTCGGTGCCCTTCCAGCCGCGCCGCCCCAAGGGCCCGCCGACCGCGGCCATGGCGGTGATCTCGAAACGCCTCGGCATGGGCGACCTCTACATCAATCGCTTCCAGGCCGATGACGCCCATATGGTCTTTGACGTCGACCCGGCCACCGCCCTGCGCAAGGCCTTCTACGGCTACGACGGCGCGACCCCGGACGCCCAACAGTCGACCGGCTTCATCGCCGAGGGCGAGACCTTCATCTCAACAGTTCCGGACGACGCCCCCCTGCCGCCGTGGATGAGCGCCGCTCATTTCCAGGAGTATGTCGACGCCTTTGCGCAGGCCAGCTTCAAGGGGCCGATCGACTGGTACCGCAACCTCGACCGCAACTGGTCCCTGACGGCCCATCTGCAGGACGCCCGCATCACTGTCCCCGCCGCCTTCGTGGTCGGTGATCGCGATCCGGTGCGGCACTATTCGGGTCAGCACGAGGCCGGGCTGAAGGACTGGGCACCGGACCTGCGGATGCAGTTCGTGGTTCCCGGCGCCGGCCACTGGATCCAGCAGGAACGGGCCGAGGAGGTGAACCGGCTGCTGCTCGGGTTTCTGCGGATGCCGGGCGTGGCCTAGAGGTCGGCCACCGCTTCGGCCGTGATTTCCAGACTCCGGATGCGGTCCTCAAGGTCGTACACCATGCCGGTGACCATGACCTCGTCGACGCCGGTCCGGGCGATGAACGCCGCCAGCCGGTCCCGTACCGTCTCCCGCCCCCCGACCGCCGCATAGGTCAGCCGGCTCCCCACCGCCGCCCGCTGCCGGCCGTCCAGCACCTGGGTGATGTCGTCCACCGGCGGCTTCAGCCGCCCCGGCTTGCCGGTGACCACCGCGGCGAAGGCCTGCTGCATCGAGGTCGACAGCCGCTGCGCCGCCGTGTCCGTCTCCGCGGCGAACACATTGACCACGGCCATGGCATAGGGCGCTTCCAGCACCGCCGATGGCCGGAACCCCGCGCGATAGGTCTGCAGCGCCTGCATCAGCAGTTCGGGCGCGAAATGACTGGCGAAGGCGAAGGGCAGGCCCAGATGGGCGGCCAGTTCGGCGCTGAACAGGCTCGAGCCCAGCAGCCAGAGCGGAACCTTTGATCCCGCCCCCGGCCAGGCCGTGACCCGCTGACCCGCGACCGGATCGCCGAGGAAGGCCTGAAGCTCCATCACATCCTGCGGGAAGCGGTCGGCACCTTCGAAATAGCGGCGCAGGGCGCGGGCCGTCTCGCCGTCGGTTCCTGGCGCCCGGCCGAGACCCAGGTCGATACGCCCCGGGTACAGGGCGTCCAGCGTCCCGAACTGTTCGGCGATGACCATCGGCGCATGGTTGGGCAGCATCACTCCGCCGGAGCCGACACGGATTCGCTCCGTCGCGCCGGCGACCTGGGCGATCACCACGGCCGTCGCCGCGCTGGCGATACCGGGCATGTTGTGGTGTTCGGCCAGCCAGAACCGCTTGAACCCCAGCCGGTCGGCGGCCTGTGCAAAGGCGGTGGTTTCCAGCAGGGCGCGCCGCATGTCGCCGCCCTCGACGACAGGGGACAGGTCGAGAACGGAGAAAGCGGTCATGTCCCGCCAGATCGGGGTCCATGCGTTGCGATTCAAGACCTTCGACGTGTGGCCTCGCTACGGCCGATCACGGGGGCAGCGGGTCACACACCCCGTCGATCCAGATGGGCCGTCTGCGAAAACCCGGGCCGTTTCGAGCGCGACGGATTGAACGGGAACGCCATCGACGTGACCGGAACCAGCCTCTTCATCGTCATCGATCGAAAAAGCACCGCCGCGGGAGGGAGCCCGCGGCGGGTAACGTTTTCCGGTGAACCGCCTAGCGGCCGGCTTCCGGCATCATCGACGAGTGCAGATGATCGATCTTCCAGTCGCCGCCCTCAAAGCGGTAGATGAACGAATAGCGGGCGCGGACGTCCGTCTTGGCGCCGGTGGCGGGGTCGGTCAGGGTGACCGTCCAGGTGCCGAGCCGGGAAGCCGTCTGGCAATCGATCTCGACCGTGCTGGTGTCGATCCGACCGACCGGCTTGTTTCGCAGGAAGCTCACGAAATAGTCGCGCACCATGGCAGGCGTCGTGCGCGGCGTGTTGGAAACCGTTGCGAGCAGCACCGGTTCGTTCGTGAACAACGCCGTGACGATGTCCGGATTGCCGGTTGCCCAGGCATCGTTGAACCTGGCGAACTGGCTCTCGACATCCGCCTGGGAGACCGTGGGGCAGGCGTGGTGTTGGTGCGAGGCCTGGGCCAGCGCCACGCCGGGGACAGCGGCGGCCAGCGCCGAGAGCAGCGCCAGGCGCATAGAGACTTTGAGGCCGAAACGGCCCTTGGACAGTGATGACATGGTGGTTCCACCTCTAAAGGGCGGCGACCGTTCACGCATGAACCCTCGCCGCCGGTGCGGACCGACATCACGATCGACGCGATCGTCAGAGGGGCCCGGTCCGCACGGTCTGGGTGCCTCCGCGGCGGCTCACCTGTCAACAAGCTTGGCCGCTGGTGTGACAATCGGTTCCGGCCTCGGGAGGCGCGCTGCCCGCCGCCCTGTCAGACCGGGTGCGTCGGTTCCGGCTTCACGGCCGGAGCCGGCTCGGGTGTGGAGGGCACGTCGGGCAGGGGGATGAATTCCACGTCGTCCTCGACTGGCAGGGCCATGCGTCCGGCCTTCCAGTCGGCCTTGGCCGCGTCGATCTTCGCCTGGGACGACGAGACGAAATTCCACCAGATCACCCGCGGTCCGATCGGCTCGCCGCCCAGCACCATGACGGTCGAGGGGCGGATCGCCTTGATGGTCGGCTCGGCCGTCGGCTCCAGAACGATCATCTGACCTTCGTGGAAGGTCCGGTCGCCGACCTCGATCTCGCCCTTGGCGACATAGAGCGCCCGCTCCGAATAGCCGCCCGCGCCCTTGCCGGGCGGCGGCGCCGTGCGCACGCCCTCGGCCAGCTCCCAGTGGACATAGAACAGCGGCGAGGCGGTCTTGACCCGGGCCGAGGCACCATAGGCCTCGCCCGCCACCAGCCGTGCGAACAGGCCGGCGTTCTCATAGGCCGGCAGGTCAGGCCCGGCGTAGTGATGGAAGCTCGGGTCGCAGTCCTCGCTCTCGCCGGGCAGGGCGATCCAGGCCTGCATCCCGTGCATCGGCCCGCCCTCGGCGCGCTTGGTCGGGGTGGTCCGCTCCGAATGCACAATGCCCTTGCCGGCCGTCATCCAGTTGACCTCGCCCGGCCGCACGGCCTGGACCGCGCCGGTGTTGTCCCGGTGCATGATCTCGCCCTCGAAAAGATAGGTCAGGGTCGACAGGCCGATGTGCGGATGAGGGCGGACGTTGATCGCCTCGGACCCCGGTGCGAACTCGGCCGGCCCCATCTGGTCGAGGAAGATGAAGGGGCCGACCATGCGGCGGGCGTGGAACGGCAGGATCCGTCCGACGTCGAAACCGCCCAGGTCCTTGCGGCGGGCGTCGATCACCATTTCGATCATGTCAGGCTCCGTTCAGTCCAGCGGCAGCCTTGCGATGACGGCCGGCGCGGGGGCGGCCGTCGTCTGCGCCCCATCACCGCCGAAATCGCTCCACTGCGAGCGGGAAACGAACACCAGTTCGCGATTCCGGACCAGCCCTGTCGTGGGCTCATCGATCATCGGCAGGTTGGCGGCCAGAATCTCGACGCCCAGGATCGACGCCCAGCCGGCGTCGGGCGTCAGCTTCAGCACCCGCTGCGGTGCCACGCCGTTCTGGAAACCGTAGAGGAACCGGCCGTCGGTGGTCAGGCCGTCGACGCCGATCAGGCTGTCGATCGCGGGCTGGGGCAGGCGCGTCGCCGCGCCGCTCGTCCGATCCACCCGCCACAGACCCGACGAGTAGTCCGCGACGATCAGGGCCGTCCCGTCGGGGGTGATCGCCATCCCCTGCGGCGAACCCAGCGTCCCGGCGGGCAGCAGTACCTCCAGCGCCGTTGCCCCCGGCCTCAGCACCAGCAGCTCGCCGGTCACCGAATCGGCGACGTGGATCGTCCCGTCCGGCGCGCGGACGACATCGCCCAGCCCGCGCTCCGGCGGTCCGGACGGCGCCGCGAAACGCGTCAGAACGGCCCCGGTCGCCAGATCTATCTTCAGCAGTCCCGGCACCGGGCGCGCGGCGTCCGCGGCCAGTCCGTGCACCGACGGCGCGAGCGGCGAGGTGGCGGCCCACAGCACCCCCGCCCCGGCGTCGATCGCCATGCCCAGCACGCCGCCCGTCTGCGGGTCCGCGCCCAGGAAGGGAGAGGCGGTCCCGTCGTCGGCCAGAGCCACGATCGTCCGCCCCCGCACCTGCGACACCAGCCAGCGCCCGCGCGCCTCGTCCCGGATCAGGCTTTCCACAAGGACAGGGCCGTCGATCCGGGCGACCTCGGACAGCCGGTCTGTGCCGACAGGGGCGCGGTTGGCGTCGATGACAGCGGCCAGGGCGTCGAAGTCCGGATGCCCGGTCAGGGCCGACAGCGCCCGATCCCCTGCCAGGTTCATCACCAGACCCGCCCCCGCGTAGCGGTTCAGCTGGGCCATGGCCGCTTCAGGCTGACCCGCGCCGACGGCCAGCCGCGCCCGCATCAGCATCAGGCCGGGGTGGTTGGGAATGCGTGTGTCGGCCTCGGCCAGCAGGCCTGTCGCGCGGGCAAGGTCGTCCGCATTGGCGGCGGCGACGCCCTCGGCGCGCAGACGACGGAAGGCAGCGACGTCTGATTCGACGGCCGTCTGGGCCCAGGCCGACGCGGCTGTAAGCAGAAGGCCGGACACGGCTATGGCTGACACGATACGCATGGCGATCCTCCCCAGGGTCGCCGCGACTATCCGTCGGCGGGCGAGGGCCGCCAACTCAAGGATTGGTAATGTAACTCAGCTGACGTGCGGCGTGACGATCCCAAGCGGCAGGGCCGTCACATTCTTCACCCCGCGGGTGACGATATGGCTTTCGCAGTCCGAGACGATGCCGAGGCTGAGCAGCTTGTGGCGCAGGAACTGGTCGAAGGCGTGCATGTCGGAGGTGATGATCCGCAGCACATAGTCCTCGCGTCCGGTGATGGTGGCGCACTGCACCACCTCGGGCCAGGCCGAGACGGCCGTCTCGAAGGCGTCGAGGTTCTCGGTCGAGGGCAGGCTCAGTTTGACGATGGCGTAGACCTCGAAATCCAGGCCCAGCTTGGTGGCGTCCAGCAGCGTCACCCGCTTGCGGATGAAGCCTGTATCCTCCAGTCTCTTGATGCGCCGCCAGCACGGCGAGGCCGACAGGCCGACCCGGTCCGCCACCTCGGCCACCGACAATCCGGCGTCCTGCTGCAGGATGTCCAGAATACGGGCGTCGACGGGATCCAGATCGTCAGCCAAGGCGTTTCTCCTGATCGAGTTATGACGCAATAAAATACCTCCGATCGGCACAGTGCAAGGTCAAATTCAGGCGAGCCTTGCCTGGGAGAGCGTGCTAAATCGCAGCCGAGGAAACGCGGTCGGACCAACCGAACGGCAGGACGGAATGAAAAAGCCCAATACCCAGGCCCTTTCGCTGCGTGTGCCCGAGCCTTCGGGCCGGCCCGGAGACCCGACGGACTTCAGTCATCTGAAGCTGGACCCCGCCGGCGTGGTGGAGCGTCCCGAGGTTTCCACGAAGCCCTTCGACATGCGCGACCATGCCTTCCGGCTGGTCCGCGTGCTGGACGATGACGGCAAGGCCGTCGGCCCGTGGAATCCGAAACTGGACCCCGAGACCCTGCGTCGGGGCCTCAAGGCCATGATCCTGACCCGCGCCTTCGACGACCGGATGCATCGCGCTCACCGTCAGGGCAAGACCAGCTTCTATATGAAATGCACGGGCGAGGAGGCCATCGCCGTCGCCCAGGGCATGATCCTGTCCCGCGAGGACATGGGCTTCCCCACCTATCGCCAGCAGGGCCTTCTGATCGCACGCGGCTATCCGCTCGCGACCATGATGAACCAGATCTATTCCAACGCCTCGGATCCGATCAAAGGCCGCCAGCTGCCGATCATGTATTCGGCCAAGGACTTCGGCTTCTTCACCATTTCGGGCAACCTCGGCACCCAGGTGCCGCAGGCTGTCGGCTGGGCCATGGCCAGCGCCTACAAGGGCGACGACAAGATCGCCATCACCTGGATCGGCGACGGTGCCACGGCCGAGGGCGACTTCCACAACGCCCTGACCTTCGCCTCGGTCTATCGCGCCCCGGTGATCCTCAACATCGTCAACAACCAGTGGGCCATCTCGTCCTTCCAGGGCATCGCCGGCGGGCTTGAGACCACCTTCGCCTCCAAGGCCATCGGCTACGGCCTGCCGGCCCTGCGCGTCGACGGCAACGACTTCCTGGCCGTCTGGGCCGCGACCCAGTGGGCCGAGGAGCGCGCCCGTTCCAACCAGGGCGCGACGGTCATTGAGCTCTTCACCTACCGCGGTGCCCCGCACTCCACTTCCGACGACCCGCTGCGCTACCGCCCGGCCGACGAGGCCGAGAAATGGCCGCTCGGCGACCCCGTCATGCGCCTGAAACAGCACCTGATCGCCCTGGGCGAATGGTCCGACGAACAGCAGACGGCCGCCGAGGCCGAGGCCGTCGAACAGGTCCGCGCCGCCGGCAAGGAGTCCGAGGCCATCGGCACCCTCGGCCAGTCGCGGCCCTCGGTGAAGACCATGTTCGAGGAAGTCTACGCCACCGAGGACTGGCGGATCACCGAACAGCGGCGCGAGGTGGGAGTCTGACCATGAGCACCGCACCGATGAACATGATCCAGGCGCTGAACTCGGCCCTCGACATCAAGATGGGCGAGGACCCCAACGTCCTCAGCTTCGGCGAGGACGCCGGCTATTTCGGCGGCGTCTTCCGCGTGACCGACCACCTGCAGAAGAAGCACGGCCTGACCCGCAGCTTCGACGCCCCGATCAGCGAATGCGGCATCGTCGCCGCCGCCATCGGCATGGGTGCCTACGGCCTGCGTCCCGTCGTCGAGATCCAGTTCGCCGACTACATCTATCCTGCCTACGACCAGATCGTCTCGGAAGCGGCCAAGCTGCGCTACCGCTCGGGCGGGCAGTTCACCAGCCCGATCACGGTGCGTTCGCCCTACGGCGGCGGCATCTTCGGCGGCCAGACGCACAGTCAGTCGCCCGAAAGCCTGTTCACCCATATCGCCGGCCTCAAGGTCGTCATTCCGTCCAACCCCTATGACGCCAAGGGGCTGCTGACCGCGGCCATCGAGGACGACGACCCGGTCATCTTCTTCGAGCCCAAACGCCTCTACAACGGCCCCTTCGACGGCTGGCACCAGAAGCCGGTGTCGCCCTGGAAGGCCCAGGAGCTCGCCCAGGTCCCGACCGGCAAATATGTCGAGCCGATCGGCAAGGCCCGCGTCATGCGCGAGGGCAATGACGTCACCATTCTCGCCTACGGAACCATGGTCTGGGTCAGCCTCGCGGGCGCCGACCATGCCGGCGTCGACGCCGAGGTCATCGACCTGCGCACCCTCGTGCCGCTGGACATCGAGACCATCGAGGCCAGCGTGAAGAAGACCGGCCGCTGCGTCATCGTCCACGAGGCCCCGAAAACCTCGGGCTTCGGCGGCGAACTGAGCGCCCTCGTGCAGGAGCGCTGCTTCTATCATCTGGAGGCGCCGATCGCGCGGGTGACCGGTTGGGACACCCCCTATCCGCACGCCTTCGAGTGGGAATATTTCCCGGGACCCGAACGGGTCGCCACGGCCCTGAAGGCCGTCATGACCGGAGGGCGCTGAGATGGGTCGTTACGTCTTCAAACTGCCCGACGTCGGTGAAGGCACCGCCGAGGCCGAACTGGTCGGCTGGCACGTTAAGGTCGGCGACATGGTCGCCGAGGACCAGATCATCGCCGACATCATGACCGACAAGGCCACGGTCGAACTGACCTCGCCCGTCGCCGGCAAGGTGCTCGCCGCCCACGGCGAACCGGGCCAGCAACTGGCCGTCGGCTCCCCGCTGGTGGAGTTCGAGGTCGAGGGCGCGGGCAATGCGTCCGCCGAGGCCGCTCCGGTGCCTGCGAAGGCCGAGCCGGCACCGACCCCGAAAGCCGAAACCCCGAAGGTCGAGGCCGCGCCCGCCGCCGCCCCTGCCGCATCGGGCGGCAATTTCGTCTTCAAACTCCCCGACGTCGGCGAAGGCACCGCCGAGGCCGAGCTTGTCGGCTGGCACGTCAAGGTGGGTGACACGGTCACCGAGGATCAGCTCCTCGCCGAGGTCATGACCGACAAGGCCACGGTCGAACTGACGTCTCCGGTCGCCGGCACCGTCGTCGCCCTGCACGGCGAAGCCGGCCATCAGCTGCCCGTCGGCGGCCCGCTGGTCAGCTTCAGCGTCGCGGGCAAGGGCAATCAGGGGGAGGCGCCGCCCCCCTCGAACCCTGCTCCGCAGGCTTCGGTCCCCCTGACAGGGGGACAGACGGCTCCTGTCTCCTCCCCGCTCCGCGGGGAGGGCGACCATCCGAAGCCGAAGGCGACGGATGCTGGAGGGGCGCCGGTCGCACGAACCCTCTCAACCCGCAACGAACGCCCGCTCGCCTCCCCCGCCGTGCGCAACCGCGCCCGTGACCTCGGGATCGAGCTCCAGTTCGTCCCCGGCTCCGGCCCCGCCGGCCGCATCGAGCACGGCGACCTCGACGCCTGGGTCGCCTCCGGCGGCCATGCACCGTCCGCACCCGGAGCATCAACCTCGTCCGCCTACGAGCGTCACGAAGGCACCACCGAAACCCGCATCATCGGTCTGCGCCGCAAGATCGCGGAGAAGATGGCCGAGAGCGTCCGCCGCATCCCCCACATCACCTATGTGGAAGAGATCGACGTCACCGCCCTCGAGGAACTCCGCGCCCACCTCAATGCGACGCGGAAGAAGGACCAGCCGAAACTCAACGTCCTGCCCTTCATCGCCCGTGCCATCGTCGTGGCCCTGCGCGACCAGCCGACCATCAACTCCCACTACGATGATGAGGCTGGCGTCCTGACCACCCACGCCGCCGTCCACCTGGGCATCGCCGCCCAGACGCCGAATGGCCTGATGGTCCCGGTGGTCCGCCACGCCGAATCCCTTGACCCATGGGATACGGCGCTGGAGATCGCCCGCGTCTCGGGCGCGGCCAAGGACGGCTCGGCCAAGCGCGACGAACTGTCGGGCTCGACCATCACCATCACCTCGCTGGGGACCCTGGGCGGCGTCGTCCACA